>NZ_JASGEN010000145.1:0-64980 GCF_047606365.1 Micropruina sp. | reverse complement strand
GACCAAGGGAACCGTCCCCGGTGACCAAGGGAACCGTCCCCGGTGACCAAGGGAACCGTCCCCGGTGACCAAAGGAACCGTCCCCGGTGACCCCAAGGGAACCGTCCCCGGTGACCGTGGGGACGGTTCTTTGGTCACTCAACGGTTGACCCCACCCGTTTATCGAGCTTGTCCTGGTCGGACGAACTCGGCGGGCAAGCAGACTCGACCCCGACAGCGGACGAGTGGGCCACACCTTTCCCTCGCCTATTGCCAACGGTATGGTGATCAGTATGGCAGCCACCCAGAAGGTCACCGTGACGATACCGACCGACTCGGTCGCAGCGATCCGCGCACTTGTTTCGGACGGCCGGGCAGACAGCGTGTCGGGTTTCGTGCAGCACGCCGTCCGCGTCGCCCTTGATGACGTGACCGGCTGGGGAACGACGCTGGCCCATGCCCTGGACGAGACCGGGGGCGCCATGACACCCGAAGAGCGCCACTGGGCGGATCAAATCCTCGGCATCACCGAAAGCAACCCCGGCACGGCCGCATGAGCAGTTCCGGAGTCACCTTGGACGCGGGTCCGCTGATTCAACTCGACCGGAACGACCGCCGGATCGTTGTCCTATTGGCCCGGGCGAACGAGACCGGCCAGCAAGTGATCGTGCCCGGCAGTGCGCTCGCCCAAGCCATCCGCGACCCGGCAAAGCAGGCGCGGCTCACCCGGCTGCTCCGACAACCGCGCACCCACGTCGTGCCGCTGGATCGGGTCGACGCGACCCACGTGGGCAGGCTGCTCGCCGCGTCCGGCACCAGCGATATCGCCGATGCCCACGTCGTCGTCTGCGCCCGACGCTCGCAGACTCGTGTACTCACCAGCGACCCCGGCGATCTCCAACGACTCGATCCGACCCTCGAACTGGTCGTGATGTAGACATCCATGGGTCACCGCGACGGTGCCCCGCTTTGGGTTCATTGCCCCGGTTTGAACCGGGGCAATGACGCCGAAAGGGGGCAACGTTCGATCCGGCGGGCCCAGTCGGCCGGCGGCGACGGCTCAGAGCATGTGCGGGTAGCCGGTGGACGTCGGCGGCACCAGGGTCTCCTTGATGGCGCGGGGGCTCACCCAGCGCATCAGGTTCCATAGCGAGCCGGCCTTGTCGTTGGTGCCGGACGCCCGCGCGCCGCCGAACGGCTGCTGGCCGACGACCGCACCGGTCGGCTTGTCGTTGATGTAGAAGTTGCCGGCCGTGTACCGCAGCTTGTTCTGGGCGAGTTCGATCGCCGTCCGGTCGGTGGCCAGGATCGATCCGGTCAGGGCGTACGCGGACGCGGTGTCGACCAGGTCGAGCACCTTGTCGTAGTCGGCGTCGTCGTAGACGAAGATGCCGAGCAGCGGACCGAAGTACTCGGTGACGAAGATGTCCTGCTTGGGGTTGTCCGAGACCGCCAGGGTGGGACGGATGAACCAGCCCTCGCTGCGGTCGTAGCTGCCGCCGGCGACGATCTCGGCGTCCGAGCTGGCCTTGACGGCGTCGATCGCGGCCGACAGCTTGTCGAAGGCGCGCTCGTCGATCACCGCGGAGGTGAAGTTGCTGAAGTCGCGGACGTCACCCACCTTGAGTTCCTCGACCTGCGCGATCAGGTCGTCGGAGATCGCGTTCCACAGGCTGCGCGGCAGGTAGGCGCGGGAGGCGGCCGAGCACTTCTGGCCGGAGTACTCGAAGGCGCCGCGGATCAGTGCGGTCTTGACCACCTCGGGGTCGGCGCTGGCGTGGGCGAGCACGAAGTCCTTGCCGCCGGTCTCACCGACGATCCGCGGGTAGGAGCGGTAGTTGGCGATGTTGGCGCCGACCTCGGCCCACAGGCCCTGGAACACGCGGGTGGAGCCGGTGAAGTGAATGCCGGCCAGGTCAGGATGCGCCAGTGCGACGTCGGAGACCTCCTTGCCGTGGCCGGGCACCAGGTTGATCACACCGTCAGGCAGGCCTGCGGCCTGCAGCACGTCGACGAACACCGAAGCGGCGAGCATCTGGGTGAGCGCCGGCTTCCACAGCACCGGGTTGCCCATCAGTGCCGCCGAGGTCGGCAGGTTGCCGGCGATCGCGGTGAAGTTGAACGGCGTGATCGCGTAGACGAAGCCCTCCAGCGGGCGGTAGTCCATCCGGTTCCACACGCCGGGGCTGTTCTGCGGCTGGTTGGCGTAGATCTCCTGCGCGAAGTGCGCGTTGAACCGCAGGAAGTCGATCAGCTCGCAGGCGGAGTCGATCTCGGCCTGCTGCACCGTCTTGCCCTGGCCCAGCATGGTCGCGGCGTTGATCCGGGCCCGGAACGGCCCGGCGATCAGGTCGGCGGCGCGCAGGAAGATCGCCGCGCGCTGGTCGAAGGGCATGTCGGCCCAGCCGCGCGCGGCACCGGTGGCGGCGGCCACGGCCTGCTCGACGTCGGCGTGATTGGCCTGCTTGACCACGCCCAGCACCTGGCCGTGATCGGACGGCATGGTGACCTCGTAGCGGTCGTCACCGCGTCCGGGACGGCGCTCGGCACCGAAGGTTCCGTTCAGTTCCAGCGGCGCGGCAGTCAGCTCGGTCAGCGCGGCATCGAGTTCGGCGCGCTCAGCGCTGCCGGGGGCATAGCTCTTGACCGGCTCGTTCACCGGCACGGGCACACGGGTGATAGCATCCACGGCACGAGACTATCGCAAGCGCCATTGGCGAGGTCAAGAACATTTCGCGAGCAGTCGCAGCCATGCGAGATGATTTCTCGCGAATCACCCTGCTTTCGCGGCTTCTTCCCGTCGCTTCTTGGCAGCTTCGACCGACGCGCGCAATGCCGCTACCAGGTCGACCACCTCGGCCTGGGCCGGCGCCTCCTCGGTCACCTCCGGAGCGGGAGCACCCGCCAGCTTCGCCTGCACCACCGACTCCAGCGCCTCGCGATAGACGTCGGTGAACTGGGTCGGATCGAAATCACCGGTGAGCTGGTCGATGAACATCCGCGCCATGTCGACTTCGGCGTCCGACACCTTGACATCATCGGACGGCGCCGCGAACGAGCCGTCCCGCAACTCGTCGGGCCACAGCATGGTGTGCATCAGCAGCAGGTCGTCCTTAGCCCGGATCAGCGCCAGCGACTCGCGGGACCGCAGCGCCACCTTCACCAGAGCCGCCTTGCCGGCGTCGGCCAGTGCGCGACGGAGCAGCACGTACGGCTTGGCTCCGGGCCCGTCGGCCTCCAGGAAGTAGGTGCGCTCGAAGTAGGTGGGGTCGACCTCATCGGTGTCGACGAACTGAACGACCTCGACCGCCTTGGTGGTGGGCAGCGGCAGGTTGTCGAAGTCCTCCGCCTCGAGGATCACCATGCGGCCATCACCGGTTTCATAGCCCTTGGCGATCTCGGTGTAAGGAATCTCCTTGCCGCACACGTCGCAGACCCGCTTGTACTTGATCCGCCCGCCGTCCTCGGGATGCACCTGCCGGAACGACAGATCCTTGGTCTCGGTGGCGCCGTACACCTTGACCGGAATGCTGATCAGGCCGAACGAGATCGCGCCCTTCCAGATGGATCGTGGCATGACCGCCTCCTAGGACTGCCGCTGTGGACCTCCCTAGCGTGCCGCATTCCCCCAAGTCACACCAGCACCCATCGGGTTGAAGGCGTCGTGCCAGGCTCCTTCGTCGGTCTCGTCATCCCAGCGCACGCCTTCGTCATCCCGGACTTGATCCGGGATCTCACGACTGGTCCCTGGTCACCCGAGATCCCGGATCAAGTCCGGGATGACGCGAGCGACCTGGTCACGGCTCCGTAGGCTGGCCCGCGATCCCCCGGGGCGAGCTCGGTGCCACGCCCGCCACCAGCGACTTCCACTCGGTCGGGCCATGCCACAACAACTCGTTGTCAGCGAGGAACTCCGCCACCGCAGGATCATCCCAGGCCACGGCCAGGGTCCGCCCGCCGACGAGCGCCGCCAGTGCCTCGGCAGATGCCGGCGACTCATCGGCGAACAGGGCCGTCACTGCATCGAAACCGAGGACGCCGACACTCACCTCGCCGAACTCGGCGCCGGCTACCGGCCTTCCGGACGTCTCGACGACCGCGACCAGCCGCCGTCCGCCCCGCAGCAGTGATGCCAGTCCGGCGATGTGCAGGACGGTGTGTTCGGCGTCCTCGTCGTCGGCCGGGTCGAATCCGAAGGAGGACCGTAGCGAGGGGGTGACTGCGTAGCCGGACGGCGGCCGATGCCGTCCACTGTCGGCCCACGCGGTTAGTTCCGCCGCGGTGAGCGGCACGAAGACCAGCATCAGCGGACCTCTCGCCGCAGCACGCCCAGTTCGTCGACGAGGTCGCGGGCGAAGGTCGGCAGCGGAGCGATCGCGCTGGCGGCGAAAGTGACGCGGCCGTCCAGGCTGCTGACGCCGACGCTGACCTGCTGGTCGTCGACGGTGGAGGCGAACGCGTGCAGCGCGCGGACCCGCCGCTCCCCCAGCCAGCGCGGGGTGGCCGGTCCTGGCACGTTGGCGATCAGTACCTGATGCGGACGCCCGCTCGTCACGGTGGCGGCGGCGACCGCGTGGGTGCTGGGTGGCGGGAAGCCGGCCAGATCGGTCAACTGGGCCACCGGAACCAGCCGGTCGGAGTCGATCCGGGCCTGGGTGAGGGTGGCGATGGCGATCAGCCGTTCGCGGGCGGTGATCGTGGTGACCGGCAGCTGCACGTACTGAGGTGCCACCTGGCAGCCCAGGGCGCTGGTGCCGCCGTCGTCGACCGCCAGCGGGATGAGCGCCACCGGATCGTGTAACGGCTTGTCACCGGCCACCTGCCAGCCCCGGACGCCGGCGGTCGCCAGCGCCACGATCACGTCGTGCACGGTGCAGCCGACGGCGCGGGCGATCGCGGCCAGGTCGGCCAGCGGGCATTCCACCGCGGCCACATGCCGCGGCTCCGGCACCGTCGTCACCTGCCGGACGCCGTACTCGGCCAACCCGCCGAGGCCTGCGGCGGCCTCTCGGACGGCACGCAGCGGATCAGTCACGTTGCGCAGCAGTCCGGCGAACCCGGGCGCCGCCTCGTCCTCGGACGGCCGCCAGTCGGGCACGTCCGCGCTGATCGGGGTGGGCTGCTCGTCGAGCAGCTCATGCAGCAGATGAACGTTGTCCGCGCCGTCGATCAACGCCGGATGCGCCCGCACCACCAGCGCCCACGATCCCCCGACCAGGCCGGTCAGAATCGTGGCGTCCCACAACGGGTGCAGCCGATCCAACGGGACGGCGAGTTGCTCAGCGAGCCAGCCTTCGATGGTCGTACCGGACGGCAGGGTGACGCTGTGCAGATGGCCGGCGATGTTGAAGCCACGGTCGTCCACCCAGGCCTGCAGCCCGGTGCCGGCGAGTTTCTGCCGGAAGCGCGGCGCGTAGCCGATGCGTTGTGCGATCAGCCGACCCAGTTCGGACGCCGCGGGCGGCCGGCCGTCCACCACCAGGACGCTCAGCTGGTGCCAGGGTTGCGCCGGTTGGTCGCGGGCGAGCAGTTGTGCCTCGGTCCTGCTCACGGAAGCCGCCACGTGCCCTTCTCCTTGCTGTCGCCGACTCGTCCGGTCAGCCTACTTCGTGCGTTTCGTGGACGGCCCGCGTGCGCGTGCAAGAATCGGCGGGTGCGCAGAATCCTTCCCGTGGCCGCTCTTCTCGTACTTGCCGCCGGTTGTGCCGGTGCTCCCGCGTCGACCCCGAGCGCCAGCAGTTCGCCGCTGGTGACACCGGCGTCCGCGACGGCGTCCAGCAGCCCCACGCTGGCCAGCCCGAGCACGGCCCCCACCCCCGGTGTGACGACCATCACCATCAAGCTCGCCGACGGCAAGGTGTCGCCCAACGGCAGCAGGATCAACCTGACCAAGGGTGAGACGTTCGTCCTCGACATCACTTCCGACCGCGACGACGAAGTGCATGTGCACGGCTTCGACAAGGAGATCGAGGTGAAGGCGGGCCAGCACCTCACGGTCGAGATGACCGCCGACCGCACCGGCCGGTACGAAGTGGAGTCCCATCATCCCGAGCTGCTGATCGCCGTCCTGCAGATCCGGTGAGACTGCCGCTGCACGGACTCGGCTCGCGACAGGACCTGCCGCTGCCCTTCGAGTTCGTCCTGCTCGGTGCCGCGCTGGCCCTGGTGGTGTCGTTCGCGGTGCTGATCGTCGCCTGGCGGCGTCCGCGTTACACCCGACCGTCCGGACTGGCGCTGCCCGGATTGACCCGGTTGGTCGACCGCCCAGCCGCCCGCGCCGGCGTCCGCATCGTCGTGCTGGCGGTGTTCGGCTGGATGGCGCTGGCGCTGTGGTTCGGCCAGGACCTGGTGACGAACCCGATCTTCGGTTTCGTCTTCGTCTGGGTCTGGGTGGGGCTGGTGCCGGTCTCGCTGCTGTTCGGACCGGTCTGGCGGCGGGCGAACCCGCTACGGACGTTGGCCAGGCTGGTGCTCGCCGTCCGTGCCCCGGTGCGGCCGCTGCGCGAGGCCACCTGGCGGCGGATCGGCGTCCTGCCCGGGGTGGTGACCCTGCTGGGGTTCGCCTGGCTGGAACTGGTCCAACCCGACAACAACACCCTGGGCGTGCTGCGCTGGTGGACGATCGCCTGGCTGGTGCTGACCCTCGGTGGCGCGGTGCTGTTCGGTGAGCGGTGGATCGCCGCCACCGACCCGTTCGAAGTGTTCGCCGAACGGGTCGCCACGCTGTCGCCGTGGCAGCGCATCGACGGTGTGATTCACCTCACCAACCCGCTTCGGCATGCCGCGACCGCGGTCGTCCCGCGCGGCGCCGCCTGGGTGAACTGCACGCTGTTGGGCATCACCGCCTACGACAGCTTCACCAACACCACCGGCTGGGTCGGCTGGGTACAGACGTCGACCCTGCCCAGGGAGTGGTGGGGCACCGCGGGGCTGATCGGCATGACCCTGCTGGTCGGAGCGGCGTTCGCCATGGCGGCACGGGCCACGGCGTCCGGCTGGTCCGACACCGCCGCGGCGAGCCTGGTGCCGATCGTCATCGGCTACTCGTTCGCGCACTACCTGAGCCTGCTGGTGATCGAGGGCCAGCGGACGGCGATCCTGGCCTCCGATCCTCTCGGCCTCGGCTGGAACGTCTTCGGCACGGCGGAACTCGGGGTCAACACCGGCATCTTCGACTACCCCGACGTGGTGGCCGTCATCCAGCTCACCGCCATCGTCGTCGGGCACCTGCTGGGTGTGCTGCTCGCCCACGATGAGTCCCTGGTGGTGCTGCAGGGCAAACGAGTGATCGTCGGCCAGCTCCCCATGCTGGTGCTGATGGTCGGCTACACCTGCGCGGGCCTTCTGCTGCTCTTCTCCCCCTGACCGCCGCTGGTCATCCTTGTCGAGATCACCACAGGGATCCCGGCGTTCGCCGGGATGACGGAACCACCGCGGGCCGCACGCGTCGAGACCCACCCCAGAGACGCCGGCATCCGCCGAGATGACGGAACCACCGCGGGCCGCACGCGTCGAGACCCACCCCAGAGACGCCGGCGTCCGCAGGGATGACGGGACCACCGCTGGTCGAGCTTGTCGAGACCCCTCGCAGCCAACCCGGCCCAATCTGCCCTGCCGGGTCCCCGTCATCCCAGGCTCGGCCCGGGATCTCATGTCACGAATCCCGCGAGTTATCCACAATTTCCGCCGGCGCCCGCCCACCCGGCGCCAAGCCGGGCGACAGTAAGGGATGCCCTCCGCAGTTGCCGTCCTGACTCGCGCGCCACTCGCGCTGGCGCCCGCGGTGCGGGTGATCGAACCGGTGCTGCCGAGCACGTCCGCTCAAGATCCGCTGGTGCCGTGGGCAGAGCCTCCGCGTCCGTTGCCGCCATCGCTTCCCGAGGTGTCGGACGCCGTCCGCCGCAGGGTCACCGCGATGATCGCCGCAGTCGTCGAGGTGCTGCGCGGACGCCGTCCGCTCGCTCACCTCGAGCCGCACTGCGAAGACGCGGTGTTCGAGCTACTCGGACGGCTACACGAAGCCGGCGCCCTCCCCCACCTGCGATTGACCTCCACGCAGATCACCCGACCCGCTGACGACTCGATCGAGGCATCCGCCCGGCTCACTCTGGGCGAGGAATCCCGAGCCGTCGCACTCCGGATCGCCCGTCACCCGGACGGACGCTGGCTCCTCACCGACCTCGAAGTCGCCCTGGACGACGCGGCGATCCAACGCAGCCAACCGAGGTCAGTCTCATAGTTTCCATTCCGCGCGAACTGGTCGGCAGGCACACGACCAACGGCGCCCGAATCAGGTCTCGACAAGCTCGACCAACGGTTGGCCCGGCGGGGACTCAACCGGAAAGCGGAGTGGGCTGCACCCCGTCCGGGTAGGTCGGGCGTAAAGCGCGCGAGCCCCCCGCCCACGGTCTGAAAGACGAAAGCAGAAGTGGCGAGCTGCGCACGGGCGGGACGGGGTGCAGCCCACTCCGCGGAACCAAACCCGACCACCACGACCCGACCACAGAAGGGTCTCGACAAGCTCGACCAACGGCGGCGAGGTGACCGAAAGAACCGTCCCCGGTGACCAAAGGGACCGTCCCCGGTGACCGAAAGAACCGTCCCCGCGGTCACCGAGGGTGGATCGACGAGATCCCGGGGCGAGCCCGGGATGACGAGTGGTGCTCAGCCGCGGCGGCCGCGTCCGTGGCAGAGCTTGTACTTCTTGCCCGAGCCACAGGGGCAGGGGGCGTTCCGGCCGACGCCGGCGTACGGGTCGTCGTCTTCCTCGCGGCTGCTCACGGCCTCGCCGGTCTCGGAGGGGGCCGAGTAGGCCATCGGACGCTGCTGGCGCTCGCCGAGGCCCTTGGCCTTCACCACGGGACGGGCCTTCGGCTCTTCGGCTTCCGGCTCTTCCTCATCGGCGGTCGCGCCGATCAGCTCCTCCATCACCTCGGCCGACATCGGGACGCCGGTCGGGTCGGTCTGCAGGCCGACACTCGGCTGCTGCACGTTGACCTCGAGGTTGAACAGGAAGCCGACGACCTCCTCCATGAAGGCCTCCATCATGGCGTTGAACATGTCGCCGCCCTCGCGCTGGTACTCGACCAGCGGGTCGCGCTGCGCCATGGCGCGCAGCCCGATGCCCTCGCGCAGGTAGTCCATCTCGTAGAGGTGTTCACGCCACTTGCGGTCGAGCACGGTGAGCAGCACCTGGCGCTCCAGCTCGCGCATGGTCTCCTCGCCGAGCTCCTCCTCGCGGCGGTCGTAGGCGGCCTGAGCATCGGCCTTGAAGTCCTCGACCAGCTCGTCCGGGGTCATCTCGACACCCTCGTACTCGGAGCGGTCCAGGCCGACCGGGTACAGCGTGCCGACCTGGGTCCAGAGCTGCTCCAGGTCCCACTCCTCGACGAAGCCTTCGGTGTTGGCCCGCACATACTGCCCGACGACCGAGTCGACGGTGCCGCGCAGCTGCGTCTCGACGTCGGCACCCTCGAGCACCCGGCGCCGGTCGCCGTAGATGGCGTGCCGCTGCCGGTTCATCACGTCGTCGTACTTGAGCACGTTCTTGCGCATCTCGAAGTTCTGCGCCTCGACCTGCTCCTGGGCCTGCTGGATGGAGCTGCTGACCCGCTTGTTCTCGATCGGGACGTCGTCGGGCACCTTCAGCGCCACCATCACCCAGTTGATGATGTCGGACTTGAACAGCCGCATCAGGTCGTCCTCGAGGCTCAGGTAGAACCGGCTCTCACCCGGGTCGCCCTGACGTCCGGAACGACCACGCAGCTGGTTGTCGATGCGCCGCGACTCGTGCCGCTCGGAGCCCACCACGTACAGACCGCCGAGCTCCACCACCTCGTCATGCTCGGCCGCGACCTGCTTCTCGATCTCTTCGATGGCCTCGGCCCAGGCCGCCTCGTACTCGTCGGGGTGCTCGACCGGATCGAGTCCCTTGGCGCGCAGCGCGGCGTCGGCCATGAACTCGGAGTTGCCACCGAGGATGATGTCGGTGCCTCGTCCGGCCATGTTGGTGGCCACGGTCACCGCACCCTTGCGTCCGGCCATCGCGATGATGGCGGCCTCACGGGCGTGGTTCTTCGCGTTCAGCACCTCGTGCTTGACGCCGGCCTTCTTCAGCAGCTTCGACAGGATCTCGGATTTGGCGACGGACGCCGTGCCGATCAGGATCGGCTGGCCCTTCTCGTGCCGCTCGGCGACGTCTTCGACCACCGCGGCGAATTTGGCCGCCTCGGTGCGGTAGATCAAGTCCTTGCCGTCGACCCGGATCATCGGCTTGTTGGTCTCGATCGGCAGCACACCCAGGCCGTAGATCTTCTGGAACTCGCTCTCTTCGGTCTTGGCCGTGCCGGTCATGCCGGCGAGCTTGTCGTACATCCGGAAGTAGTTCTGCAGGGTGATCGTGGCGAGCGTCTGGTACTCGTCCTTGATCTCGACCTTCTCCTTCGCCTCGAGCGCCTGGTGCAGGCCCTCGTTGTAGCGGCGTCCGATCAGGGTGCGGCCGGTGTGCTCGTCGACGATCAGCACTTCGCCGTCTAGGATGACGTAGTCCTTGTCCTTCTTGAACAGTTCCTTCGCCTTGATGGCGTTGTTCAGGTAGGAGATCAGCGGCGTGTTGACGCTCTCGTAGAGGTTCTCGATACCGAGCCGGTTCTCCACCTCGGTGATGCCCTCTTCGAGAATCGCCACGGTGCGCTTCTTCTCGTCGACCTCGTAGTGGGTGTCGCGGGTCAGCCGCTCGGCGATCTTGGCGAACTCCGGGTACCACTGGTGGTTGTCCTCGGCCGGGCCCGAGATGATCAGCGGCGTCCGGGCCTCGTCGACCAGGATCGAGTCGACCTCGTCGACGATCGCGTAGTGGTGGCCGCGCTGCACGCAGTCCTCGAGCGAGAGCGCCATGTTGTCGCGCAGGTAGTCGAAACCGAACTCGTTGTTGGTGCCGTAGGTGATGTCGGCGGCGTACTGCTTGCGCCGCTCGGCCGGCGTCATGTGCGCCAGGATCACGCCCACCTCGAGACCGAGGAAGTGGTGCACGCGACCCATCTGCTCGGACTGGTACTTGGCCAGGTAGTCGTTGACCGTGACGATGTGCACGCCCTTGCCGGTCAGCGCGTTCAGGTAGGACGGCATCAGGGCGACGATGGTCTTGCCCTCACCGGTCTTCATCTCGGCGATGTTCGCTCGGTGCAGCGCCACGCCGCCCATCACCTGGACGTCGTAGGGGCGTTTGCCGAGCACCCGCCTGGTGGCCTCGCGGACGGTGGCGAACGCCTCCGGCAGGATCGCGTCGAGGCTCTCGCCGTCCTCAAGGCGCTTGCGGAACTCGTCGGTCTGACCGCGCAGCTCCTCGTCGCTCATCGCCTCGAAGTCGGGTTCGATCATGGCCACCTGATCGGCGACCTTGCGCAACTCTTTGAGCTTGCGCCCGTCGCCCATGTGCAGCAGCTTGTCCAGAACACCCACGGTGGTTTCAACGCTTCCTGGTCGATGACAGTCGCGCGCCATCTTAGTGTGCTCGGCCGACACCAGACGCGCAGGGTCGCCGCAGCCCTCGGCCGGGCCTCCGGTGGACCGTGGCGACGGTTCTTTTCGTTCCGCTTTCGGCGCAAGCGGTACGAAAAGAACCGTCCCCGCGTACCGCGTCCCGGGAACCTGAGCGTTCCGGTCGGAGAACTTTGCGCCAACGATGTCGAGAAACCGTGAGCGGCTCCGTCCCCGGTGTAGAGCCGACCACAATGGTCGGCACCGAACCGAGGAGTCACGATGGCCAAGTACCTGCTGCTCAAGCACTACCGGGGTGCCCCGAAGGGCGTCAACGACGTGCCGATGGAGTCCTGGACGCCGCAGGAGATCACCGACCACATCCAGTACATGAACGACTTCGCCGCCCGGCTCGAGAGCACCGGTGAGTTCGTCGACGGCCAGGCGCTCGCCCCGGAGGGCGCCTGGGTCCGCTACGACGGCGAGGGCCGGCCACCGGTCACCGACGGTCCGTTCGCCGAGACCAAGGACCTGATCGCCGGCTGGATGATCATCGACGTGGACGGCTGGGACCGCGCCGTGGAGCTGGCCGGGGAACTGTCGGCGGCACCGGGCGCCGGGGGCAAGCCGATCCATGAGTGGCTGGAGGTCCGTCCCTTCCTGACCCACGCGCCGAACGTCACCGACTGAATCCGGACGTGGACGAGACCCTGCTGCGCGGCCTGATCCCGGCCGTCCTGGCGATCCTCGTCCGCCGCGGAGCAGACTTCGCGGCGGCCGAGGACGCCGTCCAGGACGCCCTGGTCGAGGCGTTGCGCAGCTGGCCGGACGACCCGCCGCGCGACCCCAAGGGCTGGCTGATCACCGTCGCCTGGCGGCGGTTCCTGGACGCGACCAGGGCGGATGCGTCCCGTCGGCGCCGCGAGGAGCGCGTCGAGGACGAGCCACCTGCAGGCCGGGTGGCCGAGGGCGACGACTCGCTGTGGCTGTATTTCCTGTGCGCGCATCCGCGGCTCACCCCGTCGTCGGCGGCGGCACTGACCCTGCGTGCCGTGGGCGGCCTGACCACCCGGCAGATCGCGCAGGCGTACCTGGTGCCCGAGGCGACGATGGCGCAGCGGATCAGCCGGGCCAAGCGCACGGTCGCCGACGTCCGGTTCGACCGGCCCGGCGACGTCGCCACCGTGCTGCGGGTGCTGTACCTGATCTTCAACGAGGGCTACACCAGCGACGACGCCGATCTGGCCGCTGAAGCGATCCGGCTGGCCCGCCAGTTGGCGGCGCTGCACGACCACCCCGAGATCGCCGGGCTACTGGCGCTCATGCTGCTGCACCATGCCCGCCGGGCCGCGCGTTTCACCGCCGACGGCGCCCTGATGCCGCTCGCCGACCAAGACCGGGGTCGCTGGGACACCACTGCCATCGCCGAGGCCGTCGACATCCTGCAGGCCGCATTGGCTCGCGACGCCCTGGGCGAGTTCCAGGCGCAGGCCGCGATCGCGGCGCTGCACGCCGATGCCCCGAGCACCGCCGAGACCGATTGGGTGCAGATCGTCGAGTGGTACGACGAGCTGGTCCGGCTGACCGACTCGCCGGTGGTCCGGCTGAACCGCGCGGTGGCGCTCGGCGAGGCGGACGGAGCACGGGCCGGGTTGGCGGCGCTGGCCGACCTGGACGCCGCACTGCCCCGGTACGACGCCGTCGCCGCCCATCTGCACGAACGCGCCGGCGACCTCGCCGAGGCCGCTCGGCGCTACGCGGCAGCCGCGCGCGCCGCGCACAGTAGTGCCGAACGCGACCATCTGTATCGCCAGGCCGCCCGGCTCAACGGTCACTGAGCCAACCGTCCCGATCACAAGGCTGTCCAGACCAGGCATCAGCGTCGGAGAAGGGGTGACGCACAGGTGACCCGCGGTTAGGGTCAAGCCCAGGCCTGGCCGTCCGGTCCGGCGGATCGAGGACGACATGACCATTCCCAGGCACCGCACCGACACCCTTCACCAGCTCGACGTAGCACTCTTCCATGCGGTCGCCGACACCGAGAGCGACACCCTGGACTGGACGATGCCGCGGCTGACCGGCCTGGCCGACCACTCGAAACTCTGGATGGGGATCGCCGCCCTGCTCGCGGCTACCGGGTCGAAGCGGGCACGGAGGGCCGCCGTCCGCGGACTGACCACCCTCGCGGCGACCAGCCTGATCGCCAACCAGGTGGCGAAGCGGCTGAACGGACGCGCCCGGCCCTCGCTCGACCGGGTCCCGTTGGTCAGGATCGCGCGACGGATGCCTGCCTCCACGTCGTTCCCGAGCGGGCATGCCGCCAGCGCCGCAGCCTTCGCCGGTGCGGTGGCGACCGAGGTGCCGGCGTTGCGGGTCCCGCTCACCACCCTCGCCGGACTGGTCGGCCTCTCCCGGGTGGCGACCGGTGCGCACTATCCGTCCGACGTCGCGGCCGGCTTCCTGCTGGGAGCCGGCGTCGCCGCAGTTGGGCGCCGCCTGGTGCCGCCGCCCACCGCCTCGGAGCACCGCGATCCGCATCCCGCGTCGGAGCAGGTCGATCCTCGTCCCAAGGGCGCCGGGCTGACCCTGGTGGTCAACCCGGCCTCGCACAGCGGGGGCGGCGCCGAGGTGCTGCGTGAGGTCCGGCGCCGACTGCCCAAGCTCGCGGTGGTGGAACTCGACGAAAACGACGACGTCGCGAAGGTGATGCGAAAGGCCGCAGCGGAGGCGGAGGTGCTCGGGGTGGCCGGGGGCGACGGCACGGTCGCCGCAGCAGCCGAAGCGGCGATGGCGGCCGGCATCCCGCTGGCAGTCTTCCCTGCCGGGACGTTCAACCATTTCGCCAAGGCACTCGGCGTCGGCCGGCTCAATCGGGCGATCCGGGCCGTCCGACGCGGCACGGTCACCACCGTCGACGTGGCGTACCTCAATGACAAGCTCTTCCTCAACACCGCCAGCGTCGGCGCCTACAGCGATTTCGTCGCGGCCCGGGAACGCCTCGAAGGAATCATCGGCAAGCCGCTCGCGGCCTGCTACGCCGCGCTGCGCACCCTGCGCGAAGACTCCAGCGTCACCCTGCGGGTCGACGGGCGCAGCTACCGGGCGTCGTGGGTGTTCATCGGCAACTGCCGGTATCAGCCCAGCGGCTTCGCACCTGCTTTCCGTGACCGGCTGGACGACGGACTGCTCGACGTCCGGATTCTCGACCTGCCCCGCGGACGAGGCTGGCTCAGCCTGCTGGCCGCCCTGGCCAGCGGACGGCTCGCCTCCAACCGGCACTATCACGAGCTGACGGCGTCCGAGCTGGCCGTCGAGGTGCAGTCCGGCCCGGCCGAGGTGACCCGGGACGGCGAGCTGGGCGAGACCTGCGACATCCTGCGGCTGCGCGCCGACCGACGCGCGCTCACCGTCTTCGGTGCCGCAGGCAAGTAGCTGGGAGCGCCTCGGACACGGTTCGGCCCGGCTCAACAAAGGCGTTGAGCCGGGCCGAAACAGATGCTCCGCTGCCAGCTATCTGACGAACAGGAACAGGATCGACGCCATCGCGAAGCCGACCACCGACAGCACGGTCTCCAGCACCGTCCAGGTCTGCAGGGTCTGCTTCACCGTCATGTTGAAGTACTTGGCGATGATCCAGAAGCCACCGTCATTGACGTGGCTGGCGATGATCGAACCGGCCGAGATCGCCATCACGATCAGCGCCAGCTGCGGCTGCGAGTACTCCCCGCTGGTCAGCACCGGCGCCAGGATGCCGCCGGTGGTGACGATCGCCACCGTCGCCGAACCCTGCGCGATCCGCATGCCACAAGCGATCACATAGGCCGACACGATCAGCGGCAGGCCAGCGGCCGAAAGCGTACCGGCGACCGCTTTGCCGACACCGGTCGCGGCCAGCACCGCCCCGAAGAAGGCACCCGCGCCGACGACCAGCAGGATCATGCCGACCGGCTTCAGCGACGAGCCGCTCAACTCGCCCAGTTCCTCGGCGGTCATGCCCTGCCGGAAGCCGAGCAGCCACATCGCCACCAGGACGGCCACGGTCAGTGCGATACCCGGGTTGCCGAAGAAGATCAGCGTGTCGCGCAGCGCACCCTCGGGGGCGAAGATGTTGCCGAACGTGCCGCCGAGAATCAACAGCATCGGTAGCCCGATCACCAGCAGGACGACGCCGATGCTCGGCTCGTGGCCCTTGGCCTCCTCGGCCTCGGGAACGATCCGGTCCTCGGGCACCGGGACGATGATCCGCTTGCCGATCCAGGTGCCGAACAGGATGCCGCCGACGAACCAGGCCGGAATGCCACAGGCCAGGCCCATGATGATGATCCAGCCCAGTTCGACGTGGAACAGGCCCGCCGCGGCGACGGGGCCGGGGTGCGGCGGCAGGAAGGCGTGGGTGATCGACAGGCCGGCCAGCAGCGGCAGCGCGTACAGCACCAGCGACTTCCCGCCCCGGACGGCGGCGACGTAGATCAGCGGCGCCAGCACGAAGATGCCGATGTCGAAGAAGACCGGAATGCCCAGCACGAAGCCGGTGATGCCCATGGCGAGCGGGGTGCCCTTCTCGCCGAAGATGCCCACCAGCTTCCCGAGCAGCACCTCGGCGCCACCTGATCGTTCCAGGATCGCGCCGAGCACCGTACCGAGGCCGATGATCAAGGTGATGTGGCCGAGGATGCCGGCGAAGCCCTTCTCGATCAGGGCGTCCGAACTCTTGATCGGGGTACCGACCAGGTCGGGAATGCTCACGCCGCCGGCCAGCGCCACCAGCACGCCGACGCCCACGAGTGCGATGAAGGGTTCGACCTTCAACTTGATGATCAGGAACAGCAGCAGCGCGATGCCGAGCCCGGCCAGGGTCAGCAGACCTGCCGTGTCCTGGCGGAGCCAGGTGAGGAAGGCGTCCATGTTTCTCCATTCAATGGTTGGGGTGACCGGGCAGGGTCAGCGCGGCTGAGACGTCCGGACATCAGGGGTGGGGTCAGCCGTCGACGATTGCCGTCCCCTTCGCGGTGCGGCGCAGGGCTCGCCCGGCCCGGGCACCGGTCGGTGCGCCGTCGGCGATGGCGGCGACACCGTTAACGAATACGTGGCTGATGCCGGCCGCGGGCTGCCGCGGCTCGGGGAAGGTCGCCGTGTCGGCGATGGTGTCCGGGTCGAAGAGCACCAGATCGGCCGCGTACCCTTCGCGGACCAGGCCGCGATCGACCAGCTTGAGCCGGGCCGCGGGGCGTCCGGTGAGGTGATTGACGGTCTCCTCCAGGCTCATCAGTCCGAGCTCGCGGCAGTAGTGGCCGAGGTAGCGCGGGAAGGTGCCCCAGGCGCGCGGGTGCGGCTTGCCGCCGACCAGCAGCCCGTCGCTTCCACCGGTGTGCACCGGGTGCACCATGATCGCCCGCACGTTCTCTTCATGGCCGACGTGCTGCAGGATGCCGGTGCCGCAGCGGTCGCGGACCAGGATGTCGACGAAGGTGTCGAACGGCTCGGCCCCCCGCTCGGCGGCGATCTGCTCGACGGTTTTGCCGACGATGTCGGCCAACTCCGGGTTCTGGACGCCGCTGATCTCCAACGTCTCCCATTCGGCGACCACGCCGTGGCAGCCGTCCGAACCGTCGACCTCGAGGGCTTGGCGGATCCGGGCCAGCGTCTCCGGGTTCTGCAGCCGCTCCAGGGTGGCGTCGATGCCCCCGGACGCGCTCCAGCTGGGCAACACCGCGGCCAGCGTGGTGGCACCCGGCAAGTAGGGGTAGGTGTCCAGGGTGATGTCGACACCGTCGGCGCGGGCGGCGTCGATCAGCGCCAGCAGCTCGGGGCCACGGCCCTTGTTGACCCCGAAGTTCATCGTCGCGTGGGCCAGATGCAGCGGGCAGCCGGTGGCCCGGCTGAGCTCGATCATCTCGGCGTAGGCCTCCAGCGCACCCTTGCCGTAGGAGCGCTGGTGCGGGTCGTAGAAGCCGCCCAGCTCACCGACGGTGGTGAGCAGCGCCTCGAGTTCTGCGGTGTCGGCATACATGCCGGGGGTGTAGGTGAGGCCGGACGACATGCCGATCGCACCCTCGTCCATGCTGTCGCGGATGACCTGCTGTTGCCGCGCGATCTCCTCGGGGGTGGCCGGTCGTTCGTCGAAGCCGACCACGAGTCCGCGCAGGGTGCCCTGCGGGATCAGGTAGGCGGCGTTGGTGGCGATCCGGTTGCCGTCGGCGTCCGGACGGTCGAGCCGGTCGAGGTACTCCCCCACGCTCCGCCAGTCCCAGTCGAAGTCGTCCGGGTTGGAGTTCCAGCCGGCGATCTGTTTGCGGACGCCGTCCAGGGTGCGGTCGTCGACCGGCGCATAGGACAGGCCGTCCTGGCCGAGCAGTTCGGTGGTGACGCCCTGGCTGAGCTTGGCGTAGTGGTCGGGGTTGACCAGCAGTTGCAGGTCGGAATGGGCGTGCATGTCGATGAAGCCGGGGCTGAGCACCAGTCCCGTGCCGTCGATCGCCGTGCCGGCGTCGGCCAGGGTGCCGGGGTCGGCGATCCGGGTGATTCGGCCGTCGGCCAGTTCGACGTCGGCCAGGTAGCGGGGGTCACCGGTGCCGTCGACGACGGTGACATTGCGGATCAGCGTGCTGGTCATTTCTCTCCCTCAGAAGAACGTGCGGACCGTGCCGACGACGACGGGGTTGTCGGGGTCGACGGCCGTGTCGAGCACCGGCATCAGTGTCCACTTGTCGAGCGCGGTACAGGGGTGCGACAAGCCGAGACGCACCACATCGCCGGGACGGACGTCCAACTCGGCCGGGTAGGTCATGAAGGCGTGCTGGTCGTTGACCTGGGTGATTCGGGCACCGGTCAGTGGTTGCAGGGGCTGGCCCAGGTCGCGGGCGATGCCCTGCGGGACGGGCAGACCCTCGTCGACGGGAAGGTCACGCTTGCCGCCCTCGAGGATCGCCAGCCCGGGCTCGGTGCGCGAAACGACCCGTGCCCAGCCGTGCATCGCCGAGACGAACGCGTCCTCGGCGTCCGGATTCTTGCGGGAGAACGGGGAGATGCCCCGGTAGAAGCCGTCGTCGTGGATCACGTAGGCGCCGCTGCGCAGCAGCACCTGGACGCCGGGCGCGGCCAGCGGGCCGAGGATCTCGACCACGTCGTCGAAGTAGGCGCTGCCGCCGGCGGTCAGGATCACCTCGTCGGTCTCGTAGGCGTCCTCCGCGGCCAGGGTCTCGTGCAACCGCCGGAAATCGGTGAGGTAGGCGCGGACGGGCGCCAGGCCGGCCTCGTCCCAGGTGTGTGAGAGCGCGCCTTCATAACCGCTCACCCCGCCCAACCGGAGCCGCGAGGCCGCCTTGATGGCGCGGGCGACCTCGAGCGCAGCGTCCGCGCCCCGGGCACCGGTCCGGCCTCCGTGACCGCCGATCTCCACCAGCACCTCCAGCGGACCCGCCTCGGCGGCGTCCAGCACGCTCTGCAGGTGTTCGACGCCGGCGACCGAATCGACCCAGGAGCTGATCCGGGCACCGCCTGCGACCTGGTCGGCCACCCAGCGGATCGCTTGGGGGTCGGTGACGCTGTTGGCCAGCATCAACGTCTCGACCCCGAACCGGCGCCCGACCCTGAGTTGGGCCGCGTTGGCCAGCGTGATTCCCCACGCTCCGGCTGTGAGCTGCTGGGCCCAGAGCGCGGGCGCCATGGTGGTCTTGCCGTGCGGCGCCAATCCGACGCCGTGCGCGGCACACCAGGCCGCCAGCTTGGCGACGTTGCCACGCAACGCCGCGTCGTCCAGGGTCAGCAGCGGAGTTTGCAGATCACCCAGGCGAACCGAGCCCGAACTGAACTCAGCCGCCGTCCGGCCGTGCAGGGTGGCCGGGACGGCCTTGTGCCGCCAGTCGAGCACTTCGCCGCCGAGCTGCGCCACGGCGTCCGTATCTATTCCGAGTCGCCGGGATTGACCCTCGCCCATGACTGGTTCACCCTTCTCTCAGACCGCGTCGTCCAGATCCGTCATGCGTTGCGCATTTTGCAATGCTGATTGCATTTTTCGCGAGGCCATGTCTAGCATTGGGCTCCTCCAGCGTCAATAGACGTGCTGGTGTGGCCGAGCGGAGTCCCGATGAGTCAGAGCGTGCGACGCGCCCTCGACCTGCTCGCCCAACTCGCGTTCGGACCCGCGTCACTCGACGACCTCGCACAGGACGCGCCGGTGCACAAGACCACGGTGATGCGGCTGCTGCACAGCCTCGCCGAGAAGGGCTTCGTCGTCCGCGACTCCCAGCAGCGGTACACGCTCGGCCCACGGTTCTTCGAGTTGTCGACGTTGGCGTTGGAGCAGCGCGACATCCGGACCATCGCCCGGCCTCATCTCACCCAACTGGCGGTCCGGACCGGGCACACCGTGCACCTGGCCGCGTTCGAGGGCCCTGACGTGGCCTACCTGGACAAGATCGAGTCACGGCAACCGGTCCGGATGTATTCCCGGATCGGCCTGACCGCGGCGCTGCATGCCGCCGCGGTGTCGAAGGTGCTGCTGGCCGGCCTGCCCCCGCAGCGCAGAGAGAGCGTGGTGGCCGGCCTCGCCTACCGTCCGCTGACGGCGCGGACCATCACCGACCCGGCCGTGCTGCTCGCCGAACTCGACCGGGTGGCGGCCCAGGGCTGGGCCGTCGACCTCGCCGAACACGAGGAGTTCGTGCACTGTGCCGCCGTCGGGGTGCGCGACGCCCGTGGCAGCGTGGTGGCCGCAGTGTCCTGCTCGGTGCCCGCGGTGCTGCTCGAGGGCGGACGCGACATTCACGACCTGATTCCCGACATCAAAGACTGCGCCGAGGCGATCTCCACCGATCTCGGCTGGATCCCCATCGAAAGGACCGAAGAATGACCAAGGAAATCGTCCTCACCGCCGACGCCCCCGCGCCGGCCCACGTCTTCTCCCAGGGGGTGAAGAAGGGCGGCCTGTTCCAGGTCTCGGGTCAGGGCCCGATGGACCCGGTGAGCAACACCTACATCGGCGACGGCGACGTCCGGGTGCAGACCCGGCAGACGCTGGAGAACGTGAAGGCGATCCTGCTCGCCGGCGGCTCGTCCGTCGAAGACGTCATCATGTTCCGCGTCTACCTGACCAAGCGCGAAGACTTCCCCGCGATGAACGAGGTGTACGGCGAGTTCGTCCAGGAGAACTGCCCCAGCGGTCAACTGCCCGGCCGCACCACCGTCTTCGTCGACCTCCCCCACGAAGTGATGCTCGTCGAGATCGACGCCCTCGCCGTCACCGACTGAACGTCCCGGCCCCCTTCCGTTGGTTGAGCTTGTCGAAACCAAAGCGAGGTCTCGACAAGCTCGACCGACGGATGATCAGAAGACCGACGCAAGATCGCGCGCCAGCGTGCCGCGATCCGCTACCGCGACGGCGTCCAGCCCCAGCCACCCTGCCATCAGCCGCAGCTCGTCCCTCAATCGCGACGCTACTTCGGGTCGCCGCGGTTCGGCGTCCGGCTCCAACCAGGCGGATTGCACCTGCAGGACGCCGAGCGCCCGCTCAGCCTTGAGGTCGACGCGTGCCACCAGTTCGTCGTCGGCGAGGAACAGGTACACGTAATAGCCGTAGTCGCGCTGGGCTGCGGGGGTGTAGATGCCGATCCGGTAATGGACCCCGAACAGCTCCAGTACTCGCGGCCGGTGATGCACCAGCGTGTCGAACGGCGCGATCAGCGCCTGTCCCTGGAGTCTTCGCGGACGCCGCGCATCGGTCGCCAACCAGAACTGTCGCGGTAGCCCCGCCACCTGGACCGGTTCGAGAAGTCCTGCCGACTCCAGCCGTGCGATGGACGCCTGCACCGCGGCCCCGCGCAGATAGAAGTACTCGGTGAGCGTCTTGAGGTCGGCGATACCCAGGGCGTTCGCCGCCCTGGTGACCAGCATGTCGTAGGACTCTTCGTCACTCGGGTCTTCCCGGGCCAGCACCGTGGGTGGCAGAACGCGCGCAGCCACGTCGTAGCGCCGTTCGAAAGCGCTGTTGCGGTCGGCGACGCCGACGGTGCCGCTGTCGAACAGATACTCCAGGACGTGTTTCGCCTCGGACCAGTTCCAGCCCCAGTGCTCCTTGCGGCGTTCCTCGGCGTTCTCGATCTGCCGGGCGGACAGCGGTCCGCCCTGGGCGACGTCGGCGAGCACCCGGTCGACCAGATCAGGCTTGGCCTGCAGGATGCGGCTCAGCGCCCTCCGCTCCCCCGCGGCGCGCCGCCGCATCGCCATCCGTAGTGCCGGTTGCAGGCCGACGTCGATCAGGCAGGCGGCATGCCCCCAGTACTCGAACAGCCGTCGCGGCGCCCGTCCGGCAGCCCGGTCGAGGAGGCCCCGGTCGTAGTCACCGAGCCGACTGAACAGCGGCATGTAGTGCGCGCGGACCGCCACGTTCACCGAGTCGATCTGGAACTGCGCCACCCGGTCAATCACCTGTTGCACCTGCCGCATGGTCACCGGCCCGGACGGCCGCGGCCGTCCGAAACCCTGGGCGGCCAGCGCGATCCGGCGCGCCTGGGCAATGCTGAACGTCGGCATGGCCCGCATGCTATCCACCCCCACCGACAGATTCTCCGCGCCCGCGTCCGGCACGAGGGGACGGTTCTTTTCGTCCCACTCCCGGTACGAAGGGACGGTTCTTTTCGTCCCACCCCCGGTACGAAGGGACGGTTCTTTTCGTCCCACCCCCGGTACGAAGGGACGGTTCTTTTCGTCCCACCCCCGGCGTGATCTTGGCAGTCCGAGTCACGCAACCTGCATGCGCGCCACCGTCGACTTCGACGTTCCTACGATCCGCGCGATCAGGGAATAAGAGACTCCGCGAGTTCTGAGCTCCCGCACCACGAGGCGCTGAGCTTGCCGGGAGAGCGTGCGGAAGTCCTGCGGCGTCCTGACTCCGGCCACCGCATGCAGTAGCTCCACTGCGTCAGCCTGTGTGTAGCGGAGAGGCTTGAGTAGGTCGAGTTCGACGCCGTCCGCTGCATGTACGTCCGCCAACTCCTCGGCGTCCACCGACAGCAGCTTGCCCAGGAGGTCGTGGTCGAGCAGCGGCGACTCATGGCTGAGCCAACGCCGGCTGCTCCACCGGTAGTCCTCGGGCCGAGTCGCCATGCCCGCCCCTACCGGGTTGTTCCAGATGTAGGGCAGCACGGCGCTCAGATAGGCATCATCTTCGATGGGCTTGCTGACGAAGCGATCCTGAAAGACGTGCCCGACGCGTCCGTACTTGCGATTGAACCAACTCGCGTAGCGGACGCCGAGTCGCTTCATCACGACACCGATCGGCTCCCGCTCTGTACGCAGCACCAAGTGGACGTGATTCGTCATCAGGCAGTACGCCAGGACGGCAATGCCCGAGACGGTTTTCGTGTCTTGTAGGGCCCGCAGGAAGTGCTCGAAGTCCTCGTCCTCCAGGAAGATGACGTCGCGATTCACTCCGCGCAGCATGACGTGGTGCACGCCGGTCTCGGACGGTCTTCTGGGTTGACGAGTCATCGGGTACCTCCGCCTCTTCGGTGCTCGCCCTGAGCCTAAGAGCGAACGCGACGGTTGGGGCGATCTTTCTGCTGCCCTGTGGATAACTCCTTCGGCGATCGGTCGGGTCGACGTCGGCATGGGGTCCGATCTCGTCCGAAGTGGGACGAAAAGAACCGTCCCTCCGTACCGGAAGCGGGACGAAAAGAACCGTCCCCCCGTACCGGAAGCGGGACGAAAAGAACCGTCCCCCCGTACCGGGACGCGGAAACGGGGCTCCGAGCGAACTCGGAGCCCCGTCTTCCACCACGCTGTTGCGGGTCCCCCCAGGTCTTGTAGTGACGGTTGATTCAGACGGCCGCGAGGCCGCTCTCACCGGTGCGGACGCGGACGACGTTCTCGACCGGGACGACCCAGACCTTGCCGTCCCCGACCGAGCCGGTGCGGGCGGCGCCGGCGATCACCTGGACGACCTCCTCGACCTCCGGGTCGTCGACCAGGATCTCGAGGCGCACCTTGACGATGAAGTCGATGGTGTACTCCTCGCCGCGGTAGACCTCGACGTGACCCTGCTGACGCCCGTAGCCGGATACCTCGCTGATGGTCATGCCGCCGACGCCGTGCCGGACGAGGGCCTTCTGGGTCTGTTCCAGCATCTCGGGCTGGATGATTGCGGTGACCAGCTTCACTTCGAGGCTCCCGTCTTGTTGGTCTCGGGGAAGTCGTCCTTGGTCAGCACCAGCGTGTGCCCCACCCGGCTGGAGTAGTACACCGGGCTCAGGTCGTAGCCGGCCTCGCTGTGCTCAGCCAGGTCGATGCCGCCGAGTTCGTCGGAGGTGGAGACCCGCCAGCCGACGGTGTGCTTGACCACGAGCGCGATCAGGTAGCTCATCACGAACGAGAAGGCCATCACCGAGAAGGCACCCACGGCCTGCCGCCACAGCTGATCGAAGCCGCCGCCGTAGAAGAGGCCGGCGACAGCAGGCGAAGCCGGGTCGCCGGAGGTGGCAGGATCGGCCAGCAGACCGATCAGCAGGGTGCCGACCAGACCACCGACCAGGTGGACGCCGACCACGTCGAGCGAGTCGTCGAAGCCGAACTTGAACTTGAGGCCGACCGCGTAGGCACAGGCCACGCCGGCCACCAGGCCGAGGATGATCGCGCCGATCGGGCTGACCGCGCCGGCCGCCGGGGTGATCCCGACCAGGCCCGCAACGATTCCGGACGCCGCACCCAGCGAGGTGGGATGGCCGTCCCGGAGCTTCTCCACGATCAACCAGCCGAGCATCGCGGCCGCGGTGGCGGCCAGGGTGTTCACCCAGGCCAGGCTGGCCAGGCCGTTGGCGGCAGCGGCCGAACCGGCGTTGAAGCCGAACCAGCCGAACCACAGCAGGGCGGCGCCGAGCATCACCAGGGTCATGTTGTGCGGCCGCATCGGCTTGCTGCCGAAACCGATCCGCGGACCGACGACCAGGGCTAGCGCCAGGGCCGCCGTACCAGCGTTGATATGGATGGCGGTGCCGCCGGCGAAGTCGATGGCCTTGATCTGGTTGAGGATCCAGCCTCCCACCAGCCCGGATTCCGGATCACCCAGTGCGAACACCCAGTGCGCGGCCGGGAAGTAGACCAGCGTCCCCCACAGGACGGCGAACAGCGTCCAGCCGCCGAACGAGGCACGGTCGGCGATAGCGCCGGAGACGAGTGCGACGGTGATGATGGCGAAGCAGGCCTGGAAGGCGACGAACGCCAGGGCCGGGTAGCTGGCTTCGGGATCGTTGGTGAGCAGGCTCTCGAGTCCGGCGAACTCGAACGGGTTGCCGATGATGCCGGCACCCCCGACGGAGTTGCCGAACGCCATGCTGTAGCCGAACAGCACCCACAGGACGCCGATCACACCCATCGAGATGAAGCTCATCATCATCATGTTCAGGACGCCCTTGGCACGAACCATGCCACCGTAGAAGAAGGCGAGACCGGGGGTCATGAGCAGCACCAGCGCGGCACTGATCAGGATCCAGGCGGTGTCGCCGGAGTTGAGTTCTAACAGGGTCATGCCGCAACGATCACCCGCTGGTGTTTCGCCGGAGTTCGAGTCCGGTTACGCCACGATTTCGCGGTGTTACAGCTGTATTGCCGACCAATCGGCGACGCACAGGTGAGAGCCTGGTAAACCCCAGGATGCGCCAGTAGGTTGGACACATGGCGCCAGGGCCACCGACCTCGCATCAGAGGTAGTGCCAGGCGCCTTTCGGGTTCCGCCCGGCTCGACGAGCCGGGCCCGATCGATCAGGAGGTTGCAGTGGACGTTCTCGTCACCGGCCGGCATTGCCAGATCAGCGACGACTTCCGTGCGCGCGTCACCGAACGACTGCGCGGTGTGGAGAAGTTGCGAGATCGGGTCATCCGGGTCGAGGTCCAGGTGTCGGCAAACCCGCACGCCCGACAACCCGACCAGGCGACCGCTGTGGAGATAACGCTGCGCAGCCGCGGTCCCGTCGTGCGGGCCGAGGCCAGCGCGGACGAGAAGCTGATCGCCTTCGAGCACGCCCTCGACCGGCTCAAGTCGCAACTGCGCCGGGCGGCCGACCGTCGCAAGGTGCACCGCGGACTCCGGGCGGGTCAGCAGTTCGGTGCGCCGCCACTACCCACCCCGCAGCACGAAGAAGATCGTCCGGAGATCCGCAAGATCGCCGGCCTGGAAGTGCACGGCGACGGCCCGCTGGTCGTCCGCGAGAAGCTGTTCAAGGCCACTCCCCTGACCCTGGCGCAGGCGCTGGACGAGATGGAGCTGGTCGGCCACGACTTCTTCCTCTACGTGGACGCCGAGAGCGGCGCTCCCAGCGTGGTCTACCGCCGGAAGGCCTACGACTACGGCGTCATTCATCTCGACGTGGAGACCGCGGCCGAGCAGAGCGCCTGAGCCGCACGTCGCCGTTCGATTGAGCTTGTCGTTGGTTGAGCTTGTCGAAACCCCTGTAGTTGATGGGGTCTCGACAAGCTCGACCAGCGGTGCCCACCACCGGCTCGACCCCGCGGTAGTCTCGACAAGCTCGAGCGGCGGTGGTTACGGCGACCTCCAGCGGTGACCGTCCCGACGCGGCGTGGCCGCGATCACCCCCGCCCCGAGCAGTTGGTGGCCGGCGGCGCGCAGTTCCTGCGCCGCCGCGGTGAGCGTGGCACCGGTGGTGACAATGTCGTCGACCAGCACCACCTGTCCCGCCGGCCCTGGTAGGGCACGCAGGCTGTGCTGCCGGTTGACCGCGCGGTCGACGACACCCAGGCCGACCTGATCGCGGGTGCCGGCGGTCAGCACGAGCCCGCGCCGCGCCCGGATCTCCAGCCCCAGGCGGCCCAGTCGTCGCGCCACACCCCTGGCCAGCAGCCAGGTCAGATCGAACCCGCGGGCGGCCACGGTGGCGCGGCTCGACGGGATCGGCATCAACACCACCGGTCCTGAACGCCAACTCTCCCGCAGCACCGCCGCCACGCTGCCCACCGCAAGTTCGGCCAGCAGCGGCACCAGTCCGAGACCCTGCCGCTCCTTACAGGCCAGGATCAGGGCGCGTAGTTCGTCGGCGTACTCGCCCCGTGCCCACACCTTGCCGGCCAGCTCGTCCAGCGGTACCGGATGCGGCGGCTGCTCGCGCACCAACCGCGCGCATGCCGGGCAGCAGACCGGTCCGGGGCGTCCGCACCCGGCGCAGCTACCGCCCCAGGCCAGGTCGGCCGCGGCCTCCAGCAGCCCGCGCCATTTCATCGTCCGAGTGTGCCGCGAGCGGCCCGTCCGGATGGAGTTATCCACAGCCCCACGCGCCGAGACGAGCCTCAGGGCAGCGAAACTGCCGCCACCCGGTCCAGCCACGGCTCCCAGGTGAAGCCGTCGACGAACCGCCAGGTCTGGCCGTCCGGTCCCCGCAGCACGGCCCGTCCCGACGGTGAGGACGCCAACTGCACCAGTGCCGCCGTGTCGTTGAGGCGGGCATCGGTCGCGACGGCTCCCTCACTGTCCACACCGACCACGCGAGCCCCGGTGCTACCGCCGAGCAGCACCAACAGGCTGGCCGTGCCCGTCCACCCCACGTCGACCGGCGGCTGGTTGCTCTTCGCCCAGCTGGACGGCGTCAGCTGCCGCCAACCGACCACACTCATCCCCGTCTGGCCCCGGACGACGGCCGCCACCCCCAGCACGGTGCGGCCCTGATTCTCGATCACCAGCGCCACCCGGACGCCGTCCGGTGCCGGCGCGTAGCTGCGGATCCGGCCGGCCGGCAGCGCGTCGGTGTCGACGGGAACCTCCCGGCCGTCCCTCAGCGCCCGCAGCCGGGTGCCTCGCGTCCGATCGAGAACCACCCACAACTCACCCTGCCTGGTCCACCGGACCGCGGCGAAGCCCGAGCCGTTCAGCTCCTCGCGACTGGCACCGTCGCGCACCGACACGCTGCGCACCCGAGTGCCGTCGTCGGTGATCAGCGCGAGAGTCTGGCCGTCGGCCCCGACGGCGAGCCCACTGGCCGGGCGGGTGGTGCCGGGGAGTGGTTGCGGGGCCGCCAACGGCTCCGACCAACTGGCCCGCTCGACCGCGTCCCCGCGCAACAGGTAGACCCCGTCGCCCGGATCGGGGGGCACCGGTGCGCCCTGCCCGAAATCCGCCGTGGTGAGCACTCCGGTGCCGTTCAGTTCCCAGACCACCCCGCTCCCGCGCACCCTCACGCTGAGCACGCCCTCCAGTGAGGACAGCGACCAGACCAGTTCGGCGGCCAGCCGGCGACGCGCCGCGGCGTCCAGCGCGTCGGTATCGCCGGTGAGTTCCACTGTCGCCATCCCGGCGGTGCCGAGGGTCACCGATGACACTTCGAGGTGGTCCGACAGCGCCGGCGCATAGGCGGCCGAGGCCTGGGGGGCGGGTCCGGTGAGCACCGCCCGAGCGGTCGCCAGCATGCCGAACGCTCCGGACGGGAAGAATCGCGGGTCGGGCACCAGCCAGTTCCCGGTGACATCCCAGAAGCACACGTCAGCGCGTGCCCACGAGCCGGTGAACAGCGATTGCGAAACCAACAGGCCGCGTGGTGGCCGAGAGATCCGCCACTGGTTCTCGGCGTCGCGGACCAGCCCGAAGTCATGCAGGTAGGGCGTGTCCACCGGGGTGAACGAGCCCCGCGGATCGAGCGTGCCGACCAGCGGCGCAGTCAGCACCACCCCCGCATCGCTGACCTGAGGAGGAAAACCTGCGGCGTAGATCTCGACTCCCGATTCGGGCTGCCACGCCTCGGCCGCCTCCGGTGTGAGGAATTCGCGGGCCACCGCGTAGCCCGGCTGGTAGGTGGCCATTGCATGCAGGAAGCCCTCCACAATCAGGCCGGGCGAGGCGCCCTGCGCCGGCGGCACCGGTGCGATGTCGACTCCCGGGTTGGCTTGTTGCTCGGCCGGCGCATGGCGTTCCACCGGTCCGCTGGTCGGCACCGCGACGCAGCCGGCCAGCAGGGCCAGGAAGCACAGCGTCCCCACGATCGTCGCCGGCCATCGACCGGCACCGGCCGTCCGGACGAGCCGTGCGCGCCGCGCCAGCTGTGCCCTGGTCATGCCGTCACCCCCGCGTCGTCCGGCACCACCGGCCACGGCGACGAGACGAAACTCTCCCCCGCCTTGCGTGGCAGGGTGAGCCGGAACTGCGCACCCTGACCGGGCCGTCCCCAGGCGTTCAGCCAGCCGTTGTGCAGTCGCGCGTCGCCCAGCGCGATGGCCAGGCCGAGGCCGCTGCCACCCACCGTGCGGCGGCGGGCCGGATCGGCCCGCCAGAACCGGTTGAAGACCAGGTGCGCCTCGGCGGCGCTGAAGCCGACGCCGTGATCACGCACCGCCACGGCGACCGCACCGTCGTCGGCGCGCACATGCACCGTGACCGGACGCCCCTCGCCGTGCTCGATGGCGTTGGTGATCAGGTTCCGCAGGATGCGCCGGATACGCCGGGGATCCATCTCCGCAAGACACGGTGCGGGAGCATCCAACTCGAGCGTGATGCCGTGCTGCTGGGCGAGCCGGTTCTGCGCGGTGAGCTCTTCGGCCGCGATCTGCGCCAGATCGACCTCTTCCAGGCTCAGCTCGGCGGCCCCGGCGTCGAAGCGACTGATCTCGAGCAGATCGGTGAGCAACTCCTCGAACCTGCCCACTTCGGCCGACAGCAACTCGGTGCTTCGTGCCGCGAGCGGATCGAAGCTTTCGCGCTGCCCGTACAGAACGTCAGCGGCCATCCGGACGGTGGTCAACGGGGTGCGCAGTTCGTGGGTGACGTCGGAGACGAACTGCTGCTGCACCTGGGAGAGGTCCTCCAGTTCGGTCAGCTTGCGGTCCAGCTCGGTCGCCAGGTGGTTCATCGACCGGGCCAGCCCGGCCAGGTCCTCGGTGCCGCGCACCGCCATCCGATCGTCCAGGTGACCAGAGGCCAACCGCTCGGCCGCCAGCCTGGCGGCTCGGATCGGACGCAGCACCTGCACCGCGATCAGGTACACGGTGGCGACGACGCCGACCAGCACGATCAGACCGGCCACCACGGTCGCGCGCTGCACCACCGCGAGGGTCTCGGCTTCGGACTGCTCCGTGAACAGGAAGTAGACCGGGTACGGGGTGCCGCCGGGTGCGGTGAGCGCCGACCCGATCGCCAGCCCGGGCACCGCCGGCCGGGCATCGGTGAACCGAATCTCGGTCGGTGTCGAATAGATGCCGTCGGCGCGCAGCACTGCCCGCCGCAACGATTCGGGCACGCTGCCGTACTCCAGTCCCGCCGAGCCGATGTCGGAGACCGGGCCCGCCACCACCACGTAGTACTGGTTGCCGACCGAACCGCGGTAGGCGGCGTCCCGGGCCAGTTCGGTGAGCTGCTCGTTGATGGACGACGTGCGCGGGTTGAGGGTGCGCAGCGAGCGTTGCATGCCGTCCAGCACCACGGACGCCTCGGCCAGGCTGGCTTGCCGTTTGCCGTCCAGGATGCCGCGCGAGGACTGGTCCATCAGGAACCAGCCGGTGGCGGCCAACACCGTCAACGCCGCCACCAGTGCGGTCACCACCACCCGGAACGGCAGCGAACGTGACCAGGGCGTCCGGCGGATCCGGTCACCGGCCTCGACGGTCATAGGGCTTCGCGTGGCTCCCCGGCCCGGTAGCCGATGCCGCGGACGGTGACGATGATCTCGGGATGTTCAGGATCGCGTTCGATCTTGCTGCGCAGCCGTTGCACGTGCACGTTCACCAGCCGCGTGTCGGAGGCGTGCCGGTAGCCCCAGACCTCCTCGAGCAACAGTTCACGGCTGAAGGCGTGCCGGGGCCGCTTCGCCAACGCCAGCAACAGGTCGAACTCCAGCGGGGTGAGCGTGATCAGCTCGGAGCCGCGCCGGACGGTGTGCTCGGACACGCTGATGGTGAGGTCGCCGATGGGCAGGGTGCCGGCATCCTCGGCGGGCACATGACGCCGCAGCCGGGTGCGGATCCGGGCCAGCAACTCCTTCACCTTGAACGGCTTCGCCACGTAGTCGTCGGCGCCGGCCTCCAGGCCTTCGACCACGTCACGGGTGTCGGACTTCGCGGTCAACATCACGATCGGGACGCCGGAGACGGCGCGAATGTCGCGGCAGACGTCGACCCCGTCACGGCCTGGCAGCATCAGGTCGAGCAGCACCAGGTCGGGCCGGTAGCGGTGGAACGCCTCCACCGCGCGCAGACCGGAACTGCACCAGGAAGCGTCGAATCCGTCGGCGCGGAGCACCAGCTGCAGCATCTCGGACAGTGCGACATCGTCGTCGATCACCAGGATGCGTTGTGCGCGCTGTATTCCGTCCGACACTGCACTCCCTCGTTCCGGACGCCAACCGTTCCCGCAGTGTAACCCGCGACCCGAAAGCGTCGACGAGTGCTTGACTCGCTGTCGAGCTTGTCGAGACCTCGGACTCCGGGCATGGCACAAGGTTTCGACAGGCTCAACCAACGGTGAGGCGCGGCCTTGGACGGCGCTTGTCAGTTCCGCTCGGGATGAGTGGTCCAGGTGGCGAGCAGCGCGAGGTCACCGCCCTGCCGTCGCAGGACCCGGCGCCACAGCGTGTCGGGGTCGCGGTCGTACACGTCGGCGTAGCTGGCCGGCACCACATGCCACCAGCCCTGTTCGAGCTCGCGTTCCAGCTGCCCCGGCGCCCAGCCGGCGTAGCCGGCGAAGATCCGCAGGTCGCGGTAGGCGCCCTCGGCGATCTCCACCGGGGTGTCCAGGTGCAGCAGGCCGACCGTGTCGAACAGCGACCGCCACCCGGGCGGTTCCTCGTCCGCGCGCTGCGGTGAGGCGAGGCAGATCGCACCCTCTTGGGAGACCGGGCCACCTTCGAACAGCACCTGGGGCTCGCTGACCAGCGGCGCCCAGGCAGGCAGCGCGCTGCGCAGGTCGATGGTCGATTCGCGGTTGATCACGACGCCGAGCGAACCCGATTCGTCGGAGTCGAGCACCAGCACCACGCTCTGGTCGAACACGCCGTCGCCGAGCTCGGTGCTGGCCACCAGCAGCACGCCGGGCGTCACCTCACCGGTCGTCATGCTCGCCCCCTCATGGCCCTAAGCATGCCACCCGATGGCAGGCCCGACGAGCATGTGCCGTTGCCTCACGATCAGGCTGTTCCGGGCACGACGACACGCGCACCGATCGCTTCAGCCGCACGAGCGAGACGCTCGTCGAGTGTCGCGAGCGGGACATCCAGGGCCAGTGACAATGCCACGTACGGCGCGTCATAGGGGCTGATCGTGTGCCGATGCCGCCAGACCCCGGCTAGCAACCACGGCTCGGCGCCGACGTAGCGAACCTCCGCCGCCACCACAGTTTCGGCATGGGCGTCGGCCTGTGGCCTGGTCAGTAGGCCGACCGCTTCGTAGCGGCGCAGCGTGCGTAACGTCTCTATCGCGGCGTGGGAAGGTGCCACCCAGTCGGGATCTGCGGAGAGCAGGACGCGGCACGCCTCACCGGCCGCGCCCGCGTCCACCAGTGCACGGACCCAGACTCCGGCATCAACGACGATCACGCGGTGTCGCTGCGGTCGATGGCGAACCCGCTGTCCCGACCCTCGCGGATCACGCGCTCGGGACTCAGCTCCTCCGGGATCTCGATGCGGAGATGAGCGGATCGGCGGAGGATGTCCACGTTGGCCGCCATTCGCGCCTCACGACGAAGCAACTCAAGTAAGTACGTCTGCATCGACTGCCCCCGCTCGGCGGCGCGGGCCGCGATGACGTCGCGCACATCCTCGGGAACGTCGCGGATCTGAAGAGCAACAGCCATGCATGCATTTTACATGCGGCAGCCGGTCGTCGAGGTATTTCCGCAAACGACCGGTCACAAACAAAGAAGCTCCGAACGCCCGCCGCACCTAGCCTGAAGACATGACCACGATCAGCTTCGAGAGCAAAGTGCAGAGAATCGGCGATCGCATCCTGGTGCGCCTGCCTGCCGACGCGAGTGCAGAGCTGCCCTCTCGCGGACAGGTCGCCGTCAAGGCCACGCTCCACGATCATCCCTTCGACACAGTCCTCGAACCGGACGGTCGGCGCGGCCACTGGGTGGCCCTCGACGGCGAATTGTTGCAGTCCCTCGCAGTCGCCGTGGACGACATGGTCAAGCTCGAAGTGGAGCCGAGGAAAGCATGGCCCGAGCCCGAATTGCCCAAGGACTTGGAGTCGGCGTTGGACGAGGCGTCCGACATCGCCGGCGAATGGGACGACATCACCCCGATGGCGCGCTGGGAGTGGGTGCGGTGGGTGAATGCGACCAAGAACCCGGAGACTCGGCAGCGGCGCGTCGAGGTCACGATCTCGAAGCTGCGGGCAGGTAAGCGGCGTCCCTGCTGCTTCGATCTGTCCTCGTGCACCGATCCGGAAGTCTCCAAGAGCGGCAAGCTCATCGAGTCCGTCTAGCTCGCGCCCGGACGCGAAGAAGCCCGCGGCGGCTGCCGCGGGCTTCCCGTCATCAGGGTGGTCCTCCGTAGAAGCCTCTCAAACCCCTCGGCTCCACTCAGATCGCTCATCACCCGTAGTCAGCGCAAGGCCCAATCCCCCGCCGCTCGCCCCGAACGATCGTCCCGAAGCGATCAGCGCGGCCCAGTCCCAACCCAAGCACTCAAATCTCAAACTCGTTTGAGCTACCCGCAACGTCAAAAGCTCGTCGACGCCTACGCATCCGGGACGCCCGTGAAGCAGATCGCTGAACGCTTCGGAGTCCATCGAACCACCATCACCAAGATCGTCACTAGCGCCGGAGTCAAGGTGCGCAGCCAGCCACTCGCGTCCTCCACCCGTGATGAAGCTCGCCATCTGTACAACAGCGGCCGGAGCCTCGCCCAGGTGGCGGAGCAGTTGGGCGTCAGCGCCAGTGCCGTGCGCAGCGCGGTGCTCGTTGCTGGCGGCACACTACGGCCGGCAGGAGGGTCCACGCGAAACCGCGCCCACGGTGACGCCGCCGCGTCAGCGCGCTCGACCCGCAGGCCGACGAGACGGCTGTTGGTGTAGCAGGCGAGGCACGCGGGTCAGACGCACGACGTGCAGTCGGTGACGGTGGTCGCCATGGGCGAGCCCTTCGGACATGAGAAACCAGCCGGGGTCCGTCTCCCGGCGGTGCTCAGCGTCGCGGCTCTGCCGCGTTGGTTGATCTGGGGCGTGGCGACTCTTCCCCGTGCGCCACGCCCCGGACGTTCTGCTACTCGCCGACCTGCATCTTGATGCGGGTGCCCTCGTTGATGAGTTGGGCGTAGTCGGTCAGTTCGGCATCGGAGATCGTCCCGCCGAGCCGAGACCACTCGCGCCGGAGCGCGGCCTTGACCTCGTTGACGGGGCGTCCCTTGTACTGACGGCCCAGCCGATCGAACATCTTCTGGTAGTCGTCGGCGACGTCGCGCACCGCGCCCTGAACCATGCGGTTCAGGTCACGTTCCCAGTTGCCGTTCATCTTGATCTCGATCCCCATGTCACACCTGCTGGGTGATCGTGGTGTCGGGATGGCGCTGGGCCGTGGATTCCTTGACGAAGCGGCCGGTGATCGTCGAGCGATTGACCGCCGTCTTGCTGGAAGTACCCCGACCGACGGTCTCGGTCGAGGTGGTGCGCGGGCTCCGACGGGCCGTCGAAGCCTTCACGAAGCGCCCGGTCCGAGCGCTCCTACTTACTGTTCGTGCCATGGTGGCACTCCTAACTGAGCCGAAGCCCGTATGGAGCACAACGCCATGGGAGCGCTAGGGTTGGGATCTCTAGCGCCAACTAGACCCGTCGCCCTGAGCGGTCCCCCCTGGGATTGCCCAGGGCTTCGGTGCTCATGGCGAAGTCTAGTTGTTGACGCCGACAAGAACTACGTCGTTGTAGTTCGAGGCTGTAGCCAACTCGCAGGGTCAGCGGTCCCCTTGCTCCGGTTGCGCGGCACGCGCGACATCTCTCAGTTGTTGAGTGATTGACCTCCCGCCAGCGTGGACTTACAAGTCCTGTCTGAGCTGGCCGATAGAGTCCTGATCACTTGCGGATCGAAAGGGGGCAACGGTGGCTCTCACGACGTCACTCGCGGGACGCGTGCGCAACACGAACCTTCCCAGGAGACACTCGCTCCTCCCTCTGCTGGAGGCTGTCATCAACGGTCTCCAAGCCATCGACGTGCGCTTCGGCGACGGGATGAGCCAAGGACACCTGCGAGTGACCATCGAGCGGAGCGGGCAGGACGAGCTCGACTTCGGACCCGCCGGCCCCGGTCGTGTCGCCTTGAAGCCGATCACGGGCTTCGTCGTCGAGGACAACGGCGTCGGCTTCACGCCGGACAATATGGACTCTTTCGAGACGCTGGACACTGACTACAAGGCCAGCCTCGGGTGCCGCGGTGTTGGCCGGCTGCTGTGGCTCAAGGCGTTCGACAAGGTGTCCGTCCGCAGCGCGTACATGGCCGACGACGGCGAACTGTGCACGCGCCAGTTCAGGTTCTCGATCGCTGGCGAGGTCGAGCACACCGAGAATCCCGAAGACCTCGGCGATGCCGGTACCGCAGTTCACCTGGACGGGTTCAAAGAGGCCTTCCAGAAGAGCGCGCCGAAGTCGGCAGATGCCATCGCTCGCGAGATCTTCGAGCACTGCATCTGGTACTTCCTGCGACCCGGCGGCGCTCCGGACGTTACCGTCGTCGACGACGAGGTTGTCTCACTCAACAGCCTGATGGAAGAGTTTGTCTTCTCCGAACTGCCCTTGACAACGGTTGAGATCAAGGGTCAGAAGTTCGAGATGGCGAACCTCTGCCTCAAATCGTCAACCCGCAACCCCACGCCCCGGCTGTACTGGTGCGCTGCGAACCGCCTGGTCATGGAGGAGAACCTCACCGGGAAGATCCCCGGGCTATACGGACGACTCAAGGACAAGACCTCAGCCGAGTTCGCGTACGCCTGTTACCTCTCCTCTGACTACCTCGACTCGCATGTGCGCGCCGACCGCACGGCTTTCGATATCAGTGAGCGAATCCCCGGAGCCACGATCGAAGACGACATCTCGATCGAGGACATCCGGTCCGGGGTGCTCCACGCAATGGAGGAACTCCTGGCCGACTCGCTCACCGCGGCACGCGAGGAAGGCAAGGCCAGAGTCAACGAGTTCGTGAGTAACCGAGCGCCCAGATACCGACCGGTGCTGGCACGACTGGAGCTTCTGGGCGTAACGGTCGACCCGTCGATCAAGGATCAGGACCTCGAGCTCGTCCTGCACCGCCACCTGCAGAAGCTGGAAGCGGACATCATCGAGCAGGGCCATGCGGTCTTCGCCGAGGCTGACACCATGACGCCTGAGGCCTACCAGGAGCGCCTAAGCAAGTACCTCCAGACGGTCACGGACATCAACCAGTCCGATCTGGCGGCCTACGTCTCACGGCGACGGTCGATTCTCGACGCCCTTTCCAAGCTGATCCGATCCAACGAGATCGGTAAGTACTCCCGAGAGGACGCCATCCATTCGCTGCTGATGCCGATGCGCACAGACTCCAACGAGATCGGAACCGACGCCTCGAACCTATGGATCATCGACGAGCGGCTGGCTTTCCACGAATACCTCGCCTCGGACAAGACGCTCAAGAGCATGCCGATTACTGGATCCGACTCCACGAAGGAGCCCGATATCCTGGCAACACGGCTTGTCGGTTCTCCCGGGTCGCCGGTACTGGCCGCCGAGGGTGAGACGCTGCCATTGCCCTCGATCGTCGTCGTCGAGATCAAGCGGCCGATGCGGAATGACGCCTCGGAGGACAAGGACCCCATCCAGCAGACGCTCGAGTATGTGAAACGCGTGCGTCGCGGCGGAGTCATGACGGCGTCGGGTCGCCCGATTCCTGCCTCGAAGGACCAGCCCGCGTTCTGCTACGTGCTGGCCGACCTCACACCCACGATGGTCAGCCGGTGCGAGTATGCCAGTCTGCGCCCGACCCACGATGGCATGGGCTACTTCGGCTTCAACGAGCCACACAAGGCCTATATCGAGGTCATGTCCTTCGACCGCCTGGTGAACGCGGCCACCGAACGCAACCGCGCCTTCTTCGACAAGCTCGGGCTGCCGTCGACATAGTCAGGTCACGATCCACAGACGAGTTGCTAATTCTCGCTCGCGTAGTCCAGAAACTCCTTCTTCGGATTACGGCGCTCGTCCCACCGATTGACTGCGCCGGTTGGTCGGTGACGCCGCTGAGACCAGGTCAGGATGAGCTCGTTCTTCGCACGTGAGATCGCGACGAAGAACAACGAGCGGAGGGCATCAAGCTGCTGCCTTTGGTCACGGTCTCGGCGAATCCAGAAGAGCTCGTTCTCCACGCCGAGCACGACGACCTTCTCGAACTCGAGCCCCTTACACTTGTGGATCGTGAGGATCCGAACGGCGTCCTCTTCCGACAAGCGCATCAGCGCAGCAACCGGATCACCGTCCTCCGCGAGTTCCTCCTGGAAGGCCGTGATCGTGTCCTTGATGAGCTTGTCGAGCCATTCCCCCTGCTGGTACTCCGGCGACAAGGCATACAGCACCGGGCGAGTCACCAGCGCGAGAAACTCGGAGATGACCTTCTTCCACTCAGCCGAGTCCGACCTCGCAGCACTGCCTTCCCGCAATCGCTCACGCTTCGCAGCCAAGAATCGGGTCACGGCTCGGGTACCCCGGAGAGCTATCTCCTCCGTCAGGCTTGTACGGGAGATTAGGCGCATCAGGTGCTCGTAGGCCGACGACCGTCGTTCGTCGGCGAGAACCCGGATCAGATTGAGGATCAAGGCTGCAACTGGCTCAGCAGTCAGATCTTGCCGACGCTGCTCGTTGCGTGAGGAGATGCCGCGAGCGTTAAGCGCACCGATCAGCAGCTCGCACACCAGGTGCGGTTGCTGGCGGACCAGGATGGCGATCTCGCTCGGAGGGACGCCTTCCGCGAGCCAAGCCTCAATCCGGTCGGCTATCTCAACCGCCTCATCCGCCGACGTAGCGAAGCGCAGCACCTCGACAGATCCTTCGCTCCCTGCAAGCTCGGCGTCCGGCACCGCAGCGGGCGGATCCATGAGCTGGACCATGCGGTTCTGCATCCGGCGCAGGACGGGTTCGGAGCGGTAGTTCTGGTATAGCGTCAGTGATTTGGCCGCGAAGTCGGTGGCGAAGCTCTGCATGATGCCGTCCAGGGCGCCAGCGAAACTCATGATCCGTTGCTTGACGTCACCGACAGCCGTGAGCGCGGCGCCGCTGCCAAGGAAAGCTTCCTTGAGCAAGGTGTACTGACTGCTCGTGGCGTCCTGGAACTCGTCGAGAAAGACGTGAGTGTAGGTCTGCCGGATCGCGTTCCGTGCATGCGGACTCATCCGGAGGATCTCGATCGCCAACCCGACCAGCTGTTCAAACGTGATCTGCTTGCCGGGGATTGGGTAGTCCGGATCGATCGTGTAGTCCGGATCGAGCGCATCCATCCCAGCTAGTAGTACGCGGTAGTTATCGACGATCCGCTTGGCGAAGGCGTGGAACGTGAAGCTGTCGAAGCGGGCTGAGAGCTGGTCCCCACAGCGCTTGCGCACACGCTCGCGGATGTTCCGCGCTGCATCGACCTTGAACGAGATGGCGAGGATGCGTCGCGGGTAGCGACAGTGGCCCGTCCGAAGCAGAAAGTCAGCTCGCTGAGCGAGCAGCTCCGTCTTACCAGCACCCGGGCCCGCGGCGACAACAACGTTGGTGGTTAGTTCATGTACCGCACGCAAAGCGTTCGGCTCCAGCGCCATGCCGTCTGCCGGACGCCAGTCCTCCGGCTGGATCATTCGGGGATCGACTCCAGTCGTTCCCGGATTGCGTCGACCATCCGATCAAGCGGCTCCGGCAGGTCAGCGAGTAGTTCGTCGTCCGCGAGTTCAGCCATGGCGGCGATGTGGCTGGCCGGCTTACTGCCCCGCTTGAACTGCTTCTGGTACTCGTCGAAGAGCTCCAGCTGAGTAGCGTCGAGCCGGTCGACGTTGGCCCGAGCCTTACCGAGAACTGCCTCCTGGGTAGCTCCGGTTGGAGTGGACGTCGTCACGTCGTAAGCGTCGGGGTAAGCCTCCAGCAGCATCAGATCGAGGTCGAGCGGGTACGAGAAGAAGACACCGTGCTTCTCCATCGTGTGCAGGGCACCCGAGCCAGCCTTGTAGACAGGAAAATCGGCGTCTGCGTCCCAAGCCTTGATCTTGGCGACGCGGTCAGCCGCGAAGGTGCCCGGTCGGAACCTGTTCAGCTGCTTGGCGGCATAGCTCACCCTGCCCCAGCCACCCTGGAAGCGCGCGCAATCAAGGTCAAGAAGCGTGACGTAGGGGATCTCCAGACGCTCGAGCAAGCGCCAGAAGTGATTGACGTGCCGACCACCGAGTGGAACGACACAGACCGAGACACCGTCCTCGGCAATCCCGGCCGCTGCGAGCACCCGCGGCAGGACGATCTGCTCGCTATCGCCCTCGCCGAGAACCACCAAGCGGGCGAAGTAGAGCTCCGGATGGGCCAGAACGGCCTCACGTACATACTTGGCCGCCTCATCTACCTTCGCGGGCATTAGGATCGTGCGGACCGCCGTCTTGCGATCCGCTGTGAGCCGCAGGAAGCGGATGTCCTCGGGCGGTACCCGCCGGAGCAGCGCAGGCGCGTGTGTCGCCACCACGCCCTGTACGTCGCCCTCGCCGCAGGCCTCGCGGAGCTGACGAACGATCCGGCCCAGGTACTGCGGCGCGAGGCTGTTCTCGGGCTCTTCCAGGGCCAGCACGATGTGTACCGGTGGTCTCAGCTTGTCGGGGTCGAAGGCCTTCCCGGTGCCAGCAAGGACACTCCGGGCGATGCCCTGCCAGGCCAGAACCAACGAAATGTAGAGCAGCGACTTCTGGCCATCGCTGAGCCGATCGAAGCTGACGACCCCTCTGGCCGGCCCGGGCTCGAACGTCACCGTTAGCTGACGCAGCACACCATCGATATCGCCTCGGCCGAATGCAATGCCGGGGTCCTTGAAGAAGTCGCCTTTGTGGAGCCGCGACCAGGCTTCCTGGAGCCCAGCACCGATGTTCGTGACCGCGTCATTGCCGGCCATCGCGGTGGATATCTCGTCTGTGAGACGAGCCAGGTCGGTTCGCTCGCTCGTCCAGTCGGCTGCCCGAAGCATCCGCCCCAGCAGGGACGCTGTCGTATACGCGATGTGGTCAACCGGGTCGCGCCTGGCCGGCAGGTAGTGCACCTCAATCGAAGCTCGATCGTGGCGCGACATGTCCGCGCGCTTCGTAGGCTCGCCATCGGCATCGATCTGAGTGATGTATTCGATCTTCTCGTCGATGTACCCGTCAGCGTCGAGCGTGGCCGTCAGGCGGATCCGAACCCCCGGCACACCGTCCCCGGACGCTAGCGCCATGTGCGTGAAGAACGGCGGAATCGAAGGGTGCGCCTGGTCTTCGTCGGCTGCTTCCTCGAACTCGATGTCGACCTCGAGCCAAAGCTCCGTAGCGGCGGGCTCGTCATCCCCCGCAGGCACATGGAAGTCCTCTGCCTGGATACGCCGAAGGGATGCCACCGGACTGAACAGCCGAGCGAGCGCCACCAGCGCCGCCGTCTTGCCCGCCCCATTTGGGCCCAGGATGAACGTGAGCTGGCTGAGCTCGATCTCGGTTGGGTCTTGTCCAAACGACTGAAAGTCCTTGAGACGAAGCGTGCGCATTCTCATGGCTGGTTGGTGGTCTCCTCGTAGCGGGAACCAGTGCAAGACCGGGTTAAGCGCGCTGACACAGCCTTGACGGTAGTAGAGACCTCCGACACGAACCGGCCCGGCACGCCGCTCGCCATGAGCTCAGTGAACCAAACCGTCAGACGATCGACTCTGTAGGTCGCCCGCTCGCGCGGAGACGCGTCCCCTACCTGATCCAAGGTCTGAGAAATGAGCTTCTCAGCAGACCAACCGCTGTCTCCACTACGCGCTGTGTCCTAGGTCCGTGTGTCCACCACTGACCAAGCCCGACGAGGAACCGATCCCGACGGCCTGTCGATTCCGGCGCAGCGGGAGGCGAACCGCCGGCGGGCGCTAGAGATGGGCGCACTGATAGTGGCCGAGTTCATCGAGCGAGGATGCTCGGGCAGGTCGCTGGAGCGGCCCGAACTGCAGCGGATGCTGCGCTATATCCAGGACACGCCGGTGGACTTCGTGATCGTCCACAAGATCGACCGACTGGCTCGCAACCGCGCCGACGACGCCGCGATCACGAAGACGATCCTGGAGACCGGCGCGCACCTGGTCTCCACTACGGAGGCGATCAGCACCTCACCGAGCGGAAGGCTGCTCCATGGGATCATGGCGTCCATCGCGGAGTTCTACTCCCAGAACCTCGCAACCGAGGTGACGAAGGGCATGCGACAGAAGGCAACTCAGGGAGGAACCCCTGGCCGCGCGCCGCTGGGGTACCTCAACCAGCGCCACATCGAGGATGGCCACGAGATCCGCACCGTCACCGTCGACCCCGAGCGCGGACCACACCTCGCGTGGGCATTCCGCGCCTACGCCACCGGTGAGTGGAGCATGGACGAAATCGCCTCCGAGCTCAATGCCCGCGGGCTGACGACCAGGCCAGGCCCGAACACATCCGCCCGGCCGCTGACGATCCGCAGCGTCCACCACCTCCTGCGCAACCCGTACTACGCGGGCATCGTGACGTTCAACGGCGTCGAATACCCAGGCACCCATGAACCTCTCGTCGACGCGGCGACGTGGGCGTCGGTGCAGGACATCCTGGTCGCGCGACGCAACGGCGAGCGCTCCCGCACTCACGACCACTACCTGAAGGGCACGGTCTACTGCCTCGCGTGCGGGTACCGGTTGATCCTGCAACACACCCGTCGCCGCGAGCGCCAGTACGAGTACTTCCTGTGCCACCGCGGCAAAGCCGGATGCCCCCAACGCAAGGCACTTCCCGTGGCCCAAGTCGAGCAGCGCATCGCAGACTGCTACCGCAACGTCGCGTTGACCGTCGCGCAACGCGAGCGCATCGAGGGAGTCGCTCTCGCGCGCCTGCGCCGCCAACACGAGACGAGTACGGCGCGGATCGACGACCTCAACCGAGAGATCGCGAGACTGGAGGCGAACCGGGCCAAGCTCCTCGACGCCTACTACGCCGACGCCGTCCCACGCAGCCTCTTCCTGGCCGAGCAACGTCGACTCAAGGCAGAACACGCCAGGATCGTCCTCGAGCGCACGACCGCCGCGACGGACCTCGCCGACCTTGAGGACGGCATCCGCGAGGCACTCAACCTTCTGCAAGACGCACACGCGACCTACGAACGGTCTCCTGCCCACATCCGCAAGCAACTCAACCGGACACTGTTCGCGCGCATCCTGCTCGGCCCTGATGCGGACGACATCCGTGTCGAGCTGAACGAGCCCTACACGACGCTCTCAGCCGGCAACCCGGACGAAGACGACGCCACAGAACACCAGAACCTCGCGCAGCAGGTCGCTGCACGAGGTTCTGATAAGGACATCTAAGTGGAGGTGGGGGGAGTCGAACCCCCGTCCTCAGAAGGTGAACCAGGACTTCTCCGGGCGCAGTTGACTAGGCGGTTTTCTCGGCTCCTACCCTCGCGTCAACACGTGGTAGCCAAGCCCAGTTCCAGTAAAGTCCCGAGCCGCCCCTGGAACCCAGGCGGCTCAGCAAGCCTTCTATACGAGGCCAGTAACCGGACGGAAGGCTACGTCCGGGCTGACCCTTCGGTCACTGCTCAGGCAGCGAGAGCGAAGTCTGCGCGAGAATTGTCGGCAGTTATTGGTTTTCCAAGGATCGTTAACGAGATGTCCTTGGATCCTCGGCCCGCTTCTCCTGGGACTACCGTCCCGAGTCGAAACCAGTCACCCCCTGTTGAGTTGTCATCCCGCCCGGACCACGGCCCGGACGAGCATGTCAGCCTATCAACGTTTGCCCTCGGACAAAACTTCCCACGGCACCAGGGCACGGACGGGGTTGCGCCAGTCCTTGCCGCGGGCCGCACCGACGGCACCCAGGATGGTGAGGATCACCCAGACGATCATCCAGATCCGGGCCACCGGGTTGCCGTCGCCGGACAGGATCCAGCCGACCGCGGACGTCGCCAGCCCGACCGCCGAGGCGACCAGTTGCCAGTTGAACGCCTTGGCCGCCTCGCGTTTGGCGTACGAGCCGGCCGGGCTGATCGCCCACACGACCAGCGGCCCGAACAGCCAGAACAGGAACGCCGAGAGGTGGGCAACGGCGGCCGTCACGTTGCTGCGATCGGCGCTGGGCCGTACCGGCAGCACCTCGCCGGAGACCGCACCGGACGGCTCATAGGCGCGATAGCCGGATCCAGCCGCGGCGAAAGGCAGCGGACCATCGACCGCGGCGGCCAGTTCCTCCAACCGTTCGGCGGTGATCACTCGCGACATCCTGGCCTCGAACTCGGCGACGTCCATCCGGCCGAGTCCGTACGCTTCGCGAAGGCGCCGCTCGGCGCCGTCGCGATCCTGCTTGGAGACACTGTCAACGGGTGCGAAGAAGTCCTGGGTCATGCGACAAAGCTTTCCTCGTCGCGCCCGTGCGCCATATCGGGCGCGGCCCTGCTTGAGCCCGGATGCCCCAGCTCAGGGTGCCCGGCCACCTCGGCCATCGCACCGGCGAGAGCAGTTGGCAGCCCAGGTGGAGAGGTGGGCGGACAGGTCTCCGTGATCGTCGGCCACCTGACGGCTGCGGAACTCTCGGCCGAGTGGAGGCTCTACGGTGAGGGCATGCCCAACACCCTGGATTTCCGCGATCTCGGCGAGGGGATCGGCGACGCGACGGCCGTGCTGCGCAACAACGCGGCGTCCGCCGGCCTGGATGCGCCGGTGCCGACCTGTCCGGGCTGGACGGTTCGTGATCTGGTCACCCATCAGGGCCTGATTCATCGCTGGGCGACCGCGAACGTTCGTGGCGAAGAGCCACGCCCGGACGCCGAGGTCGAAGCCGAGGCGGCCGCGTCCGTCGACCTGCTGGAGTGGCTCGACGACGGCCTGGTCGACCTGCTCAACGCCTTGGCTGCGGCGTCGGAGGACCTGGACGTGCAGTTCTTCCTGTTCGACGCTCCCCCGCCCCGCCAGGCCTGGACCCGGCGGCAATGCCACGAAACGACCATCCACGCTGTCGATGCGATGGCGGCCAAGCTGGGCCGCGCGCCCCGTTCGGACGAGTTGTGGTTCTCCCCCGCGCTCGCCAGGGACGGCATCGACGAGTTGCTGCTCGGGTTCGCCCCGCGGCCCAAGTACGGCCCGCGCCGTCCGGAGCCGGCCGAGATCGCGATCACCACCGACGACGGTCTGGGCGCCTGGACGGTGTCACTCACCCCGGACGGCTGCACAGCCCGGGTCGGGGCCTCCGACACCGCCGGCACCCGGGTCACCGGCAGCGCCCGGGGCCTCTACGCCGGCCTGTGGAACCGCGGCCGGAGCTACACGGTGACCGGGGACGCCGCCGTCCTGGAGTCATTCCTGGAGCAACTGCGGGTGTCCTGGTAACCGCCGGTAGAGCCCTGCCTAACTAGCTCTGGCCTCCCGTCGACGGGAGGCCAGAACTAGTTAGGCAGGGCCTTTCGGGTTACGGCTTCAGGCTGAGCAGCCAGGCCAGCAGGTAGCTGTAGCTGTTGCCGTCGTCGATCGTGGAGCGGTCGAAGCTGCGGGCGGCCTTCAGCGCGGTCTGCCGAGCGTCCTCCCCTGCCAGCGCCGAGTACATCAGGATGTAGTCCCCGTACTGTTGCTCGAAGCCCTTGCTGCCGATGCCCTCCTTGACGTTCTCGGCGATCCGGCCGGCGTCGCCGCCCAGCTGGTCGGAGGACGGGCTGACCGGGATGAGCAGAATGGCCAGCGCGGCCGCCGGCTCGGCGGAGAACCAGGTGGCGTAGTCGCGTTTGCCGCCGAAGTTCAGCGGCAGCACCTTGTGGCCGAAACCGGCATAGACCGGGTCACTGGTGTCGAAATCGGTCCAGTACGCGCGCGCGGACGCCGCCTCGAGCGCCTGCATCCACCGGGCCTCGACCTCCAGGTCGTGGTTGCCGCTGGCGCGTGCCCACAGGGTCAGGCCGGCGTAGGCGGTGACCGCCTCGGACGCCGACTCCTGGTTATTCCCGTCGGCGAACGGCGCCGTGCCGGACGCCCACGAGTGGGACGCGTAGCTGTCGAAGTTCCGCCGCGCCGGGAAGTGCTCGTTGGCGGGCGAGGTCGCGATGTCGGCGGCGAGCAGGTTCATCACCGGCGCCAGCTTCTCGGCCAGGCCGGAATCATCGGCCGCGAGCACCCCCGCGGCGTACAGGAAGTAGCCGTAGTGGAAGTGGTGGTCGTTGAACTCATCCGAACCGAAGGACGGCGTCCTGCCCACCATGCCGTGGTTGCGGGTGTCGTAGAAGAAGCAGAACGCGTCCCGGACCTCGCAGCCCTTCGGCTCGGCCCACTGCAGCAGCTGGGTGGTGACCCGCTCCTTCAGCTTCGCGGCCTCGGCGTCGGCACCCACCTGCTTGGCGATCTCCCAGAGCTGGGCGTCCCGGTACAGCGCCTTGCCACCGAAGTAGGTATCGGCCGGGTAGGGCTTCAGGGCCGCGACGTCGGCCTTGACCGCGTCCGCGAGCTCGGAACGCTCGGCTGCGGAGAGCCGGGAGAGGTCCAGGCCGGCGCGCGCCGCCTGCAGCGGCTCCGTCCAGGTCAGCTTCTTCCCCGCATACAGGGTGAGGGTTCCGTACGAGCTGGTGTAGCTGCCGATCGGGTCGCCGGCATCGACCAGGCTCTTGGCCTGGTGCGGCATAGCCGCGAAGGCGGTGTCACCGCCGTTCGTGGTGTCGTAGGCGAGCGTGGTGGTGGCCTTGTCACCCACCTGATAGGACGCCGAGGTCGCCTTCAGCGGGTCGCCGGCCAGCTTCGCCATCGTCTCGAGGTTGCCCCCGTCGGGGACGGCGAACCAGGTCGCGGTCTGGCCCGAGGACAGGTTCACCGACGTCCCCGACACCTGGCCCGACGTGACCAGACCGTAGGTGGCCGCGCCGCCCTGCACCGACCAGGCAGTCCCGGACGCCGCGAACGGCAGGTTGCTGGTCAGCGCGACGGAGCCGGCCGCGGTGAAGCTGACGAAGGGCGAGCCTTCGGCGATCCTGACCGAGCCGACCGGCTTTCCGGCCACGGCGGCCTCGAGCGTGACCGACAACTCGTCGTAGCCGGTCACCGTCCAGGTGGTGCCCGAGCCGGTGCCGACACTGATGATCGGCGCGTAGCCGCCCATGATCGTCTTCGCGGTGGTGGTCACCGTCGGCAGCCCGAAGGCGAAGCCTTTGGCGTCCACTCCGAAGCTGAGCGGCAGCGGGAAGACCGGCTGCGCGGTGTCGCCGAACACCAACCCGGAGAACCACTTGTTGGTCGGTGGCACCAGCCCGTCGGCGAGCCGTTCCGGCTTGAGATCCTTGCCGGCCGCCTGGCTGACGTCCTGGAGCAGCGGACCCACCTGATCGGCGCCCAGCACGCCGGCCGAGTCGCCCTCGGCGCCGGACCGGCCGACACTGGGGCTGGGTGCATCGGTCGCCGCGGGCGGTGCCGCCGAACAGGCCACCAGAAGACCGATCAGGCCGGTGGCGACCAGGCCGGTGAGCGTTCTGTTGAGCGCGGTGATGGTGATCACCTCAGTCCGATCTTGGTCAGGAAGGCGAGCATCGTCTCGGAGGGGCCGGACAGCCAGCCGTCGTCGCGCAACTCCACGATGGCGGTGACCGGGGTGTCCAGCCTGGTCAGATTGGCCAGCGCCGGATCGGTCAGGCCGTCGCTGCTGATGGTCACGTAGGTGACCGGCGCGCCGCCCTCGGTGACCACCTGCACACCCGACACCGTCCCGGTGACCAGCTGGTTGTTGGGCAGCACGATCCGGGCGGACGCGCCGTGCTCGATCCGGCCGTAGTCGATGGGTTCCAGGACGAAGCGCCCGATAACGGTACGTTGCCCGTCCGCCACGATGGCCGCCATCTGCGAACCGTTGCCGAGGAACGAGCCACGGACGGCGCCGAGCGAGGCGACGTAGCCGTCCGCCACGGACTTGTAGGTGATGGTGCCCTTGCTCAGGTCGATGTCGTAGGCGTCGGTGGACACCGGCCTGATGCCGTTGCCGACGTCCTGCTGTAGCTGGACGCTGGAGAGCGTGAACAGCTTCTGGCCGGTCTTCACCTTCTCGCCCGGCTCGACGTAGGTGTCGGTGACGACGCCGCCGTAGGACGATCCGACGATCGAGGTGGGTGCCTGCACGGTGGCGCTGACGCTGGCCACTTGGGACTGCCGTTGGTTGAACACCACGGTGAGCGCGAATACGAGCGCGGCGATGCCCAGGATGCCGCCCCAGAGCTTGAGTCGATTGATCCAGGTCATGATTGCTGTGCCTCAGAACTTTCTTGGTCGATCGTGGTGATCAATGGACGGAGCCGGCCGCTTCGCGGGCGCGCTCGGGACGGGTTTCGAAGGCGGCCGGGGCGTCGGCCGATGAGCCGGACCGGGGAGCCGCGGCGGCGAGCAGTTCGACCTCGCGGTGTGCCCTGGTGATCGCCTCACGGCTCAAAGCCGCGGGGCGTTCGGTCTCGACCACGGCGTCCGCCAACTCGACGTCGATCGGGTCGGCGACACCTTGGACCTCGGCGGCCTCGTGGAAGGCGACCCCGATCAGGGCACCGATCGCGACGGTGTTCACCACGCTCCAGAAGGTGGCCACGTTCAACTGCCCCAGGGTCAGGTCGCGCCAGATCGACACGATCGAGGTGCCCAGCAGGAAGACGAAGGTCAGCACCTGCGGAATGATGAAGTTGAACGCCGACGAGCGGGTGGTGGTGCCGGTGACGTGCCACTTGGTGTCGACCCCGGTGAACGCGTTGCGGAGCGCCCGCAGGTAGATCGGGAACGAGTTGGCCGCCAGCAGCAGCACCTCCCAGCGGAAGCTGCCCAGGGTGAGAGCCGCCAGCAGGATCTGCAGCAGGTAGAAGCCCGCGTAGAAGAGGAACCAGGTCAGCACGTCCACCTGCAGGTTCACCGGGTGCAGGTCGAAGAAGACCTCCAGCGCTGGGACGAAGAGCAGGATGCCCGGCGCGATTCCGGTCAGGTAGAAGGTGGCGGTCACGAAGTACATGAACCGCTGGTCGAGCGACAACCGCCGCCGCGGATTGAACGGGTTGTGGGTGAACAGGATCTCGAAACCGCCGGTGGCCCAGCGCAACTGCTGCTTGGTGTAGGCCTCGATGGTGTCCGGGGCATCACCCACCGCCAGCGTCTGCGGAATGTAGATCGACTTCCAGCCGCGTTCGTGCAGCATCAGCGACGTCCAGACGTCCTCGGACTTCGACTGCGTGTACATGCCGCCGATGTCGAGCACGGCGGAGCGCCGGAACAGCACGTTGGTGCCGACGCAGAAGGCGGCGTTGAAGTGCGTCCGCCCGGGCTGGATGAACCGATAGAACATCGACTGCATGTAGCCGGCGCCGCGGGAAATGATGTTGTGCATGTTCCCGTAGGTCTGCGGCGTCTGCACGAAGGCGACGTTGGAGTCGACCATGAACGGCAGGGTCTCCTCCAGGAACTCCGGACGCGGCACGAAGTCCGCGTCGAGGATGACGAAGAAGTCGCCTTTGGCTACGGTCAACGCGTTGTTCACGTTGCCCGCCTTGGCGCCATGGTTGGTCAGCCTGCGGAGGTAGCCGATCTGCAGGGCCGCGGCCAGGTCGCGCACGGCGTCCGATTTGCCGTCGTCCAGGATCCAGGTGCTGTGCGCACCCCGGACGGCCTTCGCCGCCTCCGCGGTGCGCCGGATCACGTCGAGCGGCTCGCCGTAGACCGTGATCAGCACGTCGACCGCGACGGATTCGCCGTCCACATGCAACGGCCATTGGGTCGGATCGTCGGTCACCCGGAGACGTTCGTTGACCGCCGGATCGTAGAGCGTCCGCTGCGTCTCGTGGAAGGCGAAGGTTCGCGGGTCCTTGTAACCCGCGAGGATCGCCCACATCGCCATCAAGGCGTGGAACATCAGGATCGTCTCGGCGACGATCACCATCGTCCAGGGCAGGATGTCGCCTCGGTTGGCCGGGTTCAGCAGGAACCAGGCGTAGGCCAGGATGCCGAGCGTGGCCGCGATGGAGACCGCGATCATCACCGGACCGTAGGAATTCTTGGTTCGCGCACGTCTGGCTTGCGGCCCGAGGCCGTCGACGGACGCGAAGTCGTCAGTGATTACTGGTGTGGACATAACTCTCCCCCCGAAGAGCACATCGTTGTTGGTGAACCGCCCTAATCCGCGCTCCCGACGCGGGGCCGTTCAACGGCCGCTGTGGCCGGCTTCGGCGAGTTCGCTAGCACCCCGTCGCTCGAAGCTGAGTCAAGAGTAGGCACGACCGACACCCGAAAGCAAAATATTGGTCTATGTAACTAAAATATTACGAGCGGGTGGCGCGGCGATGACCGGCCGAGGACTACTCGCCGCGGTTCCGGGAGGCCAGCTCGCGGGCGGCGTCCCGATTGGCGTCGCGCTCGGCGATGGTCTGGCGCTTGTCCCAGGCCTTCTTGCCGGTGCCGACGGCCAGTTCGACCTTGGCGTAGCCGTCCAGGAAGTACAGCGCCAGCGGGACGATGGTGCGTCCCGACCCGGTGGTGGCGCGCTCCAGCTTGTCGATCTCGCGGCGATGCAGCAGCAGCTTGCGGTTGCGCCGCGCGGCGTGATTCGTCCAGGTGCCGAAGGCGTATTCGGGAATGTAGGCGTTACGCAGCCAGACCTCGCCGTCGTCGACCGTGGCGAACGCATCGGCCAGGGACGCCCGCCCCGACCGCAACGACTTCACTTCGGTGCCGGTGAGCACCAGGCCCGCCTCGAAGTGGTCGGACAGGTGGTAGTCATGGCGCGCCCGGCGGTTCTGGGCGACCATGATCCGGCCCTTTTCGCGTGGCATGGTCGCGCTCCCCTGGTCAGGTGCTGGTCGATGGAAACCGACAGCTTACCAAGGGAGCGCGATCAGGCTGAGCTCAGAGCCAGTTCATCGGGTTGACCACGCCACCGTTGACGTAGACCTGCAGGTGCAGGTGGCAGCCGGTGGAGAGGCCGGTGGTGCCGACGTAGCCGATCAGCTGGCCCTGCTTGACCCGCTGTCCGGTGCGAACGATGATCCGCGACTGGTGGGCATAGCCGGTCGAGACGTACTTGCCCCTGATCCGGCCGTGGTCGATGACGGTGTAGTTGCCGAAACCGCCCTGGCGGTAGGCGCTGGCCACCCGGCCGCTCGCCGCCGCCCGGATCGGGGTGCCGCAGGCGGCGCCGAAGTCGGTGCCGCGGTGCATCCGCCAGACGTGCAGGATCGGGTGGTAGCGAAGCCCGAACGGCGAGCCTGCGGGCGCGTTCACCGGGCGGATGAATCCTCGGGACGACTCGCGAGAGACCGTCGTCCGGGGCACGTAGCGCTTGCCGGCCTTCTTCGCCGCAGCCTTGCGCCTGGCTTCCGCGGCCCGGCGCTTCGCCTCGGCCGCCGCGGCCTTCTTGCGGGCGATCTCGGCCCGGCGCCGGATCTCCGCGCTGATCGCCGCGTCCTGGGCCTGCAGCTGACGGAACTTGGCCTGCTCGGCGTTCAGGTCGGCCTGCGCCGCCTTGCGGGCGACCGCGAGCTTCGCCACGCTCGTCGCGACAGCGTTGCGGGCCAGCGCCGCCTTGCCCTGCAAGACCCTCATCTGAGCCAGGTTGGCCTCGGCTTCGGCCTTGTCGGCGGCGATCTGCTTCTCGATGACCGCCTGCGCCTTCTCGGCCGCCTCCAGCTTGGCCTGCAGCTCACGCAGCCGGGCCATCTGCGCGCTGGTCGCGTCGAAGATGGTCGTCGACCACTGCAGCCGCTGGGACAGGTCGCCGGTGTCGGCGGAGTCGAACACCACGCTCAGGCCGACCAGGTCGGTCTGCTGCTGGTAGGCCTCGCGGGCCGCCGCACCCATCATCTGCAGCTGGGCGTCCACCTCGGCCTTGGCCTTGGCGACCGCCTTCTTGGCTGCCGCCAGCTTCTTCCGGGCCTCGGCCAGCCGGCGTCCGATCGCGGCGTCGAGCGCCCGTGCATCGTTGACGGCCTGGTTGGCGGCGTTCAGCTTGCGCTGCGCCTTGGCCTGCGCGGCCTGCGCCTTGGCCAGGTTCTGGATGGCCTTGGAGACTTCGGCCTTCGAGTCCGCGACGTCCGACTTCGACGACACGATGGCCTTGCGGACGTCGTCGCGACGATCCTTCAAGCCGTCGGCCGCTGCCGGCGAGCCCAGGCTCACGGTCAGGCCGATGGCGAGTACCGCGACCAGCGGACGCCACAGGCGCTTGGCGGTGCTGAGCGACGTTTCCTTCGTGGTTCGGCAGGTGGGGGAAGACACCTGATTCACGATGGGGCCCCAATCGGTTCGGTCGAGGGCCCACCGGGAGGCTCAGACCCTCAAATACTTACGAGTGGCTATCACTGTCGGAACGACCGAAAGGACGACACCAACGGCGACAACGCCGAGCATTGCCAAACCGACGTGGGACCAGCCAATCCACTCGATACTCTTAAGTGAGGGTTGAGCCCTGTCGATGATCAGGAATTTTTCGATTGCAGCAAGCGATCCGCAGGCTAAAGCCGCGCCAGCGAGGGCTGCGACGAGAGATTCGATCAGGAACGGCAGCATGATGTACCAGTTCGACGCACCCACCAGCCGCATGATCCCCAGCTCGCGACGGCGCGAGAAGGCGGCCATCTTGATGGTGGTGGCGATCTGCAGAGCGGCTGCGAGAAGCAGCCACAGACTGAGCCCGATGGTGGCCCACTTGGCGATGTTCAGCCATTGGAACAGCGGATTCAGATACTGCCGCAGGTCCTGAACGGCCTGGACGCCGGGCAGGCCGGCGATCGCGGACACCACACCCTCGTACTGCTCGGGATCCTTCAGCTTCACCCGGAAGGAGTCCTGCATCAGGTCGACGCTCATGTCGGCCAGCACCGGCGAATCCTTGTAGACCCGCTTGAAGTCCTCCCAGGTGTCGGCCTTGCTCTCGTAGTAGACGGTCTCGACCTCGGAGTTGGTCTCCAGCGCGGTCCGGATCGCCTGCTTCTGGGCGTCCGTGGCGTCCTGGCCGGGCTCGCAGTTGCGACCCGACGAGGCCTTCACGCACAGGAAGACGCTGATCTCGATCTTGTCGTACCAGCGGCCCTTGGCGAGTTCGACCTGTTGGGCGCCGAGCAGGCCGCCACCGAACAGGGTCAGCGAGACCCACATGGTGATGATGACGGCGAAGGTCATGGTCAGGTTTCGGCGTAGGCCGGACCAGGCCTCACGCAGGGTGTGCCGCATGGCGGACTCCTTCGAGGATTCGGGACGGGCGGGCCAGGTTCATCGCGGTGCTCACTGGTAGCCGTAGACGCCCTTGCTCTGGTCGCGGACGAGTTCGCCGTCCACGAGTTCGATCACCCGTTTGCGCATCTGGTCGACGATCGTCGCGTCGTGGGTGGCCATCACGACGGTGGTGCCGGTGCGGTTGATCTGGTCGAGCAGCTTCATGATGCCGATGCTGGTGGTCGGGTCGAGGTTGCCGGTCGGCTCGTCGGCCAGCAGGATCGCCGGACGGTTCACGAACGCCCGGGCGATCGCCACCCGCTGCTGCTCACCGCCGGAGAGCTCTTCGGGAAGCCGGTTCTCCTTGCCGTTCAGGCCGACCAGCTCGAGGGTCTCCGGGACGACCCGCTTGATCGTCGCCGTCGGCTTGCCGATCACCTGCAGCGCGAAGGCCACGTTCTCGAGAACGGTCTTGCCGGGCAACAGCCGGAAGTCCTGGAAGACCACGCCCAGTTGGCGGCGCAGCCCGGGGACCTTCCAGCCGTGCAGCCGGCCCAGATCCTTGCCGGCCACGAAGATGCGGCCCTTGGTGGCCCGGTACTCGCGCAGCACCAGCCTGATGAACGTCGACTTGCCCGAGCCGGAACTACCGACCAGGAAGACGAACTCCCCCTTGTCGATGGTGACGCTGACGTCGGACAGTGCGGCCCGGCGTTGACCCTCGTAGATCTTGGTGACGTCTTCGAACGTGATCACGGTGCGGCTCCGGTCGGTCTCGATGATGGGGGAAGTTCCTGAGAAACACTCAGCCGACCACGGTCGAGTGTAGGCGAGGTCCGCGCCGCGTCCAGGAACGCCACGCCCGCCCGTACTCCCACCGCTCGCCGAACTATTTGGGGCTCGCTGAATTCAGCGAGCGCCAGACAGTTCGGCGAGCGTTTCAGGGTCACGCCAGGCGCGAGGATCAGCGGTCCCCCTGCTGGCGACGCCAGCGGATGCCGGCGTCGATGAAGCCGTCCAAGTCGCCGTCGAAAACGGCGTCCGGGCTGCCCACCTCGTAGTCGGTGCGCAGGTCCTTGACCATCTGGTAGGGGTGCAGCACGTAGGAACGCATCTGCGAACCCCACGAGTTGCCACCGTCGCCCTTCAGTGCGTTCAGCTCGGCCTCGCGGTCACGCCGGGCACGCTCCAGCAGCCGGGACTGCAGCACCTTCATCGCCGCGACCTTGTTCTGCAGCTGGCTCTTCTCGTTCTGGCAGCTGACCACGATGCCGGTCGGCAGGTGGGTCAGCCGGACGGCGGAGTCGGTGGTGTTGACGCTCTGGCCGCCGGGACCGGAACTGCGGAACACGTCCACCCGGACGTCGGCCTCGGGAATGTCGATGTGGTCGGCGTCCTCGGTGACCGGCAGCACCTCGACGCCGGCGAAGGACGTCTGGCGCCGGCCCTGGTTGTCGAACGGGCTGATCCGGACCAGCCGGTGGGTGCCCTGCTCGACGCTCAGCGTGCCGTAGGCGAACGGTGCCTTGACGGTGAAGGTGGCCGATTTGATGCCGGCCTCTTCGGCGTAGGAGATGTCGTAGACGTCGGCGGAATAGCCGTGCCGCTCCGACCAGCGCAGGTACATCCGCAGCAGCATCTCTGCGAAGTCGGCGGCGTCCACTCCCCCGGCCTCGGAGCGGATGGTGACCACGGCGTCCCGCTCGTCGTAGTCACCGCTGAGCAGGGTGCGGACCTCGAGCGCCTGGATGTCGGTGGAGAGCCGGCTGAGTTCCCGCTCGGCTTCGGCGAGGGTGTCCGGATCGGACTCCTCCTGGCCGAGCTCGATCAGCACACTCAGGTCGTCGACGCGCTGCCGCAGGGCGGTCAGCCGGTCGACCTCGGCCTGCAGCGCCGACAACCGGGAGGTCACCCGCTGGGCGTTCTCCTGGTCGTTCCACAGGTCGGGTGCGGACGCCTGCTCCTGCAGCTCGTCGATCTGCTGCTTCTTGGCCGCGGGGTCGAGCACCGTCTCGATCGACGTCAGCGTCTTGTCGAGTTCGGCGAGGTCGGAAAGCAGATCAGCGGAAGCCACGAGGGTGCAGTTTACTGGACGCACGCCGGACGACCGGCACGGCCCACCGGGACCCGGGAGTCAGCTGCCGTGCTGCTGGATGCGGACCGCGTTGCCGGAGGGATCGCGGACGCCCATGTCGATGCCGTAGAAGTGCTCGGTCGGCTCGTGGGTGAAGTCGGTCACCCCTCGGTTGCGCAGCTCGTCGTACGTGGCGCGCACATCGTCGCAGAGCAGCACCAGGCCACTGCCGACGGCCCCCTTGGCGATCAGTTCGCGGAACTGTTCCGCGGTCGCCGGATCATGGTTCGGCGCACCCGGCGTCTCGAGCATGATCTCGGGGCCCGCACTGCCGGGAACTCGTACGGTGAGCCAGCGGTAGTCGCCCTGCTGAACGTCATTGCCCTTCTCGAGGCCGAGCTTGTTGACGTAGAAGTCCAGCGCCTCCTCCTTGTCGAGGACGTACACGGTGACAACGTTGATCGCGGTGAGCATCTCGGTTCGCTTCTCCATTCCCTCCGGACGGCTCCACCGTAGGCAGCGACCGCGCGTTGCGCCTTATCCAAACGTGCTCAGTTCGGGCGCACGCCGGGGCCTGAGGGCCTCATGGTCGCGAGTTGGACGCAATGCGGCGTGACGATCGGCTCGGTCCCCGCTCGGTAGTCGCTCGGCGTCCGTCCGACGATGCCCTTGAACGTGCGGCTGAACGTGCCGACGCTGCCGAACCCGACGTCGAAGCAGATCTCGGTGATGGTGCGATCGGTGTCGCGAAGCAGGAACATCGACCGTTCCACCCGCCGACGCTGCAGGTAGCGGTGCGGTGACTCGCCGAACACCTGGCGGAACGTCCGGCTGAAATGCGCCGGCGAGACGTGGGCGACCGCGGCGACCGCCCGCACGTCGAGCGGGTCCGCGTAGCAGCGATCCATGGCGTCCCGGGCGCGGAGCAGCCGCCGGTTGCGTTCTTCGGCTTCGCGGCTCACCCGCAAAGCCTACGAGAGGCCGTCGAGACCTACCTGGTCACGGGTTCCGACGAGCTCAACCGGCGAATCCGGCCAGAATGGATCGCACCGCGGCATCGAACATCGCGTCCTCATCGTCGTCAGACGAGCGGAACACCAGGGGGAAGCGAGCCCGCATCTCGTCCATCGACAAAGGGAACGGGTACGGGTTGGCCGCCTGCAGCTGCTCCTGGTGGACGAATCCGGTCAGGTAGGCCATCAGGGTGTCGGCGGCCAGATTCGCCCGTTCGGCCGGGATGCCGCGCTGCACGAGTTCGATCAGACGTTCCATTAGCGCCAGGGAGCCCAGACTGCCGTTCAGCGGTCCGCTGGCCAGGATCAACGCCCCGTCGCGGTGGGCGTGCAGCGTCGCACGCAGACGACCGCATGCCTGCGCCACCGCGTCCGGCCAACTCGGCGACGGCGGCACTTCGTCGATGGCTGCCAGCGCCCGTGCGCACAGCTCGTTGGCCATCGAGCGCAGCAGTGCCGCTTTGTCAGGCAGGTGGTAGTAGAGGCCGCCGACCTGGACGCCGAGCCGATCGGCCACCAGCCTCATGGTCAGCCTCTCCAGACCGACCTCTTCCACCACCTCGAGCGACGCCATGGTGATCTGGCTGGTGTCCACGCACCCGATGGTAGCGAGTGTTGAACGCTGTTCAACAACTGCCTACGCTGGAGGCGATTCGAACAACGTTCAAAGTGGGTTCACGATGATCATCGAACGGACGATCGAAGCGGTGCTGATCCTCACGGCGATCCGCGCCGGAATACGACTACTGGCGCGCAAACGCGCCGTCACGAGCGAAGAGCTCGACCTGGAGAAGGAACTCCGCGGGCTGGCCCCCGCGAAGCGGCTGCCGATCGCCGCACTGGCGCTACTCGTCCTGCTGACCGTCGGCGCGCTGGCCGAGGTGATCTGGCCGGGCACCCTGAACGTGCTGCGCAACGACCCGTCGAACCCCGACTGGTGGCGCCCGCTGACCGCCCCCTTCGTTCAGGACGACGGGGTCATCGGCGCGATCTTCAATCTTGTGACGGCGGCCGCAGTGATGGCACTGGCCGAGTGGTACTGGGGAGGCCTACTCGCCCTCGGAATCTGGGCAACCGGAGCCTGGGCACCGGTCGGAGCCGTCGCGGCCCTCGCCGGCTACCGGGTCGCAGCCGCCAACACGGACGCCTACACGGCGGGCAGCTCCGGCGCGACCTACTTCACCGCGGCCACGCTCTGCGCAGCGCTGCTCTGCGCCGGCACCGGCCGGGACCGGCTGATCGGGCTCGTCGGGCCGGTCATCGGGGTGATCAGCTGGCTCGTACTCGGCGATGGGCACGGACTGCTGTTCACGGCCGGAGTGATCGTCGGCGTGGCGCTATGGGTCATAGTCCACTTGATCGGACGCCTCAGCCGGGGGTCGGGTGCTGGCAAGCTCGCCCCGCGGGCGCCGACCAGCTCAACCGGCGGAGGAAGCGATCGCGAGAGCTCGTCCGGTCAGTGAGGACTCGTCGTCGACCAGCTCGGCCGGCGGGCCGGCGAACACCAGGCGTCCGCCGTCGATGCCCGCGCCGGGACCGATGTCGATGACATGGTCGGCGCGGGCGATCACGCGCAGGTTGTGCTCGACGACCACCAGCGTGGTGCCGAGATCGAGCAGGTCGTCGAACAGCACGTTGATCCGGTCGACGTCGCTGGGGTGCAGTCCGGTGGTGGGTTCGTCGAGCACGATCCACTCTGACGCCAGGTCGGTCGATGACGCCAGATGGCGGGCGATCAGCAGTCGCTGCTTCTCGCCGCCGGACAACGTGTCCAGCGATTGGCCGACGGCGGCGTAGCCGAGGCCGACCCGATCCATCCAGCCCACCGCGGCGACGATGTCGGGACGTCCGGCGAACAGCTGGGCGACCTCGTCCGCGGTCATCGCCAGCACGTCGGCGATCGTCCGGCCATCGATGGCGACGGCCAGCGCCGTCGGATTGAACCGGGATCCGTCACAGGCATCGCAGGGGGTGGCCACGTCGTCGAGGAAGGCGAGTTCGGTGGTGATGTAGCCCTTGCCGTTGCAGCCCGGGCAGGCGCCCTTGGAGTTGAAGCTGAACCAGGCCGGCTCCAGCCCCGACGCCTCGCTGAACGCTTTGCGAATGCTCTCCGCGACCCCGAGCACGCTGAGCGAGGTGGACCGGACGCCGCCGCGCAGGGCGTCCTGCCCGACCACGATGAACCGGCGTTGTTGCCGCGGCAGTTCCAGGGTGGCCAGCGAACTCTTGCCAGAACCCGCCACACCGGTGACCGCCGTCAGCACCCCGATCGGAATGTCGACGTCGAAACCGGTCAGGTTCCGGGCTCGCGCGTTCTTCACCGACACCCAGGAGCGAGCGGAGCTCGCCTGCTGCTTCACCGTGAGGCGTTGCGCGAGCACGCGTCCGGTCGGCGTATCACTGCCGGCCAGCGCCTGCGGCGTCCCTTCGAACAGGATCCGGCCACCGTCATGGCCCGCCCCGGGTCCCATATCGACGACGTGGTCGGCGATCCGGATCACCTGCGGGTGATGCTCCACCACCAGCACGGTGTTGCCGGCGTCCCGGAGCCGTTGCAGCAGCCGGGTCAGCCGCAGCACGTCGGCCGGATGCAGACCGATGGACGGCTCGTCGAAGACATAGCTGACGTCGGTGAGGGCGCCACCCAGGTGCCGCACGATCTTGACCCGCTGCGCCTCACCACCGGACAAGCTGGACGACTCACGATCCAGACTCAGATAACCCAACCCGACCGAGATCAGCGCGTCCAGGATGGTGCGGATGCCGTCCAGGGCGGGCGCGACCTGCGGAATCGCGAGGTGTTCCAGCAGTTCGTGCAGTTCGTTGACGCTGAGCGCCATCCAGTCGACGATCGAGCGGCCCTCGATCAGGCTGGCTCGGGCCGCGGCGTTGACCCGGGCGCCGTGGCAATCAGGGCACGGCCGCTGCGTGGTGATCCGATCCAGCTCCTCGCGCACCTTCTTGGAGATCTTCGGCGGGCGGTTCTTCACGTACACATCGCGCAGCCGGGTGACGACCCCGTCGAACCGCCCGGACGCCGGGAAGCGCGGATCGGGATGGGTCGGCTTGACGCCGTCCGCATAGAGGAACAGGTCCATCTCTTCGGGGGTGTAGTCGCGCATCGGCTTGGACCGGTCGAAGAAGCCGCAGTAGGCGAATCGCTTCCAGCGGTAGACGCCCGGCCGGAAATTGGAGAACCGGACGGGCCCCTCGTCGATGGTCTTGTCGAGGTCGATGAGTTCGTCGACGTCGATGTCGACCACCGTGCCGATGCCCTCGCAGGCCGGGCACATGCCCTTGGGATCGTTGAACGAGTAGGCCGGCGAATACCCGGCCGACGGCACCCCGGCCCGCGAGAACACCAGCCGCAGCAGCGGGGCGAGATCGGTCGCGGTGGCCACCGTGGAGCGGGCGTTCGGGGTGAACCGGCGCTGATCGATCAGCACGGTGAAGGTGAGCCCGGCCATCGCCTGGACGTCGGGCGCCGGCAGCTGTGGCAGCCGAGCCCGCAGGAACGCCGGGTAGGAGTCGTTGGCCAGCCGTTGCGCGCCGGCGGCGACGGTGTCGAGCACCAGGGACGACTTTCCCGAGCCCGAGACGCCGGTGAAGACGGTCAGCGCCTTCTTGGGGATCGTGAGGCTGACCTCACACAGGTTGTTGGTGGTCGCGCCGATCACCCTGATCTGATCGGGTGCCTCGTGGTCGTCCATGCCGAGGAACCCTAGTGGCACCCTGCCCACGACGGGGACGCCCCACCGGGTAGTTCCCGCGGACCCTGCGAGGATGAGCGTCATGCGGTCGGTCGTAGCTGCGCTGGAGCGACACCAGCTGTGGCTCTACCTCGCAGCTCTCGCCCTGAGCGCCGTGCTGGGGCTGCTTGTGCCGGCGGTCGCGCAGCCGGCCGAGGCCGCGATCAGTCCGGTCCTGGGGCTGCTGCTCTATGCGACCTTCCTCGGCGTCCCGTTCGCGAGGCTCGCACGGGCGGTGCGCGACTGGCGGTTCCTGGCCACCGCCCTGGCGGTCAACTTCGTGGCGGTGCCGTTCGTCGTGTTCGGGTTGTCCCGGATCGTCGCCCACGAGCGGGTGCTGCTGGTCGGGGTGCTGCTCGTGCTGCTCACGCCGTGCGTGGACTACGTCATCGTCTTCACCGGCATGGCTGGTGGCGCCAAGGACCGCCTGTTGGCAGCGACGCCGCTGCTGATGCTCGTCCAGATGCTGCTGCTGCCGCTCTACCTGTGGCTGTTCGTCGGAGCCGAGTTCGCCACCCACGTCGACCCGGCGCCGTTCGTCGAGGCATTCCTGCTGCTCATTGCGCTGCCGCTGACCGCTGCGGTCGCCACCCAACTGGCCGCCGATCGCACACGCTGGGGTGCGGGTGTGCAGGGTGTGGTGTCCGACGCGATGGTGCCGCTGATGATGCTCACCTTGGCGGTCGTCGTCGCTTCACAGATCGCGGCTGTCGGACACCGGTTCGTGTCGCTGCTGCTCACCGTCCCGATCTACCTGCTCTTCGCCGTCCTGATGGTTCCGATCGGCATGCTGGCCGGACGCCTCACCCGGCTGGATGTCGCCGGTCGACGCGCGATCGTGTTCAGCGGCGCGACCCGCAACTCGCTCGTCGTGCTACCGCTCGCGCTGGCCCTGCCCGTCGGCTTCGATCTCGCGCCGCTGGTGGTCGTCACCCAGACCCTGACCGAACTGGTGGTGATGGTCGTTCTTGTCCGCTTCATCCCGCGGGTGATCCCAGCCCCTGATTGAGCGTGTCGAAGCCGGTCATCGAGGGGCCGAGGGTCTCGACGAGGTCGCGGGTCACGACAAGCTCGGTCGGCGGCATACTCAGGTGTTCGAGCCGGTGAGCGCGCGGTTGTGTTCCATCGCGATCCCGACCCAGGTGGTCAACTGCTCGTCGTCGTTGATGGCGTCGGCCGCGACCTCGATCCAGCCGGGCCCCATCGTGCGTCCCGTACCCATCTCGGCTTGCGTCGCACCTGGCCTGCTCAGCAGTTCGTCGTGCCGACCGGCGTCGACGCGAATCAGCAGCCCGCCGCCTTTCAGCGCGCTGACGACCATCTTCTCGTTCACCATGAACGACCGGACGCCGAACATGGACGTCTCGCGCACCACCCGCTCGGACGCGAGCAGCGTGCGCAGGCGTTCGACGAGGGCGACCTGCTCGGGAGTCATCTCCTGCTCCTGTGTCAGTCCTGCCCGGGCGGGCCGTAGGCGAGCCTGTCGAAGATCAGCACGCTTTCGCTGATCTTGCCGTCGGTCACCGTGAAGAACTCGGCGGCGGGGGCCGTCGAGGTCGCTGCGGTCTGCGGGTAGTAGAACAGGGCGACCCGGTTCCCGTCGGCGAACTCGGCGATGTCACCGATGCCGGTGAGCATGGGTGCGAATCCACCGATGAAGCTGCGGTAGGCGTCCTTGCCGTCCAGGTCACCGCCGGGTGCACGGCAACTGATGTCGTCGGCGACACAGTTCATCGCGCCGTCGATGTCGCCGCTCGTCCAGGCGCGGTGGTACTTCGTCACAACGTCGTACGCGGTCTCGGGTGCCATCGGTGTGTCTCCTTCGTTCGTGCCACGAGGTGGCAGTTGTTCACCTAGTCAGGGAGCGGTTGCCAGTCGTCCGGCCCGGCATCGCCGCCGGCCCCGGCGATCCCCAGCCGGGGCAGGAAGTGCATCCAGCCATCGGCGTGCCCGGGCACTTCGGTGTCGGGCAGACCGGAATGACACAGATCGACCCTGGTGCCGCCGCCGACGGCCGTCAGCCGAAACTCGACCCGTGAGGCACCGGCCGGCAGCAGGTCACTGCCCGCGAAGCCCCAGGAAACCACGACGCGGCGCGGATGTTCGACCTCGAGGTATTCGCCGCGCACCGGGTAGCCGGCGATATCGACGGCGAAGCGGCCGCCCGGGGTAGGGTCGAGCTCGGCGTACTGGCCCATCCACGCCGTCATGCCGGCGTTGGTGACGAGGTAGTCGAACACCGTCTCGGGCGGCGCCGCGATGTCGATGGAGTCGCGGAACTCAGCCACGATCGTCACTGTCCCGAGACTCGATCGCACTCTTGAGTGCGGCCAGCTTCGCCGGCCAGAAGTCGTCCAGGTACGAGCGCACCGCGGCCAGGCCGTCGACCTCCACCGCGAACAGGTGCCGCGTGCCGTCGCGGGTGGCTGCGGCGAGGCCTGCCTTCCTGAGCACGCCGAGGTGGTGGGACGTCGTCTGCTGCGACAGCGAGACCCGCTCGGCGATCACCCCGACCGGCTGCGGCCCGGAGCGGATCACCCGCAGGATCGCTCGGCGGTTGCCGTCCGCGAGGGCACGCAGAGCCAGATCAAGATCCGCCGCGGCCTCAGCGCTCATCGTCACTCTCCTTGGTTCGAGCCTCGACCATACCACAAGTAGTCATTTGTACTCATAAATATGCGTGGATATGCCCAGCGCCTCGCGATGAGCCTGAAACAAGGATCGGGATCGGGCACGGCTGTCCGTACCCGATCCCGATCGCCCAATTCCTGCCGGCACGGCGGATAGCCAGACAGAGGATCAGCGCGTCCCCTGGAGCGCGTCAGCCGAGCCGGCGGCGCAACTCGTCCACGCCGTCCCCGCTCAGCTCGGCGCAATAGGCCGTCCTTCCTGCCATTGCCATCACCAGGTCGAGCAGCCGCCCGCGCACGACGGGACCGCTGCCGGTGCTGATTGCGGCGTCGGTCGCGTCGAGCCTGAGTCCTTTGACGGCGCTGCGGGAGTGGACGGCGAAGTCCTTGGCGACGAAGAAGTCGGCGACTTCGCGCACAGCCACCGGGTCGGGGGTGAGCTCGATGCCCAGCGGACGCGCCATGTCCTGCCCGTGGACGATCACCTCGCCGAGGAATGCCGCATAGTCCTTGGTCGGAGCGATGGTCAGCGCCACCGAGTCACGGAAGGCGGTCAAGGTCTCCTCCGGGGTGCGGCCCAGATACCGCGCAAGCAGACGGGCATTGTGCGTGTCGGCGTTGAGTCCGGCCCGCACGATGCTGCGAATCCAGGCCCATGTCCCGGTGCGTGCGGCCGCCGTCAGATGCGCGGTGACCTGCTCCACCGTCCAAGCCGCGCACAGCGACGGCGAGCGCCACTGTTCCGCGCTGAGCCCGTCGAGCATGTCGGCGAGCCGCGCACGTTCGGCGTGGATCAGTACCCAGAAGTCGGTGGCAGTCGTCACGTTCCCAGAGTCGCACGGAACTCTCCCCTGCTCACGCTCGACAGGCGCCCGGCAACAGGGCTGCCGCACCAGGCTCGATGAGCGAAGGAGGACGCCTCAACCGTGCCGGGTCAGGACGCAGCTCCCCCGGAGCGGTACCGCAGGGCGACCGCCCCCGATCGGAACTCATGGCGGTCCACGAGTTCGAGTTGGATGCGCTCCCGCAGCCCGGCGAGCAGCGTCGGCCCTCGTCCGGCAAGAACCGGCTGGACGACGAACTCGTACTCGTCGATCAGCCCCAGATCTGCCAGCGCCAACGGCAGCGTGACGCCACCCACCCACAGGCCTTCACCAGGCTGCTGCTTGAGCCGCCGAATCGCTTGCCCGAAGTCTTCTCGAACCAGCTCCGCGTTCCAATCGGCCTCGCTCAGCGTGCTCGACACGACATACTTCTTCGCGCCGTCGATGGCCCCGGCGAACGGAACCTCCCACTCATCCATCCAGTCGGGCCAGCCGCCGGTGGCCGGACGCCGCCACGCCGACTCCATCATCTGGTAGGTCACCCGGCCGAACAGCAGGGCATCGGCGCGCTGCATCTGCGCGGTCCAGTAGCTCATCGACTCCTCGTCCGGCGGAAGCCCCGCCTCGTGATGGCAGCAGCCGTCGAGCGTGACGTTGATCGAATAGCGAAGTGGTCTCGGCATTCCAGCTCCCCTGATAAGTGATTGCACTTTACCATCACTCCTCCATCTGGCGCACTCACGTAACTCGACAGTCCGGATGCGTCATCGTCGAAGACGACCCCGCGCGTTCGTTCGCGAGGTAGCTGCGAGCCAAGGCACGGCGAACGCCGTAGTCGGACGCGACACCGAACCTGGTTCAAGCGGGGCGCGCATCGAGGAACTCGGCGATCGTCTCTGCGAGCACTTCCGGGTTCTCGAGCATCGGAAGATGCCCCAGCGGGAGTTCCCGTTGCCAGGTCGCCCCGAGGTTGGCAGCGAAGCCGCGCTGGAGTGCCACCGGGAACTCGCGATCCTCGGTCGTGCTCACATACCCCCGCACGTCCGCGGTGCGGTACTCGCCCACTCGTTCCCGGTAGTAGCTCTGCGACTCGGGCGTGAAGTCGTCGATGAGCCGATCGGTGACCCGTCCGTCGAGACCGTGGGCGAGGCCCTTACGGATCGCGGATTCCGGCGGTCGGGTTCCGGCCAGGCGCATCGCAGTGCTGAGAATCCAGCGGTTCGGAGCGGGCATCGCGGTGAGGAAGGAGTCCCCCGGCCGCGGCACAATCGCGCAGACTCCGAGCAGACCGGTGACGCGTCCGGGTGCCAACCGCATCACCTCGGCACCCACGACGCCGCCGGCCGAGTGCGCGACGATGGCGAAACGCTCGGTCGGCGCGGAACCGATCGCGGCGTCCGCATAGCGGCGAATCCCGGTCGCGCCACCGACGGGCCTGGGCGCGACCTGGGTCTCATATGAGTCGCGCAGACGGTCACGCACGTCATCCCAGATCCACGCGAGAAGCCCCGCACCGCTGAGAAAGAGGATCGAGGGATGCGATGTGTTCATGCACCCATGATCGCCACCCGATATGTCACTGGTATGTCACTATTTATGCATGAATCGAACCGATCGCCTCTATGCGATTCGCGAGGAGTTGCGTCGCGCGGGATCGACAGGACGCACCGCCGAACGCCTTGCCACGCTCTTCGAGGTCAGCGTGCGCACCGTCAAACGCGACATCTCGACTCTGCAACACGGCGGATTCCCCGTCTGGGCGCAACCTGGACCGGGGGGCGGATACGTCGTCGACGCCTCGGCGACGCTGCCGCCGGTGAACTTCACCGATGCCGAAGTGTCCGGCCTCGCCGCCGCAGTGGCCGCCCACCGCGGTCAGCCTTTCGACAGCCATGCCCGCGCCGCGCTCGCGAAGGTGTTGAGCGTCATGGATGCGGCTACCAGGGAACGCTCGGAAGAACTCGGCAGCCGCATCTGGATAGACCACACCGAGGCACTCAGCGGGGGTCCGGCCAGAAAGGCGATCGAGCAAGCGCTCCACGAGCGGCGCGTTCTCTCGATGCGCTACCGGAGCGGGAACGGCGAGGAGACCACCCGACGGGTCGACCCGGTGCTCCTCGCCCACACTCAAGGGCAGTGGTATCTCGTCGCCCACTGCCGCACCCGTGAGGCTATCCGCTGGTTCCGGCTCGATCGCATCGCCACGGCGCACCCCACTGCCGAGCCCTCTCGAGCCATTCCGGTCGACAGTGTCGGCACACCCCCACCGGCGGCCAAAGCCATCGCAGACCATAACTGAGGGAGATCCGGACGCGGATCGATCACATCGTCAATGTCGTGCGAACGGTCTCCCACCGCAAGTCCACCGCCCCAAGACGGTCCCCGGCTGGCTATCCCGGGTCGCAGTTCTGTCGACGGACCGGGAAGCTCTCCTGACGACGGCATGGTCTACCGCCCCGTCTGCTGGGCGACCGAGCTGCCCGCAACCAGTTCGAATACCTCCTGATTCCCCATCGTTTCGACAACCAGTTCACGCATCTTCCAGATCAGCGGCCAGGCGGCTAGATAGCGTGGTTGCGTGGTATCCATCTCGTTCACGCTCGCGAGACAAACGTTCGAACTATCGGACGACCATGTACGCGCACGCCTGGTCTCGCACTGTCCCTGAGGTTGACCCCGGAATCCGGACAGGTGGTTGTTTGGTCAGGCGGCTTTCGGGGCCGTCTGGGTGGCCTGTCGGGCCAGGTGGTGCTCGTACTGTAGCGGGCTGATGTAGCCGATGGCGGAGTGGCGCCGGCGGGCGTTGTAGAAGCCGTCGATCCAGGCGTAGACGCCTTGGCGGGCGGCGGCGATGGTGGGGAATACGTGCCGCTGGTAGTACTCGGATTTCAGGGTGGACCAGAACGATTCCGCAGCAGCGT
>NZ_JASGEN010000144.1:0-12582 GCF_047606365.1 Micropruina sp. | reverse complement strand
CTAACTAGTTCAGCCCTCCCGTCGACGGGAGGGCTGAACTAGTTAGGGAGGGCTTTACCGGCTTGTCAGGTGAGCATTCGGGTCTGCAGCCAGTCCATCGCGCGGTCCGGCAGCAAGCGACGGGCCAGCAGCGCCGGCTTCGCCATGAAGCCGATCGCGTAGCGGGTGCGCGGCCGATCTGAGGTGGCCGCCCGTTCGATGGCGCGAGCCACCACGTCGGGGTCGGACGCCCACCGAGCGACAGCACCGTTCATACCGGCGTCCATCGCACGGACCTGTTCGGCGTAAGGGCCCTGCCCGGACGCCGCTCTCGCGGTGTCCATCGCGATCCCGCCCCACTCGGTGGCGATGGCTCCCGGCTCGATCACCACCACGTGGACGCCGAACGGGGCCAGCTCGAGGCGCAGCGCGTCCGACAGGCCCTCGACGGCGAATTTGGAGGCGTGGTACCAGCCGCCGAACGGGGTGGTGATCTTGCCGCCCATGGAGGAGATGTTGACGATGATGCCCGAGCCGCGAGCGCGCATACCGGGCACCACCAGCTGGATCATCCGGGCCAGGCCGAACAGGTTGACCTCGATCTGCCGGCGGGCCTCGTCCATCGGCACGTCTTCGATGGCGCCGTACGAGCCGTAGCCGGCGTTGTTGACCAGCAGGTCGATCCGGCCGGCCTCGCTCAGCACCTGGTCGACCGCGGCGACCATCGAGTCGTCCGACGTGACGTCGAGGGCGAGAGTGCGGACGCCGTCCGTCGCCAACTCGGCGAGCCGATCGGTGCGGCGGGCGGCGCCATAGACCAGGAAGCCCGCACCGGCCAGCCGGCGAGCGGTGGCTGCGCCGATCCCCGACGAGGCGCCGGTCACCAATGCGACGCGTTCCATGACGCCCCCTCTCCGAACGCAGGTCTACCACAAGGGGGCGTGGCCGGTCAGGGGGCCAGCGGTCCGGCCACCCGGTAGCGGGCACACAGGAAACCGGCGTTGCGGCCGGTGGACAGCAGCTCGAGGTCGTAGCGGCGCGGCAACAGCGGACGCCCGGCACCCAAGGTGACCGGGGCGATCGAGACCATCACCTCGTCCAGCAGCCCGGCGTCCGCGAACTGGCCGGCCAGGTCACCGCCGCCCACCACCCAGACGTCCTTGCCGTCGGCCGCCGCCACCAACTCGGGGTGCAGCGTCGCCACGTCACCCTGCGCGAAGCGGATGTCTGCTCCCTCAACGGAGGGCTGCGGGCGCGAGCTGAGCACCCAGCTGGGCAGCGTGTAGGGCCACTCGTGCCGGTCCACCACCCAGCGGTAGGTGGTCGAACCCATCACCAGGGCGCCCACGCCGGCGAAGAAGGTGTCGTAGCCGAACTCGGAAGCGTCGTCGTCCAGCGGCTGCTTGAGCAGCCAGTCGAGGCTGTCCTGCTCGTCGGCCAGGAAGCCGTCCAGGGTGGTGGCGGTGTAGTAGATCGTCCTCATCTGTTCGTTCATTCCTCTCCACGTCGGGCGCGGAACCACAGAATCGGGTCGCCGCTGTCGGTAGTGGTGCCGGCCTCGGCCAGCATCTGCCGGACCAGTTGCCGACGATGTGCGGCGAAGGTCAGCACGTGCGCGACCACACTGCTCATCACGAAGCTCTCCGGCGGTTCGCACAGCGCGTCGATCAGCCGGTCGTCCCAGCCGCCGCGCCGCTCCAGTTCCTGCACGAAGCTGAGCCAGCGCGGAGCGACCGTGGCGTGCCGCTCGCGCAACGCGGCCAGGTCGCCGTCGGGTTGCGGTGGGACGACGTCCGCGCCCTCGATCGCCGCCAGCCACACCTCCTTGGTGTAGACGTGATGCTCCAGCACATCCCGGATGGATTCTTCGGGACCTTCCCAACTGTTCACCACGCCGCCACACCGGCGGGGAGCGCTCAGCGCGTCGCCGGGCAGCGTGCCGGCCATCTCGAGGAGCGCCTCGGTGTCGTCGAGATCGTGCGCCACCAGGAGGGACACCACGGGATTCATCGCCTGCTCCTTCGCTTGCACCCACAACGACATCGGCGGGTGGAAATGGATGCCGTTCGGCGCGGGCAGCCAGTGCCGCTGTGCCGGACGGCTCGGTGGGTGACCGAACGCCCGCGAGTAGGCCCGGCTGAAACCTTCGACGGAGCTGTAGCCGGCGGCCCAGGCCGCGTCGGTGACCGCCCTGCCCTGTGCGAGTTGCCAGGCGGCCCGCTCCAGCATCACCCGGCGGCGCATCGCCATCGGTGACTCGCCGGAACCGCGAGCCACCAGCCGTCCGAAATGGAACGGGGACGCGAAGGCACCGTCGGCCATCTCGGCGAGCGAGCTGTTCTGCTCGTCCAGGACGGCGTCCAGCAGTTCGCGCAGTCGATCGCGGGGCATCGTGGTCACAGACCCAGTCTGCGCGGACCGGCGCCGTCGCGCTTGACCGATCCTGCGCACTTCCTGCCCTGGCAAAGAAGGCCCTGCCTAACTATCTCTGCCCTCCCACATGCGGGAGGGCAGAGATAGTTAGGCAGGGCCTTCCGGTCCGGTGGTGGTGGGCCCGAGGTGTCGGGTCAGACCTCCAGGCCGGGGTAGAGCGGGTTGGCGTCCAGCAGCTCGGCGGAGGCCGCCTTGGTGGCTCCGGCGACGCCGTCGGCCAGGGTGTACTTGGCCTTGCCGGGCGTGCCCGCGGCGGTCGTGGTGGCGGTGGTGTTCGACAGCACGTTCACGATCAGCTCGGCGACCCGGTCGAACTCGGACGCGCCGAAGCCGCGCGAGGTGAGCGCGGGCGTCCCGATCCGGACGCCGGTGGTGTACCAGGCGCCGTTCGGGTCGTTCGGCACTGAGTTGCGGTTGGTGACGATGCCGGCGTCCAGCAGCGCCGACTCGGCCTGCCGTCCGGTGATGCCGTAGGAGCGGGTGTCGATCAGCACCAGATGGTTGTCCGTGCCGCCGGTGACCAGGGTTGCGCCGCGCTTCAGCAGGCCCTCGGCCAGCACCTTGGCGTTGTCGGCGACGTTCTGCGCGTACACCCGGAAGGCGTCGGTGCGGGCCTCGGCGAAGGCGATCGCCTTGGCGGCCATGATGTGTGACAGCGGGCCGCCGAGCACCATCGGGCAGCCACGGTCGACGCTGGGCGCGTATTCGGGGGTCGAGAGCACGAAGCCGCCGCGCGGGCCGCGCAGCGACTTATGCGTCGTCGAGGCCACGACGTGCGCGTAGGGCACCGGGTTCTCCTCACCGGTGAACACCTTGCCGGCCACCAGTCCGGCGAAGTGCGCCATGTCGACGAACAGGGTGGCGCCCACCTCGTCGGCGATCTCCCGCATCTTCGCGAAATTCACCCGCCGGGGATATGCGGAGTAGCCGGCCACCAGGATCAGCGGCTTGAACTCGCGCGCGTCGGCGAGCAGCTTGTCGTAGTCGATCAGCTGGGTGTCGGGGTGCGTCCCGTAGGAGCGCTGGTGGAACATCTTGCCCGAGATGTTCGGCCGGAAGCCGTGCGTCAGGTGGCCGCCGACGTCCAGGCTCATGCCCATCACGCGCTGCTCGGCGAACGACTTCCGCAGCGTCTCCCAGTCGTCCTCGGAGAGCTCGTTGACGTTCTTGGCGCCCAGCCGCTCCAGCGCGGGCGATTCCACCCGGTGGGCCAGGATCGACCAGTAGGCGACCAGGTTGGCGTCGATGCCCGAATGCGGCTGCACGTAGGCGTATTCGGCGCCGAACAGCTCGCGGGCATGTTCGGCGGCGACCGTCTCGACGGTGTCGACGTTCTGGCAGCCGGCGTAGAAACGGTGCCCGACCGTACCCTCGGCGTACTTGTCCGAGAACCAGCTACCCATCGTCATCAGCACCGGCAGCGAGGCGTAGTTCTCGCTTGCGATCAGCTTCAGCGACGCCCGCTGGTCGGCCAGTTCGGCGCGGGTGGCGTCCGCGATGCGCGGCTCCACCGTTTCGATGACGGACAGGACGTTGCGATAGACGTCGGACGCGGTGGCTCCGAGATCACTCACCGAGGGACTCCTTCGTGGTGTGGCTAGGCGCTCACTCTACGGGTTGGGGCGCCGTGGGTCGGACGCCGGTAGAGTCCCCGGAATGCAGCCGGACGCCGCCCACCGGGTTGTCGCTCTGGCTCGCGCCGCCGAACCGCGTTGTGGCGCCACGGTGGTGATCGGCATCGACGGCCCCAGCGGGTCGGGCAAGACCACCCTCGCCGAAGCTGTTCGTGAGCGCCTCGACTGCCCGGTGCTGCACATGGACGACCTGTTCCCGGGCTGGGACGGCCTGGCGCAGGCCACCGGACTGCTGACCGACCAGGTGCTGCGTCCACTTGCTGCCGGCGAGCCGGCCGGCTATCGCCGCTGGGACTGGCTTGCCTCGCGCTGGGCCGAGCGGATCGAAGTGCCGGCCACACCGCTGCTGATCGTCGAAGGCTGTGCCAGCACGGTGCGCCCGGCGGGGGACTACGTCGCCGTCCGGGTGTGGATCGAGGCCGCCCGCGACGTCCGGATGAGCCGTGGCCTCGAACGGGACGGCGAGACGTACCGCCCGCACTGGGAACGCTGGGCCGCCCAGGAGCGCGAACTGTTCAGCGCCGACCGCACCCGGGAGCGTGCCGACCTGGTCATCCGCACCTAGTCGGAACGGGTGAACTCCTCGACCGGACGGCCCAGCCACTGCGTCATCGCCAACACGCCGTCGGCCTCGAACCGGCCGTGCCCGCGAGTTCGGCGCAGCGTGCTCTCGGCGACCCCGGTCTGCTCGGCCACCTGACGCCAGCTCAGTCCGCGACGGACGCGTTCGGCGTCCAGTGCGGCGAAGAGGGCCGGCGGATCGAGGCGTCGCATCGCGGGTGCCGTCCGGTGACTCAGACCGCCGGGCCGGGCACGCCCGGCTTCTTGCCGCTGCGGCCCCGCCACCAGGCGATCGCGATGATGCCAATCAGCATCGCCAGCGAGACGTACCACAGCACGTTGCCGTAGTTGTTGATCAGCTCCACCGCCGGTTCGCCGATCGACCAGCCCAAGTACATATAGAGCGCCGAGCTCAGCAGCGAGGCGACGAAGCTCACCGACAGGAATTTCTTGATCCCGGTTCCGGCAGCGCCCAGCGCCGCATAGACCACCCCGGCCGGGACCGGGATGGGCAGATAGGTGACGAAGATCGCCCAGGTCTCGTATTTCTGGGTGAAGGCGATCGCGCGCTGGTTGCGTTTCCGGGCGCGTTCGGACCGCCCGGACCAGACCTCGATCAGCCCGTGTCCCCAGAGCTTTCCGGCCCACCAGTAGATCCAGTCGAATTTCATCGCCATCAGGCTGCCGAGCACCAGCACCAGGGGCCACCACGGGTCACCGATGGCAGCCAGCGCACCCGTCATCACCAGCCCGGTCCGGTAGCCGAGGGAGCCCAGCACGTGCGGTGCCAGGCCCAGCATGATCGGCCGCAGCGGCAACAGGATCAGGCCGTACAAAGAGGCTCCGCCCATCCAGCTCAGGCAGGCGATGTCCGAGCGGGTCGGCTTGTGCTTCCAGGGGAGGCCCGGTTCCTGCCACCACTCGCGCTCTGGGGTGCCGTCGGGATCCGCGGGGTCCGACGGTGGCTGCTGCTCGGGACTCGTCACGCTTCGCGAGCCTACCCGGGGCATCTGACCACCCCGGGCCGCGCCCGTTCGCGCCCGGCCGGACTTTCCCCGTGAAAATTCTTCAAAACGTTTGAGTAACAGCACGTTTACGTGCGACGATGACGCGAGCCGCATTGCAGCGGCGAACTTCCACTACGGATCGTCGGGCACGTACCTGCCCGTGGAAAGGATTGTTGGCATGGCCACAGTTAGTTTCAAGGACGCCTGTCGCGTCTACCCCGGATCCGATCACCCCGCGGTTGACAAGCTCAACCTCGAGATCGGCGACGGCGAGTTCATGGTTCTGGTCGGCCCTTCGGGTTGTGGCAAGTCCACCTCCCTGCGCATGCTGGCCGGTCTGGAAGAGGTGAACTCGGGCGCCATCTGGATCGGCGACCGCAACGTCACCGACCTGCCGCCGAAGGATCGCGACATCGCGATGGTGTTCCAGAACTACGCGCTGTACCCGCACATGACCGTCGGCGACAACATGGGCTTCGCCCTGAAGATGGCCGGCGTACCCAAGGCCGAGCGCGATGCTCGCGTCATGGAGGCCGCTCACCTGCTCGGCCTGGAGAGCTTCCTCAACCGCAAGCCGAAGGCCCTCTCGGGTGGCCAGCGGCAGCGCGTCGCGATGGGTCGTGCCATCGTCCGCCAGCCGCAGGTGTTCCTGATGGACGAGCCGCTGTCGAACCTGGACGCCAAGCTGCGCGTCTCCACCCGCACCCAGATCGCCGCGCTGCAGACCCGGCTCGGCGTCACCACCGTCTACGTGACCCACGACCAGGTCGAGGCCATGACGATGGGCGACCGGGTGGCGGTCATGAAGGACGGCCTGTTGCAGCAGTGCGACAGCCCGCTGACCCTCTACGACAAGCCGACCAACATCTTCGTCGCGGGCTTCATCGGCTCGCCGGCGATGAACCTGATCAGCGGCAAGGTCAACGAGAACGGCGTCGAGGTCGGCGACTACACGGTGCCGGTGGCCCGTGAGGTGCTGGCCAAGGCTCCGGGTGAGGACACCCTCACCATCGGCATCCGTCCCGAGGACTTCGACCTGGGCGATCACGGCATCGCCGTCGAGGTCGTCGTCGTCGAGGAACTGGGCGCCGACGCGTACACCTACGGCACCCTGGCCGGCCTGAGCGACGACGAGAAGCTGGCAGCGACTCAGATCGTGGCGCGGATCAGCGGCCGCACCCCACCGCAGCGCGGCACCACCGTCCGGTTCACCGCCGGCGAGGGTCACGCCCTGCACGTGTTCAGCAACAAGACCGGTGAGCGGCTCTCCAACTGAGCACAGGTCTGAAGCGATGCCCCGGGTCCTGGACCCGGGGCATCGTTGTCGTTCGGGGACGGTTCTTTTGGTCACCGGGGACGGTTCCCTTGGTCACCGGGGACGGTTCCCTTGGTCACCAAAAGTGTCCGAAAGAACCGTCCCCACGGTCACTGGGGACGGTTCTCTTGGTCACTCAGCCGCGGATCCGGATGACCCAGGTCGCCGTGCAGTGTGTTCGGGGACGCGGCTGGGCGTCCATAGTGGACGGCAGTCGCAGGCGGCCGATGGTGACCGGCTGGCAGAATGTGCGGCATGCCCCGCATCCTCTCGGCGAAGCCGGACTCCAGGCTGATCCCCTTGCCCTGGAGCCTGCCGCTGACGGATTGGCCGACCGAACACCTGGTCGCGCTGCCGCGCGGCATCTCGCGGCACGTGGTGAGGTTCATCAAGGTCGGCAACGACGTCTACGCCGCCAAGGAGGTCATCGAGGCGGCCGCCGTCCATGAGTATCGGATGCTGCAGGAGCTCACCCGCGAGGACACCCCGGTCGTCGAGCCGCTGGCGGTGATCACCGGACGCCGCGACGCCGACGGTGAGCCGCTGATGCCGGTGCTGATCACCCGCCATCTGGACTTCTCGCTGCCGTATCGCTCGCTGTTCTCCCAGGGCGTCCGGCCCGACACCGTGAACCGGCTGCTGGACGCCATGGTGGTGCTGCTGGCCAGGCTGCACCTGATCGGCTTCCTGTGGCTCGACGTCTCGCTGTCGAACATCCTGTTCCGGCGTGATGCGGGCGAGTTCGCCGCCTACCTGGTGGACGCCGAAACCGCCGAGATGCACCCCAGCCTCACCGACGGCCAGCGTGAGCACGACCTGCAGATCGCGACCACCAACCTGTTCGGCGAGTTCAGCGATCTGGAGGCCGGTCAGCTGCTGGACGAGTCGCTCGATCCGCTGGCGCTGGTCGACACGATCACCTCCCGCTACCGGGATCTGTGGGCAGAACTGACCGGGGCCGAGGAGTTCCCCGGCACCGAACTGGACCGGATCGAAAGCCGGGTCCGGCGGCTCAACGCGCTGGGCTTCGACGTCGCCGAACTCGACATCACCACCTCGCCGGACGGCTCGCAGGTGACCATTCAGCCCAAGGTGGTCGACGCCGGCCACCACACCCGACGGCTGCTGCGGCTGACCGGCCTGGACGTCGAGGAGAACCAGGCCCGCCGGCTGCTCAACGATCTGGACACCTTCCGGTTCCGCACCAACCAGCAGCACGTCGACGAGGCGCTGGTGGCGCACCAGTGGCTGACCCAGTGCTTCGAACCGGTCACCCAGGCCGTCCCGGTGCATCTGCGCGGCAAGCGGGACGCCGCCCAGATCTTCCATGAAGTGCTCGATTACCGCTGGTACGCCTCGCAGCGTGAGCATCGCGACGTGCCGTTGCTGGACGCCGCCTGGGGCTACATCCACGACGTCCTGGAGGGACTGCCCGACGAGGCGATGGACAGCCGTCCGCTGGCCGAGGGTTCGCGTCAGCTGGCGAACCCGTTCGACCCCTCGCAGGGCTTCATCGACGACGAGGGCGAGATGCCCGAAGACCCCTGGGAGGCGGCCGCCGAGGAGGAACCCGAGCCGACCGGCGTCCTCGACATGGCGGCGCTGCGCCGGCGGATCGGCTGAACCGCCGGGCTGACGGCGTTGGCTACAATCGGCCGGTGAGTTTGCACCTGTACGACAGCGCCCGCCGCGAGATCGTCGAGTTCCAGCCGTTGGAGCCGGGACAGGTATCGATCTACGTGTGTGGACCGACCGTGCAATCCGCGCCGCACCTTGGACATATGCGCAGCCGGGTCAACTTCGACGTGCTGCGGCGCTGGCTGGAGTTCACCGGTCATGACGTCACTCTGGTCGTCAACGTGACCGACATCGACGACAAGATCCTGGCCAAGGCGGCCGAGGCAGGGCGTCCCTGGTGGGCTCACGCGTACCTGTTCGAGGCGGCTTTCCGGACGGCGTTCGAGGCGCTCGGCGTCCAGGCACCCAGCTATGAACCGCGGGCGACCGGGCACATTCCCGAGATGCTCGAGCTGATCGGGGAGCTGATCGAGCGCGGCCACGCCTATCCGGCCGACGACGGTTCGGGCGTCTATTTCGATGTTCGGTCGTGGTCGGAGTACGGGGCGCTGACCGGGCAGCGGGTGTCCGACATGGCGCCCGCCGAGGACTCCGACGCCCGCGGCAAACGCGATCCGCGCGACTTCGCGCTGTGGAAGGCGTACAAGCCCGGCGAGCCGGAGACGGCGTCCTGGCCGAGCCCGTGGGGGCGGGGACGTCCCGGCTGGCACATCGAGTGCTCGGCGATGGCCGGCAAGTATCTGGGCGACACCTTCGACATCCACGGCGGCGGGCTCGACCTGCGGTTCCCGCACCACGAGAACGAGCTGGCCCAGTCCCAGGCCGCCGGACGCGGTTTCGCCCGTTACTGGATGCACAACGCCTGGGTCACCATGGCCGGCGAGAAGATGTCGAAGTCGCTGGGCAACACCGCCGACGTCGCGGCGGCGGTGGCGAAGTACGGCGGCCGGGCCGTCCGGCTCTGGCTGGCCGGACCGCACTACCGTTCGGCGATCGAGCTCAGCGACGCGTCGCTGGCGGAGGCGGCCGCGCAGCTGGCCCGGATCGACAGTTTCCTGGAGCGGTCGGCGGCCACCGCCGTGCCGTCCGAGACGCAGCTGCCGGTCGAGTTCATCACCGCGATGGACGACGACCTCGGCACCCCGGGCGCACTGGCGGTGCTGTTCCGCGTTGTCAAGGACGGCAACCTGGCGCTGGAGGCCGGTGATGCCGCCGCGGCCGGCGCCGCGCGGGGACAGCTGCTGCTGATGCTGCGGGTCTTCGGCCTCGACCCGGCGGCCCCCGAATGGGCGGACGCGTCCGGTGCCGGTGACGACCTGAAGCCGGTGGTGGACGGCCTGGTCGGTGCGCTGCTCGAACAGCGCGCCCAGGCGCGTGCCCGTAAGGACTGGCCGGCCGCCGACGCCGTCCGTGACACCCTGAAGAATCTGGGTCTGAAGGTGGAGGACACCCCCGCCGGCCCGCGCTGGAGCTTGGAGAACTGATGCCCGGAAATTCCGCCCGCAAGGGTGCCGTCCGCAAGCGCGGCAAGGGCATCGGTAGCGGCAACACCGCCGGTTCCGGCGGCCGCGTCCGGCGCGGCCTGGAGGGCAAGGGCCCGACGCCGAAGGCCGAGGATCGCCCGTACCACAAGGCCTATCGCAAGCGCGGACCGAACGAGCCGGGCAAAACCACGTCGGGTCAGAGCCGTGGCGGCGACCGGGGCCGCGACGCGGGGCGGACCCGGACGGCGACCCGGTCGGGCGACGACTGGGTGATCGGCCGCAACCCGGTGCTGGAGGCGTTGCAGGCCGGACTCCCGGTGAAGCGCGCCTACGTCGCCGACGGCGTCGAGCGGGACGACCGGCTGCGCGACATCCTGCGCTACGCCGCCGATCACGGCATCGCGCTGCTGCAATCGACCCGCGCCGAACTCGACCGGCTCACCCACGGCGCCGCCCACCAGGGCGTGGCGCTGCAACTGCCGCCGTACGAGTACCTGCACCCCGACGACCTGCTCGCCGACGCGCTGAACGCACCCGACCCGGCGCTCGTGGTGGCCTGTGACTCGATCACCGACCCGCGCAACCTGGGCGCGATCATCCGCTCGGCCGCCGCCTTCGGCGCCGCCGGCGTGATCATCCCCGAGCGCCGCTCGGCCCAAATGACTGCCGCCACCTGGAAGACCTCGGCGGGAGCCGCCGCGCGGGTGCCGGTAGCGCGAGCGACCAACCTGAACCGCACCCTGAGGCAGTACGCCGACGCCGGTTTCGTGGTCGCCGGCCTGGCCGGTGAGGCCGACCTGGACGTCGCCGGCATCCCCGGCGTCGACGGCCCCGTCCTGCTGGTGGTCGGCTCCGAGGGCGAGGGCCTCGCCCGCCTGGTGCGCGAGAACTGCGACGTCCTGGTCTCCATCCCGATCAGCTCGGACGTCGAATCACTGAACGCCTCAGTGGCAGCCAGCATCGCCCTCTACGAAGTCACCCGCTGCCGAGGTTAAGGACCTCATCCATACTCCATGCGCCTGGACGAGGGTCTCGACAAGCTCGACCAGCGGTACTAGCAAAGGTCTCGACAGGCTCGACCAGCGGTGACGGGAGGGGTCTCGACAGGCTCGACCAGCCGTACCGGCAAAGGTCTCGACAAGCTCGACCGACGGTGCTTGGCAGGGTCTCGACAAGCTCGACCGACGGTGCTTGGCAGGGTCTCGACAAGCTCGACCAGCGGTGGCTCGGTCCGGCAGTGACGTAACCGGAAAGCGGAGTGGGCTGCACCCCGTCCGGCTAGGTCGCGCGTAAAGCGCGCGAGCCCCCTGCCAGGGTCTGAAGGACGAAAGCCGAAGTAGGGCGAGCTGCGCACGGGCGGGACGGGGTGCAGCCCACTCCGCGGAGCAGAACGCGACCATCAAGACCCGGCCACAGAACGGGGGTCTCGACAAGCTCGACCACCGGTGCTTGAGCAGGGTCTCGACAAGCTCGACCAGCGGCAACCCCTAGCCGCAGAACGCGGCGACCGGCCCGTGCCAGACCAGCGGTTGCGGCGCGCCGGTGCAGATGATGCTGGAGGCCTTGGCGCCGGCGGGTGCGGTGTCCTGGTAGCCGTAGATCCGGGACGAGGCGCCCAGCAGCTGCTCCAGCGGGCTGGCGCCAGCACGCTTGGCGATCCGGGCGGTCGCGGCGTCCAGGCCCATCAGTTGCAGAGTGTCGCGGAATGCCTCGTCCGGACCCAGTTGGGCATCGATCAGCTTGTTGGCGATCGCCGTCTTCGGGTCGTAGATGTAGGCGCCGAGGTCGTCGACGATGGTTCGTGCCGGGATGTTGCGATGCTTCGCCACCCAGTCGACGAAGGCCTGGTACTCGTTCGCCATGCCGTCGGTCATCACCTTGCGCTCCTGCGCGGTGATGTCGCGGAACGGGTTGCCGAAGTCCTTGCCCTTGCCCTGGGTGAGGTACTCCTGGGTGATCCCGCCGGTGGTGGAGACGCCCGATTCGATGAAGCTGCCCGAGGTGCCGACCACGTCCTTGTAGCGGACGAACGGTCCGAAGATGACGCCGATGCTGCCGATCAGCGAGCCGTGGTCGGCGATGATCCTGTCGGCGCCGGCCATGGCATACATGCCGCCGGAGGCCGACATGCCCTGCACGTAGGCGACCACCTTCTTGCCGGTGCGGCTCTGGTAGCGCTCGACGGCGTCCGCGATGGCCCGCGAGCCGTTGATGGTGCCGCCCGGGGTGTTCATCAGCAGCATCACGCCGGCCGCGTCGTCGGCGGACAGGCCGTCCAGGGTGCGGGCGATCTCGTAGCCGTAGGTGGAGGCGGTGAGCGCGAAACCGTCGCTGCCGTCGGCCTGGATGGCGCCCTCGATCGGGATCGCCAGCACGGTCTGGGCCGCCGGTGCCGTTTCGGATCCCCACACGGTCTGCAGGCCCGCGACCCGCGGACCGGACGACCCGGCCGCGCTCGCCAGCACGGCGCCGTAGATCAATGCGGTGATCAGCGAACCGACCACGCCCAGCACGAGCAGGACGCCACCGGCGCCCAGGCCAGCCCCGGCGCCCAGGCCGAAGCCACGCCGGAACGATCGCTCGCGCGGTGG
>NZ_JASGEN010000143.1:0-30905 GCF_047606365.1 Micropruina sp. | reverse complement strand
GTCGATGAAGTCACGCAGCGAGCAGGCCACGAAGAAGTACTGCTGCTGCAGCCGCAGCTCCTTGCCCTGCGGGGTGGAGTCCTCCGGATAGAGCACCTTGGAGATGTTCTCGGCGAAGGTCTGGGCACGCACCGCCTGGGCGTAGTCGCCGGCGTTGAAGATGCTCAGGTCGAACGCCTGGGTGGCCTGCGCGCTCCACAGCCGCAGCGTGTTCACCCGGCCGTTGAGGTAGCCGGGAACCATGTAGTTGTAGGGGACGCCCAGCACGTTCCAGGCCGGCACCCAGCGGGTGCGCTCGACGCCGTTGTCGTCGTAGGTCTCGGTGCTGCCGCCGAAGTTGACCTGGACGGCCGACTCGGGGTGGGGGATCTCCCACGGGTTGCCCAGGGTCAGCCACGAATCGGGCTGCTCGACCTGCTCGCCGTCGACGAAGGTCTGCCGGAAGATGCCGTACTCGTAGCGGATGCCGTAGCCGATACAGGGCACGTTCATGGTGGCCAGCGAGTCGATGAAGCAGGCGGCCAGCCGTCCCAGGCCGCCGTTGCCGAGACCGGGCTCGACCTCCTGGGCGCGCAGCGTGGCCAGGCTGAGGCCACAGGTCTGCAGCGCCTTGTCGGCGACGTCGTTGAGGTTGGCGGCCAGCAGGTTGTTGCCCAGCTGCCGTCCGAGCAGGTACTCCGCGGACAGATAGGCGACCGACTTGGGCGAGTTCTCGCGCTGCTTGCGGCTGGTCTCCAGCCAACGGGCGGTCAGGTAGTTGCGGACGGTGTGGGCCAGGGCGGTGTACTGATCGTTGATCGACGACCGGGACAGCGCCACACCGAGGTCGGTGTTCAACTCATGCAGGAATTCCTTGACGAAGCCGTCGACGGTGTGCGGCGGCGGGGTCACCGGGGCCAGTGCGAGCGGGTGGGTCTGCGGGAATTGAACTCCCCTGCGGTCCGGCCCGACGGCGGGCGTCTCATCGGCCGGGGTGAGCGGCGAAGGGGCTGACTCGGGCGCGCGTGACTCAGACATGAGGGATACCGTAGCCAACCAGTGTTACCGCCAGCACATCGGCCCATGATCGCAGACGTGTGCGAAACAGGGCGGATCGATGTGCTTCAGCAGTCGCCGGCCGGGTGGCGCTCCATGGCGTTGATCCAGTCGGGCTCGATCTGGCTCACCACGAGGCGAGCCGCCTCGCCCAGCGCGTCGAGTTGTTCGGGGGTGAGTAGGTCGATCACCAGTCGGCGCACCTCGTGGACGTGGGCGGGTGCCGACTCGACCAGCTTGCGACGTCCGGCCTCGGTGAGGTGGGCGTTGACGCAGCGGGCTTCGGCGCTGTGCCGTTCGATCCAGCCGGCCCGTTCGAGCCGGGCGACGGCGTGCGACAGTCGGGAGGGTGAGCCCTGGGTGTAGGCGGAAAGCTCACTCATCCGCAGCTTGCCGGCGGGCTGGTCGCTCAGCCTCGCCAGCACGTGGTACTCGAAGCTGTTCAGGCCGGAGTCGCGCTTGAGCTGCGCATCGAGCGCCGGCGGCAGCGCCATCATCAGGGCCAACAGCGACTTCCACTGGCGGAGTTGCTCGTCGGTGAGCCAACGGGGCTCAGACGTCTGCTCGGCCATCCCGTCAGCGTACCCCGAAGGGTCAGTTGAACATTCAAATCCGGTCGACTACAGTGATTTGAACATTCAACAACACATCCTCCAGGAGCCTTCCGTGAAACTTCTCCGCATCGACGCCAGCATCCAGGGCCCGCGCTCGGCCAGCAGCGCGCTCGCCGACCTGGCCACCGCCGAGTTCGTCGCCGGCCAGCCCGACGCGACGGTGCAGGCCCGCCACCTCGGCGCCGATCCGCTGCCGGCCGACCTGTGGGCCACCGCGGTGGGTGCGTCGTTCACCCCCGAGGCCGATCGCTCGCCCGAGCAGGCAGCCGCCGTCGCGCAGGCCAAGGAGCTCGCCGACGAACTCACCTCGGCCGACGCCGTGGTGCTCGCTCTGCCGCTCTACAACTGGGGCGTCTCGCAGCATGTGAAGACCTGGATCGACGTGGCGATCGCGGGCGCTCCGACCGGCACCCGGCTGCTGGACGGCACCCCCACCGTGCTGATCGCCACCCGGGGCGGCGGCTACGGCCCCGGCACCCCGAAGGAGGGCTGGGACCACAGCATCGACTACCTGCGCCGGATCGTCGGCGAGGTGTGGGGCGCCGACCTGACCGTGATCGAGCGGGAGCTGACCCTGGCCCGGGTCAGCCCGGCGATGGCCAGCCTGGTCGAGCTGGCCGACAGCCTGCAGCAGCAGGCCGAGCAGGCCGCCGTGGCGGCTGGTCGGAAGCTCGCCGTCCAGGTCGAGAAGCAGGCCGACGCCGCCTGATCCCGGGCGCGGCAGACTGGGCCGCATGGACGTCGCACAGGTCAGTCGGCTGACGGCCCGGTGGATCGAAAAGCTGCCCGGCACGGGCAGCACGGTCATCTCCGGATTCGGGGTCTGGCCGCTGCTCGCCCTGCTGGCGGAGGTCGCGGACGGCCCGGCCCGGGCTGAGCTGACCCAGGTCGCCTCCGGCTCATGGACCGACCTGCCGAACACGCCGGATCTGCGAATGGCGGTGGGCTTGTGGACCCGGTCGGACGTGCCGCTGCGGCCCGATCTGCCGGTGCCGGCAGAGATGCGTGGCGTCCTGACCGGCCAGCGCGCCCTGGATGCCTGGGTGACGGAACGCACCGGAGGCCTGCTCGAGCGGATGCCGGTCGATCTCGACGCCGGAGTCCTGCTGGTGCTGGCCTCCGCGCTCGCCGTCCGGACGGACTGGGTGTTGCCATTCGAGAGCAGTCCTCGCGGCTCGGTGTGGTGGCTGACCCGGCGCGATCATGACCTGGACAGCGTGCAACGCGTCGAGTCACCGAACGGCCCCCTGACGATCGTCACCGTGCTCGGCGAGGGTGACGTGGACGTCCGGTTGATCGCCGGCGAACGGCACCGCTCGTCCACCGATGTGCTGCTGGCCGGCCTGCGGGCCGCGAACGGCACCCCCGGCGGCGTCCTGCTCGCCGAAGCGGCCCTGGATGCCAGCCCGGCCCCGTCGGTGCGGGTGGTCAGCTCGACCTCGCCGGTGCCGACCGTGGCGCTGTCCATGCCCAGCTTCGAACTCAACGCCGAGCACGACCTGCTCGCCCACCCCGACGTCTTCGGACTGCGGGCGGCGACCGACCAGACCCGCGGGCATTTTCCCGGTCTCAGCCCGGTTCCGCTGACGGTCGGACAGGCGAAGCAGTCGATCATGGCCCGGTTCTCGGCGAAGGGCTTCGCCGCAGCCGCGGCCACCGCGATGTCGCTCCTCGCCGGCTCGGTGCCGAATCGGCTGTCACCGACTGGCCGTACGCTCCGCGTCGACCTGGACGGCCCGTTCGGGTTCGTCGCCGTTCACCGACCCACCGGTGCCCCGCTGGTCGCCGGCTGGGTGACCGAGGACGGACACGCTGCGTAGGGCTTGAAGCCCACCCAGCCTGGGACCGGGCGGGCACCCGTGGGATAATCGGCCGATCGGTCCGAGGCCGGTCATGCCGCAGCGCAGCGTGCGACCCGCGAACTCGGTTGTCTGAGTGCCGGAGGTGAAGCGTGGCCTGGATTCTGGCTGCCTGCCTGGGTGTCCTGCTGGTGAGTGCCGCCGGCCTGGCTTGGCGGTTCCGCCGCCAGCGGGAACTGCTGCGGTCCGAGAACGAGCGCTGGCGTGTGCTGGCTCGCGAGCGCGCCGCCCGGGTGGCCGTGGTGAGCCACGAGGTGCGCACGCCGGTGTCGCTGATCGGCGGCGCCTGTGAACTCCTGTTGGACGGCGCCGCCGGACCGTTGACCGATCGGCAGGAATCACTGCTGGACACCATCCGGGTGAAGTCCGACGAGGTGGGAGAACTGGCCAGGACCCTGCTCACCGACGCCAAGATCGATGCGCAGATCTTCCGGCTCAACCTGTCAATGGTCGACCCGCGCCGGCTGGCCACCGAGGTGGTCCGGGATCTGCGCCGGCTCTACCCGAACCGGATCACGCTGTCGGCCCGGGGTGCGATCCCGCGGCTGCCGGGTGACCGGGACCTGTTGCGCCAGGCGCTGATCAACCTGATCACCAACGCCGCTCGGCACGCCGGTGAAGGGGTGCGGATCGCGGTCACAGTGCGTTCGTCAGATGACGGCGTGCTGGTCACGGTGAGCGACGACGGCACGGGCATGTCGGCGGCCGAGCGGCGGGAGTTGTTCGCCAAGGAGTTGGCCGGCACGACTGACACGGGCACGGGGCTGGGCATGTTGATCACCCGCCGGATCGTCGAGCTGCACGGTGGCCGTTGCCTGATCGACACGATGGCCGACCGGGGGACGGCCGTAGTGTGCGCACTGCCGCGCACCGCCGAGGCGCGGCCCGGGCCGATCGAGGAGGGCCGATGACGAACCGTTCCACGATTCTGATCGTCGACGACGAGCCGCGGATGCTCGAGGTGCTCGAGGTGGCGCTGCAGGCTGCCGGATACCGGACGGTGACCGCCGCCGACGCAGGGGCGGCTTGGCGGTCGTTGACCACCGAACCGGTGGCGCTGATGGTGCTCGACATCATGCTGCCCGGCACCAGCGGCATCGAGCTGTGCCGGCGGGTGCGGGAGCATTCCGACGTGCCGATCGTCCTGTTGACCGCGCTGGGCGGTGACTCCGACCGGGTGCAAGGCCTCGAGGCCGGCGCCGACGACTACGTCACGAAGCCGTTCAGCCCCCGTGAACTGGTGCTGCGGGTGGCCGCGATCCTGCGTCGGGTGAGCCATCGGGATCCGCAGGCAATGGCCAGCACTCGGCGCAGCCTCGGCGAGTTACGGCTGGACGCCACCCAGGTCGCCGGCAGCTACCAGGACCGGGATCTGCACCTGACCGCCACCGAGTTCCGGCTGCTCTGGCTGCTGATGGAGCGGCCCGGCGAGACCGTCGGGGTCGAGTTGCTCGCGGACTCGCTGGGCTCGGCACCCGAATGGGGCGGCCGCGGGTCGCTGCGAACCGCCATCTATCGGCTCCGCGGCAAGCTCACCACGCCCACCGGAGGTATGCAGATCGTCACCGATCACGGTCGCGGATACCGCCTGATCGAAGGTCGGTGAGAAACGTCACCGAATGGTGACGCCCGGTCCCGATTCCGAGGGGTTCGGCCCCCTCAGGTGCTTCCTATGATCCAGCCAAGGACCGCTGACGGTCCCAGAATCAAGGGAGATTTCGGGATGAAAAGGATCAAAAGGGCCGTGCTCGCGGGCGGCACAGTCGCCGCCCTGGCATTGGCCGGCTGCGCCGTCGAGCCGGGCACCCAGGGAGGTTCGAGCAACACGCTCACCGTCGCCTGTGGTGCCACCGAAGAGTGGTGCAAGGCGATGACCGACGCCTTCTCGGCCAAGACCGGCATCCAGACGTCGTTCGTCCGGCTCAGTTCGGGTGAGACAGTGGCCCGCCTCACGGCAACCAAGAACGCGCCGGAGTTCGACGTCTGGCACGGCGGCCCGGCCGATGGCTTCGGAGCCGCGATGGAGGCCGGGCTGATCGAGCCCTACACCGCCGAGAACGCGGCCAAGATCCCCGCCAAGTACAAGGATCCGAACGGCAACTGGACCGGCGTCTACGTGGGTGCGCTGGGCTTCTGCTCGAACCAGGCCAGGCTGAAGGACAAGGGTTTGGGCCTGCCGCAGTCCTGGGACGACCTGCTCGACCCGAAGCTGAAGTCGCAGGTCTCCACCGCGCACCCGTCGACCTCGGGCACCGCGTTCACCACGCTGTGGACGCAGGTCGCCCGGCTGGGTTCCGAGGACAAGGCCATCGACTGGATGAAGAAGCTGCACTCCAATGTGTTGCAGTACACCAAGTCGGGGACAGCCCCGGGCCAGATCGCCGGTCGTGGCGAGGTGGCCGTCGGCCTGGTGTTCAGCCATGACTGCGTGCTCTACAAGGAACGCGGCATGACCGACCTGGAGGTGTCGTTCCCGAAGGAGGGCACCGGCTACGAGATCGGTGGTGTGGCGGTCATCAAGGGAGGCAAGAACGCCGAAGGCGCCAAGCAGTACGTGAACTGGGCACTGTCCGCAGAGGCGCAGGAACTCGGCCCGGGCGCTGGCTCCTACCAGTTGCCGACCAACCCGGACGCCAAGCTCGACTCGCGCATGGTCGACCTGAACACGATCAAGCTCGTCGACTACGACTTCGCGAAAGCGGCGGCCCACAAGAAGGAGCTCACCGCACGCTTCGACGCCGAAGTCGCGGCGCAGCCCAAGGAATGAGCCGGTGACCGCTCCTGCGACCGCGGCCGGGAACTCCCGGCCGCGGACCCGGCGGAAGGCGGTCGACCCCACCACCGTCGGGGTCGTCGTCCTGGTCGTCGGCATTCTGGCCCTGCTGATCATCTACCCGCTGTCCACCGTGTTCGTTCAGGCGCTCGGTCCGGTCGGCTGGGAGATCGTCACCTCGATGATCACCAATCCGGTGAACCGGACGATCGTCGGCAACACCTTCCTGCTCGGTCTGCTGGTCGGCGTGATCGGCACGGTTCTCGGGTTCCTGCTCGCCTACGTGCAGGTGATGGTGCGGTTCAAGGGCAAGAAGATCATGCATCTGCTCTGCCTGCTGCCGGTGGTGTCGCCCCCGTTCGCCGTAGCCACCGCCGTGATCACCCTGCTCGGCCGGCGCGGCCTGGTCACCAACGGGATCTTCGGCTGGGAGACCAACATCTACGGCCTCCCCGGCCTGGTGCTGGTGCTGGTGCTGTCCTTCTTCCCGGTGGCCTACATGAACTTCAAGGGCATGCTGGAGAACCTCGATCCGGCCCTGGACGATGCCGCGGCCAACCTGGGGGCGTCGCGCTGGCGCGCCTTCTGGAGAGTCACCCTGCCGATGCTCGTCCCCGGCTTCGCGGCTTCCTTCCTGTTGCTGTTCGTCGAGGCGATCGCCGACCTGGCCAATCCGCTGGTGATCGGCGGCGACTTCACCGTGCTGGCTTCGCGAGCGTTCATCGCGATCACCGGTGAGTACGACGTGGCGGCCGGTTCGGCCTATTCGCTGGTGTTGCTGATGCCGGCGGTACTGGTGTTCCTGGTCCAGCAGTACTGGGTGGCGCGGAAGAGCACGGTGACGGTCACCGGCAAGCCGGCCGGTGCTCGGCGCCAGCTCACCCACGCCTCCGGACGGGTGCCGCTGCTCGCCTTCGCGGTCGTCGTCGGCCTCGTGGTGGTGGGCATCTACGCCACTGTGCTGGCCGGTGCGTTCACCTCCATCCTGGGTATCAACAACACGTTCACCTTGGACAATTTCCGCTACGTGCTCAGCGGGATCGGCAACGAGGCGATCGCCGACACCACGGTGCTGGCGCTGATCGCGACGCCGGTCGCCGGCCTGCTCGGCATGTTGATCGCCTGGCTGGTGGTGCGCAAGCTCAAACGGGGCAACGGCCTGCTGGACTTCCTCGGCATGCTCGGCCTCGCCGTCCCCGGGACGGTGATCGGCATCGGCTACGCGATCGCCTTCAACAACCCGCTGATCTTCGGCAACCGGATGTTCCTGCCCGCGCTGGGCGGCGGGTCGGCACTGTTCGGCGGGGCCATCGCCATCGTGATGGTCTATGTGATCCGGTCGGTGCCCTCGGGCCAGCGGTCCGGCATCGCATCCCTGAAACAGATCGACCCCAGCATCGACGAGGCCGCCGCCTCGCTGGGCGCGGACAGTGTGACCACGTTCCGCAAGGTCACCTTGCCGCTGATCCGGCCGGCCTTCCTGTCCGGCCTGATCTATGCGTTCGCCCGATCGATGACGACCCTGTCACCGATCATCTTCATCACCACACCGCAGACCAGGATCATGACGAAGCAGATCCTGGCCGAGGTCGACGCGGGCCGGTTCGGCAACGCGTTCGCGTTCTGCACCCTGCTGCTGATCATCGTGGTGGCCGTCATGGGCCTGATGAGCCTGTTGGTGCACGGTCGCTCCGACGTTCGGACGGCGACGAATCTTGGAGGAGGAGCATGACCATCGCGCAGGCGCGGACCGCCGACACCGGACGGATCGAGATCAGCCAACTGGTCAAGGAGTTCATCGGCCGTGACGGCCCGACCACCGCGGTCGATCATGTCGACCTGCACACCGAGCCGGGTGAGTTCATCACGCTGCTGGGGCCGTCCGGCTGTGGGAAGACAACGACCCTGCGGATGGTGGCCGGGTTCGAGCATCCGACCTCGGGCGACATCCGGTTGGACGGCGACGACATGACCCGGCTGACCCCGGACAAGCGTCCGATGTCGATGGTGTTCCAGAGCTACGCCCTGTTCCCCCACCTGAGTGTGCGGGACAACATCGCCTTCGGGCTCAAGCTGCAGCGGTTGAACGCCAAGGACATGAACGACGCCATCGAGGGTGCGCTGGTGTCGATGGATCTGGTGAAGCTGGCCGACCGGGCGCCGAACCAGCTCTCCGGCGGCCAGCAGCAGCGGGTGGCGCTGGCCCGGGCCATGGTGATGCGGCCGAAGGTGCTGTTGTTCGACGAACCCCTGTCGAACCTGGACGCCAAGCTGCGGGTGCAGATGCGCACCGAGATCCGCGGGCTGCAGCAGCGGCTCGGGATCACCGCGCTGTACGTCACCCACGACCAGGACGAGGCGATGTCGCTGTCGGACCGGATCGTGGTGATGAACAAGGGCCGGATCGAACAGATGGGCACGCCGGACGAGATCTACCGGCGACCGGCCACCGTGTTCGTGGCCGACTTCATCGGCAGCGCCAACTTCCTGGAACCGTCGGCGGTCAGCTTCGCCGGCGGGGTGGCCAACGTCAGGGTGCTCGGGTCGGAACGCCCCCTGCCGTACGCGCCGGGCGCCGAGCAGGCCGAGAACCATTCGGTGCTGGTGCGTCCCGAATCCGTGCACGTGCAGCGTGCGCGCGAGGTGCCCACCGAGGGCGATGCCGTCGTCGGTGGACGCGGACGGGTGCTGCGGGCGGTGTTCTACGGGGCGGTCGTCGAGTACGAGATCGACACCAACGCGGGCACCATCGTGGCCGTGGTCGCCGACCCCGACCCGTCCGCGATCCTGCACGAGGGCGACCTGGTGGAGGTGGACTTCCCGCCGTCCCGGGGTTGGCTGTTGCCGGCCTGAGCAGACCTCCGCGGCCGGCCGGGTAGCTTCGGAGGATGGCAGACCTTCGCGGCATCGTCGCCTTGGCGATGGTCCTGACCCTGGCCGGCTGCGGCGCCCCGCAGCCCACTCCCATGGAAACCCCGCCGGGGTCGGCGGCGGTCACGCCGAGCGTGCCGCCGTCGGTCCCGGCCACAGCGAGCCTGCCGGCGGCCGAGCCGCTGAGCGGCACCCCGTTCGCGGTCCAAGAACTCGGCCGGTTCGACGAGCCGTGGGCGATGACCTTCCTGACCGACGGCGACGCCCTGATCACCGAACGGGCCGGACGCCTCGTGCTGCGGTACGCCGACGGACGCAGCACCGAGGTGGCCGGCGTCCCCGAGGTGGTGCACCAGGGTCAGGGCGGGCTCGGCGACGTCATCGTGTCGCCGGACTTCGCCACCGACCGCACCGTCTACCTCAGCTGGGCCGCACGGGGAACCGGTGGTTCCGGCGCCGAGGTCGGCCGGGCCACCCTGGTCACCGACGCCAACGGCGCTCGGCTGGACGGCCTGAGCGTGATCTGGCGGCAACAGCCCAAGACCAGCGGCAGCGGACACTACGGCCACCGGCTGACCTTCTCGCCCGACGGCAGCCACCTGTTCGTCACCTCCGGCGAGCGGCAGAAGATGACGCCGGCCCAGGACCGCAGCAACACCCTGGGCACCATCGTCGCCATGGATCCCGACGGCGGCAACGCCGAAATCTGGAGCTACGGTCACCGCAACCCGCTGGGCATCGCCTTCGACGCCGCCGGCAACCTGTGGAGCTCGGAGATGGGCCCGCAGGGCGGCGATGAGCTGAACCTGATCAGGCAGGGCCGCAATTACGGCTGGCCGCTGGCCTCCAACGGCTCGCATTACGGCGGGGCCGACATTCCCGACCACAAGCCGGGGGACGGCTTCGAGGCCCCGAAGGTGTGGTGGAACCCGAGCGTCTCGCCGGGCAGCCTGATGATCTACTCGGGGTCGATGTACCCGCAATGGCGGGGCGACGCGTTCATCGGTGCGCTGTCCGGCCAGGCGCTGATCCGGGTCGACCTGGACGGCACGAACGCCCGCAAGGGTGACCAGTGGGACTTCGGCGACCGCGTCCGTGAGGTTGAACAGGCGCCCGACGGCTCGATCTGGGTGCTCACCGACGGTTCCGACGGACGGCTGCTGCGGCTCACCCCCGGCTGACCGGGCCGCGCGGCGTGTTCAGTCGATGACGACAGGGGTGTCGAACGGTTCGACGCAGAACACCGGCAGCGGACGGCAACCGAGCTCGGTGGTCGACACCCGTGCGGCGCGGTCCACCACGACCCACGAACCCTTGTCGCCGGGCACATCCTGGGGCAGCGCGTCGAACGTCACCCAGACGGCACCGATCGGGGTGCGCAACGCGTTGCCGCGGCAGTCGGCGTCCCAGTGTCGGATCGCGGTCGTGGGCGTCGAGTAGAACAACGATCGGCAGCGCTGCACCGACTCCGGGTCACGCCAACGCTTGCCGAACCGTTGCTCGGCACTGGGCAGAGCGGCGATCCGGGCCTCGGTCTCGGCCGGCGTCCGGGTGGTCGGGTAGAAGGTGACTGCCCGCAGGGTGCATTCCTGGCGATAGCGGACGACCATCCAGCCCTGGTCGCTGTGCGCCACCACGCAGGTGTAGCCGAGTTGTCGCCCGGCGGGCTCACCCAGCTCCGCCGCCAGCAGGCGGGCGTCCTCGTGCACGGACGCCTCGAACGATGCGCGCTGGGCGTCCAGGCCCGCGGCCAGGTCGGCCCGCGCCCGAGCCTGCAGGATCGGCGGCTGGGCGACCAGCCAGACCAGCCATCCGGCCAGCAGCACGGCCACCCCGATGCCGATGACGCGGAGCGTGCGCCGCGGCCGTCCGGGCGCTGAGGAGGAACGCATGGGCACACGCTAAGGCGGATCCGGTCCATGTTTCACACTGGATGCGTGAAAAACCTTTCAGTTCGGTTTGCTGAGAACACCCTTACCTCACGGTGCCGCCACGCCTAGATTGGTGGGCAGCATGGCGCCGACACTGATCGTCGGACGCTTGGGACATCGGCTCAGTGCGGAGTCGGGACAGGGAGTACCAGATGGGCAACAGCGATCCGTTGGTCATTGCGATCGACACGTCGACCACCTCGACGAAGGCGATCATCGTCGATCCGAACGGCAATGTGCTGTCACAGGCCAAGCAGGAGTTTCCGCTGAGCAATCCGCGGACCAGCTTCTACGAGCATGATCCGCTGGACTGGTGGAACACCACCAACGCCACCGTCGGCAAGGCCATCGCCGGGCTGAAGAAGAAGCAGCGCAAGCGAATCGCCGCGATGGCGATGACGCATCAGCGCGAGACCTTCGCCCCCTTCGACGAGGACGGTGTGCCGCTGCGTTCGGGCATCATCTGGATGGACGGCCGCGCCGCCGACCAGATCCGCCGCTACGGCACCCCCGAGATCCACGCGCTCTCCGGTAAGCCGGCCGACATCACCCCGGCGCTGTACAAGCTGGCCTGGGTCAAGGAGAACCAGCCCGAGATCCTGCCCGAGGCCTTCAAGGTCGTCGACGTCCACGGCTACCTGGTCTTCAAGCTGACCGGCCAGTGGGTCAGCTCGGTGGCCTGTGCCGATTCGCTCGGCCTGTTCGACATCGCCAAGCAGGACTACGACCCCGGCCTGCTCGAGATCGCCGGCGTCCGCCGCGACCAGATGAGCGACCTGAAGAAGCCGGGCGAGATCATCGCCGAGATCGATCCGTCGATCACCCACAACTGGGGTCTGGACCACACCATTCCGCTGGTGGCCGGCATGGGCGACGGCCAGGCGGCCGGCGTCGGTGCGGCCGCGGTGTCGGCCGACACCATGTACCTGAACCTGGGCACCGCAGTGGTGGCCGGCGTGCACGGTCCCGATTACGCCTACGGCAAGGCGTACCGGACGCTGGCCGCGGGCATCCCGGACTGGTACGACTTCGAGTTGCTGGTCAGCTCGGGCGCCTACCTGGCCACCTGGTTCCGTGAGGCGCTGGGCAACCCGGCACTCGGTGCTCGGCCCGACCCCGAGCTGGAGGCCGGTGCGGTGGCGCTGCCGGTGGGTTCGCTGGGCCTGATCACCATGCCCTACTGGAACGCCGTCCAGACCCCGCACTGGGATCCGGTCGCCCGCGGCGCCGTCGTCGGCTGGCGCGGTATCCACAAGCGTCCGGCGATGTACCGCTCCATCCTGGAGGCGATCGGCATCGAGATGCGCAACGGCCTGGAGGGCCTGGAGGCCGACACCGGCACCAAGGTCACCCAGATCCGGGCGATGGGCGGCGGCACCCGCAGCCCGCTGTGGCGGCAGATCATGACCGACGCGATGGGTGTTCCGATCACCGCCTGCCTCGAGGACGAGATCTCCGCGATGGGTGCGGCCGTGGCCGCCATGTCGGTGACCGGTGTGCACGGCGAGCCCGACATCGCCGTCTACGCCGAGAAGATGGCGCAGTTCGGCGACACCACCGAGCCCGACCGGGACAACTACGAGCTCTACGGTGAGGTGGCCGCGATTCAGAAGAAGCTCTACCCGGCGCTGCAGGAGGTGAACGAAGACATCCACTCCTTCATGGAGCGGCATCCGGGCTGAGTCCTCGACACGGGAGGCGTCGGCATCGACGCCTCCCGTGTTGTCGCCCTTTCCCCTGCAGGACGAACGACGAGGAGTACACATGCGTGCCTACATGTTCCACGGACCCGGCGATCTCCGACTGGAGGACGTCGAGCCCGGCAAGCCCGGTCCGGGGGAGGTCGCCGTCGAGATCAAGGCGGCGGCCACCTGCGGCACCGATCTGAAGAGTTACCGCCGCGGTCACCCCACCCTGTTCCCGACGCTGCCTGCCCGGTTCGGCCACGAGTTCGCCGGGATCGTCACCGAAGTCGGCGAAGGGGTCACCAAATTCGCTCCCGGCCAGCGAGTCGTGGCCGCCAACACCTGCCCGTGCGGCTCGTGCTGGGCCTGCACCATCGGCCGCGAATCGCTGTGTGAGAACCTGCAATACCTCAACGGGGCGTTCGCCGAGCAGATCGTGATCCCCAAGGCGATCGTCGAACGCAACACCTACGAGATCCCCGAGACGCTGCCCTTCGAGGCCGCAGCACCGCTCGAGCCGCTGTCGACGGTCGTCCACGGCATGGCCGAGAGCGGCATCGCACTCGGTGACACCGTGGTGGTCAACGGCGCCGGCCCGATCGGCCAGATGTACATCCGGCTCGCCCAGCTGCGCGGGGCATCGGTGATCTCGGCGGACATGTCGGCCGGACGGCTGGCCCAGGCCGAGGCGGCCGGCGCGATCGCCACGGTGAACCTGAGCGAGTACGAAACCACCGCCGAGCGGGCCGCCGCGATCCGGGCGATCACCCCGCACGGACGCGGTGCCGACGTCGCTGTTGAGGCGGTCGGTCTGCCCGAAGTGTGGGAGCAGACCGTGCAGTGCCTGCGTCCGGGCGGTACCGCCGTATTGTTCGGCGGGCCGAAGGCGGGATCCACGTTCACCGTGGACGCCGTCGCCATGCACTACAAGGAATACAAGATGGTCGGCGTCTACCATCACGCACCGCGGTATGTGCAGATCGCCGTCCACCTGCTGTCGACCGGAAAGTTCGACGGCTTGACGCTGTGCACCGAGGTGCGTCCGCTCGAAGCGCTGGTCGAGTCGCTGGAGGACATGTCCCGCGGCGTCGGCAGCAAATACATCCTGAGGCCGTGAGGAGAAACTGATGCTTTTGGCAAACGAACGCGAGCAGATCGTCGAGGCCTGCCGGTTCATGCAACGCGAAGGGCTGGTGGTCGGCACCGCCGGCAACGTGTCGGTGCGGGTCGGCGACCAGGTGGCCATCTCGCCCAGCGGCGTGGCCTACGAGTCGATGCGGGCAGAGGACGTCGTGGTCACCGACCTCGACGGCACCATTCTGGAAGGCGCGCTGAAGCCGTCCAGTGAACTGCCGCTGCACCTGGCGGTGTACGCGTCCACGCCGGCCGGGGCGATCACCCACAACCACGCCCCGGCGTCCACCGCGCTGGGTCTGGTGGTCGACGAGATTCCGCATTCGCACTACTACTCGGCGATGTTCGGCGGGACGGTGCGGGTGGCGCCGTTCGCACTGTTCGGCACTGACCAGTTGGCGATCAACGTGGCCGACGCGCTGCACGAGCGCACCGGTGCGCTGATGGCCAACCACGGCGCCATCACCACCGGCGCCACCCTGGACAAGGCGCTCTCGCTGCTGCCGTACCTCGAATACATCTGCGAGATCCAGCTGCGTGCGATGGCCACCGGTCAGCCGGTCAAGCAGATCACCGACGACGAGATGGCCCAGGCGGTCGTCGGCATGTCCACCTACGGGCAGCAACCACGAAAGGAAGGCTGAACCATGGCGGTAATCACGATTCTCGGCGCAGGAGCGATGGGCTCCGCGCTGGCCACCCCGCTCACCCAGGCCGGTTGGGAAACCCGGTTGTGGGGGACCTGGCTGGACGACCACCTGCTCGACGCCTGCGAGGCCGGCAAGCCGCATCCGCGGACCAACGTCCCGCTGGCTCCCGGCACCAAGCTGTACCGCTCCGACCAGCTCGACGAGGCGCTCGAGGGTGCCGACGCGGTGTTCATCGCGGTGGCGTCGGTCGGTGTGCCGAAGATCACCGAGATGGCGCTCGGCGCGATCTCGAAGGCGTCGGTGCTGCTCTGCACCTCGAAGGGTTTCTGGACCGATCCGGACGGCCGCGTCCAGCTGCTGCCGGACGCCATTCGCACCATCGCCGCCGAGAAGGGTGCCCTGCTGCCCCCGATCGTCGGCGTGGGCGGGCCGTGCAAGGCCAACGAGGTGGCCGAGGGCAAGCCGACGGCGACCATCTACGGCTCGCTGGATGAGGCGACGGCGATCCGGATGGCCCGGGAGATCTCCACCGACGTGTACCGGATCGAACCCACCTCGGACGAGGTCGGCGTCGAGGTGTGTGCGCCGATGAAGAACGTCTACGCGATCGCGCTCGGCCTGGCCGACGGCCTCGAAGAGGGCACCGGTTTCCCGCACCACAACCTGAAGTCGGCGATCTTCGCCCAGGCGGTGCGCGAGATGTCGATCGTGTCGACCGAGCTGGGTGCCCGTCCGGAGACCGCGTTCGGCCTGGCCGGCGTGGGTGACCTGGAGGTCACCGGACTGTCCGGCCGGAACAAGGTCTACGGCCTGCGGATCGGCCGCGGCGAGGGCGCCAAGGACGCGCTGGCCGCCATGGAGGCCGCCGAGCAGACCGTCGAGGGTGTCCCGGCCGCCGGCCTGGCGCTCACCCTGGTGCAGCAGCGCGAGGGCCTGCTGGAGCGGCTGCCGCTGCTGAAGGCGGTCACCGCGATCATCGCCGGCGCAGAGGATCCGGCCGCGCTGGCCACCGCGGCCGCGTTGCCCGCGCGCGTCTGAGAGTTGTGACGGTTCGGCCGGTCGGTTCTGCGGAACCGGCCGGCCGTTCTGTGTCGCCTCGTGGGTGACTGATCGCGCGATCGACCACTGGTGTCGGTATCGACGACTGTTTTCGGGTTATTTCCCGAAAGTGATGGGCGTTTCCTGTCAGTAGTTGCGGATCGCGCGATCGCTATGTGCTTGGTTCCGACCCAGCGATACGCGAACGGGCGGCTCACCTCTTGGCGAGAATCGGAGCACCTCGTCGCCGACATGAACCCGGCTGTCGGTTTCGTACATCTTGCGCAGCGTGTTCTCGGCGTCCAGATCCCCCTGATCCGCCAGCTGAACCAGCTCGGCAAGTGCGTCGCCCAGCCCGAAGTCGATCGGGGTGCCGGGCAACGGCATCGCACCCCAGCTGTCCCAGAGCAGTAGTTCGTCGCCGAAGCGGTGGGCGACGTCCATGATCAGGTAGGAAAGCACGAAGGCGGCGCCAGTGAATTCCACCGGGCTGATGCTGACGCCGAGGTCGTCGATCGAGCGCCCATGTCGCCGATGGCCGATCCAGGCTGCCGCCGCGGTGAGGAACGGGGAGTCATCGGAGATGGAGATGTCGTGAGGGTCGGCGACCCGGCCGCGGGGCCCGGCCAGTCCCGGGTCGAAGCGGACCCAGCTGTCGTCCAACCAGCACTCGGCCACCACGTGATCGACGCGGGAGTTCGGACGCAGATAGTCGGCGAAACCCACACGGCTCCGCGCCGGAATGTTGTGCTGACGCAGAATGCCGACGGCGATCAAGGTCTGGTCACGGCAACAGCCCTGGACTCGCTCGGCCTCCGCGCGTGGAGACAAGAGCGGGGTACCGTGCCGTTGCTGGTCGAGGTCCAGGATCGTGCTGAGCCAGCGGGCGTTGATGTCGTCATTGCTGGACTCGGGTAGCTGCGTGGTTGCGAACCGATAGTGCGCGATGAGGTTCTGTGCCACGGCGGACGCGCTGGCGATGGTCGGATCGACCTGGTCGAGGAGCGCTCCATGGCGTCCGGGATCTGAGTAGGCCGAATGTCGTGCATAGCTCGCTGAGGGCGGGCTGCAATCGGGCGGTCCGGAGCGTCGCCGCGGCGTGGAACACATGCTCGTACGCTAGCCACCGCCTTCATAAGGACGGGAAGTGCTCGCATAGGTCGATCGCGCGATCGGCCACTGGTGTCGGGATAGACGACTGTTTTCGGGTTATTTCCCGAAAGTGATGGGCGTTTCCTGTCAGTAGTTGCGGATCGCGCGATCGGCGACGCTGCGCGACCGAGGCAGTGCGGGATCCCGGCGTGCGCCGGGATGACGAGACGGCCCAGGCTGACGACACAGACCGGGCGGGAGGGGCGGCTGTGCTCAGATGGCGCGGGCGACCCAGGGGAAGCGGCGGTCGACCTGGGGGTCGTAGAGCGGGACGCCGAGCGCGTCCAGGGTCTGGATCGCCGGGTCCATCACGGTCAGGTCCTTGACGTTGTGGAAGGTGAGCACGACGAAGGTGCCGCCGGTGATCCAGACGTCGAAGGAGCCGTGGGTCGGATGGGAGAAGTGGTAAGTGTCGGTCCGCCGCCAGGTGCCGTAGACGATCGACAGTTCGTCGAGCACACGGTCGGTGTCCAGCGGGGCCACGTCTTTGACCCGGCGGCCCTTGATCAGCTTCAGATAGGTGCGCCGATCGGCCACGCGGTTGCTGCGCCGGCCGTCGGGGTAGGCCCAAAACGCCAGTTGGTAGCTCATGTCACTCCCAGGGGTACCGATCTAGGGCGAAATTTAGCGAGCGGGCCGCGCCGGTGTGGGTACCGACGCGGCCGTTTCAGCGAAATCTCGGACGAGGGTGTCGATGGGTCTCGACAAGCTCGACCAGCGGCCGGCAGAGGTCTCGACAAGCTCGACCAGCGGTGATCTCGACCGACGGGGTGACGGTCAGTCCAGCGGCTGCCGTCCGAGGGTTCCGACCAGGGCGGCGCGATAGTCGTCGCTGGAGAACCGGGCGAGTTCGGCGTGCGCATTGACGGCGTTGGTCGCGATGTCCAGGCGCTCGCACGCCTCGGCGTTCTCGGGATGGGCGGCGAAGCCCTCCAGCCGGTCGACCACCGCCTGGGCCCGACGGACCGCCCACTGCTGCTTGGAATCCAGCCGGGCCGCGTACCAATCGGAGGCCAGCACGGTCTCGCGGTCGAACAGTCCACGCACCTCGGGCGAATCGAGCTCGTGGCCGTCGGCGGTCTTCCCGAAGGCCATGATCTCGAGCAGCGCCCGCAGCGGCGGGATCGCCAGCTCGACGGTGCCGTCGTCGAAGTAGGCCTGCGCCACCCGGCGATGGGTCTCGACGATGATGTCCATGCTCTGCGCATAGATATCCAGATCCTGCAGCTCGGGCCGCAGCATCTCCGGCGTGAACACCACATGCGGGTGCAGGAAGATCCGGCCGAAGTACTTCCGCGCGAAATTCTGCGTCATCCGGTAGCCGAGCCGGCTGGCCCGCACAATGTGGCCGTCGTGCTCGAAGTCCTCCACCCGCTCCAGGTGGCCCTCGGCGATCAGGTTGCGCGCCGACCGCTCCTCGTCGGTCATCCGCGAGAACAGCTCGGGCACCAGCATCGAGATGTCGTGATCGACCCGGACGTTCGGGCCGACATAACCCGCGCAGGACACCCAGCCGTCATAGCCGGTCAGCACGTAGGACAACAGCGCCGCATTCAGGTCGATGATGGCCGGCATCGCGTTGAACGGGCCCTTGGTCAGGGCACCCTCCGAGCCGGCGCCGGTGGTGGACGGCGACTTGCCGGTCATCGAGCTGATGTACTCCATGAACAGCTCGGGCAGTTCCATGTAGTGCAGCGGGTTGTACGAGCACAGCGGCGGCACCGGGCCGTCCGGCGGATTGTTGCGGCGTCCGGCAGCGACCACGTCGACCGGCACCGGCAGCGGGGCGTCGGCGGCCAGCTTGGCCGCCAGGTGCATGGCCAGGTCGGCGGCAGCGGTCGCGGCCGCGTTCACCACGTCCGGACGGCGCTGCAGGTAGCGCGGGTTCTTCGACGGCTTGCCGTTCACCAGCCGCGGATTCGCCGACGACACCACATAGGACGGGCTGAGGTCGTCGGGCTCATCGGCGAACCGGGCCAGCAGCCCGGCCATCGGGTCGGTGAAGGCGCTGAACGCGACCGCGTCGTCTCGCATCTCGCGGGCGTCGAATCGGGTCAGTGGCTCGAAATTGGACAGGAAGTTGTCCGGTCCGGAGATGTCCAGCTCGGTCTGCTTGTCGTAGCCGCGGTGAATGGCGTCGTCCGGGCGCTGGAAGAGCAGGTTCTCGCAGTTCTGGACGTACTTGCGGGACAGCCCGATCGGGCCGGTGGGCACCGCGGTGAGATGCGCCGGGCCGACGATCGAGGCGGTGATGTCGTCCTCGGTCTGCACCTTCACCGCCGGGTTGAAGTCGTGCCGCAGCCCGAACAGCCGCCACGAGCCGTCGGTGTCGAAGCCAACCCGCAGCATGTTGACGTTGATCCGCTCGCCGTCCAGCCGCAGCGCATTGCCCTGCCGGCCGTTCATGATGCCGACGGTGAAATGGCTGCGCCAGTCGTCGCCCCACTCGGGCCGATGGAACCGCTTCACCACGAAGACCAGCTCCTTGACGTGCTGCGGAATGCTCTCCAGCCAGGCGTTGTACTCGGCGGTGAAGTCCACCTCGGACGGGGTCAGCAGCTTGATCACGCTGCCGATGGAACGTTCGTGGGACAGGATCGTCCGGGTGTCGGTGCCGCGCAGCTCCGGATCGGCGAACCGGTCGGAATGGTCGCGGGCCAGGATCGCCTCGACGGCGTCCATGTCGTTGTCGAAGTCGGCGACGTAGGCGTTGCCGAAGATGAACGCGTCGGTGATCGCCTTGGAGATCTCGGACTTGCCGCCGCCCGAGACGGTGCACGGCTTGTGGCACGAGGTGACGGTGGCGACGGTCGCCTTCAGGTCCCAGTGCCGCGGATCGGACGGCGACTGGGCCAGCTGCACCCGGTACCCGTTGGGTCCGAAATACACCTTGTCGGCGCGCAGCCGCAGGGAGCGCTCACCGGCCGGGGTGTTCCACGACACCGTCATGGTGCGCAGCGAATAGGTGGGCCGGGCCGGCACCAGCACATGCTCGGGATGCTCCCGGTCGATCGCGTGCCCCTCGGGCTGCCGGACGAAACGCTCCGGGTTGCGGGTCAGCACATCGTCGAGCCGGTAGTCGTCGCCGGCCGATTCGTCGGTGTAACCGCCGCCCAGGTTGTAGGAGGGGAAGACCAGCGCGCCGCCGGAATGCTCTTCTTCGACATTGCCGAACAGGTTCGCCGAGTAGGAGATCTGGGTCTTGACCTCCTTCTTGCAGTAGCCGAAGTAGTTGTCGGCGATCACGGTGACCATGACGCCGCGGGCGTCCCGGGCGCAGACCTTGAAGGCCTTGCCGTCGTTGTACCGCTCGTCGGGGCTCGACCAGCACATGCCGTCCCGCTTCTGCCGGTCGGTGGCGACGTCGATATGCGGCAGACCCAGGCCCTTCTTGGTCAGCTTGATCAGGTGCGGGGCGAGGATGACGCAGCCGGTGGTGCCGGTCCAGGTGCCCGGGTCGAGCGAGGCGTCGTGCTCGGGCAGGTACGGGTCGCCGCCGTTGCCGAAGATGCCTTCGACGAAGTCGAGGTTCGCCACCAGCCCACCGGGCACGATGAACCGGGTCTCCATCCGGCGTTCGGTCGCGTAGCCCGGCACACCGGGCGAGACCAGCGGACGCAGCAACAGCGAGACGAAACAGGCCGCGGGATGATCGGTCTGGGACAGGTAGGGCAGCACCAGATCGGTCTGCGGCGGCCGGAACGCTTCGGTGAGCAGCCGAGCGAAGACCGCCTTCGGGACGGCGATCTTGTCGTCCGGGATGGGCAGCCCACCTTCTGAGATGTGGAAGACGCCGGCGGTGGTCCGGCGGTCGTTCGCCGGGTTGTGCAGGACGCCGTTGGCCAGCCGGTAGCTGGACAGCAGCGGTGAGCTGAACGCATCGGCGTTCACCGGCAGCGAGAGCACCCGGGCCAGGCCGGGCTCGTCCAGCACCAGGGTGCGCCGGGGCAGATGCGGACGGTCGTCGTCGGTGCCGTCCGGGGCGGGTGCGGCGACGTCGGCCAGATAGTCGTCCAGGAACGCCTGAATCCGCTGGTCGGTGGCGCACAACCGGTCGGAGAGCCGTCGGCTGAGCTCGCGCTGACGAGCCAGGATGGGCGCGACCAGCTGCGCGCTGGTGGCCTCCTCCGCTTGCAGCGGGACGGACAGGCCGATCAGGGCAAGACGCAGATTGACCGCGGCGGCAGTGACATCAGTGGACATGTCATTCAGTCTGGTTCACCGATCGGGAGCTGTCAGGCGGTCTGTGCGACATCCCACGATTGTTACCCGGCGGTCTCAGCAGCCAGACGGTTGAGCAGCGTTCGCATCCGGGCGATCAGTTCGGCGGTGGGTTCGGCGTCCGGAACGAAGGGTTCCCCGACCAGGATGCGGACGTCGGTGTCGTGGAAGCGCCGGAAGATGACCTGCAGGGTGGCCGCCAACCACTCCCGGTCGGCCCGGGTGCGGGCTCGGCGGACCAGCGGGGTGCGCAGCGCCCGTGCCGACAGCACGCCGCCGACCGCCAACGGCACCACCCGCAGATCGGCCACGTGCCGGACGAGCAGATCGGTCGACCGCGCCCACCGCTCCAGGGACGCGACCGCGCCGTCGGTCACCATCGGGTCGGGTTCGATGGTCCCGGCCGGAAAGGTCAGCACCGCACCACCGTGCCTCAGATGTTCCCGGGCCAGTCGCAGCGCCCCGGACGGACGGTCGAGGTCCACCCAGATCAGCTGGGCAGCGACGCCGGGCAGCGCGCGGAGAAAGGGCCGGTCGAGCGCGACCACCTTCAGGTCGGGCCGCGCTTCCAGGGCCAGCATCAGGCTGAGCGCGTCGATCACGCCGGGGTGGTTCGCCACCGCCAGCAGCGGCCCGGTGGCCGGGATCAGCTCGCGGCCCACCGTGGTCAGCGAGCGCGCGAAGGTGGGGATCTCGCGGCGGGCGCCGGACGCCAGGCCGTGACCGGCCACCTCGTCGTCGAACTTCGCGATCCGGACGGCGAACCCGCGAGACGCCGGACGCAGCAGCAGCCGGGTCAGCCGGGCCCGCTCGGGCAGATGAAAGCCCCGCGCCAGATCGTCGATGGTGGCCTCGGTCAGTGCCTCCAGGCGGCTCCGATCGGACGACATGCCCCGACCCTATGCCGACCCGGCGGGAACCTCGGGGGTGGCCAGCCAGTCGTCGACCTCAGCCAGCCACCGTGCCTTGTCGCTCTCGGACGCCAGGCTGGCCCTGAGGCTGGCCCGGGCCAGTTCGGCCAGTTCGGAGTCGGTGAAACCCCAGTTCCTCGCGGGCCAGCCGGTACTGATCGGTGAGCCGGGAGAGGAACAGCAGCGGATCGTCGGCACCCAGCGCGACGGTGGCGCCGGCGTCCACCAGGCGACGCAGCGGCACCTGCGCGATGTCGTCGTAGACGCCCAGGTGCACGTTGGACGAGGGACACACCTCCAGGGCGATGCCGGAGGCGATCAGCTCCTCCAGCAGGGCCGGCTCTTCGGCGCTGCGGACGCCGTGGCCGATCCGGGTGGGCCGCAGGTGCTCCACCACCTGCCGCAGATGGCCGGGGCCGAGCAGTTCCCCGCCGTGCGGGACGCCCGGCAGCCCGGCGGCCCGGGCGATCCGGAAGGCGGGTTCCCAGTCGGAGGTCCGGCCGGAGCGTTCGTTGTTGCTCAGCCCGAAGGCGACCACCCCATCCTCACCGGCGTGACGGGCGGCCAGCCGGGCGATGGCGCGGGCGTCCAACGGGTGCCGGACGCGGCTCGCAGCCACGATGATCGCCACCTGGACACCGGTCTCGGCGCTGGCCCGCCGGGCCTCGTCCAGGATGATCTCCAGGGCCGCCGGCATGCCGCCCACATGGGGCGCGTAGCTGGACGGGTCGACCTGGAGCTCCAGCCGGCGGGAGCCCTCCGCGGCGTCGTCACGGGCAGCCTGAGCGACCACCAGCCGCAGCGCCGCCTCGCTGCACACCGACTGCCGGGCCATGTCGTAGAGCCGTTGGAAGCGGAACCAGCCGCGCTGATCGGGTGGCACCAGCAGGCCCTCGGTGTCGACCAGCGATTCGTGCAGGGCGATCCCGGCCCACTCCGACAGCGTGCGCAGCGTGGCGATGCTCATCGACCCGGTGAAGTGCAGGTGCAGATGCGCCTTCGGCAACGCATTCAGATCCCGCGGCATCGACCGATGGTGCCACAAGCGGCGGGTATCAGTCCTCGTCGCGGCGCTGCGTCGTGCCGGTGCTGCCGTCGGCGCGCTGCCAGGACACGATCAGCTCGTCGCGGGTGCCGAACCGCACCAGATGGCGTCCGACGACGTCCTCCCAGCGATCCAGTTCGGCGGGTTCGGCCCGCAGTTCGAGCAGCAGCGCGTCGCTGCCCCGGCTGAGGGTGAGTTCTGCGGTCGGGAACGAGACGCTGCCGGTTCCAGCGGTCTCGTCCCAGGCCGCGGGCACCTTGCGGCCCATGTGTGCGACCAGCTGTTTGGCGTAGCGCTCCGGGCGTGCGGTGGCGACGGCGGCGGTCGAAGTCGGGTTCATGGCAGGCAGGCTAATCGGCGTGCGCAAGGCTGTCGGGCCGCTCGTCTCAGCCTCCGAGGGACCGCATAGGGAGATGAAATTGGCCTTAGTCTTAGGTAAGCCTTACCTTGCTAACAGCTGAAGATCCCCTGACTCAGGATGTGTTTCCCTCATGACGCTCGGCACCACCGCCGTCCGCCTGGTCCGTATGGCGTGCCTGCTGACCGCACTCGCCCTCGGCGTGATCGGTTGCTCCGCCGCACCTGAGCCGGTGGCTTCGGCGGCCCAAACCCGAATGGTGACCGACATCACCGGTGCCGAGGTGCAGGTGCCCGACCGGCCGCAGCGGGTCGTCCCACTCAGCGAACCCACCCTGGACGGCGTCCTGGCACTGGGCGTGACGCCGATCGGCACCGTCTCCGGACGCGGCCAGACCGGCGTCCCCAACTACCTGGCCGAGAAGGCCGCCGGGGTGCCCCTGCTGGGCGGCATCGGCCAGCCCAACTTCGAGGCGATCGGTGCCGCCAAGCCCGATCTGATCCTGGTCGACGGCACCAGCGTCAATAACAACCCCGAAGTGCTCGAAGCGCTCAAGCAGATCGCCCCGGTGGTCTTCACCGGCTACGCCGGTGGCGAGTGGCGGACCAACTTCCGTCAGGTGGCCGCCGCGCTCGGCCTGGTCGAGCAGGGCGAAAAGGTGATTGCCGACTACGAGGCCAAGGTGGCCAGCACCCGCGAATCGCTGGGCGGCACGCGCGACAAGACATTCTCGATCGTCCGCTGGCAGGGGACGGCGCCCGCGCTGATCCTCAAGGAGCTGCCGCCCGGCCAGGCGCTGGTCGACCTGGGGCTGCGGCGTCCGACAGCCCAGGACACCTTCGGACGCGGCCACTCCGAGCCGGTCTCGCTGGAGAACCTGCAGCAGATCGACGCCGACTACATCTTCTTCGGCACGCTGGGCGGTTCCAGCGTGAGCAATCCCAAGGCCGGTGGCACCGCCGATCTGGAGGGCGCCAAGAAGGCGCTCGAGGCGGCCAAGCAGGTGCCGGGCTTCACCCGGCTCAACGCCTACCGGCAGGACCACATCATTCTCGTCGACGGCTCGGCGTGGACCTCCACCGGGGGACCGCTGCTGATGAACCGCCTGGTCGACGACGTACGCAACGCGCTCGGATGAGCAGGAGGAATCTGATGGACACGCCTTCGAAGGTGCGGAGCTGGCTGGCGGGGTCGATGGCCCTGTTGCTGCTCGGTCTCGGGCAATCGGTGGTCGCGCCATGGGCCGCGGCCGAAGAGACGGCTGAACCCACTCCGTCGGCCGAGGCGTCGGCGTCGGCGTCGGCGTCGGCGTCGCCCAAGGCTGACCCAGAGCCCACGAAGGAAGAGTCGGCCAAGCCGACCGAAAACCCCCCTGAGGCGAAGGAGACCCCGAAGCCGAAGGAGTCGGCCAAGGAGATCGTGCCGCCGAAGCCGACGCCCAGCAAGTCGGCCTCGCCCAGCAAGTCGGCGAAGCCGAAGACCTCGGTGCAGTTGGCCGCGGTGCCGAATGCTGCTGCCGCCAAGGAGGGCAAGCGGTACGACTACGCCGGGGGCGTCTCTTACTGGGTGCCCGAGCAGTGGGTGGTTGGCCGTGACCTGGTGATCAGCGGCAGCGGCTGGCTGAACACCGCTCAGGATGCGGGCTCGATCATCGCGGTGAAGCTCAATGACGGCGGCATCTCCACCAAAGAGGAGGTGAAGCATCCGGTCACCGGGGTGGTGCAGGGCAACAAGACCATCTACGCGATCGTTCAGGCGGACGCCGATGGCGAGTGGACCCTCAAACTGCCCTACCCGACCCCCGACAACAGCACCGCCGACTGGTCGGTGGGGGAGAACGCCAAGGTGACCCTGCTCACCGGATCGCTCCTCACCGGCGACGTGATCCGTTCGGCGAGCGCCGAATCGGTCGTCTCCGAGGTCCCGGCGCCCACTCCGACACCGACCGAACAGCCCACCAAGGATCCGACCCCGACCCCGACGCCCACTCCCAGCCAGACGCCGACCGACGAGCCGTCCAGCCCGGCTCCCACGCCGACTACTCCTGACTGCGCCAAACCCGGCTCCGGCAAGGTCGAGGTGACCCCGGCCACCGTCGAGCTCGGCGGAGTGCTGCATGTCACCGGCTCCGGGTTCTGCCATCCGGCCGGCGGTGGCTCCAAGATCGGCATCAAGATCGACGCCGGTGGGTTCAGCCGACTGGACGCCTCGGTGCACGCCAACAAGACCATCTGGGCGCTGATCGACGCCGCTGAAGACGGCACCTTCGCAATCGACCTGCAGCTCCCCGACGGCACCGAAGCCGGGCAGAACGGTTCTGTTCCGGCATTCGCCTCCGGGACGCATACCCTGCAGTTCCTGACCGGGTCGCTCCGCGCCGGTGACGTCCAGCGCACGATCCCCTCCGGCGCCTTCACGGTGAACGCCGCCGCCCCCGAGCCGACCCCGACCCCCACGCCCACGGAAACCTCCAGCCCGACGCCGACCCCGTCGCCCACGGCGACGCCGACGGAGGCCACCATCGAGGCTCCGGCGACGGTGAAGGTGGGCGAGCCGATCGTGGTCTCCGGCAAGGGCTGGCTGCACCCGAACGGCTCCGGCAGCGTGATCGGCGTCTTCCTCGACGCCAAGGTCTCCGGTGATCCGAACACCGTCTACACCAAGCGAGACGTGATCAATCCGCTGACCGGCCTGGTCAGCACCGATAAGCGCCAGCAGGCCGTCATCCAGGCCGCAGCCGACGGTTCGTGGACGGCAACCATTCCGTACCCGACCGCCGCGAACGCGCGACTGCTCGACGGCAGCTGGACCGAATGGGCGGTGGGTTCCAGCCACCAGATCCGGTTCCTGACCGGCTCGCTGCTGGGCGGCGACACGGTGCGCAGTGTGCCCGCCGACTTCACCATCACCGGTGACGGCCCGACTGACCCGGCGACGCAGCCGCCGACCTGGGCACACGACACCGTCACCGCGGGCGGGGCGACCGCCTGGGTGCAGAGCGAGGTGGCCACGGCGTCCGGTTCGACGATCAAGATCAAGGGCACCGGCTGGACGAACCAGGCCGGCACCGGTGCCTCGACGGTGGCACTCAAGCTGAACTACGCCGGCGGCCAGTACGCCCGCACCGGCGGCGGCATCGTGGCGCCCACAGGGGTGGCCGATCCGACCATCTGGAAGCTGCTCGCGCCGAGCGGCACGGCGGCGCATCCGAACGTGATCACCGTTCCGGCCAGCGGCAACTTCGAGATCGAGATCGACGCCCCCGAAGGGCTGAAGGAGGGTCAGTTACTGACCGCCCAGTTCCTTTCCGGACGTTTCGGTGCCAACGACACGGTGCGCAACGTCACCACCAAGCCGCTGGTCGTCGGCGGGGTTCCGTACATCGAGCAGCCCGACGATGACGACGTCACCTGCACCGCGACGTCCGCCACCCCGGTGGTGACCATCGCCGAGCCCCGGGCCAGCCTGGGCGGCACCCTGCACGTGACCGGCGCCGGCTTCTGCCACCCCGGTGAGAAGCGCGGCGGGTCGACCATCGCGATAAAGATCGACGAGGGCAACGTCAGCCGGCTGAACGACTCGCTGCACAGCAACCGGACGATCTGGACGATCATCCAGGCCAAGGCCGCCGACGGCACCTTCGACGTCGAGCTGCAGCTGCCCGACGGCACCACCAAGGGCGCCAACGGCTCCAGCCCCGCCTTCAAGGAGGGCGCGCACACGCTGCGGCTGCTGACCGGCTCGCTGAAGGACGGCGACGCCTCGCGCACAGTGCTGTCACCGGAGTTCGTGGTGGGCAAGTACCGGCCGACCGGTGTGCCCGAGCCGGTCGAGGCCACTGAGGACCTGACCTCCGCCGCCCGTAACGGGGTGCAGGCGAGCCGTACGGTGAAGGCGTTGACCGTCACCGTGCCCGGCGCCAAGGCCGGCGACTGGATCTACCTCAACACCTACTCGGGCGGTTCGCCGACCGATCCGTGGGGTGCGACCTGGTTCCGGGCCGGCGCCGACGGACGGGTGAAAGCGAGCCTGACCGGCGTGACCCTGCCGACCGGCACCAGCAAGCTCTCGGTCCAGTCCGGCAACGAGGGTGAGGTCGGCAAGCTGCTCGGCTGGACGCCGATCACGGTGGCCGGTGAGAAGGCCAACGAGACGCCGTCCGACACCACCACGACGATCCGGACGATCGTGCGAACGGTGACCACGACCACCACGTCGGCCAGCGACGACTCCTCGCCGACCAAGGTGCCCAACGCACCCGTGGAGCGGGCCAGCCAGCTGACCGGGCTGAGCAACGGCGACGCCACCGCCAAGGTGGACGGCACCAAGCTCACCGTCACCCTGCCCAAGGGCGCGGCGGACCAGTGGGTGTACGTCTACCTCTACAGCGGCGCCAGCATCGCCAAGGCCGGCTGGGTGCAGCTGACCGACGCGAAGGCGTTCAGCGTCGACCTGAAGGGGCTGGCCGACGGCCGTCACCGGGTGGTCGCGGTGAACGCGGACGGCGGGATCGTCGGCTGGGTCGAGGCCAGCAAGGGCAACGTCACCACCGCCACACCCACCACCGGCAGCCCGCAGGCACCGGCCGGTCCGGTGGCCCCTGCTGATCAGGGCACGGCGGCACTGACCCAACCCGGCACCGGATCGATGGAGCCGGTGCTGATCGGGGCGGCGGTCGCCGTCCTCGCCGCGGGACTGGTCGGGTTGCGCCGACTGGCCAAGCCGAAGGGAGTGGCGTGATGACACGCGTTCGAACCATCGCCGGTAAGGGCGTCCGGCTGCTGGCAGCGGTGCTGCTCGGCCTCGCCCTGGTGGCCCTGCCGAACCAGCCGGCTGCCGAGGCGATTCCGCCCGGCGGTCCCGGACCGAGCACGCCCGGCACCAGCTCGAGCGTTTCGCCGCGCAGCGTGCAGGCCGGGGGGGTGATCCGGTTCACCGTGCGGGGCTTCCCCAAGGGCGAAACCGTCTACATCAAGATCGACGACGGCCGGCTGTGCAGCAACACCTCGCACGGCGCCTGCGTCTACCACTCGCAGAAGATTCCCAGCTCGGGGGTGGTGAACGGCTCGTTCCGGTTGCCCGCCAACCTGAAGAAGGGCAGTCACACGCTGCGCTTCCTGGCCTCGGCCTATCGGGATCCCAAGAATCCCGGCAAGGGCACCCTGGGCTACACCAATAAGAGCCCGGCCTTCACGGTGACCGGCGGGTCGTCCGGTTCGAACCAGAACGGCAACAACAACGGTGGCTCCAGCACCACCACGACGACGACCACCACCACGACCGGGAAGCCGAAGACCGGCAAGACCACGTCGTCGGGCAAGGTGGCCAAGCCCGAGACCGGCGGCAAGGCGAAGCAGCCGAAGAAGACGCCCAGCGCGCCGGCCGCCGACACTCTGGCGCCCGACAAGGCGGGCACGGTGACCGCCGCGGTGAACGGCGACGCGGCGGTGCTCACGGTCGGCGCCGACTACGCCGGCGAATGGGCGTTCGTCTACGCCTACTCGGATCCGACGCCGCTCGGCTGGCAACTGGTCGGTGCCGACGGCACCGTCACGGTCGCCACCACCGGGCTGGCCGCCGGCGAGCACCGGCTCGCGGTGCTGGACGCCGACGGCAAGCTGCTCGGCTGGACGACCGCGGCCCTGGCCGGTTCGCAGGCACCTGCCCCCGCCCCGAGCGCGCCGGCCCCGGTGGCTCCGGCGGGTGCGGACGCGGGCCCCGGGATCGGTGTCTGGGCGCTGTCCGGTGCGGTGCTGGTCGTCGCGGCCGGCCTGGTCGTCGTGCTGCTGCGCCGCCGACGCGCCGCTGCCGCGTCCGACTGAAACTCGGTGAGCACGACAGGTACCCAACTCCGGGCGGCGACGGCGAAACCCGTCGCCGCCCGGAGCGGTCTGCTCTTCCTCGCGGCGGCGGTGCTGCTCGCGCTGGGCATGATGGCCTCGCTCGGCGTCGGATCGAACCCGATTCCGCCGGGCCGGGTGTGGCAACTGCTGTGGGCACCGGACGGCAGCTTCGACGCGGTCGTCGTCCTCGAACAGCGGCTGCCCCGCACCCTGGTGCTGGTGGTGGTCGGCGCGGCCCTGGGCGTCGCCGGCGCACTGATGCAGTCGCTGACCCGCAACCCGCTGGCCGACCCCGGCATTCTCGGCATCAACGCCGGCGCCTCGCTGGCCGTGGTGCTGGCGGTCGCCATCACCGGCATCAGCGGGATCGGCTTCTACCTGTGGTTCGCCTTCGCCGGGGCTGCGGTCGCCGCGATCGGGGTGTACCTCCTGGGCATGGCCGGGCAGGCCTCGCCCTCACCGGTGCGGCTGGCGCTGGCCGGGGTGGCGATCAGCATGGCGGTGGCGTCGCTGGTGCAGATGGTGATCCTGGCCAACGCGAACGCCTTCAACGAGTTCCGCTTCTGGGCGGCCGGCTCGGTGGAGGGACGCGGCTATTCGGTGCTGTTCGCCACCGGCGGTTTCGTGGTGATCGGCCTGGTGCTGGCCTGCTGCCTGGCGCCGGCGCTGAACGCGCTCGCCCTCGGTGAGGACACCGGACGTGCACTCGGCGTCCGGGTCGGGCTGATCCGCGGCCTGGCGGTGGCGGCGGTGACGGTGCTGGCCGGAGCGGCGACCGCGGCGGCGGGACCGATCATGTTCGTCGGACTCGGCGTGCCTTACCTGGCCCGGGCCGCGTTCGGCCCCGACCAGCGCCTGGTGCTGCCCGGTACCGCCCTGGCCGCCCCGGTGCTGTTGCTGGCTGCCGACGTGGTGGCCCGGCTGGTGGTGCTGCCCGGCGAGGTGCCGGTCGGTGTGGTGGCCGCGATTCTCGGCGGCCCGGCGTTCGTGATGATCGTCCGGCGGCCCCGGATCGAGGCCCTGTGATGAGTGACGCTGTGAGGGCGGCCGCGGTCGGTCAGGACCGCCGTCCGGGTTATCGGCGGCTGCGGCTGGGCTCGGCCACCGTGCTGCTCGAGCGGCGCACCGTCGTCGTGGCGCTGTCGGCGCTGGTCGCGTTGCTGGTGCTCGGTGCCGTCGGGCTGCTGATCGGGGACTATCCGCTCAATCTGGGTCAGGCGCTGCGGGCCCTGTTCGGTGTCGGCGGCGACCCGCTCGCCCAGTACTTCGTCCGTAGTCAGCGGGCACCCCGGGTGCTGGCCGCGATCCTGGTCGGGGCGGCGCTGGCAGTCTCGGGGGCGATCTTCCAGTCCATGTCGGACAATCCGCTGGGCAGCCCGGACATCATCGGCTTCACCACCGGATCGGCCAGTGGTGCGCTGCTGGCCATCATCGTGATCGGCGGCGGGCCGGCCGAGACGGCGATCGGTGCGTTGGTCGGCGGCGGCGTGACGGCCGCGATCGTGTATCTGCTGGCCTGGCGGCACGGGCTGACCGGGGGACGGCTGGTGCTGGTCGGCATCGGTATCGCGGCCGTCCTGCAGGGGCTCAACAACCTGCTGCTGGTGCGGGCGTCGTTGACCTCGGCGCAGACCGCCGCGCAGTGGCTGGCCGGCTCGTTCAACGCCACCGGTTGGCCGCGGGTGCTGCTGGTCGGTGTCGCGCTGCTGGTGCTGCTGCCGGCCGCCGGGCTGCTGGCCCGTCCGCTGGGGGCGCTGGTGCTGGGCGACGACCTGGCGGCCGCGC
>NZ_JASGEN010000142.1:0-19033 GCF_047606365.1 Micropruina sp. | reverse complement strand
GGTGCGCCGGCGAAGCGGCGCTCGGCCAGGGCAGCCACATTGGCGTCGTTCTCGACCTTGACCGGCAGACCCAGGTCGTCGTGCAGGCGGGCCTGCAGCGGCATATCGGTCCAGCGCAGATTGGGTGCCCACAACACGGTGCCCGACGGGTCGACGGTGCCCGGGGTGCCGACCCCGAGCCCGAGGATCGGACGGCTGGCGGCCTCGACCAGTTCGGCGGCGAGGGCGCGGGCGGCGTCCAGTGCTTGTTGCCCGGTGGCGCCGTCGAGCGCGCGCACCTTGGTGAGCACCGGCTCGCCGCGCAGCGACAGCACGGCACCCCGCACCTGGTCGCGAGCGGAGAGGTCCATCGCCAGGATGTCCCGGCCGGCCGGGTTGAGCGCCAGCAGCGTGGACGGCTTCCCGGGGCGGCCCATTTCGCTGGTTCCGGTCTCGATCACCAGGCCGGAGTCGATGAGTTCGGCGATCAGGTCGGAGATGGTGACCTTGGTCAGGCCGGTCTCACGGGCCAGGTCGGCGCGGGAGAGCGGCGGGTTGTCATTGACCGCCTGCAGCACGAACGAGCGATTGCTGCGGCGGGCATCTTTGGGCCGCAGCTTGCGTCGGATCGGGTACTGCATGGAAGTTAGTAAACCTTCCTAACTTCTACGTGCCTACGGATCGTGACGAATGGTTATCGACTCGTGACCTACTGCGAAGATGGGGACATGGCTGACCTGACCCCGCGAGCTATCGCTTGGGCGACCACCATGTCCGGCCACCCCGGCGAGGCCGTGGTGCGGGCCCATGCCGAACCGGGCGTCCGGCTGGGCCTGGAGCGGCCGATCCTGCGCGAGCAACGCGAAGCCTGGGAGGCCGAGCGGCTGGTGCCCGGCGCGACCCTGGCGTACGGGGCCGGCAACAGGGTGCGTGCGGAGGCGCCCGATCCGGAGCGGACCTGCTTCGAACGGGACCGCGACCGCATCGTCCACTCGACCGCGTTCCGGCGGCTGGCCGGCAAGACCCAGGTGGTCGTCCATCCCACCGATCACCAGCGCACCCGACTCACCCACGCCCTCGAGGTGGCCCAGGTGGCGACCTCGATCGCCCGCGGCGTGGGCGCCAATGTGGCACTTGCCGAGGCGATCGCGCTGGGCCACGACTGCGGCCACGGTCCGGGTGGCCATGCCAGCGAGGACGCCTTCGACCCCTTCCTGCCCGAGGGCTACGACCACGGCCCGTGGGGTGCGGACGTGGTGCTCACCCCGCTCAACCTATGCCTGGAAACCCTGGACGGCATCCGCAACCACTCCTGGTCACGGCCCACGCCGGCCACGGTGGAGGGCGAGATCGTCAGCTGGGCCGACCGGATCGCCTACTGCGCGCACGACCTCGAGGACGCCGTCGGCGCCGGCATCGTGGCTCTGGTCGACGTGCCGGACGCCGTGGTCGAGGTGGCGGGGGCTACCCGGCGGGAGCAGCTCAGCATCTTCGTCCGCGAGGTGATCGGCACCGCGGTGGCCACCGGCGAGATCGGCATGAGTGCGCCGGTGGCGGCCGCGCTGGCCGAACTGCGCAGCTTCAACTACGAACGGATCTACACCCGTCCGGAGTCGCTCGCCCAGTCGGCGGCGGTGATCGCGGTGCTGCAGGCGCTGGTGTCGTTCTATCTGGAGAACCCCGGACGGCTGCCGGAACCGCCCGACGACCCCGACCGGCTGGTGCACGCCACGGTCGCCTACGTCGGCGGGATGACCGACCGGTTCGCGTTCGACACCGCCGTCCAGTTGCTCGGCTGGGATCCGGCGCGGCTGCCGCGTCCGCAGTAGCTCGTCGCGGTACTTCGTCATCCCGGCGAAAGCCGGGATCTCACCCCCTCGGACCGCCGGGCTGAGTGCCCGGGCTGAGATCCCGGGGCGAACCCGGGATGACGACATGGCGTCCGTGCCGCTGCGTACACTGCCGGATGTGGCGGGCTTGATCAACGAGGAGGATCTGGCGACCGTCCGTGAGCGCAGCCGGATCGAGGATGTCGTCGGCTCCTACGTGACGCTGCGTCCGGCAGGTGGGGGAGCGCTGACCGGGCTGTGCCCGTTCCACGACGAGAAGACCCCGTCGTTCCGGGTGACTCCCGCCCGCGGCTTCTACTACTGCTTCGGCTGCAACGTCGGCGGCGACGTGATCGGGTTCGTGCAGGCGATCAACAACTGCAGTTTCGTCGAGGCGGTCGAGTTCCTCGCCGACCGGGTCGGCGTCCAGTTGCGCTACACCGATGGGGGCGGCGGCGCCCGGGTCGAACCGGGGCTCCGGTCGCGGATCCTGGAGGCGAACCGGCTGGCCGCCGAGTTCTTCGCCGGCCAGCTGACCGGCCCCGAAGCCGTCGCCGGACGCCAGTTCCTGGCCGAGCGCGGCTTCGACCGGGATGCCGCCGAGCACTTCGGCGTCGGCTTCGCCCCGATGGGCGGACGCGAACTCGCCAAGCATCTGCGGGCGCACAAATTCAGCGACGACGAACTGGTCAAGGCGAGCCTGATCCGCGAGGGCGGCTGGGACTACTTCCAGGGCCGGCTGCTGTGGCCGATCCGGGACGCCGGCCGCTCGGTACTGGGTTTCGGCGCCCGGCGGCTGTTCGACGACGACCGGATGCCGGCGAAGTACATCAACACCCGGGAGACCCCGGTCTACAAGAAGTCGCACGTGCTCTACGGCCTCGATCTGGCCCGGCAGAACATCGCCAAGAAGAATCAGGCGGTGATCGTCGAGGGCTACACCGATGTGATGGCGGCCCACCTGGCCGGTATCGATACGGCCGTGGCGTCCTGCGGCACGGCCTTCGGCGATGACCATGCCCGGCTGCTGTCCCGGTTGATCGGCACCACCGACGCGCTGGCCGGCGAGGTGATCTTCACCTTCGACGGCGACGCCGCCGGGCAGGCCGCGGCGCTGAAGGTGTTCTCCGGCGACCAGCACTTCATCTCGCAGACCTATGTGGCGATCGAACCGAGCGGGCTCGACCCCTGCGACCTGCGCATCCAGCACGGCGACGCCGCCGTCCGCGAACTGGTCGGACGCCGTGAGCCGCTGTACCGCTATGTGATGGCCAGCACCATCGCCGGGTTCGACCTGGATCGGGTGGACGGCCGGCTCGCCGCGCTGCGGGCCGCTGCGCCGCTGGTCAGCAGCGTCCGGGACGGCTCACTGGTGAACGGCTATGTGCATGAGCTCGCCAAGATGCTGGGCACCGAGGTCGAGGAGGTGCGGCGTGAGGTGTCCCGGGCCGGACGCCGCAAGTTGTCGGCGAACAACGATCGGCAGCAGCGGCCGCAACAGGTCCAGGCTGCGCCGGAGTCCGACGAGCCGAGCCTGATCGGACTGCCGATGCCCAACCCGCGCGATCGGTCGCTCGAGGTGGAACGCGGCACCCTGCGGCTCATGGTGCGCGCACCCGAGGTGTTCGTGACCGGCTGGAACGAGGTCGGTGCCGACGACTTCACCCACCCCACCTACCGGGCCATCTTCGCCGCCATCGCCGACGCCGGAACCCCCGGCGGCGACTGGCCGCAGCCCGTCGTGGCGGCCAATCCCGACCCGGCGGTGTCGTCGGTCATCGCGGCGCTGACCACCGAGCCGCTGCTGCGTCCGGCCAGCCCGGCATACGCGTCCGAGTACGTGGCGAAGCTGCGCCTGCTCACCGTGTCGCGGGCGATCGCGAACCTGAAGTCGAAGCTGCAGCGCACCAACCCGATCGACGACCAGCCCGGCTACAACCGCATGTTCGCCACCCTGCTCGATCTGGAGAAACAGCGGCGCGAGTTGACCGAGGTCGCCGCCGGCCCCGCCGATTAGGCGCCCGCAGGTCGCAAACGCAAGAAAGCCCTCGGGCCAGCAGTTGAGCTAGCCAGAGGGCCTTTTTCAGGAAGCTCCCCCGCCTGGACTCGAACCAGGAACCTACGGATTAACAGTCCGACGCTCTGCCAATTGAGCTACAGGGGATCGCGCGGCGCGCGAGAAGAAACGTTACCAGAACGCTCACGCGATGTCGTATTCGGCCCGCAGCCGGACCAGTTCGGCGTCCGCCTGGTCGATCTGCGCGGTGTCGAAGCTGCCGCCGTGCCTGGTCACCGTCCACAGCAGGCCGGCGTGCTCGTCGTCGAGCGGACGCCGGGCGACGATCATCGCCGCCCGACCCCGGTTCAGCTCGAAGCGTTCCTGAACGACGATGCTGGCATCCACCCGCTCGCGGAACAGATCGGGCAGCGAGCCGGGATCACGCAGCAGCACCTCGCCGTCGCTCCCATCGGTGAGCCGCCAGCGCAGCTGTCCGCTGTCGGAATCCCAACCACCGGAGGCGATCTCGTGCCAGGGCACGAAACGCCAGCCGTCCGATTCCTGGATGGCGAGTTGCCCGGCCAGCCCGACGACCGGGCCGTCCGCGCCCTGCGCCCAGGCCAACACCCGGACGCGGTGTCCGACGGCGGTGGTGAGGCTGCGGAAGTCCGCGGACGGCAGACCGGCGCGATCGAAGAGACCCATCGGCCTATTATCCGGTGTCACCGCGCCCTAAGGCGCGCCTCGTCAGGGCGTGGCGTGGCAGCAGCGGAGGATGCGCTGATCAGTCCACGCCGTCCCAGGCTCTGGGGTGGGGGAGATCCCGGAATCAGGTCCGGGAGGACGGTGGATGGGCTTTGATCAGCGCGGCAGCAGAAGGTCGTCAACCGGCGTTGAGCGTGATCAGGCTGACTACCAAGGCGATCAGGATCGAATTGAAGACGAAGGCGACCAACGTCTGGGTGATCGTCGCGCGGCGCAGCCCGGTGCTGGTGACGGTGACATCTGCGCTCGTGTACGCCGTGCTGATCTGGATCGCCAGGGCGACATAGTCGGCGAAACGGGGCGGCCAACTCGCCTCGGCGCTAGCCGGGCCTTTGCCAGCACCGAAACGCAACCCGCCGAACTGCGCATCCTCCCGCGCGTAGTGCAGGGCAAAGACGGTCACGATCAGAACCCAGGTCGTGACGACGACGGCGATCGCCAGGGAGAGCACCACCGGATCGCCGCGGAGTTGCCTTACCAGCGTCGCCGCGATCACAGCCGCCAGGGCGAGCAGGCAGAACGAAACCGCGCCCGCGGGACCACCGATGCCGGCCAGCGACTCGGCACGCCGCCGCTGTCGACGACCGGTCCGGCTCTCGCTGAGCCACTTGCGCAGGGTGGCGCCGTCCGCCGGCCCCAGCGTGCACCAGGTGAGCAGCAGATAGCTCAGCGAATAGGCGACCCAGGCACCGAAGTAGACGGTCGCGACGAACGGCAGTCCTCCAACCCGGCCCGGTTGGACGACCACGACGATCACCACCCACGCCACCGCCAGCCCCGCGGAGACCGCACTCGCCAGCCAGAAGCGCCGCAGGTCTGACACCAGCCGGGGCCGGCGGTCTCGGCCGGGTCGGTCCGGTTGAGCGGCATCGTTACCCAGGAACTCCCCGGTTCGGTCAGAGGGTGCAGCGGGCATCGGTCTGTGGCGTTTCCAACTCGATGAGGTAGGTGGTGACGGCGTCGTCGACACACTTGTTGCCCGGAACGAGGACGGCTCCATGCTGCGCACCGTCAACGGTAAGCAGGCGGGAGCCGAGCGCCCGCGCCAGCCCGATCCCACCCTCGTGGGGTGCGGAAGGATCACCGGTGACCGAGACGACGACAGTCGGCGGCAGGCCGGTGATGTTCACCGCGTACGGGTAGCCGAGGGTCGGGGCGGCCGGCCAGTGCTCGCAGACGTCGCGAGCTTGGCGGTTGCGGCCGTCATCCATGAAGGGTGCGGCGGCAAGCATCCGGTTGCGCATCGCCGTTTCCTGTCGGGACGTGAGACGTTCGCGGTCGTTGCAGTGGGTGGCGTACGCACCCTCCAAGAAGGTCGGGTAGCTGCCGTCCGGTTGGCGAAGGTGGGCCTGGTCGCGGACGGCGAGCAGCAGCTCCCCGCGGCCGGCCGCGAGTTCGGTGAGACCATCGGCGATCACCGGCCAGTTGCTCTTGTTGTACAGGGCGAACAGGACTGCCTCGACGGCGTCGCGGTGGGTCAACATGCGGCCGGCGCCGACCGGGAGCGGCTTGTCGACCAGTGGTCGGACGAGCTTGTGGAAGGCCGCGGTGGCGGCCTTCGGGTCCGTGCCGAGCGGGCAGCTCGTCGCTGTTGCACAGTCGGTCGCCATGGCGTCGAAGGCACGCTGGAATCCGGTGAACTGTTGCACCATCCGGCTCTCGATGCCGAGTGTGGGGTCGATGCCGCCGTCGAGGACGAGTGCGCGCACCTTGGCCGGGAACATCGCTGCGTAGACCGCGCCGAGGCGTGTCCCATAGCTCGCCCCGAAGTACGTCAGCTTCTGGTCGCCGACGACGGCACGGAGGACGTCCATGTCGCGGGCGGTGTCACGGCTGCCGAGGTGGCTGATGACGTCCGGTCCGCCCGACCCCTCGGCGCACTTCTTCGCAGCCGCGCGGGTCTCGGTCTCAGTCCAGGTCTCGCCGCCGAAGAAGAAGCTCGCCATCAGGTGATCGGTCGATCGCTCGGCGTCGGTGAAGCAATCCACCGTCGGGGTCGACGCGCCAGTTCCGCGCATGTCGAACCCGACCACGTCGAATCGCTGTCCGATCGCCGGATAACCCGCCGTCGACTTCAGCTGCGCGGCGAAGGACCTGCCGGGTGAGGCGGGGCCGCCGGGGTTGACCACCAGTGACCCGATCGGCTTCCCGGTGGCCGGCACCTTGAGGATTCCGAGTTCGATGGTGCGACCGGCGTGGTCGTTGTAGTCCAGTGGGACGCTCAGCCGGCCACACTGCAGCTGTTCGTCGGCGAACAGTTTCACATCGTCCTCGGTGGTGGCGTAGTCCGCGCAGGGGCCGTACGCCAGCTTCTGACTGTAGAAGCGCTCCAGCCCCGGAGGTGCACCGTCGGCTGGCTGTTCCGCCGGAGGGCCGGGACTGCATCCGGCTGCGAGGGTGAGCATCACGGTGACGAGAACGACCAGGGCGGTCCGGTGAGTGGTCAGTGAGGTCGTTGGACGCCCTCGGACAGAGCTGAGCACGGTAGGTCCTCCAGACGAACGGATCGACGGAACAGGGTGCAGCAGCAGTCGACACCTGGCCGTCACGGCCAGGTCAAGGCAAGCTGGAAAGTGGTGCTTGGACGGCGCCGACGTGCTGAGGGAAGGAGCGGATGGTGATCTGGAGTCCCCGTGAGCTGGCCGAGCTTGCCGGCACGACGCGCCGCACAGTCCGGCACTACCACGAGATCGGTCTGCTACCCGAGCCGACGCAACAGTCCAACGGGTACCGTCTCTACGGCGTCGAGCATCTGCTGCGACTGCTCCGAATCCGTAGGCTCACCCAGTTGGGTCTCACCCTCAACCAGATCGCTGCTATCGGCGACTCGGTGCAACCTCCGGCACAGATGCTGCGTGATCTCGACACGCGGCTGGTCAGCGACATCGAGCATCTGCAGGAAACGCGGCTCGAGGTGGCTGCCATGCTCGAGCACGCGGTCCCGAGCGACCTCCCGCCGGAACTCTCCCGCCGGGTCGCCGACCTACCCGGTGTCGAGCGAGCCCTCGTCGTGGGGCTGACGAGGTTGCTCGACGAGCCGGGGCTCGAGGCGTACCTGACGCTGCTGCCGCCCTACCGCGACAATGCAGCCGTGGTTGCCTTCGATCATCTTCCGGACGATGCGGGCCCGGAGGCTCGGGAGGCGGTGGTGGCCGGGCTGGCCGATCACCTGGAACATCTGGACGAACACTGCCCAGGGCTGACCGACCTGATCTCCCGGCCGCTGCAAAGATCCCCGGCCAAGCAACGGACTGTCGATGAAGTGGTGGCGGACCTCTACAACGACGCACAACTCGACGTGCTCGTGCGAGTGCGGCGCCGCACCGGCCGCTCCCGACCCCGTTGGCCGTGACCGCCAGGTCAAGCACTCACTGTGCGTTCAACGAGTCGGTACTGATCTCGCCTTGACCTGGCCGTGACGGCCAGGTGTCGACTCGTGATCGCAGCTTGGTTCGATCGATCTATCGGTCTGGATGTACCGCGATCCGATTCGATCTGAGCGCGTCAAACGGGAATGTCGGCCTGGCAAGCGGATGGTCTCGCCGAGGACTATGCGCACTACGACCGCGGTGAGGCCGCTGTCGTGTCGTCGGACGTCGAACGGGTGACAGGCCGACCCGCCCGGAACCTTCAGGGATTCGCCACCGACTATGCCCCCGCGTTCCGCGCGGACTCGTAGGTGAAGAGCCACGGGGAGAGCACAGTGGGCGAGATCGATTCATCTACTGGTCGTCGGACCTCACGCGGCCTGATCGGCCAGGATCCAGCCGCGCAGCCGTCGTAGCGCCCGGGTCTCGTGCCGTCGCAGCGTGCTGAGCGACATGCCCAGCCTCGCTGCGGCCGGAGCCTGCCGCAACGGCGAGTCACCACCCAGGCCGAAACGGGTCCGCACCACGGCCGCCTCCACGGCGGGGAGTGCTCTCAGCAGGGGACGCAGATCGGTGTCATCGATCGGCTCGGAGTGCGGGCCGACGACCACCAGGTCCGGCTCCAGCGGCGCCCACACCGACAGATGCCGGACCCGGGCCACCCAACGTTCGCTGCGGCCCAGGACCTGGGCGACGTCGGCGTCGCTGGCCGGACGGCGCAGCTCGGCGGTCAGCTCGTCCGCCAATCCCCGGACGCCGCGGGCGCGCAACGCGGTCCGCACCGAGGCCGGCACCCGCTGCTCGACGGCGGCATCGCAGACCCGCCGCTTGATCCAGGTACTGGCGTAGGTGCTGAAGCGGTAGCCGCTGGTGTGGTCCCAGCGCACCAACGCCTCGGTCAGGCCGAGGAATCCCTCCTGGAAGAGCTCGTCCAGACCGGCCGGTGAGCGGCGGGCCTCCTGGGTGGCGATGCTCTGCACCAGTCGGACGTTGGCGAGCAGGAACCGTTGCCAGGCGTCGCGTCCCTGTCGCTCCAGCACGGTCAGCTCCGCGGCTGTTCCCGCCGACGCGGTGTCCTGCGCCAACTGTTCGCTGGCGAGTAGTCCCGCCTCGATGGCCCGCGCCAGCCGGATCTCTTCGTCGGCTTCCAGCAATCTGATGGTCTCGGTCATGGCGCCGATGCTGGCCGCGGAGGCCTCTCCGATCACCCGCAACGGCCCCAATGTGGAGGCAACACCGTGACAACACCGATCTGTGTGGACGTGTCACAAAACCGTCAATCCCAGCCGGACAAGGAGCGATGGTGACAGTGGCGCTCACCGGTTGACCAGCAACGACACCAGGTAGACAAGGATCGGCAGGCAGGCCAGACCGAGCAGGATGGCGTTGAGCACCAGGTGGTCGCGCAGCACGGCGATGAACTCGCGGATCACCGCGGTCGGCCAGTAGTAGCGGGCCGTCGGCGAACCGACCGAGTAACCGGCGATCCCGAGCCGGCGCATCAGCAGCGCAGCCCGGAAGGCATGGAAGTTGTTGGTGACGGCCGCGATCGGTCCCACGACGCCGCGCGCGGCAAGTAGTTCGGCGCTGTAGGCAAGGTTCTGTTCGGTGTTGCGGGACCGCTCCTCGGCCACCACGCGATCCTGGGGGAACCCGTCGTCGGTCAGGAACTCGGCCATCGCCCGGCCCTCCGGCACCGGCTCGTCGGGGCCCTGGCCGCCGGAGGTGACCAGCAGGGGAGGGCGATCGGCGAACTTGTCGTACAAGGCGCGCCCGCGGCGGATCCGGGACGCCAGCAACGGTGGCACCTTGCCGCGGATCAGCCCCGAGCCCAGCACCACGACCGCTGCCACCGGCCGTCCGCGCCGGCCCATCACGGCGGGGTAGAGCGCCCCGTAGAGCAGGAAGGCGACGAAGCCGAAACCCAGGTAGCCCAGCGGCAACCCGAGCAGCAGCAAACCGGCGGCCCACTGGCTCGACGCGGTCGCCACGACCGCCACCCACAGGCCGATGTAGCCGAGCATCCCGACGCCCAACCCGAGCCCCAGCAGCCGCGACAGTGCGAAACCTTCACGGCGAAGCAGGGTGATTCCGGTGACGATCAGGAAGCCGGCCAGCGCGATCACCGTGCCGAGCATGAGTACCAGCAGCGCGAGAAACGTGTAGCCGCCGAGTCTCGGGTCGAACGAATCGGCGGCGCCGACGGTCAGGCCGACGGCGGACATCAGCAGCCAGATGAGCAGGGCGAGCAGGTAGAGCGCGGTGCGCATCTTGCGCGGATCACTGGTGACGCTGATCACCAGCGCCACCAGGAGCACGGCCACTCCGCCCGGAAGTCCCAACATCGTCAGCGACCTCAGATCAGCTCGTCGTGCTCACCGGCGATCCAGGCCAGGTAGCGGTTGGCGGAGAACCGGACCGTGGCCAGGGCGTCGTCGGCGATGCGTCCGGCGAAGTTGTCGTAGAGCCGGCGGTAGGGGTGTTCGTCGAAGCCGTCCACGATCTGCCGGACGCCGCGCGGCGACATCGGGATCATGTTCGGATAGCTGCGCTGGAAGCTGACGTTGCCGTCCGGCCGCACCGAGCAGGCATCGCCGGCGAGCAGCACACCCGAGTCGTCCGCGCCCCGCCAGTGCGCGACGGTCTGGCCCGGGAAGTGGCCGCCGACCTGGCTCGCCCAGATTCCAGGCACCGGTTCGAACGAGTTGTCCCAGGCGACGATCACCGGGTCCTTCCGTTGCACCCAGCCCAGATCCTTGCGGGCCACGTACACCGGGACGCCGCCGAAGGCCCGGCTCCAGGCGACCTGCGCGCCGTACATGTGCGGATGGCTGGCCAGGATCGCCGCGACCCCGCCCAACTGCTCCATCGCGTCCAGCGCCTCCGGATCGACGAACGGCGGAACGTCGAACAGCAGATTCCCCGCCGTGCCGCGAACCAGCAGCGCGGTCTGCCCGATGCCCACCTTCGGCTCGGCGCGCAGCCCAAACAGGCCGGGTTCCATCTCGGTGATCACCAGTCGGTGTCCCTCGGCGAGCAGACGTTCGGTACTCGTCCAGGCCGGTCCGGACGGCGGCACGTACTGCCGTTCGTCGGTGCAGATCGGGCACGCCTTCGGCGGCTCGGCGGCCACCGCCTGTTCCACGCCGCAGATGCGGCAGATCCATTCCGTCACGGTCATCGCAACTCCTTCTCAGCGGACGCCGTTGAGGTAGGCCAGCACGGCCCGGACCCGGCGGTTGTCCTCGTTCGGACCCAGATCGAGCTTGGCGAAGATGTTCGCCACATGTTTGGCGACTGCCGCCGGGGTAATCACCAGTTGCCCGGCGATCTGCTGATTCGCGGCGCCCTTCGCCATCAACGACAGCACCTCGAGTTCGCGCGGGGTCAACCGGCTCAGCCTGGGGTCGGTCCGGCGGGCGTTGAGCAGCTGGGCCACCACCTCGGGATCCATCACCACCTCACCGGCCGCGACCAGTTCGGCCGACCGCATGAAGTCGGCCACCCGTCCGACCCGTTCCTTCAACAGGTAACCGACCCCACCGGCCGCGTTGGCTTCGAGCAGGGTCGCCGCGTACGCCGGGGCGACGTACTGGCTGACCATCAGCATCGGCAGCCCCGGGTAGGTCTCCCGCAGCTGGACGGCGGCCCGCAGCCCGTCGTCGGTCATCGTCGGCGGCATTCTCACGTCGGTGATCACCAGATCGGGTAGCCCGTCGGCGCTCTCGGCCAGGCCGGTGCACCGGGCGATCAGCTCGGGGGCGTCCGCGGCCTCGGCGACCACCTGGTGCCCGGCCCGCTCCAGCAGGCCGACCAGGCCGGCCCGGATCAGCGCCGCGTCGTCGGCCACCAGAATTCGCATCAGTTCCCCTCTCTTGTTCGGCTCACCGTAGCGACGGCCTCAGACACTTCGCTCTCCACCGGTTTCATCGGACGGGGTTCGGGAAGGACGCCCGGATCAGCGTCGGACCGCCCGGGGGACTGCTCACCCAGCACGCCCCGCCGAAGGTCTGGACGCGTTCGATCATGCCGCTGAGCCCATGGCCGGGCTTGACCACCGCGCCGCCGATGCCGTCGTCGTACACCTCCACCTGCAGCGGGTCGCTGAGGTCGAGCCGGACGGCCACCGTGGTCGCGACGGCGTGCTTGACGGCGTTCGTGAACGCCTCGCTGATCAGGTAGTACACCGACAGCGCCAGCTGCTCCGACGGCTGCCGCGTCCCGTTGATGCCCACCGTGACGGGCAGCGGCTGGCGCTCGGCGAGTTCGGTGACGGCGGCGGCGAGGCCCCGGTCGGTGAGGATCTGCGGGTGGATGCCGCGCACCGTGTCGCGCAGCGACGTCATCGCCGCCTCCATCGACGAATGGGCGGCCGCCAAGGCGTCGCGGACCGCTTCCGGACGGCCGCTCTCCAGCGCGTATTCGGCCTCGCCGAGTTGCATGCTGAGCAGCACCAGGTGCTGTTGGGCGCCGTCGTGCAGATCGCGCTCGATCCGGCGCCGCTCGGCGGCGAAGACGTCGACCAGTTCCCGGCGTGAGCTGGTCAGCTGGTCGACCTGCTCGCGCAGCTCGGTGCGCGGCCGGACCAGATCCTCGACCAGGATCGCCTGCACGCTGGCCAGTGCCCAGGCCACGTAGAGGCCGGCGATCAGGATGATGATCAGCATGAACCAGGTGCCGAGCTGTTCGGTGGGCGGCGATCCGATGCTGCCGATCAGTTGGCTGATCAGGCCGAGCACCAGAATGACCAGCACCGCGCCGGGCAGGAAGTCGACCAGGGCGAACAGCACGGCGATGCCCCACACCGCCAGGTTGCCCTCACGCAGACCCGCCACGTCCCAGGGATGCCGGATCGGTCCGCTGCGCAGCGGACCGGGCTGGTGCAGCCCGAGCAGCCGCAGCCGGCGGGCCTCCAGGTTGGCCGTGCCCCAGGCCACCAGCGGCAGCACGAAGATGCCCAGGATGCCGGCCAGCAACGCCGCGATGCCGCCCAGGATCGCTGTCGCGCAGTACGCCACCGCACCCCAGCCGAGCGGGCTGATCAGCATCCGCAACGGGTTCGGCGGCGGTTTCAGCCGGGCCCGGATCGCGGACTCGTGCGACGGGTTGGGTTGGGTCACCCTGCCACCCTAGAAGCGTCGGCGCCTGCATGGCAGGGCGTCGGCACCACCATGGGGTAGCGCTGGCACTACCCAGCAGACACCGGGCAGCGCCCGTGATCGAACGGCCGCCGCACGGTTGGCTGATTGCATGACGACGAACCACCAGCGGGCCGCCCTGCAGGCCCGGCAGATCTCCAAGTCCTTCGGCGACGTCCGGGCCCTCGACCGGGTCAGCATCGACATTCCCGCCGGGCAGTCGGTGTCGGTGATGGGGCCGTCCGGCTCCGGCAAGTCGACCCTGCTGCACTGCCTGGCCGGCATCCTGCGGCCCGATGAGGGCGACGTCAGCCTCGGTGGCGAGCCGGTGTCGCTGGCCTCGGACGCCGCCCGCAGCCGGATCCGGCTGGCCCGGATGGGCTTCGTCTTCCAGGACGGCCAGCTGCTGCCCGAACTCAGCGCGCTGGAGAACGTGGCGTTGCCGCTGCTGCTGCTCGGACGGCCGCGCGCGGAAGCGTTCCGACGGGCGGGGGACTGCCTCCAGTGGCTGGGCCTGTCCGGCCTGGAAGCGCGCCGCCCCGGGCAGCTGTCCGGCGGCCAGGCGCACCGGGTCGCCATCGCTCGTGCCCTGGTCGGCCAGCCCGACGTGGTGCTCGCCGACGAACCCACCGGTGCCCTCGACCAGGCGACCGGTGCCGAGGTGATGCGGGTGCTGACCTCGGCGGTCGCCGCCGTCGGCGCCAGCCTGGTGGTGGTCACCCACGACGCCCACGTCGCCGACTGGTGCCAGCGGCATGTCGAGATCGTCGACGGCCGGGTCAGCAACGACTTCCTCACCCGGAGGGCAGCCTGATGCACCAGTTCCGTATCGCTCCGCTGTTGCTGCGCGGCCGCATCCGGGCCGGCACCGGGCTGATCGACCTGCTCGCCGTCCTCGCCTTCACGGTCAGCAGCTGGCTGCTGCTCTCGGTGCTCGCCGGCATCAACACCTTCGTCAATCGCCAGTTCCACCCACCGGCAGCCTTCGTCGCGGCACTCGGCGCGGACGCCGCCGACGGCGTCGCGGAGCTGGTGATGTGGACGCTGCTGGCGGCCTGCGCCGGCGTCCTGCTGATCGTGCCGCTGGTCACCCTCGGTGCGGCCGCGGCCCGGATGGGCGCACTGGGCCGCGACCAGCGGCTCTCCACCCTGCGGCTGCTCGGTCTGACCGGCGGCCAGGCCATCGCACTGAGCACCGTGGAGACCATGCTGGCCGGACTCGCCGGCGGCGTGCTGGGTGTGGTCGGCTACCTGCTCACCCTGCCCGCCTGGGCGGCGATCAGCTTCCAGGCGACGCCGCTGAGCGCCGCCGAGATGCTGCTCCCGCTCTGGGCGATCGCGGCGACCGTGGCCGGCCTGGTGGTGCTGGCCGGGCTGAGCTCGGTGACCGGCCTGATGCGGCTCACCATCTCGCCGCTCGGGGTGGCCCGCCGGGCACCGCGTCCGGCGCTCAAACTGTGGCGGCTGCTCGCCGTGCCGCTGGTGATCGCCGCCTGGATCGTGGTGGCGCCGATGCTCAACCTGGCTCGGGAGTTCGTGGCCTCGGCGGCCGTGGTGCTGGTTGTGCTGGCCCTGTTCATGGGCGTGATCAACCTGGTCGGACCGTGGTTGCTGCAGCTGCTCGGGTTACTGCTCACCCGGTCGGGACAACCGGCTGTGCTGCTGGCCGGACGCCGGCTGCTGGCCGATCCGAAGGGTGCCTGGCGATCGGTCTCCGGGCTCGCCTTCGTCGGCTTCACCGGCGGTGCCCTGGTCAGCCTGCCCGATTTCAGCGCCTACAGCGACGACCCGCTGCTGCGGATCCTGGCCGAGGACGTCCGCACCGGCACCTACCTGACCCTCGGCATCGCCTTCCTGGTGGCTGCTACGTCCACCCTGCTGAACCAGGCCTCCGGGGTGCTCGACCGGCGGCGGGAACTGCGCCAGCTGGCCAACCTGGGTGTCCCGGGCAGCCTGCACGACCGCACCCGGCTGGTCGAGGTGGTTGCTCCTGCGGCGCTCAGCGCCCTGGGATCGGGTGGCCTGGCGGTGTTGTTCTTCGCCCAGCTGCCCAGCATGCAACCCGCCTCGATCGGGCCGCTGCTGTTCGTGGCGTCCCTGCTGGCCGGCATCGCCCTGGTCTGGGCCGCCGGCGAGGCCTGCCGTCCGGTGCTCCGGGCCGCCCTTTCGGGTGTCGGCGTCCGGGCCGAGTAGACGGATGTCCCATCGTCCCCGCGAAAGACGTCATCCCGGCGAACGCCGGGATCTCTGCCAGAGCTTCGAACGTGTCTAGGCAGAGATCCCGGGGCAAGCCCGGGGCGACGGAAACCCTGGCCTCGACAAGCTCGACCAACGGAACCCGGACTAACCGACCGCAGTGGAGGCGAGTTGAACGATCAGGTTGATGGTGCAGGCGAGGACGACGGCGCCGAGCAGGTAGGACAGCAGGGCGTGCCGCAGGGCCGCCCTGCGTACCGTCCGGGTCTGCAGGTTGGTGTCCGAAACCTGGTAGGTCATGCCGAGGGTGAAGGCGAGGTAGGCGAAGTCCTGGTAGTCGGGCTGATCGCCGTTGAAGTCGATGGCCGCGGTGTCCGGATCGGCGTAGTAGAGCCGTCCGTAGTGAACGGTGTAGAGGCTGTGCACCAGCACCCAGGAACAGACCACCACGACCGCGCCCAGCAGCGCTTCGACCGGCACGCCCTCACGGGCCTGGGTGCCGGCCAGCAGGAACCCGACTCCCGCGATGCTGGCGACCGAAGCCAGGGTGAGGATCAGGATGCTGCCGCCATGACTCGGATCCTCCTGGGTGGCGTGCGCCTTCGTCTGCACCGGGTCGAGCCGGATCAACGCGAGCGTCGTCCACGCGACATAGGTGACGGACAGGGCGATCCAGCCGGCGGCCAGTGCCACCGCGAGGCCGTGCACCCCGCTCAGCGCCGCCGCGACCACCGCACCCACCGCGATACTGACGCTGGTCCGCACCCAGGCCGGCTGAAGCTTCACACCGGTAGTCAACCACGGGTGAGCAGTACGCTGAGTCATGGACCTGTCCGGCTTCTATTCGCTGATGGCGGTCACCTGCTTCACGCTGGTGGGGCTGTGGTGGACCGTGATCGAGCGGCACCCGCGGTGGAAGGCCGATCCGCTGCGCCGACGGCTGGCCGGCGGGGTCTACCTGTCCTTCCTGCTGCCCGGCCTGATGAGTACGTTCGCGCAGGTGGACGCCGGCAATCCGCTGATCTGGCGCTCCAGCTTCACCGTCGCGGCCGTGGTCGGGATGGCGAACACCGTCCGGCTGATCGGTGTCGACCGTGGCACGGCGCGCGGACCGTTCCGGCGGTCCCGCTGGCTGGTGGTCGTGGTCTATGCCGTGATCGCGGTGCTCGGCCTCTTCCCGGGGATCGCTTCGGTGGTCGGCGGGACGGCGCTGCAGGCGGCCTCGATCGCCCTGATCCTGCTCATCGTGCTGGCCCACGGCCTGGCCTGGGAATTCATGATGGAGTCCGATGACACTACGACGAAGGCGTCCGATTGAGTGGCGGACGCCGTCGCCCGCTGACGCCCGCCGGCCGCCCTGGAAGCGGCGCTTCAGGGGCACCGGCCCGTCCCGCGAAGAACCTGCCGGCGATCACCCCTACGATCGGGCCATGGGCCAACGCACTCTGATCCTGGCGGCCGGCGTCGGGGCCGGCCACAACCAGGCCGGCAGTGCCGTGGAACACGCCTTGGCTCACCACTCGGACGTCGACCAGGTGCGCCGCATCGACATTCTGGAGACCACCAACGAGGCGTTCCAGAAGCTCTACGACGACGGCTACTTCGCGCTGGTCGCCGAGGCCCCGTGGGTGGTCGGCTGGGGCTACGACACCCAGGATTCGCCGTTCAAACGGGCGCCGTTGGTGCAGTGGTGGGATCAGCTCAACACCACCGGGGTGGTGCGGCGGATCCGTGACTACGACCCCGATCTGGTGATCTGCACGCACTTCCTGCCGGCTCGGCTGGTGGCGCTGATGCTGGCCCGGCGCCAGCTGCACGCCTCACTCACCGTGGTGACCACCGACTACGACTTCCAGGGCCTGTGGCTGACGTCGCCGTTCAACCACTTCTTCGTCGCCCGCGACGAGGCCCGTGAGCACATGGCCAATCTCGGCGTGCCCCGCGACCGGGTGCATGCTTCGGGCATCCCGGTGCGGGCCGGGCTGGGTGAGCCGGTGGACGCCGCGGCCGTCCGACGACGGTTCGGGCTGAACCCCCGGCTGCCGGTGGTGCTGATCTCGGCCGGCGCTTCCGGCGGCAGCTACACGCTCAACATCGTCCGCCAGGTGCGGCGCAGCAAACAGCGCTTCCAGGCGGTCGTCGTCTGCGGCAACAACGAGGCGCTGCGGCGGGACGTGGTGGCCGCGGTCGGCGACGACACGGAGCGGTTCACCGTGCTCGGCTACACCGACGAGATGGTCGACCTGATGCGGGTCGCCACCCTGTTCGTCGGCAAACCGGGCGGGTTGTCGTCGTCGGAATGCATGGCCGCGGGGCTGCCGATGGTGATCATCAACCCGATCCCCGGGCAGGAGGTGCGCAACGCCGATGTGCTGGTCGAGGAGGGTGCGGCGGTGCGCTGCAACTACGCCACGACCGTCGGCTACAAGATCGACCTGCTGCTCGCCGACCCGAAACGGATCCGCGAGATGGCGGCCAACGCCCGAAGGATCGGACGCCCCGACGCCGGCCGGACGGTTGCGGCAACCTCGGTGGAGGCGAGCCCGCGATCGCTGTGGATCAGTCGCGAGGCGCAGAAGGCGATGCTGCAGGCCAGCCAGGACGGCATACCGGTGGCCGACCTGCCCGGCGAGCGCCGGCTCCGCGTCCTCACCGACCCGCACAGCGGCACCTCACTCGCGGTGGCCACCCAGTCCCAGTTGCGACCGCTCGGAGTGACCCCATGGTCGACGTCGGTACGGCTGAACCGCCGCGCGTTGCGGGCGTTGCGCTGGCAGCCGGACAACCTCGACCTGGTGGTCACCGGCCGGTGGGTGCTGGGCGACGAACGGTCACGGATCTTCGGGGTGAGCTGAGACCCGATCATCGTTGGTCGAGCTTGTCGAGACCACAAGCGTCGACGAGCTCACCCAGCGAGAAGGCCGCATGGAGCAGCGGTGCTAGCGCTGGAGTCCGCGTAGGTGTGCGAGCAGCGCCTCCCGGGCCAGGGCCGGGTCGAGCAGGTCCGGATGCAGGGCTGAGCGGACGGTCAACCCGTCGATGAGCGCGGCCAGCCGGGCCGTCTCGACGGCGATGTCGAGACCTGCGGGCAGTGCGCCGGCGGCGGTGCAGAGAATCGCCTCGATCAACCCGGTCGTCTGGGTCGCTGCCCGGCGCGATGTCTCCGCCAGGCGGGCATCGGTCCTTGCCGCGGTCTCGAACTCGATCCAGACGATCGCCTCCCGACGGCGAGCGGCGTCCAGGGGAAGGAACTCGGCGAGGATGTCTGCGGTCGCGGCCAGCCGGGCGTCCGGATCGTGGGTGCCGCTGTGCAGTGTGGCGAGAGCGGTGTCGATCCGACTGCTCACCCGGTCGCCGACGCGCTCGACGACGACGCTGAACGCGAAGGCGATCATCTCTTCGCGGCTGCCGAGGAAGTGCCGGACGGAGCCGATGGCCAGTCCCGCGTGGTCGGCCACGTTGGCCAGCGTGACGTTGCGCAGGCCGCCCTGGTCCAGGGTGCTGAAGACCGCCTCGGCGATGGCCACTCGGCGCTGGTCAGGATCCACGATCTTCGGCACGACCTTGGTTATAGCAGAGCCGTGCTAAGTTATTTAGCATGTCCATGCTACGAACGTGGGTTTCCGACGGTCGTAGCGGGAAGGAGAGACATGACTGACACTCAGGCTCCGCCGGTGGCACCCACCCGTCTGTACTACATCGACAAATTGCGGGCGGCGCTGACGGTTCTGGTCGTCGCGCACCACTGCGCGGTGACCT
>NZ_JASGEN010000141.1:0-4992 GCF_047606365.1 Micropruina sp. | reverse complement strand
GCGCCGTCCGCCCTGCTTCTTCAACCCCGGCCACGGCCCGTCGGCCACCAACGTCAGCTGGCAGCGCCGCAGCGTGCCGGCCTGCGCCGCCGATGCCGCTCGCATCGAGGCCGGCGCCGACCCTTACATTCGCACCGTAGAGCGCGACAATCGCCGGGTGCCCTACTGGGAGGGCGGACCGGCCTACGCCGGCTGGGCGGATGGCTACTACGCCTCCTGGCGCGGCGACGGGCTGGTGGCCGACATCGGCCGGAACAATCTCTGACCGGCCGATGGCTCGTGCGCCGCGCCGCCTGACGCCGACCCGGGCGGCGTTGGCCGGAGCCCTGGCCGCGCTGCTCGCCGGCTGCACCTCACCCATCATCGACTTCGACCCGGCGCCGACGACGAGCCCGGCGGGCTTTCCCTGCCCGGCGGCCGCGACCCCTGCCTCGACGTCACCGCAGGCGGTCGTCCGCGACGGCCGGGTGCAGATCGGCAAGGTGTCCTACCCGGTCGCTCCCGCGCCGTACGGGCCGCCGTCCAATCTCGAATACATGGCGTTCGGCAACCTGGTCGGGTCGCAGCACGCCTCGGTGGAGGCTCCCCAGGCCAACAGCATGGGCTGGGACTCGGTGGTCGCCCTGGCCAGGCTGAGTTCGGTGGACGGCGTCTGGGGCGGGCAGAGAGCGGCCGAGGTGGTGAGCCAGTGTTCGCTGTCGATGACCTGGCGCGGCATCGACTACCACCCCGAGGTGCGCCGCGACCAGGAACTGACCGTCGACGGCCACCCCGGCTGGATCCGGATCACCGACCTGAGCTTCACCGTGCCCGGCATCCGCGCCACCAGGGAGGTGCAGACGGTCATCGCCGTCCAGGTCGGTGACGAGAGCTACGCCTACCTCAGCTACCTGCCCAACACCGCGGAGAACCTGAAGGCGACCCTGGACGCCACCCGCGAGGGCCTGCGCGTCGACGACTGACCCGCTCCCATAACCCCCTCCCTAACTATCTCTGCCCTCCCGCATGTGGGAGGGCAGAGATAGTTAGGGAGGGCCCTGCCGGGCAGGGCGTGGAGGCGGAGGTGCCTGCGGAGAGGTGAACTCAGGCAGAGGGTCAGTAGGTGACGGACTCCAGCGCGCCGCTGTGCAGCCGGCGGGCGGCCTCGGCGATCGAGCCGGTCAGCGACGGGTACACGGTGAAGCTCTCAGCGACCTGGTCGACGGTCAGCTTCTCGCGGACGGCCAGCGACAGTGCCTCGATCAGTTCGCTGGCGATCGGGGCCACCACCACGCCGCCGATCACGATCCGGGTGGTGGGCAGGCAGAAGATCTTCACGAAGCCGTCGGCGATGCCGCGCATCTTGGCCCGCGGGTTGGTGTGCAGCGGCAGCATCACCGCAGAGCCGGCGACCACCCCGGAGTCGAGTTCGGCCTGGCTGACGCCGACGGTGGCGATCTCGGGCGCGGTGAACACGTTGGCGGCGACGGTGCGCAGGTCGAGCGGGCCGACGGCGTCGCCGAGCGCATGCCACATGGCGATCCGTCCCTGCATGGCGGCCACGGAGGCCAGCGGGAACACGCCGGTGCAGTCGCCCGCCGCGTAGACGCCGCGGGCACGAGTGCGGGAGACCTTGTCGACCCGGATGTAGCCGCGCTCGTCGAGTTCGACGCCGGCCGATTCCAGACCGATGCCGGCGGTGTTGGGTGTGGAGCCGACGGCCATCAGGCAATGCGATCCGGTGACGGTTCGCCCGTCGGCCAGTTCGACCACCACCTCGTCGCCGACCACCCGGGCGGCCTGCGCGCGGGAGCGGGACAGGATGGTCATGCCGCTGCGTTCGAACACCTGCTGGACGACGCGGCCGGCGTCGGCGTCCTCGCCGGGCAGCACCTGATCGCGCGAACTGACCAGGACGACGTCCGCCCCGAGCGCGTTGTAGGCGCTGGCGAACTCCGCCCCGGTCACCCCGGAGCCGACCACGATCAGCCGTTTCGGCAGCTCGCTCAGCCCGTACAACTGCGTCCAGGTCAGGATGCGCTCGCCGTCCGGGCGGGCGGCGGGGAGTTCACGCGGGGTGGTGCCGGTGGCGAGCAGGATGATGTCGGCGCGCAGCCGCTCCTCGCCGTCGGCGGTGCTGGCGACCACCCACTCGGTGCCGTCGAGGCGTCCGCTGCCTTCGATCAGCCGGACGCCCTCGGCCTCCAGCCGGCTCCGGATGTCGCCGGACTGGGCCGCGGCGAGCCGCAGCACCCGCTCGTTGACCGCGGCCAGGTCGACCCGGAACGCTCCGGCGAGGTCCTCGGCGCCATCGAGCCGCAGCCCCAGGGCATGGGCGCCGCGCAGGGTGGTCATCACCTCGGCGGTCGCGATCAGGGTCTTGGACGGCACCACGTCGGTCAGCACCGCAGATCCACCAGGGCCACGGCGCTCGATGAGGGTGACCCGTCCGCCCAGCTGGCTGGCCACCAGTGCCGCTTCGTAGCCGCCGGGACCGCCGCCGATGATCACCACGTCCGTCACGACGGGCATTCTTGCATCCGCCGTCCGAAACGACCCGCTCAGCACCGCCGGTTCACATAGTCGTCATCGCCGGGCAGCGTCAGTTGCCGGTCGCGGCGAACGATCATCAACCCGGGATGATCGCGACACCCGGCGGCGAACGGCCGGTCGCGATACTCGATGACGTACACCCGGTCGCCGTAGACGGCGGTGTAGTCCGCGCATTCGGCGTACTGGTTGCATTCTTCGGCGATCGCGAAGTCGGTGCCGAGCTCCCTCGCCCGCGGCAACAGTTCGGTGGAGTTCTTCTGCGCCGACGCCAAGCCATGGGCGTGGGCGATCGCCGAGAACCTCGCCATCATCGCCACGTTGTCGGCCCGGGACAGCAAACCCTGGGAGCGGGCGTAGCTGTCCAGGTTGTCGATCTCGAGCGCGTCGAACCCGGACCGTGCGCAGCCTTCGATCCACTGCCCGACCAGACCCGCGATGGCTTCGCGATTGGCCTCGGTGCGGGTGTCCAGCAGCCATTCGTCCCAATCGCCGTCGACAACCGGCTGCCTGTCGGCATCGCGGAGCAGCAGGCCGGGGTGCTCGTCGCGCCAGAACCGTTTCTGTTCGGGCTGGGTCTGGAACCCGTTGACGTAGCAGATCGAGTAAGCGCCCTTCGCGGGCCGGTCGGCACGATCCCGGCTGACCACGGTCACCCCGGCGGGCAGCGGGTAGCTGCCGCTCAGTTGACAGTCGAACTCGCCCGTGGTGGGCGGGAGTCGCACCGAGCCGGACGGCGACGGATCGGACGCCGTGGCCGCGGACGCACTGGGTGAGGCGGCGGGTGGCGCGTTCGTCGACGTGTCGGTAGCGGCGCAGCCGACGAGCATCATCATGGACGCCGCCAGCAGCCAACGGGCCCGCCCGGTGTTCGTGGATCGCGCGGCGAGGCTCATTCAACGATGCTGGCACAGCCGAGCACGGCCACCGACCAGCCCGGCCACCGATTAGGCTCATCGGGTGCCCCGTGATCGTTCGCTGCTGACCGTCGGCGTGCTGTGCGGCGTCCTGGTGCTGGTGGCGGTGCTGATGATCGCCCTCGGCCTGCCCGAGCAGACCCTGCTGCAGCAGCGTCTGCTGCAGCTGTATTCGGTGCCGTTGTCCGGCGCGCTGGCGCTGGGCGTGGTCCATCTGGCCGGCAAGCTGCCCAGCCTGAACACCGCGACCCGGGTGGTGCTCGGGGTGGCCGCCGCGGCCTGCGCGCTGGGCGTGGCCGGAATGGCCGTCGGCCTGCTGCTGGGCATGGACGGCCTGCTGCCGGCCGCCCAGGCGGTGATGTGGCTCAGCCTCGGCTTCGCTTTGCTCTGGCTGGTCGCCCAACTGCCGCGCCGCACCGATCGCCGGACGTTCGGGCTGCGGCCGATCGACGACGACGAGGACGCCGACGAGCCCGAGCAGAACTGAGCCGCGGCGTCGCTGAACGCCGGTATCGCGGAACCCGAAGGAACTGTCCCGTCGGCCTTCCCAGCGTGTCCTCGAACCTGTCGGTGCGGAGCGATATCGTCGCCGGATGGACGATCCCTACGCCCTCGCCGCCGATGCCGCGGACGCCCTGCGCAACCGATTCGGCATCGACCGGATCGACCTGGCGCTGGTGTTGGGTTCCGGGTGGGCGCAGGCATCGCAAGGCCTCGGCGAGCCGATCGACGAGTGCCCTTTGGAGGACCTGCCGGGCTTCTCCGCACCGGTGGTCGCCGGGCACGGCGGCGCGTTGCGCCTGGTCCGGACGGCGTCGGGATCAGTGGCTGCGATCTTCACCGGACGCACCCACCTCTACGAGGGACGCGGCGTCGCCCCGGTGGTGCACGGAGTGCGCACCGCCGCGGCCGCCGGGGCCTCCACACTGGTGCTCACCAACGGCTGCGGCGGCATCACGCACTCCCCCGGTGCGCCGGTGCTGATCGCCGACCAGATCAACCTGACCGGCGCGACCCCCCTTGTCGGGCCACGTTTCGTCGATCTCACCCAGATGTACAGCCCGCGACTGCGTGCCCTGGCCAAAGCTGTCGACCCGAGCTTGACCGAAGGCATCTACTGCCAGTTCCATGGGCCCGCCTACGAAACACCCGCAGAGGTGCAGATGGCCAGAGTGATCGGCGGCACCCTGGTCGGCATGTCCACCGCACTCGAAGCGATCGCCGCCCGCGAGGCCGGCTCGGAGGTGCTCGGCATCTCGCTGGTCACCAACGCGGCCGCCGGTATCGCGTCCGAGCCGTTGTCGCACGCCGACGTGGTCGAGGCCGGACGCGCCGCGCAGCCCCGGCTGCGCGGGCTGCTGGCCGGGCTGCTGGAGCGACTGTGATCAGCGAGGACCTGGAGGCCGCGATCACGGCCTGGCTGGCCGACGATCCGGACGCGGCGACCCAGCTGGCGCTGATCCACCTGCGCGACCGGGCCCGGGACGGTGACCCGGCGGCAAGCGCCGAGCTCGCCGACGCCTTCGCCGGACCGCTCGCGTTCGGC
>NZ_JASGEN010000140.1:0-17149 GCF_047606365.1 Micropruina sp. | reverse complement strand
CTCGACGGTGGCCGAGCCCCACGCCTCGACGGTGGCCGAGCCCGACGCCCGGACGGTGGCCGAGCCCGACGCCTCGACGGTGGCCGAGCCCCACGCCTCGACGGTGGCCGAGCCCGACGCCCGGACGGTGGCCGAGCCCGACGCCCGGACGGTGGCCGAGTGGATGCCGTTGGAATCGATGGTGAGCCAGATACCTCTCGGGCTCTTGATGATGATCAGGTCGATGGCCTTGTCGGCGAGTGCCGCATTAAGTCCCTGCTGGTCTCTGACCGTTCTCTGGGTCATTGAAATCCGCCCCCCTTGAGCGTTGGTGATGTAGGTGAGTTGGTTCGGCTTTAGGCTTCGAGGCGCCGCAGCTCACGGCGGCTGATTCGGTAGCGCGGGCATCGGTCGGTGCCGAAGTTCTTCGCGCGGATCTCGCCTTTGCGGATCTTTCGCTGCACGGTCGACTCCGGCAGCTGGAAGTGCTCGGCGACCTGCTTCGCGGTGAACCAGGCGACATCTGCCGGCATCGTTTCGGCGGTCATGACGCACCCCCGCAGGTCGGCAGATAGTGGGCCCGGCTGGGGTCGGCGCCAGCGTCGACAGCCATCCGGTCGGCCTCGCACTCATCGAGCGGCCGACCCGCGGCGTGCTGCCTGACGTGCGAGTACTCGTGCAGCACGACGTATCGGAGCGCGGCGCCGTGGAGGCTGGTGGCGACGTAGATGGTGTTCGGCGTCGCCGGCCGGAAACAGCCGCCCCGCACATGCGCCGCACAGTTCAGCGCCGGGTCATCCGTGACGACGATGCCGACCTGCTGCCCGCCCGCGCCGTCCAGCACCTGGCGGGCGTCAACCGGCAGGAACGGTCCGGCCGCGATCGCGACGCCGGCAATGAATCCAGCCACGCCAGCGCCCGCGATGACCTTGTCTAGGGCGTTCATGACTTGGCCTTGGTGACGATCAGCGAGGTGCCCGCGAGTAGTGGGAACTCATAGGCAAGGTGCCGGTCACAGATCGGGCGATCGACGATCGCCACGCCGTCGCTGGTGAGGGTCATCCGCTGCCTGGTGGGCACCTTGCAGCCGGCGAATCCGCAGAAGCTCAGTTCGGTCACGACCGGCCCCGATCACGCATGTGGGCGAGCACCACCAGGACGCCGACGATGACCGGCAGAAGGACCACGCCGCCGCTGTTCGTCAGGGTCGGGATGTCGAGGTGAAGCCAGATCATCAGGCCACCTCCCGCCACGCGGTGACCACGCGCCGCCAGATGCGTTCACCACGATGCGCGGCCTTCTCGGCATCGACCAGCGAGGAAAGCCCCTCCATGCAGCAGTCCTCGTCGTTGGGATCGACCTTCGGGTGAGTGATGACGAACTCTTCGCGCGATCCCACCAGCAGCTCGCGGCGCTCAGCGCACGGTTCGCAGACCGCCCACGCCGGACCGGCCTTGACGAGCCGGGATGCTCGCCGGTCGTGGCACCAGGCACACCATGGTGCGGCCGCCCCCTCCAGGGCGTCCGGGGAGAAGTCGTCACCCGGACGCCCAGGGGCCCCTACTGTGTGGTCCAGCGGCGTTCCCGCGCCGCCAGAAGTAGAGGAGTCATCGTGAGCAAGCCCACCTATAGCCAGGTCTTCACCAACCTTGAGCTGTGCGCCAGCAGCCGCAGCAAAGCCGCTACCAGCGTTGGGGAATCTCTCGAAATCGAGTACGACGCGATCTGGTACGGGATCCGTGCCCTCGCCGTCGCCCTCGACGGACACTCCGCGGCCGATGTCCGAGAGATCCTGCGCGGCCGCGGGTACGACATCTGAGTCACGCAGGCCGATTCGCACCGAAGCGATCGGGTTCACCGAGGCTCGGTCAAGGCGGCCTTCGATTGCGTTGAGCCGGTCCTTGAGGTGACTGCCGCCGTTGCTCTGATGCAGATCGAGCAGCGAACGGATCGCGGCCGAGTGGTGATCGATCGCGCGAGCCAACGAGTTGATGGCATCCGCCGAGTAGTCGGTCATCACGCCACCTCCGACCTCAGGTAGCGCTCAACGAAATACCGCTGACCCTTGCCCGTCACCTTCGGCGTCTTCGACACCGTCACATGACCATCCGAATGAGTGATCGCGGTCTCTTTGATGCGGAACAAGCCGAGTTCCATCGCCCGCTGAGTCGGCATGTTCCAATCGGTGCCCTCACGCCGGATCAGGTAGCCGTCACGCCGCAGATCCGCGAACAGACGCTGCTGACCGATCTCGACACCGTTACCGCGCAGGATCTTCGCCAACTCGCCAACGAGGATCGTCGTCTTCGACGTCGCGACCGCATCAGCGAACAGCACCTTCGGCGCATCAGCCTTCGCCTTGGCTTCCAACTCGGCACGACGAGCACGCTCAGCCTTCAAATCGGTCGCGAGCCGGATGATCGTGTCCGGGTCAGTCAGGACCTGCTCGGTGAGCTCCGGAGTCAGGTAGCCGCCGTGCTTCCGGATCGCCGGCAACACCTCACTGGTGATCCAACGCCGGAACGCGACCGCCTCAGCCTTATCGGACCGGATCACCACCTCATACATGCCCGCCTCAGACACGATGGTCATCTGCTGGCGACCGCCGGCGGTCTCAAGGGTGTGCGTCAGACGCACACCCTCATCCAGGCGTGATGCGAGCCGAGCCGTGGACGCGATTCCAAGGACGCGGGCGAGATCAGCGAGAACGAACCAGGGCTCGCCGTCGATCGACAGAGTGCGCACGGGATGCTCGCCGTACACGAACGGGACCAGATCAGCACTCATCACGCCACCGCCTCGGCGGGCTGAGCGATCAACGCGACCTGCGGGACGGTGAGAGCCGCGGCGAGGCGGGCGATCGCCTTCATCGAAGGCCGCTTCCGGCCGGTCTCGATGTTGGCGAGGTACGGGCGGGACAACAGCGCGGCGTTCGCGAGCTGGTCCTGAGTGAAACCACGGGCCTCACGGAGCGCCTTGACAGTGGCGCCGATCCGGATGTCTTCCGGATTGAGTCCATCCGAGGTGGGAACAGTTACGGGCATGTCCCAGACTGTACGGGATACAACTAGGAACACGCAAGGGAGGAACTAGGAAACAGTCCTGAGTTCTATCGAAACACCTAGTGAGCCACCGGTACACCCACGTAACTACCCGCGTGTTTTCCCGGATTTTGTGCCCTAGGCTGACCGAAGGCCGCCTTGATGTTTCTCGCGGCAGCCCACCACCATCGACGGCATGGGATGCACCAATGACAGAGGACGCAAGGCGCAGGGTTGCTGTCCACCTCGCCGAGCGAGGTTGGAATCAGTCGGACCTGGTCGAGGCGACAGGAATCAACAAGAACACGATCAGCGACTTCCTGTCGGGCAGGACCGTGAATCCGTCTCGACGCACCCTCGCCAGGATCGAGGGTGCCTTGGGCCTGACGCCTGGCACTCTCGTGGACGCTGGAGAAGATCCCGAGCCGGCGACGCCGGGAGACCGCGGACGGGAGACGCCGAGTCTGCGCGAAGCGACCGACGAGGAGCTGTTGGCCGAGCTTGGCTACCGGATCGTGCAGTTGCGGCGCGACGCCGAACTGGCGCACCCAGTCGGCGCGGATGTCGACGTTGCCACCAGCTTCCCGCCGGGGTCGTACCCGCGCGGGACGCGCGTCCGCGACCTCAGGCGGAAGCGGCTGATTGAGGGCGGCCAGCCGGTCGATCAGGCGGCCGACGGCCGCGGCCAGACGAGTGACGAGCAAGACCCCGACGATGGTGAGCGGGGCGAGGAGTAGTAAGGCACGGAAGTATGAAGCGGTTCATCATCGAGAAGCCCTGGTGGGTGACCGTGCTTCTCCTGCTGCTGGTCAACGGCATCTTGTTTGGCGGCTGGATTCCCGACGCCGCAGCGTTGACCTGGGTGGTTAGCTCCATCGCAGTACTCATCTGGCGGAACGGTGAGCGTCAGCGAACCCTTGCGGGTCGACCGACGGCCCAGCAACTCATCCCGCCTGTTGGCACTGGAGTGCGGTACGCCGCCCCTCCCTGGGTGGCCGGGAATGTACCTGTGACGACTCAAGCCGAACGGGATCCGCGCGCAACGCCGGGGGTCGGCGTGGTCGGGCTGGCTGTGGTTGGGCTTGGGTACCACAACGGCATGCGATACCTACGCCCGGGAGCGCACCCCGCCGAGCTTCGCCGAGAACCGCACAATAGCCACGACCTGAATGCTGTCGCCGTGTGGGTCGGTATGCCGCCGCGAATGACCGGCTATATCCGCGCCGACGACGCCATCACCGTCGCCACCCATATGGATATCGGTCGAGTCAGCCGGGTGGCCGTCGAGGCTAGGACCGACGGCGCTGGCCGCTGCGCCGTCCTGGTTCCGCAGGCCTACGCGCCGGGTCTTGATGCGGGCGACGACCAGGCCGACGACGACTTCCCGATGCTCTGGCCCACCTCGTTGACCGCGTGGGGGCGGCTCTCGGAAGTGATCGAGGTGGAAGGCGAGGCGCTCCGTCGCAGCAATATCACCGCGGTGTTCGCCGCTTGCGGCGTCACGATCGCAGGCGACGACGGCTACGAGCGCGGCTCCGAGCTTGTCGAGATCCCAGGCGTGCTTGCACTGCCGGACCCAGACCTCTCGATCGACACCTCGACGATCCTCGTGGTCATTGAAGACCAGACTGTCGGAACGCTACCCATCAGCGAGGCGCGTCGATATCGGGCTGCAGTGAAGAAGGCTGACGCCCAGCATGCGCACGTACCAGTGCGGGCGCGAGTGTGGGCAGTGGATGACCTTGGGACGATCCGAAGTCGAGTGACAATCAAGGCACCGCCTCCTGATCTGATTTGGCCGCCAATGCCGCTCCCCGCCGGCGATCACGCAGTGCTGCCACACGGCAGCAAGGTTCAGGTGACAGGCGAGGAGGCGTTCCTTGACACGCTGACCAGCATCCTCGGCCGGCGGGCGGAGGTTCAGGTTGTCGCCACCCTGCACGAACAGGCGCTCGTGGGTCGATCCACTCGTTGTCGTGTGGCCGTGCAGATCGGTGGGCAATCAGTAGGTGTGCTCAGCCCGACCATGTCGGACCATTTCCTGCCGATCGTTCGCTCCGGCGAAGCCGCCAAGAAGGTAGTTGCCTGTCGAGCCGTTGTTGCGGGTAACGCCGCCAAGGCGGATGTCGTGCTCGATGCCGCGAGATCTGCTGACCTCGACCCCGACTGGATCGGCACACACCTCGCGCCCACAGGAGAGATAGTCAGACACTCCGACCATGATCTGCCGCCGACGTGGAGTAACTGAGGATGAAGGTATGAGAGCGCCAGCAGGGTGTGTTCGTGCTGCCGGCTCCAGCGCAGTACTGAGAGAACGGATATGGGATCGTGACAGTTGAGCTGGACTACGCCTACCTCGCCCAGTTTGCGAGGGTGGATCCTGACGGCACCTTGACGGCGCTCAACGCGAGCTTCCTGAGGCTGATCGCGGACCCTGGCGCTGGCGTGCCGCTCGCGGTCGCGGGACGGATCCGCTTCATGTCGGAACCGTACGAGGCTGATCTCACCGTCGCGTTCAGATCGCCGTCAGGCGGCCGCCTCGACTTTGTCACGCACGTGCGAGCCGAGGAGCCGACGACGTACGCAGACACCCGTCGGCACGTCCTGTTCGCGTTGAACACGACCGTGGTGAGCGAACAGGGCGAGTACGTGGTCGAGATCAGCATCGACAACGTCACCGTCCGCACGTTGATCGTCACGATCTCGCATCCCTCGCCAGGAGAGTGAAGCGGTGGAGGTGCCGCCATACCGGTGCGGTCAGCACACTTACGCCCGGATGGACCAGCGAGGGATTAAGCACGAACACCTGGAGGTTGTTCTATCAGGGCCGACATCGACGCATAATGACCCCTCGCAGGACAGTGTGAGGCTTGAAGCGAAGGTTGATGGTCGGCTGCTCAAGGTGTGGGTTGTGGCGCCATGGCCACCGAAACCTGGGAAAACCGTAGTAGTTAAGTCCGCGGCGTGGAAGGATTGAGGTATGGCTGGACTACGTATCGAGGTTGACTTCAACGCTGATGTCGCCTACCTCTGGGTCAGCGACAAGCCCGTGGTGAGGACAGAGCAGATCGCTCCGGGGGTTCTTGTCGACCTGGATGAGTTCGGCATGGTGGTCGGCGTGGAGGTCATCGAGTTGGATGTTGATCTGCCGGTCGACCGTCTAACGCGGGAGTTCCACGTCCCGCAGGACTCTGTGGAGGCGCTCTTGAGAGTGCGCCCATCAGTGACCAGCTTCACCGCTCGCCAGGCTTCAACGGTGGCCACATCGGCGCCGGTTTCCGACTGGCACTCGGTGAAGTGCTGACCATCAGGGCGTTGCTTCGCGGGTTCGCGACGATCTCACTCGACCCCAGTTCGCGGTTGCGGGCGTTCCGCCACGAATTGGAGCGGACGCAGCTCCAGCAACGAGCTCAGCAGAGACCGGGTGGCGTGAAACCGTTAGTCACCCCTAGGGGTGACCCTCGCCGGATGGATTAAAACGAATGTTCGATTACATTCGTAGGGGTGTACCACCCTTGGCGTGAACTCGGCCGCCTGGCTGAGTGGACTATCCGATTCGTGACCCTGCCGCGCGGCGTCCGTGCCGAGTGTCACTGGGCGGCCCGTCAGATCCTGATGGACCGACGCCTAACTCAGGTCGAACGTCGGTCAGCTCTCGCCCACGAACTCGAGCACGTCCACCGCGGCCCGTTCCCGCGTCACGCAAAGGTCAAAGAGGAGGCGGCGGTGAACGCCGCGGCGGCCCGGAAGCTCGTCGACCTGCACGCACTCGGCGAGGCCCTCGCGTGGGCACGGCACGAGTCCGAGGCGGCCGACGAGCTCTGGATCGATATCCCGACCCTGCGTGCTCGCCTCACGCACCTACGCCCCGCCGAGCTGCGCTACCTGCGTGGCCGGCTCGCTCACCACGACGTCGACGAGGATCATCATGGGACACATCCGTGACCGCTGGATGCAGCCCGGCCCGAATGGCCGCAAGGTCCGCAGTGACCGCTGGGGCAAGGGCCTGCGCTGGCAGGTCCGCTGGGAGACACCGACCGGGCAACGATCGAAGAGCTTCCCGAACAAGGACGCCGCGGCCAGCTTCCTCGCCGAGCAGCAGCTCGGGCTGCTGCGACGTCCGGCGTCCACGGAGACGTTCGCAGAGCTGGCCAAGCGTTGGCAGGCCTCGCAGCTGCACCACCGGCCTGGAACCAAGGCCACAGTCTCCTCGACGCTGAACGTGCTGATCCTGCCCACCCTCGGCGGGCTGACGGTGGCCGACATTGAGCGGCAGCAGCTGCAGGATGTCGTCAATGGCTGGGTCAACGCCGGCTACTCCGCGGCCCGGGCCCGGGTGGCATGGTCGCATATCTCCAGCATGCTCACCATGGCCGTTGATGACGGGATCCTCGAAAAGCCGGTGAAGGGCGTGCGGCTGCCCGCGTTGTCGGCCGAGAAGGTCGTTCCTCTCACGGTCGCCCAGGTCGAACACATCGTGAGCAGGGTGCCGAAGCGGTACCGCGCGATGGTGATAGTCGACGCCGGCTCCGGCCTGCGGTCGGGCGAGCTGCGTGGGCTCACCGAGGATCGCGTCGGGGATGTGCTGCAGGTCGATCGGCAGCTGGTCGGGTCGAACGGTCGGCGTCCGATGTTCGGCCCGCCGAAGAGCGATGCGTCGGTGCGGCGAGTGCCGATCGGGCCGACCGTTGTGGCGGCGATCGAGCAGCACCTTAAGGAGTTCGGTCCCGGCCCGGGCGGTCTGGTGTTCAGCACGCGCTACCGGTCACCGGTTTCCAGGTCGACGGCCGGCGACGTCTGGCGCCAGGGCTCCGCCGGCCTGGATCTGCCGCCCAGGAATGGATGGCACATGCTGCGCCACTTCCACGCCTCCCTCTTGATCGCCGCCGGGTTGTCGGTCACGCTGGTGGCTGAGCGCCTCGGGCATGCGGACCCGGCCGAAACGCTCGGTACCTATGCGCATCTCTGGCCCACCGACCAGGAGCGCGCCACGGCGACGATCGAGGCCACGTTCGGGGCCTCAGCGATTCTGACCGGGACCGCACAGGGACCGGGCGAAGGCATCACCCCTAGTGAGAGCTGACAAGTAGGGATATCCGGCTTATCGGCCGACTCGTCCCCCAACTGTGACCTCGCCGGTCGAGCTTATCGAGACCTTTCTGGCAAGGGGTTTCGACAAGCTCGACCAACGATGGCTGGACCTGAGCGAATCTGGATGCGTGCGCTGAGGGACCGGCGCTCAGCGGCCGCCGATCACACCCTTCTCGACAGCCTTGGTGACGGCGTCCGCCTCGGCCTGGGTCAGGGTGCCCGCCTTGACTGCAGCGTCCAGCCGGCTCTTCAGCGCGGCTGCCCGCTCGGTCTGCTGTTCGGCGCGAATCTCCTCCAGAGCCTTGGTCACAGTGGCCTCGGCGACGCCGAGCTTCTCTGCAAGTCCTTTGGCCTGCGCCGCGTCGCGGGTGGCCGGGTCCGGCCGGCTCGGCCGTTCGGACGGGCTGGCTCCGGTGGGCGGACGCGAGGTGGGTTTGTTCGCCTCCCGGACGGCCTTCAGGGCCTCAGTGACCTTGGGCTGGTCGACGTTGAGCTTCTCCGCCAGCTTCTCGGCCAGGTCGGAGTCATGGGAGCCGCGTCCCGGGCCGCCGCGGTGGCCGCCCTTGCCGGGGCCCGGGTTCGACGGCGACGCCGATGGGCTGGACGACGGGGAGGTGGTCGGGTCGGCGGCCGCCTGGCCGGCGATGCTGAGGCCGCCGCCGAGGGCCAGCAGGCCGGCAGCGGTGGAGGCCACGGCGACTTTGGTCGAACGGGACACGATGGGAACTCCTCGTACTCGGTGGTAGGTGGAATCGACCATCCCTGCGCTCTCTGGGGTTGCCCTGGCCCGGGGCTGTCAGGACCCTGTCAACCGGTGATGCTCAGGCAGACCACTCTTCTCCCAGCTGGGCCGGTTCGGTGCTGGTGGCGCGAGGCGATGGAATAGTTGCCGGCAGTGAGAATCGTTGTCATGTATAAACATATTGCAATCTTCTAATAGGTGTGGTGACATGGAGTCCATGGACGCGGAAGCCGGTCTGGCTGCGGCGGCGCAACTGTTCAAGGTGCTCGGCAACGAGTCGCGGTTGTTGTTGCTCAGGCTGATCGGTGAGGAGCCGCGAACCGTGGGAGCGCTGACCGCAGCAACGGGACTTTCGCAGCCGCTGGTTTCCCAGCATCTGCGCACGCTGCGCCAGGGTGGCCTGGTGGCCGCCAGCCGTTCCGGCAAGGAGGTCACCTACCGCCTTGCCGACCGGCACGTCACCCACGTCATCGCGGACGCCCTCGCCCACGTCCAGGAACCCGTTCTCGAACCAGAGACGGACGACTGAACTCCAGGAAGGGAGCCTTCATGACCCAGCACGATACGGCTGAGCACACCCAGGCCGAGCACGCCCACGGCGCCGATTGCGGCCATCAGGAGGTGCAGCACGGCGACCATGTGGATTACCTGCACGACGGCCACCGGCACGCCGCGCACGAGGATCACTACGACGAGCACGAGGCCAAGGCTGAGCATGCCCCGGCCGACCACACCCATGGTGACGACTGCGGTCACGAGTCCGTGCAGCACGGTGACCATGTCGACTATGTGCACGACGGGCATCGCCACGCCGTCCATGGCGATCACTACGACGAGCACTGAGTAGTCGTCCTCGCTGGTTGAGCTCGTCGAACCCTGGTTTGACGTGGGTCTCGACGAGCTCGACCAACGATTGACGAGATCCTCGACGAGATCTGATCCGGCAACTCGACCGTCGGCCAACCACGTTTCGGGTTCGCCGAGCAGTCGTCGTCAGACCGGACGTGCCCTGCCGCGGGCCTTCACCGACCGCGCCGGAACCGTGGATGCAGCAGGACGAACGCCGCCACGATGGCCATCACGGCCGTGCCGAGGATGATCGGCAGCAGCGGCCAGACTCCGTACAGCGCGGTGCCAAGGGTGGGGGCGATCACGAAGGTGAGCCCGTTGGTGGCGCCGATCAGTCCGGCCAGGCCGCCCTGTTCCTCGCGCCGCATCAGCAGCGACGGGCCGGCGGTGTACCCGGGCATGGCGACGCCGAGGCCCAACCCGATCAGCAGGATCGCGACGAACAGCACGGCCGCGCCGGCGTCCGGAATGAGGGTGGCGAAGCCGACGAGCGCGACCATCGTGCCGACCCGCAACAGTTTCTGCGGTGCCCAGCCGCTGCGCGGCACGATCACCCCCTGCGCCAGCACCATGCCCACCCCGGCGGCCAGCAGCGCACCGCCGGTGACCAAACCGGTGGTCTGGCCGTCGAGGCCGAGTCGGTCCTGGACGATGAAGCCGGTGATCACCTGAATGAAGCCGAGCGCGGTGAACATGCCGAAACCGGCCAGCAGGAACGGCCACACCCGCGAGTCCAGCGGGCTGATCCGGGCCGGCTGCTCGACGAGTTCGGTGCGGGTCTCGCGACGCAGCCGGACGCCGAGTAGTACCAGTCCGATGGCCAGCAACACCGGAACGGCGATCAGCGGGACGATCAGCCCGAACGCGGCCAGCAGCCCGCCGACCACGGATCCGCCGATCATCGCCACGCCCTGCACCGCCCCGATGCCGGCCATGCCCTTCACCCGGGTCTGCTCGTCACTGGTGACGTCGGCGATGTAGGCCTGTGCGGTCGGCGGGACAGCGGCGATCGCCGACCCGAAGGCGACGCCGCGCAGCAGTATGAACAGCACGAACAATCCGGTGCCGGTCAGAACGCCGGTCATGCCCAGCCAGGCGACCAGTGCGAACGCCGTCATTGTTGCGGTGGCAAGTGCAAACGCCGCGATCAGGACGGGTTTGCGGCCCCAGGCCTGCGAGCGGCGTCCCCAGGACTGGCTGGTCAGCACAAGCATGACCGCGGCCGCACTGATCGTGACGCCGATCTGCCATTCGGCCAGGCCGACCTCGCGGGACAGTGGCGCGATGATCGGGTTGAGCGTCATCTGACCGAGGTAGACCAGGAACACGGAGCTGAGCAGTAGCCCGATCTGCGGACGCACGGTGGTCGTGGGATCTGCTGTGGTCATGTCGTGGGGTCTCCGGTCAGATCGAGAGTGGCGGCCAGCCCGGCGATGGTGGTGTCGACGGTGAACCGGTAGTAGGCGGTGCGCATTTGTGCCGCGGTGTCGCCGCCCTCGGCGAACGGACGCAGGAATTCGCTGCCCATCGCGCGGACGTCGTCCGAGGCGGTCGGCAGCTGGGCGAACTCGACCATCATGGTGGCGTGATCGCGGGGGCCGTCCCCCTCGTGTTGTCGGCGATCGTCACCCATCGAAATGGTCAGCATCGCGTTGTTCAGCAACAGCGCGTAGGCGAGATGGGTGCGCTCGCCGAAACCGGCCCGGCGCAGGATCTCCATCCCGGCTTCGATCACCGGAAGCACCGGGGGGATGGTCGGGCCGTGCATCAGCATCCACTTCGCCACCCCCGGAAACTCGGTGGCGAGCGGCTGAATGGAGTAGAGGAGCGTCCGGTACCACTCCTGCCACGGCAGTGCGGGGTCGGGCAGTTCGATCCGGACGAGAGCGCGTTCGACGACCCGGCGGCAGAGCAGATCCTTGCCGCCGACATGGTGGTAGATCACCGAGGGCGCAATCCCGAGCCGTCCGGCCAGGTCGCGGATCGACCAGCTCATCAGATGTGACTCGCGGGTCAGCTCCACGGCGGCATCAACCACGCGCTCCGGTGTCAGGCCGACGTGGAACGGCGCGGTGACGGTGTCACTCATCAGCTCTCCTTCCTGCTGGCTCAACCACCGCCGGTTGAGCTTGTCGAAACCCCCGTCGGTCGCCCACCAGGGTCTCGACAAGCTCGACCAACGGCGGAGGTGGTCTCGACAAGCTCGACCAGCGGTGGCCGAGTTCGACAAGTCAGCCGCTGGCTTGATCTCGTCTCGCGGACAGATTAGAACAGTGTTCACACTACCTGAAGATAATGGTTCTCAATTCAGTCGATGGGAGGGGTGGGACGGGATGAGCCAAGGACCGCAGGAGTCGTTCTTCGCGCCGGTGCGGGGGAGTCTTGCCGCGATCGTCACGCTGAGCCTGATCGGGGCGGCGAGCAGCGTCGTGCCGTTCATCGCGATCGTCGAGTTGGCGCGGACGCTGCTGCCCGCGATCGACGGTGGGCCGGTCGACGCCGGCCGGGTCTGGACGATCGTGATCGTCGCGGTGGTGGCGCTGTTCGTCAGTGCCGCGTCCGCGTTCGGGGCCGGCGCCGTCGGGCATTTCGCCGACGGACGGCTGCAGTTGTCGCTGCGGCAGCGGATCGTCCGGCATCTGCAGCGATTGCCGTTGGGCTGGTTCGATCAGCGCTCGTCGGGCACGGTGCGCAAGCTCGTTGAGAGCGATGTCACCTCTCTGCATCAGCTGGTGGCGCACACCATCCAGGACCTGCTGACCGCGATCGCGGTCCCGGTGATCGGCCTGGTCTACCTGTTCGGAACGGGGGGACGGTTCTCTTCGTTCCGCCGAAGTCAGCAAGTTGCAGCGTGCGGGCAACCGCCCTTCACGCGTACAGATGCCGGAAATGGCACGAAAAGAACCGTTCCTCCGTACCCGACGGATCGCGGATGGTGGGAGTTCTCACCCGGGACCTGGTCGTTCTCAGCTAGCTGAGCCTCATTCGGCCCTAGCTCACGACAATACCAGCGACGGTGCGGGAACGCCCAGTTCGCTATCAATGTCGGCTATCACGCCTTCAAAAATCGCCCTTATCGCGCTCCCAGTCCTCTCCGAGAGCCCCTCCACAAACGTTTGATGTTCCTCAGGCGTGCAGGCCAGAGAAATATACTCATTCAATCCGCGTGCAATCGCCACGATCCGCCATGACGAAGCCACAAATTTGCTTACCAGCACTTCCTCCCGGGCTCCGAGAAATTCCCTATACTTTACCAGCTCGGCATCCATAACTTCCCATTCACGAACCATCTCAGCTCGCACGGAATCGTATGCCAGCCGATCCCTCATCAGTCCACGCAAAATAGAAGCGTGACGAGATGCGTCCACGTCGCGCGCCTCTTGAAGGGCTAGCTCCGCCTCCTTTACTTCGCGCTCAGCAGCTTCCACGTCATCAAGGAGTTGATTCGTCCCTCCGATATGCCCGAGAACCACGCCAGCTGGAATAATTGTGAACAAAACTGCGAGCACATTTATGGGACCATCGAAGCCCTGCGGAGGCGCACCATTGACTATCCCGATTGCTGCAAGCCAACCGCCTACAAACAGAAGCAGCGATACGAAGCTCAGTAGAGCCGCAGCCAGGATGCTGGTGCCAATCCATTCGAGAGGAATAGCATGGCGAAATCTCTCGACAACTCCAGGATTCTCCACGTCGGTTACACTCGGGAGATTCAGTGACACGCCCGCATCAATCTCCCTTAAGCCTCCACGCACGGACTCAGCCCGTTTACTATCCATGGCGCGCGCGATCGCCAACGATGAAATCCATACCACGGCAGGTGCGATTGAAGCAAAAATAAGACTCCCGAGGAACTGCAATACCGAACTCCATGAGAGTTCCCAACGACCGTCCATTAGAGGAGCCACGAAAATCCATACCTGACAAATCGACGACAGGATAGTGACCAGGCTCACGAGCCGTGGATGCATCATTCGCGTCAGCGCCGTTGTGCCGCTCAATCTGGCGCGAAGCTCCAATAAAGGGCCGAGTTGCGATTTCAACTCATCCAGCTTCTCGCGCTTGGCTTTGGTATCGCGGGATTCCTCTGGCTCCACAGCAAATGCGTCGGGATCGGGCGGCGCCGGTCGCTTCGACGCAAGGTCGCACCTACTCCTGAGCGCCCGCCGCGAGCCGAGTGCCTCTTGAGCATCCGCACACTGTGTCTCCGCGTAGTCAATAGCCGAGCTGGAATACGATACGAGGCCGATTTCTAGAAAGCTAGCAGCACCACCGTCTTGGATCTGGTCGCGCGCCTTCAGAGCGTATTCGTCAAGAATGGCCAGAATGTGTGAGCGTTCTGTCTTGGTGAGACCATCGACCTTACGGACCGCCAGCCAACGTCGCAGCGCGCCGCGCGGTCGCGGAACTTTTGAATTGGGCTGAACATCATTCGTCATGGATCGCCCTCAGCGCCTCAGCTTCGAAGACATACCGGCTTCTAATCGCATCTTTCACACCCTTCTCGCTAGCGGCCAGGCGAGCACTACGGCGCTTTGCACGCGCCTCCCGCCAAGCGCTGAGAGGGCCAGGCTGAAGCCAAAGCACCTTCGACGGCTCGAGAGGATCAAAAATCACCACCTCCAGCGCAACAACAATCAGGGGAATCAGCGTTTGAAGAATGAGTATGCCAAATTGCGCCGGCGCATACCAAGACAGCCAGTGCAGCGACTGGACTAGATTCATCGCCAGCCCGTCAGTTGCACCGCCACTGGCTGCGCGGGCGAATGCATAGGCCGTCCGAATCGTCAGTCCCGCGTAGCTTAGACCTAGAAATATAGCCCAAAGAACGAGAGGGATCATCCACCCAATCCTGCCGGCAACTAGAGGGCTATTGTCGCTCTCTATATCAACCGCGCTCTTCGCCCCGCCTAGAGGGGACTTTGCGCCTAACAGGCCGCGGTCTTTCAACAGTTTGCGCTGGGCAGCGTACATTACCTGAGATTTCATCATACGCGCGAGTATGAAACCGACGAAGAACACCAGGAGACCGATACCTGCCCCGATGCCCAAGGCTAAGTCTCCATCGAGCCCCCGAACGGTCGCCTCCGCATACCCGTATGCCTTCGCAAAAATATACGCATCAAGGCCAGCGCCAAACATATATCCAACAAATCGCCATCGACCCAGATGCCAGACCACATATCTCTCGGCCAATCCTGCTTGTCGCCATCTCCGAGATCTAGAGATATCCTCGTCTCGCAGTTCCTCCGTCAGGCTTCTGCGCTGGTCTCGAGATTGAACTAGTTCCTCTTGATCCGCCTTTGTGACATCGACCACGCTGTCCGCATTAATCATTTCGAGTTGCTCCGCTTCGCGAAGCATGCCCCTCTGGGCCTCTTTACTCGAAGGAGTCGACCCTCCGATTTTAGAAATGCGTTGAGCGATCGTCCCCACCTCTATTGCGGGCAACCCGGTCCTCCTTGCTAAGTTTATTTCACTAGACACTGTGTGGCCGGTCCGAATACCCGGCTGCAGAGGAGTTGGCCTAGTCGTCTTGAAAAGAGCTCAGCCTCACGACTACGTTGGGCTATTGAGCCAGCCGACGGAGCCCAGCCGACACCGACAGAGGTTACTCGCTGAACGCCCACAATGTGAGGCATTCTACCCTCGGGGCAAGCTGACAAGATCCTGCCCGCCTCTTCCTCGGTGGCCGGGGCGCCCTTGGGGACCCGGAGACAATCATCTGTTTCGCCTTGCGTATAGAAAGTACTCCAAAGCAGCACTTCTTGCGGACTCTCGTTGCGCCCAATCGCCCAGAGCAGCGACAACGGGTCCGATGCGTATTTCGACGGCGTCAGGTAGCGAACACTGGACCGAACGGACCGATAAATTGACCTTAGGAACTTCTGACGCATTTCTGTTTGCGCTGTCGGATCGTCTAGAGCAAGCAGATAGATCTGCCTTCGGTCCAGGCAGGGCATCTTCTCAACGCTCCCACCAACACCGCCATAAACTAACCCCGTGATCTCTATTGCTTCCGCTGAATCGAGATGGGCTGCTAGCCAGTCTTGAACATTCGTAGCGATTTCCGCCGCGGTTTTGTCCGAATTGTCCGGTGGTTGCAACAGAACTGCGAGCCGAAGGACGTCTGTTGGCGCTTCACCCGAATTGACTGCCGGTGGGCAACCGGGCCCGCTGTCTGGCAATGCTGGTGGTGGCCCGCATCCCACTGCTAACAGCAGGAGCGCGGTCAAGACAGCTCGCGTGATGTACCTCAACACGTCAGCGCCTCCCGCTTCAAGTTGGGGAAATGTTCAATAACTGAGCCCTTGTAGATTGCTACCGCTACGGCGCGACGCCTCGGCTCGTTCTTGCCTGGTATCGACTGCAGTCCATTTACAGTTCCGGTCTGGCCACAGCTGACCACTACAACCTTCAAGCGAGGGCGTCCTCGGTCTCCTTGAAATAGTGATTCGAGTCTCTGTGCAACAGCCTCGGCTCGGCGGCCGCTGAGGCGCATATTGTCGTTCTCAGGCCCCACGCCATCTGCGTATCCCCGAGTGAAGATGGTCAGCGCTTCGCGCGACGCGATCCTTCCCGTGGCGACCCGATAGGTGTCACTTAGAGTCGCCAAAGCGTCACGTCGCAGTTGATGACTGTTGTAATCAAAGAGAGCATCACTCGAAAGCGCGCCTTCCCAAACGACTGGAGGGCCCAATGGCGGAGGCGGAACCGTTCTCACGGGCGGCGGTGGATGAGTGGCTGATACCGAAGGTGACGGCGGACCCGAACAGCCCGGGCTGACGACGACAGCGCTTGACAGCAGTATCGCAATGCAGTAACCACGCTTGGTCACAGGCCCCCCGTTCCTCGCAAAGCGTGTAGTTGGCGCACAGTAGCATGCGGATGCCCGCTTGCGTGTGCGAGATTTGCGGCTTTGGACGGGGTGGCGCGAATCTCGGCATTCCAACGGTGATGGGTGGCAAGTCTGAGCCCAGCTACCGCGATTCATCCGTGTAGTTTCGCGAGCTTTCCCACCATGGCAACTGCTGACTCTGCCACCAACGACCGACGCATCTGCGAGGCCGCTCGGGCTCTGTCCGCAGTACATGGAAGGCTCCTGGACGAGTTCGCTTGGAATCCGAAAGACATGAACGGCAAGGTGGGTAAGGCTGTCCGCTTCACGGATTCTGGAAGCGCACTGACCCTCTCGCCGGGTCGGGCCGACGACGTTGGGATGACGGGGGGTTGGGGCGGCCCTTGCTTTATGGTCGGGAGTGGCCGACCATACGGGGATGGCCGACGATTTGGGCGAAGCCGCTGACGGTGTCGCGGGGGCTCCGGGCTATCCGCTTGCTGAGGTGTTGGAGCTGACCGATGCCGGGCAGTACCGGGCGCTGTTCGAACAGACCCGGCGCGAGATCGTGTCGCTGTTGCTGGAGCGGGCAGCGACGACGTCCGAGCT
>NZ_JASGEN010000139.1:0-21228 GCF_047606365.1 Micropruina sp. | reverse complement strand
GCGGCGCCGGCACCACCGCCGCCGCGCTGCGGGCCGGCGTGCCATCGGCGTGCGTCCCGGCCGCCTTCGACCAGCCCTACCACGGACGCCGGCTGGCCGAGCTCGGCGTCGGCCCACCCCCCGTGCCCTTGCACCGGATCACCCCCGAGCGGCTCGCTGAGTTGCTCACCGCCGTCGCCGGCGACAGCTACCGCCCCCGCGCGTCCGAGGTGGCCCGGATCGCCCGAGACACCGACGGCACCGCGTCCACCCTGGCCGAACTCAATCGCCTCCTCGCCGCTGGTTGAGCTTGTCGGAAGCAACACCGTCGCGGCTGAGAGACTGGGGTCCATGCGTCGCATCGTCCAGTCCCAGAAGCTGCAGCACGTCCGTTATGACGTCCGGGGTCCGATCCTGGTCGAGGCTCAGCGGCTGGAGGCCGAGGGGCACAAGATCCTGAAGCTGAACATCGGCAACACCGCACCGTTCGGCTTCGAGGCTCCGGAGCGGATCCTCGCCGACATGGTGCACCATCTGCCCCAGTCGCAGGGCTATTCGGATTCGCGCGGCATCTATTCGGCGCGCACCGCGGTGGCGCAGTACTACCAGTCGAAGGGGCTGCTGCACACCGGGGTCGACGACGTCTACATCGGCAACGGCGTCTCCGAGCTGATCATGATGGTGCTGCAGACCTTCCTCGACAACGGCAACGAAATCCTGGTGCCGGCGCCCGACTATCCGCTGTGGACGGGTGCGGTCAGCCTGTGTGGTGGCGTCCCCGTCCACTACCGGTGTGATGAGGCCAACGACTGGAACCCCGATCTGGAAGAGATCGAGTCGCTGATCACCGAGAACACCCATGCGTTGGTGATCATCAACCCGAACAACCCGACCGGCGCGGTCTACAGCGAGGACACCGTGCGCGGGCTGATCGACATCGCCCGCCGGCACGACCTGGTGGTGATGGCCGACGAGATCTACGAGAAGATCATCTTCGACGACGCCGTCCACCACCACGCGGCCACCTTCGCCGGCGACGATGTGCTCTGCCTCACCTTCTCGGGCCTGTCCAAGGCGTACCGGGTCTGCGGTTACCGGGCCGGCTGGGTGATGGTGTCGGGACCGAAGCACCTGGCCACCGACTTCCTCGAGGGCCTGACCCTGCTGTCGAACATGCGGATGTGCTCCAACGTGCCGGCGCAGCACGCCATTCAGACCGCGCTCGGCGGCTACCAGTCGGTCAACGAACTGATCGTTCCCGGCGGACGGTTCTACGACCAGTCCAAGCTGGCCGCGCGGCTGCTCAACGAGATTCCCGGGGTCAGCTGCGTCGAGCCGATGGGTGCGCTGTACTGCTTCCCGCGGCTCGACCCCGAGGTGTACCCGATCGTCGACGATGAGGCGTTCGTGATCGACCTGTTGCGCACCAAGAAGATCCTGGTCACCCACGGCACCGGGTTCAACTGGCCCGAACCCGACCACTTCCGGCTGGTCACGCTGCCGGACGCCGAGGTGCTCACCGAGGCGATCGGACGGATCGCCGAGTTCCTGGACACCCAGCGCAGCTGAGCCTCGCAACCCGACTCAGGTGCGGACGGCGGCGCCCGAGTAGGCTGTCTCGCGGCGGCCGTCGGCCGCCGCCTGTCGAACGAGGAGTCCATGACCGTCAACCTGGGCATGCCCGCCACTCCGCCGCCCGTTCTGGCCCCGCGCCGGCCCACCCGGCAGATCCGGGTCGGCAAGGTTCTGGTCGGTGGCGACGCGCCGGTCTCGGTGCAGTCGATGACCACCACCAAGACCACCGACATCAACGGCACGCTGCAGCAGATCGCCGAACTGACCGCGACCGGCTGCGACATCGTCCGGGTCGCGGTGCCCAGCCAGGACGACGCCGACGTGCTGCACATCATCGCCAAGAAGAGCCAGATCCCGGTCATCGCCGACATCCACTTCCAGCCCAAGTACGTGTACGCCGCGATCGATGCCGGCTGCGCCGCCGTCCGGGTGAACCCGGGCAACATTCGCCAGTTCGACGACCAGGTGAAGCAGATCGCGCGGGCGGCGTCCGATGCGGGGGTGTCGATCCGGATCGGTGTCAACGCCGGTTCGCTCGACAAGCGGCTGCTCGCCAAGTACGGCGCGCCGACGCCGGAGGCGCTGGTCGAATCGGCGCTGTGGGAGGCGTCGCTGTTCGAAGAGCACGACTTCCGCGACTTCAAGATCTCGGTCAAGCACCACGATCCGGTGGTGATGGTGCGCGCCTACGAACTGCTGTCCGACGCCTGCGGCTACCCGCTGCACCTCGGCGTGACCGAGGCCGGGCCCGCCTTCCAGGGCACCATCAAGTCCTCGGTGGCGTTCGGTGCGCTGCTCGCCAAGGGCATCGGCGACACCATCCGGGTGTCGCTGTCGGCGCCGCCGGCCGAAGAGGTGAAGGTCGGGATCAAGATCCTGGAGTCGCTGAACCTGCGGCCGCGGCACCTCGAGATCGTTTCCTGTCCCTCCTGCGGACGCGCCCAGGTCGACGTCTACACCCTCGCCGAAGAGGTCACCAAAGGCCTGGAAGGTCTGCAGATGCCGCTGCGGGTGGCCGTGATGGGCTGTGTGGTGAACGGTCCGGGTGAGGCCCGCGAGGCCGACCTGGGGGTGGCGTCCGGCAACGGCAAGGGCCAGATCTTCGTCAAGGGCAAGGTGATCAAGACCGTCCCCGAGGACCAGATCGTCGAGACCCTGATCGCCGAAGCCAATCGGATCGCCGAGGAGGCCCCGGAAGGGGCGCCTGTGGGCGCACCGATGGTGTCCGTCAGCTGAACCGGGAATCCAGGGAATGAAACGCGCGCGGGTGCTGGACGCGTGCGACGACGCCCTGGTGCGGCGCCTGGTCTCCGCTGATCCGGTCGGCAACCTGTTCATCGCCTCTCGGGTGGACGCCGGCGTGCTGCGGCACGGCTCGCCGGCCACCCTCTACGGCTGGCCCGCGGAGGCACCCCGGCACCTGCTGCACGCCGGCTCGAACCTGGTGCCCGCGTTCGCCTACTGCGAGCCCGACGAGCGGGACGCCGCGCTCGCGGCCTTCGCCGACGCACTCGGACAGCACCGCTGGTGCCAGTCGATCGTGGGGGAGAGCGGGACGGCGCTGGCGCTGCATCGTGCGCTCGCCGTCCGGAGCCGTAGCTATGCGGGGCAGCGTGAGATCCGCCCCCGACAACCGTTGATGGTCACCCGCCGGGTGGCGTCGCTGCCGATGGACGTCCCGGTGCGCCGGATCACCATGGCCGAGTTCCCCTCGTACCATGCCGCCGCGATCGCGATGTACACCGAGGAGGTGGGCGTCGACCCGACCGCCGGCGGCGGCCGCAACGGCTACCGGATCCACTGCCAGAGCACCGTCGAGAGCGGACGCGCCTGGGGCGTCGTCGACGACACCGGCGCCGTGGTGTTCAAGGCCGACGTCGGCATCAGCTGTGGCGGCATCGCCCAGGTCCAGGGCGTCTGGCTCGACCCCCGGCTGCGCGGACGCGGTCTCGCCGCCCCCGCCATGGCCGCCGCCACCCGGCACATCCTCGAAGATCACGAGGTGGTGTCGCTGTACGTCAATGACTTCAACACCCGAGCCGTCCGCACCTACCTGCGCACCGGTTTCACCATCGCCGGCCAGTTCGCCACCGTCCTCTACTGACCTCGCACACCCGGGGACGGTTCTCCCACGTGCGATTTTCGAACGCCGGGGGACGGTTCTTCTCGTGCCACCCGGGCGATCTGAAAGACTCGACCGAAGCCGATCGAAGGAGAACCGATGACGGACCGCATCCGCTGGGGCTTGTTGGGAGCCGGGGGAATCGCTGGGGTCTTCGCCGAGAACCTGCGCACCGAGGGGCTGCACCTGCAGGCGGTGGCCGCCCGGGACGGGGCCAAGGCGCAGGCGTTCGCGGACCGGTTCGAGATTCCGACGGCGCATGCCGGGTATGAGGCGCTGGTCGCCGATCCTGAGGTGGACGCGATCTACGTCAACACCACCCACAACTTCCACGCCGAGCACGCGCTGCTGGCGATCCGGGCCGGCAAGCCAGTACTGGTCGAGAAGGCGTTCACGGTCACCGCGGCGCAGGCCCGGCAGGTCGCGGACGCCGCCCGCGCCGCCGGCGTCTTCGCGATGGAGGCGATGTGGACGCGGTTCCTGCCCTCCACCGACTTCGTCCGGGCCAGGATCGCCGACGGTTCGCTGGGCGAGGTGCGCGCGGTGATCACCGACCACAGCCAGAAGCTGAACCCCGACCCCAACGGACGCCTGCACAACCCGCAGCTGGCCGGCGGCGCCCTGCTCGACCTCGGCGTCTACAACGTCTCGTTTGCGCTCGACCTGCTCGGCGTGCCGTCCGAGATCGTGGCCCGCGGCACTCTCGCCGCCACCGGAGTGGACGCCGAGGTCGCGACGACCCTGATCCACGCTGGCGGCGCGCTCTCGGAGAGCCACACCACCATGCTCAGCGCCGGACCGTCCCGCGGGGCGGTGATCGGCACCGACGGCTTCCTCGAACTCGACGGCGCCTTCTACAACTGGACGACGGTGCGCCGCTACACCGGACGCCAGGAACTCGCCGAGACCTTCGAGCCGCACCGCACCTCGCGCGGCATGCATTTCCAGGCGCTCGAGGTGGAACGCTGCCTGCGTGAGGGGCTGACCGAGAGCCCCCGGCTCACCCTCGACGACAGCATCGCCGTCATGGAGGTGCTGGACGAGTTGCGTCGGCAGGTCGGCTGCGTGCTCCCCGAGGACGCCGGAGCCACCCACTGACACGGCTCAGTCGACGACCGCGGACGCAGCAGGAGCGGGACTCAGCAGCACGCTGAGCGAGCGTAGGGCGTCCGGGTTGATCCAGTAGTAGACCCAGGTGCCGCGCCGTTCGCCGCCGATCAGGCCCGCCTCGCGCAATACCTTCAGATGATGGCTGATAGTGGGCCCGGACAAGGTGAAATGCGTCTGCAGGTCGCAGACGCAGACCTCCGGACGGCTGGCGATCAGGGCAGCAAGGCGCAACCGCACCGGGTCACCGAGCGCCTTGAACATCGGCGCGATCCGGGTCGCCGATTCGGCGTCGATCACGGTGCCGGTCAACCCGCAGCAGGTGTCGGAGGCGACGATCGGCAGCTCATTCACGAGGTCTATCTTGACAGATATCGAATCATCGGAGAAGGATGTTGTTTCGATAACCATCGAACTCGTAGGGGTGCGTGATGAGCGAGACACTGGACAGGCAGGACGCGACACAGCTGCGTGAGGCGGTGCGGCAGCGCTACGCCACCGCCGCTCAGCTGACTCTGGCCGGCGAACCCGGATCATGTTGCGGCCCGTCGGGTTGTTGCGCGGACACCTCCGCCGATCCGATCACCGCCGACCTCTACGACGCGGACGCGGCACCCTCCGAAACCGCGCTGGGGGCGTCCCTGGGGTGCGGGAATCCGACCGTGTTGATCGACCTGGCGCCCGGGCAGGACGTGCTCGACCTCGGCTCCGGTGGCGGCCTGGACGTGCTGCTGTCCGCCCGCCGGGTGGCCCCGGACGGCACCGCCTACGGCGTCGACATGACCGAGGAGATGCTGCGGCTGGCCGAACGGAACCGCGCCGAGGCGGGTATCGAGAACGCCCGCTTCCTGCGCGGCACCATCGAAGACCTGCCGTTGCCGGACGACAGCGTCGACGTGGTGATCTCGAACTGTGTGATCAACCTCTCCACCGACAAGGACCGGGTGCTGGCCGAGGCGTTCCGGGTGCTCCGCCCGGGCGGCCGGTTCGCGGTCGCCGACATCGTGCTGCTGCGCGATCTTGAGCCGCGCCTGATGACCGTGGTCGAGCTGTGGACCGGTTGCATCTCCGGCGCACTCACCACCGAGGACTACCAGGCGAAGCTGCGCAACGCGGGCTTCGACAACGCCACCGTGCAACTCACCCGCGAATACACCGACGAGGATCTCCACGACCTCGCCGGCACCGTCGAGGACGCGCTACCGGACAGCCTCACCGTGGCGGACGCGGTGACCGGCCTGGCCGGTGCCTTCGCCAGCGCCTTCATCCGCGCCGACAAGGCCGAATAGCCGCCACCTCTGCGCGGAACAGCCTCCGATCGGGCTCTCGCAACAACCCCTAGCCCCGACGCCGGAACGCCAGGTAGAGCGCGGCCGCAGCCGACACCCCCGCCGGCCACAACATCGGCCAACCGATGCTGACCGCGAGCGCCAGCGATGCGGCCGTCGCGATGAACGACCCGCGCCGCGGCCAACCGGGCGGTAGCAGCCGGACGGCCGCGGCGCTGCCGACCAGGTAGACCGCGGTGAACGAACTGGTGGCCAGCAGCATCACGGTGGTCAGATCCAGCCCGGCCACGCCGGTCACCAGCAGCGACAGCAGCGCACCGCCGCCGACGATCAGCAGACTGCGCCGCGGCACCGTGCCGGCAGTGCTGCCTTGGGCGAACCAGGCCGGCAGCGCGCCGTCCCGGGCCAGCGCGGCACCCAGCTTGGCGGCGCCGGCGAAGAAGGTGTTCATCGTGCCGATGGTGAGCAGCACCGCGACCACCGCGGTGGCCGGGCGGGCCACCGGCCCGACGCCCAGCGCCATCAGGTCGGACAGCGGGGCGACGCTGGCCCCGGCCTGCTGGCCGAGCACCAGGATGGTGGTGGCGGCCAGCGCCAGGTACAGCACGCCGACGGCGATCAGCGCGATCGTGGTCGCCCGCGGCACGCTGCGTGCCGGATCGCGGTATTCGGCGGCCAGCGACGACATCGCCTCCCAGCCGGCGAACGCCCAGACCAGCAGGCCGGCCGCGGCCGCCACCGATCCCCAGCCGTGCGGCAGCAGCGGGCCGACGGCGTCCGGGCGGACATGTGGCAGCGCGACGACGACGGTGAGCACCATCAGCGCGGCCAGGACGGCTGCCAACCCGAGTTGGACGGGTCCGGACAGTCGCAGGCCGACCGCGTTCAAAGCCCAGACGATCACGGTCAGCACCGCGGCGGTGGCGATCTCGGTGCTCCGGCCGCCGCCGACCGCATCGGCCACGTAGCGGCCCGCCATCATCGCCGCCGCGGGCGCCGCCGCCGGCACCGCGGTGTAGAAGCACCAACCGATCATCGCCGCCGTCCGGTCACCGAAGGCGCGCCGGACGTAGGTGGCGACGCCTCCGGCGTCCGGGTAGCGGGCGCCCAGCGCGGCGAAGGTGCCGGCCAGCGGCACCGACAGCAGGATCAGGGCCAGCCAGGAGAGCAGGCTGGCCGGTCCGGCGATCTCGGCGGCCAGCGCCGGCAGGGTCAGGACGCCGGTGCCGAGCACGGCGCCGATGCTCAGCGCCGCACCCTGCCCGACCGACAACCCGCCCGTCGGGGCGGCCTCCGATCGGCCCGGCTCCGGGTGCTTAGGGGTGTTCTGTGTCATGCGCTCCGCGTCACTCTGCTCCGCCTGGCCGGCATCTCATCTCCGGCCCGCGGAGCCTACACCGCGGCTGCCGGCGTCCGGCGCCACAGCCGGACGGCCAGCAGCAGCGCCACCACTCCGATCAGAGCCCAGATGGCGATGAAGAGCGGCGTCGGTGCGTAGTCGCGCAGCGCGAACATGGTGAAATCGAGAGCCGCGTGCGCGCCGATCGCCAGCAGCAGGTAACGCGCGCCCTTCCGGTAGGCGAGCACGATCAGCAGCGCGAAGACCAGGTGGCCCGCCATCGCCGGCAGCCGGTCGAGCCCGGTCCCGATGAACAGCCACGGGTCGGCGGCGCTCAGCTGGGCAACGGTCTCCGGCGGCAGGGACGACGGCGCCAGCAGCAGGCTGAGGGTGCCGAGCAGGTAGGGCAGCCCGAACATGATCGCCTCGGTGCCGCCGTGCCCGATACCGGCCGCGATGGCGCCGTCGCCGTCGCGGTACCGGCGCAGCGGGCCGATCCGGAACGACAGCCACCGGGCCAGTTCTTCACAGACCCCGTAGGTCAGTGCGGTGAGCGCCAGGGTGGCCAGCGGCGGCAGCCCGAGGGTCGGGTACACCACGGCCACCAACGGCACGTTGACCACCAGGTTCAGCAGATAGCAGCCGGCGGCGATCAGCGGCACCGAGCCGGGCACCCGCCGGCGCCGGCACCACCAGACCGCCGCCACGACGGGCAGCACCAGCATCAGAGCCAGTTCGACGATGATCGCGAGCAGTTGGGTGACGGAAATGGGCATGACGATTCCTTTCGGTGTGGGTGGGCCGTGTTTCGGGCACGGCGCTGCCGGGGTAGGAGCGGGACGGGCCGACGGCCCGGAAGATGAGAAGCGGATCAGCGCTGTCGGCAGCCGTGGGCCGAGCTTCTTCCGCCGTTGGTTGAGCTTGTCGAAACCCCTTGTGGCGCTGTAGTCAGAGTCTCGATGAGCTCGACCGGCGGGCTCAGTGGATCAGAGCGTCAGCCGGAGCCCTGGCCGGTGTACTCGGCGGCGGCTTCGGCGAGCGAGCGCAGCGAGTCCAGATGGCCGCGGAACGCCGTCCGACCCTGATCGGTGAGTGAGTACCAGGTGCGTGGTCTCTTGCCGACGTGGCCCTTGGTGATCTTCAGATAGCCGGACGCCTCCAGCGCGGCGGCCTGCTTCGACAGCGTCGAGTCGGAGGCTCCGATGGCGTCGCGGACGAAGGCGAACTCGGCCCGGTCGAGGCCGACCAGGGAAGCCATGATCGAGAACCGGACGGGGGAGTGGAACTGCTCGTCGATCATGACTGGAGCCTCGTCCGGCGTAGCACCGCCCGGGCGCCGATGAAGCAGGTGACCAGCATCGCGACGCCGCCGGCAACCCACCACGGCCAGGCCAGTTCGTAGATGTTGCCGAGCACGACGGTGGCGACCCAGACCAGCGTCCACACCGCCATCACCCAGCCGTGGATTCGGGCGCCGCCACGCACCATCGTCCGCTGCTTCGCGGCGTAGAGGCTGATCCCGAGGATCAGCGCACCCCACAGTCCGGTCAGCACGATCGTCCAGGCCACACCGTGCAGCACGCCGAAGGCCGGCGCGATCAGCAGCGACGCGACGCCGAAGATCAGGTAGTAGCGGGCCAGCCAGCGCGCCGAGCGATGGCTACGCAGCGCCAGTTCATCGGCCTGGCTGAGCGCCAGCTGGTAGTTCGTCGGTTCCATGTCTCCAACCTAGCAAGTACTTTCCACTCTGGAAAGTACTTTCCTCGAATCGAGCCGAAGAAATGCTAGAGAACCGTGCCTCCGATCACGAAGAGCAGCCCGCCCAGCGCGATCAGCACCAGCAGCAGCACCAGCAACGCGAACACCCGGGCGTCCGGCAGCCGGTGGCCCACGAACAGCGCCCGCAGGGTGCTGGCCAGCCGGCGGCTATGGATGAAGGTGACCGCTCCCGCGATCGTCGCGCTCAGCGCGGCCAGGGTGTAGCCGATCGCAGGCGCCACCTCGGCGACCAGCCGGGCGCTGACCAGGCTCGCTCCCAGCCCGGCCAGATTGACCCGTTGCCAGGCCAGTGACGTCCGTTCCGGTTGGAGACCGGGATCCCACACTCCGGTGGGGCGTTCGATCGGGCCGTCCATCAGCTGAGCAGACTGAAGGCGGCCAGGCCGGCGATGAGCAACAGGATCACCGACAGCATCGGCAGCACCGACGGCCGGGTCAGCGGCGTTCCGAGCCGCATCGCGCGCTCGTTGCGTGCCCAGCGGGTGAAACCGGTGAAGCCGCACAGCACGCCGCAACTCAGCATCACCACGCCGGCGATGATGAACCGGCTGCCCGTCGCCGGGGCGAAATGGGCCAGTGCGGCGACACCGAGGCCCGCGGTGACGAAGGCCAGACCGGTGCGGATCCAGGCGAGGAAGGTGCGCTCGTTGGCAAGGCTGAATCGGGGATCGGGCTCGTCGCCGACCCCGTAGACCGACGTCGGCCAGCGGCCCCCTGATTCCTCGTGCTGCATGCCGCTGAGAATAGCGTCGGGGTGCCGTGTCGTCTCCGGCCCGCTGAACCGTACACTGTCGCCTCATCGGAAAGGACACGCAGGTGAGTCAGAACGGACCTTTTCCCCCGAGAGGCAGTGGCCCAGACCCCGGCGCGTGGCAAGGCGGGCAGGGATACCCACCTCCTGGTGGATCCAGCGGACCCGGTGGGCAGGGTGTACCGGGCGGAGCTGGCACACCAGCTGGACCGGGTACAGGCTGGGGCGGTCAACCAGTTCCCGGCCAGCCGGTCTCCGGCCAGCAGCCTCCCAGCCAGCCGCTTCCCGGTCAGCCCGCGCCCCAGAACTGGCCTCCGGCCGGCGGGCAGCCCGGTGGTTGGGCGCAACAGCCTGGCCAGCCGCAGCAGCCGGGCGGCTACGGGCAATACGGTCCGCCTCCGGGGCAGTACGGCGGCCAGCCGCCCCAGCAGTCCTGGGGTGCGCCGCCACCGCCGTCGAACTCGCCCGACCGGTCCAAGCGGCTGTTGTTCGGACTGATTGGCGTCGCCGTGGTGCTGGCGCTGATCGCGGGAGTCGTCTGGGTGGTCCGCAACAACAACGGCACCTCCGCCGATCCCAGCCCGGGCGTCTCGACGCCGCCGGGCCCGGGTCAGCAGTCGACCCAGCCGCAGGTGCCCACCCCGAAGGCATCGGACGCCGTGGCCGCCTACCTGCGTGCACTCGGCACCGGTGACGCCACCACCGCGATGAGCTTGGCGGCGTCCGCGCCGAGTGGTGACACCACCTTCCTGACCAACGCGGTTCTGGCCAAGTCCACCGCCGGCAAGGTGGCCGACGTGTCGGTCACCGAGGTCACCGATCCCAACGCCACCAGCGTCGCGGCCAGCTACAGCCTCGACGGCAAGCCGGTGTCGGCGACCTTCGAGGTGACCCGGGTGGGCGACCAGTTCCGGCTCGCCCAGATCGCCGCCAAGGTCGACATCTCGATGCTGCGACGCTCCACCGAGGTCAGTCTGGCCGGGGTGCAGGCCAAGGCCGCGTTCGTGTCGCTGTTCCCCGGCGTCTATCCGGTCACCGCGACCAACCGGAACCTGTCCGTCGGCTCGGTGAAGATCACCGTCGGCAGCCTGGAGGCGCAGACCGCGGGCAGCGCCAAGCTGGCGCTCAGTTCAGCGGGGAAGTCGGCGATCCTCAAGGCGGCCAAGACGAAGTACTCCTGGTGCCTGAAGCAGAAGACGGTCCGGCCGTCCGGGTGCGGGTTCGGCGTCCGGGTGCCCAGCGGTGTGAAGCTGCAGACCGGCACCATCCGCTGGACGACGCGGTCCGGTGGCAAGGTGAGTTCGGCCAAGCCGAAGCTGACCTCGTCGGCGGGCTGGGCCGAGGCGAAGATGAAGGCGACCGTGCACTTCTACGCGCGCGACGCCCGGGTCTCGGGCCGGTACTGGTACAAGGACATCAAGCTGACCGGTTTCCAGGCCAAGCTCTCCGGATCGAAGATCACCGTCACCTACTACTGATCGTCGGGCCCCTCGTCATGCAGCTGGTCGATGTAGCACCACCGCCAGTGCTCGCCGGGCTCGATGGAGCGCATCACCGGGTGGCCGGTTTGCCGGAAGTGCAGGGTGGCGTGCTTGCCGGGTGAGGAATCGCAGCAGGCGATGTGCCCGCAGCTGAGGCACATCCGCAGCTCGACCGGATCCTGGTCGGCGGCGACGCAGTCGAGGCAGTCGCCGTGTGCCTCGAAGTCGACCTCGGCCGGTGCCGCGTCCAGATGGACGCACGGAGCCTCACCGGCCGGACGAGGGCCCGCCGCCCGGACCTCGCGCTCCCGGTGCTCGCGCGACAGCAGGGTGGCCTCCTCGACGTCCAGCTCGGACAGCAACGAACTCAGCACCTCGTGGTCGGCGAAGCCGCGGTCGCGGATCTCCAGGAGCTTGGCCCGCTCGGCGTTCAGCCCGACCAGCCTGAGCCGTCGATAGGCCATCGCCCGGCTCTCCGTCTTCTGCCCGTCGCGGGCCATGCCGAGCCGCTCCCACTGCAGGTCGACCCGGCGTTTGGCCGATTCCTTGAGCCCGCGCACCACCTCGGCGTCCGCGGGATCGGCGGCGGCCTTCATCGCCGCCACCCCGGCGATCACCGAGCGTTGGGTCACCATCGCCTCCTGCAGGGCGTCCTCGCGTGGATCGGGGCCGTGGACGCCGAGGCTGCGCGCCACCAGCGGCAGGGTGAGGCCGTGGATCAGCAGCGTGCCGGCCACGGTGACCAGGGCGATCAGCAGCAGCACCGGCCGCAGCGGCGTCTCGACCGGCAGGGTCAGTGCGGCCGCCAGCGTCACGACGCCACGCATTCCCGCCCACGAAACGATCAGGGCCTCCTGCCACGACAAGGCGCGATGCTTACGGTCGAGGAACGGCCGGACCGCCATCACGTAGACGGTCCGCGAGCCGATCACCGCCGCCAGCACCGCCAGGGACGCCCCGGCGATGGTCAGGTTCGACACCGGGTACTGGGCGGCGGCGTCCAGGATCTGGTGGGTGTGCAGCCCGATCAGCAGGAACACCGTGTGTTCCAGGACGTACTGGATCGTGGACCAGTTCATCCAGGTGGACAACCGGGCGGGTGCCGAGCGGACCACGGGCGTGACATGGCCGACCATCAACCCGGCGACCACCACGGCCAGCACACCGGAGGCGTGGAAGCTCTCGGCCAGCGCGTAGGCGGCGAACGGGATCAGGAAGGTCAGGGTGGTGCTGGTGATCGCGTCGGTGAAGATCCCGAACAGCCAGATGGAGATCTTGGCGACCACGAACCCGGCCAGCGGGCCGACGAAGACGGCGAGCGCCAGATCGGTGCCCACCTCGGTCAGGGTGACCGACGCCCCGAGGGCGGCGACAGCGGTGCGCAGGCTGACCAGGGCGGTGGCGTCGTTGAGCAGCGACTCGCCCTCCAGGATGGTGACCACCCGGCGGGGCAGACCGGCCTGTCGGGCGACCGCGACGGCCGCGACGGCGTCCGGGGGAGCGACGATGGCGCCCACCGCGAAGGCGGCGGCGAACGGCACCGGCAGCATCCCGGTGATCACCAGGGCGACGCCGAGCGCACAGAACAGCACGAACCCGATCGACAGGTACCCGATGGCGGCCAGGTTGGTGCGGAAGTCGACCAGCGAGGTGTTCACTGCGGCGGCGTAGAGCAGCGGCGGCAGGAAGCCGAACAGCGCCATCTCGGCGGTCAGCTCGGGTAGCGGGAACCACGGCTCGTACGATCCGACGGCGCCGATCACCAGCAGCAGCAGCGGCGCCGGCACGGGCACCCGCTGACACAGCCAGGACGCCGCCAGCACGGTACTGACGCAACCCACCACCAGCAGCAGAATTTCCATGGGCGTCCTCCGGCCGTTCGATGCTCGCGGATATCTCACCATGCCGGGCAGTCCGCGGGCAGCGGCATCCGCCGACGCTCCTCGGGCGAGGGGAGCGGTGCGGGAACCACTAGGCTGATCGCCGTGATCACCCGCTTGTCCCAGTTGTTCGTCCGCACGCTGCGCGACGACCCGGCCGACGCCGAGGTCGCCAGCCATCGTTGGCTGGTCCGCGCCGGCTACATCCGGCGCGTCGCCCCGGGCATCTACAGCTGGCTGCCGCTGGGCCTGAAGGTGCTGGCCAAGGTCGAGGCGATCGTCCGCGAAGAGATGGACGCCATCGGCGCCCAGGAGGTGCGCTTCCCGGCGCTGTTGCCGCGGGAACCCTACGAGGCGACGAACCGGTGGACCGAGTACGGGCCCAACCTGTTCCGGCTCGCCGACCGCAAGGGTGGCGACTACCTGCTCGGGCCGACCCACGAGGAGATGTTCACCCTGCTGGTGAAGGACCTGTACAGCTCGTACAAGGACCTGCCGCTGAGCCTGTACCAGATCCAGACCAAGTACCGCGACGAGGCCCGGCCCCGGGCCGGCATCCTGCGCGGCCGCGAGTTCGTGATGAAGGACTCCTACTCCTTCGACATCGACGACGCCGGACTGGAGGCGTCCTACCAGGCGCACCGCGAGGCCTACATCGCGATCATGAACCGGCTCGGCCTGGAGTTCGTGATCGTCCAGGCCACCTCCGGTGCGATGGGTGGTTCGGCCTCGGAGGAGTTCCTGGCGGTGGCCGAGTCGGGCGAGGACACCTTCGTCCGTTCGCCCGGTGGCTACGCCGCCAACGTCGAGGCGGTGGTCCGTCCGCTCGCCGAGGTGCAGGATGCCTCCGGTGTGCCCGCCGCGCACGTCGAGGACACCCCGGACAGCCCCACGATCGAATCCCTGGTGGCGCTCAGCAACGCCCGCTTCCCCCGCTCCGACCGGGCCTGGCAGGCGTCCGACACGCTGAAGAACGTGCTGTTCATGCTGCGCAACCCGGACGGCACCCGGACGCCGCTGGCGATCGGCCTGCCCGGCGACCGTGAGGTGGACATGAAGCGGCTCGAGGCCGCGGTCGCGCCCGCCGACGTGGAGCCGTTCGGTGAGGCCGACTTCGAGGCCCACCCCGATCTGGTGAAGGGCTACATCGGCCCGGCCGCGCTGGGCGTCGGCGAGTTCGAGGGCGACGAACCGCCCGCCGGCAAGGTGATGTACCTCACCGACCCGGCGGTGGTGGCCGGCACCCGCTGGATCACCGGCGCCAATGAGGCCGGTCATCACGTCTACGACCTGGTCTGCGAGCGCGACTTCCGTTCCGACGGCGTCCTCGATGTCGCCGAGATTCGTGAGGGTGACCCGGCTCCGGACGGTTCGGGCCCGCTGAGCCTGGCGCGCGGCATCGAGATGGGTCACATCTTCCAGTTGGGCCGCAAGTACGCCGAGGCGCTGGGCCTGAAGGTGCTCAACGAGAACGGCAAGCTGGTCACCGTCACCATGGGCTCCTACGGCGTCGGGGTCTCCCGCGCGGTGGCCGCGGTCGCCGAGTCGCACTGCGACGAGCGCGGCTTGGCCTGGCCGCGGACGCTGGCGCCCTACGACGTCCAGATCGTGCCGGCCGGCAAGGACGCGGCGATGTTCGACTACGCCGAACGGTTGGCGCTGGAGCTGTCCGCCGCCGGCATCGAGGTGCTGCTGGACGACCGCAAGGCCAGTCCCGGGGTGAAGTTCACCGACGCCGAGATGCTGGGCATGCCCACCACCGTGGTGGTCGGGCGCGGGCTGGCGTCCGGGCTGATCGAGGTGCGCGATCGGGCCAGTGGTGAGCGGACCGAGCTGAACGCCGAGGGTGCCGCCGAGGAACTGATCGCGCTGCTGAAGTCGTGATCGGGTCGGGCTCGGGAACCTATCGTTCGCTCGGCGCCGGCGTCGGGTACCCGTCGCCGCGGCCGCGATGATCACCGGCCTGGAACTGCCGCTGCTCACCCTGGCACTGCTGGTGGCGGCGTCCTTCGTCGCCGGCTGGGTGGACGCCGTGGTCGGCGGCGGGGGACTGATCCAGCTGCCTGCGCTGCTGATCGCGCTGCCGTCCGAGGTGCCGGTGGCGACGATCGCCGGCACCAACAAGCTGCCCTCGTTCCTGGGGACGGCGACCGCCAGCGCCACCTACCTGCGCTCGATCCGGGTGAACTGGTCGCTGGCCTGGCCGCTGCTGGTGATGGCTGCGGTCGGCTCGGCGGCGGGCGCGCAGCTGACCCACTTCCTGCCCCGGCAGCACTTCACGCCGCTGGTGCTGGCCGCCGTGGTCGGGGTCGGTTGGTACACCTGGCGGCGCCCGCATCTCGGTTTGCACGCCCACGTCAAGCACACCGGCAACGACGCCCGGCTGCGGATGGCGGCCATCGGCCTGGTGGTCGGCGCCTGGGACGGCTTCATCGGACCCGGCACCGGCACCTTCTTCGTGATCGCCCTGGTGTCGATCATCGGCCACGACTTCCTGGCCTCCAGCGCCCTGGCCAAGCTCGCCAACCTGACCACCAACGCCGCGGCGATCGTCGCCTTCGCGTTCACCGGCAACCTGCTCTGGGGCCTCGGCCTGCTGATGGGTGCCGCCAACCTGACCGGCGGCTTCCTGGGCGCCCGGACGGCGCTGAAGCAGGGCAACACCTTCGTCCGCAAGGTCTTCCTGCTGGTGGTCTCCGCCCTCGCCCTCAAGCTCGCCTGGGACACCTGGTTCAGCTACGTCGGCTAGCCGGTACGCGGGGACGGTTCTTTTCGTCCCACTCCTGGTACGCCGGGATCTCCGGTCGTCTCAGCTGGGCCAGCCGGGCCAGCGCAGGGCGGCACCGCCGAAGCGGACCAGAGCCGAGTTGCTGTCGGCGAGCGCGTCGATGCCGACCCGCCGCTCTGCTGCGGACGACGTCCCGGCGATCCAGGCGCCGAGCATGGGCAGCGCGGCCGTTTCGAGTTGGACGGCGAGCAGCCGGGCCGAGGCGCCGTCCCGGGCCGGACGCACGTCGTAGCCCACCGCGGGGGCGGTGAGTTCGGACGTCGGGGACGCGGTGAGCACCTTCGGCCGGAAAGCCTGCCATTGCTGCAACCTGCCTCGCAGCGCGGCCTGGTCGGCCTTGCCGAGCTTCGGTGCGGCCAGCGCCATCTCGTAGCCGTACACCGCCTGAGCGCCCAGCTGCAGCACCTGGTCGACGCCGGTCCCGGTCAGGTCGGGGGTGCGGTCCGTGCCGTCGTCGCCGAGCGCACCGACACCGGTGGGGAGCACCGCGGCCATGGTCGCGCTGAATGCCGCCAGCGACGCCCACAGCAGCGCGGCCGGGCCGGCCGCCTGCTGCGCCGACGTCCGGTGCAAGGCGCGCAGCGCGCTCAGTTCCTTGCCCAGTGCGGCTTGGGTGGCGGACGCCGTCCGCTGGGTGGGGGACGGCGTGCTCGGCAACGCGGTGGTGGAGTGTTGGCGTCGGGCGGGATCGCTGGAGGCGAGCACCTGGAAGTGTTCGGTGGTGGCCTTCCGGAACCACTCCAACGTCGTGACCCGGCCGCTGCTCAGACCCCACGCCGAGGCATGGCCCAGCAGGAGCCCGGCCAGCGCGTCCGTGCGGGCGAGGCGATCCGCCAGCCCGGACGGCACGGTCACCGGCAGCGGTTCGGGCGGGTTCCAGGGCAGCCACTGCACGTTCTCGCCGACGGTGCAGCCGGCCAGCGCCGCCACACCACCGAGCAGCAGCAGCCGGCGTCCGATCACGGGCTCGACGGTACCGGGTAAACTCCTCCGACAGCCGTCACGGCCACAACTGCACCGAAAAACCGGATCGAGGAGTACCCCATGGACCCAACCACCGTCTCCGATCTGGTGACCCCCGTCGTCACCTCCTGTGGACTTGAGGTCGACCGGGTCGAGGTGCTGCCGGCCGGCAAGCGCCGAGTGGTCAGGATCTTCCTCGACGGTGACGGGCCGCAGGGCCGCGGACCCTCCCTCGACGAGATCGCCGACGCTACCCGCACGATCTCCCGGGTGCTCGACGACGCCCCGGCGATGGGCAGCCGTCCCTGGACGCTCGAGGTCTCCTCGCGCGGGGTGAGTCGGCCGCTGACCGAGGCCAAGCACTACCGCCGCAACACCGGACGGCTGATCAGCGCCACCACCGCCGACGGCGAGATCACCGGGCGGATCACCGGCACGACCGACACCGAGGTGACCCTCGACGTGGCAGGCACCCCGCACACGCTCGCCCTGGACTCGATCACCCGCGCCGTGGTCCAGGTGGAACTCAACCGCAGCATCGACGACGAAGGACAGTGACATGGACATCGATATGGAAGCCCTCCGAGCACTGGAGCGTGACCGCGAGATCCCGATGAACGTGCTGATCGGTGCGCTCGAGGACGCGATGCTGAACGCCTACGAGAAGACCGACGGCGCCGTCCCCGGGGCGCGGGTCGAACTCGACCGGAAGACCGGGCACGTCACCGTGTTCGCGCCCGAGCTGGACGAAGAGGGCGAGAAGATCGGCGAATACGACGACACCCCCGAGGGCTTCGGACGGGTCGCCGCCACCACCGCGCGCCAGGTCATCTACCAGCGCATCCGGCAGGCCGAGGACGACCAGAAGTTCGGCCACTTCTCCGCCGTCGAGGGCGACATCCTGGTCGGCGTCGTCCAGCAGGACCGCGATTCGCGCACCGTCCGGGTCGACCTGGGCAGCATCGAGGCGATCATGCCGCTGGCCGAGCAGGTGCCCGGCGAGGACTACTCGCACGGCAAGCGGCTGCGGGTCTACGTGGTGTCGGTGCGCCGGGAGCTGCGCGGCCCGCAGGTGGTGGTCTCGCGGACCCATCCGAACCTGGTGCAGAAGCTGTTCCGGATGGAGGTGCCCGAGATCGAGCAGGGCGTCGTCGAGATCAAGGCGATCGCCCGCGAGGCCGGCCACCGGACCAAGATCGCGGTGCTCTCACACAACCCGGACGTCTCGGCCAAGGGCGCCTGCATCGGCCCGATGGGCCAGCGGGTGCGGGCCGTGATGCACGAGCTGAACGAGGAGAAGATCGACATCATCGACTACTCCGCGGATCCGACCGTCTTCGTCAAGGAAGCCCTGTCACCGGCCAAGGTGTCCCAGGTGATCGTCACCGACGCCACCGCCCGGGCCGCCCGGGTGATCGTGCCCGACTACCAGCTGTCGCTGGCGATCGGACGCGAGGGCCAGAACGCCCGCCTGGCCGCCCGGCTCACCGGCTGGCGGATCGACATCCGCCCCGACACCCAGGCGTAGGGGACCGCTGGTCGAGCCCCGATCCCGATCAGGCGCTCGCGCTGGGTTGCGGGTCGGGGGCGCCGCCGTTGTCGGTGCGGTTCGCCTGCTGTTCGGAGCGGATCTCGGCCAGGGCCGCGGTGACCTTGGACTCGTCCACGCCGAGCTTCTCGGCGAGCGCCTTGGCGAGGGTCGCGTCGCGGTCGGACCGGTTCTGCCCGTTGCCCGGCTGGGCGCCCTGGCTGGGTTGCGCACCGGCGCTGGGCGGCGTGCCCTGGCCCTGGTCGTTGCCATCGGGACGGTTGGCCTGCATGACTTCCTGAAGGGCCTGGGAAACCGTGCTCTCCTCCAGGCCCAGTTTCTCGGCCAGCGACGCGGCGAGGTTGCTCATGCCGCCCGGACCGTTCTGGCCGCCGGGTCCCTGACCGCCCGGCCCGCCGCCGTCCGGTGCGGAACCGTCCGCGGCCTGACTGGCCTGGGGCTGCGCCTGGTCACCGGTGCCGGCGACGGCGTAGCCGATGCCGAGTACCGCGCCGACGCCGATCACCGCCGCGCCGACGGCCAGTCCGGTCTTCTGCTTGATGTCCATCTGTCTCCTGGTGTCGAATCGAATTGCTGCTGAGTCCAGTGAGCCGGACGCCGCTGGCAGCCAGGTGGGCGGGTGCTGTGCCGGTGCTGAGAACCCTCCGGCCGGCCCGATCGGCGGTTTGCCCGCGGCCGACTACCCTGTCCGGGTGCCGTCCGACAACAGCCGACCCCGCAGGCCCGCGTTCCGTGCCCCAGCGATGCTGGAGGCGCTGGGAGAGGGGGTCGACCCGATCGCGCAGTTGCACGCCGCGCACGAGACCGCGGCGGTGCTGCTGCACACCGGACGTGCCTCCGGCGATCCGGCGGTGACCGAGCGGCTGGTCGACATCGTCGGCGAGATCGGCCTGTCGACGCTGGCCGACCTGTGGGCGACCAGGCCCGCACGCACCCTGCCCGGTGCCCTGTGGCGGCTGTACTTCCTGCGCGAGTGGATGCGGACCGATTCCGCCGGGGTGGCGCGCTGCTACGCGGCCGGCGTCCGGTTCACCGAACCCAACCATGTGGTCGCCGGCATCGACCCGCCGCGACCCGAGGACGTCCAGCGGGTCGCTGACGACCTGATGCGCGGCGCCTTCACCGGCGACTTCGCGGTAGCGCTGGAGCGGGCGGCCGCGTTCTGCCACGTGACGTCCGCCGGCAGTGCCGAACTGCGCGGCCTCGAGCCGCTGGCCCGGTCGGCCAAACTCCAGGAGATGGCCGCCGACCTGACCGCCTGCGCCCGGCTCTGGCGCGCCGGCGACCTGCGCTAGCCGAGTTTGGGCGGCTCGCCGCTGACGCCTATGATGGGCGATCGGTGTCGGGCTGAGGTAGCCCCGGGCTCCAACACTTGCCGCTGCGAGCGGCCACGCGCCGAGAGGCGCTCCCAGCCCGGCACCGACCTTCTTCACAAAGTGTTTGGCTGCACGGACGGCGTCCGAAAACGACTGAACCCGGCCGTCGGGGGAACGGCCGGGCGGGAAGAGGAATCAGTCGATCGTGGTGGTCAAGGGCGGCTCCCTTCTCCGGTGCGTGCGCCGACGGTCTGCGCTGCCCGGTGGATCCTCACCGTGGGTGTGTTGTTCATGTCGACTACTCAACCGGTCGTTCCCCGGAGTGGGCTGGCGCGGGGCTGTGCGTCGGCTGTGACTGTGGGCGACCGCTAGCCTGAGCCCATGACGGCTCCACAGCGGATGTGTGCCGGCTGTCGCGGCCGGGCCGACAAGAGCAGCCTGACCCGCCTGGTCTGGGACGGCGCCTCGTCGGTGCTGATCGACGAACGTCAACAGCTGCCCGGACGAGGTGTCTACCTGCACCCGGGTTGCGTCGCACGGGCCGTGAAATCCAAGGCGATCGGACGCGGACTGCGCCACAACCTGGACGGCGCAGCGGTCGGGAATGTCCTCGCCACGCTCTCGGTTGGGTGATTCGAGGGCGACGGCGATACACTCGCAGGTGCGCCTCCGCCGACTCCCGGCGGATCCCAACCAGAAAGTGGGCTAACGCTCATGACCACTCGATGAGTACCTCGAAATGAGCAACAACAACTAGCTGGTCCGCGCGCCCCGCGGACCTGAAGGAGAGTAGTGGCCAAGGTCCGCGTCTACGAGCTCGCCAAAGAGCTCGGACTCGAAAGCAAAGATCTTCTCAAGAAGCTGAATGACATGGGCGAGTTCGTCCGGTCCGCTTCGTCCACCATCGAACCGCCGGTCGTCCGGCGGCTCAACGAGCGCCTGACCGCCGAGAAGACGGCAAGCGCACCCGCAGCCAAGGCTGCGACACCCAAGGCACCCGCACCCAAGCCGGGTGCATCTGCCCCGCGGAGCGCTGCCCCGGCGGCGTCCGCTTCGGCACCGGCGACCTCGCCGGCCCCGTCCGCTCCCGCGTCGTCCGCTCCTGCGCAGTCGACTCCGGCTCCGCGCCCGTCGGCGACCCCGCGGCCCGGCACGCCGCAGGCCAAGCCGGGTGCCGCTCAGGCTCGGCCCAGCACGCCGCAGCAGCGTCCGTCCGCGACCCCGCAGCCCCGTCCCGGCGCAGCCGCTCCGCAGCAGCAGCGTCCGGCCAGTGCGCCGCAGCAGCAGCGCCCCGCGGCCCAGGCCGGCGG
>NZ_JASGEN010000138.1:0-6572 GCF_047606365.1 Micropruina sp. | reverse complement strand
GCGGCTCGGCGCGCCGCGCGCACTGGGCGGGCATCGTCGCCGCGCTGGCCTTCGCGCTCACCCCGGCGGCCACCCTGATGTTCCGGTTCAACAACCCGGACGCACTGATGGTGTTCTGCTACGTGGCCGCGGCGGCGCTGACCCTGCGGGCCGCCGAGACGGCGTCCCGGTGGAAGCTGGCGGCCGCCGGCGCCCTGATCGGGCTGGGCTTCCTGGCCAAGATGCTGCAGGCCTTCGTCATCCTGCCGTCGCTGGTGCTGGCCTACGCGATCGGCGCCCCGGCGTCCTGGCGCAAGAAGGTCGTCGACCTGCTCACCGCATTCGGCGCCATGGTGCTGGCCTTCGGCTGGTGGGTGGCGATCGTTGAGCTGGTGCCCGAGTCGTGGCGTCCCTACATCGGCGGCTCGCAGACCAACTCGATCCTGGAGCTGACCTTCGGCTACAACGGCCTGGGCCGGCTGAACGGCAACGAGACCGGCTCGGTCGGTGGCACGTCCGGACGCTGGGGACAGCTCGGCCTGCTGCGGATGTTCACCACCGTCTCGGGCGAGATGGTGTCGTGGCTGATCCCGGCCGCGCTGCTGCTCGGCGTGGCCGCACTGGTCCTGCTCGGACGCCGTGGCTGGGCCACGACGTTCCGGACCGCCGCCGAGACCCATCGGACGCGGGCGACCGCGGCGTTGGTGCTGTTCGGCAGCTGGCTGGTGATCAACACGCTGGTGTTCAGCTTCATGGCCGGCATCTACCACGACTACTACACGGTGGCGCTGGCCCCGGCGATCGGCGGCACCCTGGCGCTGGGCGGCGCGGTTGCCTGGACCTATCGGCGGACCTGGCTGGGACGCGGCGCGCTGGCCGTGGCCGCGGTGGCCACCGGCGCCTGGGGCGTCGCGCTGGCCTCCGTCGCGGGCGGGATCTACCTGTGGATCTCGATCGCCGCGGCCGCGGTGCTGGTGGGTTGCGCGGCGGTGTTCGTGTTCGGGCGTGCCGTGGTGCGGGCACTGCAGACGGCAGCCATCTCGGCCGCCATCATCGCGGGACTGGCCGGCCCGGCCGCCTACTCGGTGAACACCGCCGCCACACCGCACACCGGTTCGATCGTCACCGCGGGACCGGCCCGCACCGGCATCGCCGGCGGCAACGGTGGACCCGGTGGCGGTGGCCCCGGTGGCGGCCAGGGCGGTGGACGTCCGGGCGGCTTCGGGCAGGGTCAGACCGGGCAGGGCCAGACCGGGCAGGGCCAGACCGGGCAGGGCCAGACCGGGCAGGGGCAGCAGGGCACCCCGCCCGGCGGCACCAGCCAGGGTCAGCCCGGCGGTACCGCTGGCACCGGGAATGACGGCGGCGGCTTCGGCGGCGGCCGGGGTGGCGGCGCGGGTGGGCTGCTGAACGGAGCCTCGGTGTCGTCGGAGTTGCTCACCGCGCTGCAGGCGAACGCGTCGGAGTACACCTGGGTGGCGGCCACCACCGGCGCCCAGAACGCCGCCAGCTACCAGCTGGCCAGCGGGTATCCGGTGATGGCGATCGGCGGCTTCAACGGCTCCGACCCGTCCCCCACGCTGGCGCAGTTCCAGGAGTGGGTGGCGCAGGGCAAGATCCACTACTTCATCGGCGGCGGCAACTTCGGCGGCCAGAACGGCGGCAGCCAGGCGGCGTCCGAGATCGCCACCTGGGTGCAGCAGAACTACACCGCGACGACGGTCGGCAACACCACCGTCTACGACCTGACGGCGGCGAAGTGAGCGCCGCGATGACTCTGGCCGACGACACCGCGCGCGGGCGGCATCCGCTGCCCGCGAGGTTGGCCAGCGTCGAGATCGTCATCCCGGTGTACAACGAGGCGGCCGACCTGGAACGTTCGATCCGGCGGCTCACCGGCTTCCTGGACGACGCCCTGCCCTACCGACACCAGGTGACCATCGCCGACAACGCGTCCACCGACGACACCCTGGCGATCGCCCAGCGGCTCGCCGTCGAGCTGGACGGCGTCCGGGTCGTGCATCTCGACGCCAAGGGCCGCGGACGGGCGCTGAAGCAGACCTGGCTGGCCAGTGACGCCGACGTCGTCGCCTACATGGACGTCGACCTGTCCACCGACCTGACCGCGCTGCTGCCACTGCTCGCTCCCCTGGTCAGCGGGCATTCGGACGTCGCGATCGGCAGCCGGCTGGCCAGAGGTTCGCGGGTGATTCGCGGGCCGAAACGGGAGTTCATCTCGCGGACCTACAACCTGATCCTGCGGGGTGCACTCGCCGTGTCGTTCAGCGACGCCCAGTGCGGGTTCAAGGCAATGCGGGCCGACGTGGCGCAGCGGCTACTGCCGCTGGTCGAGGACACCAACTGGTTCTTCGACACCGAACTGCTGGTGCTCGCGCAACGGTCCGGGCTACGGATCCACGAGGTGCCGGTGGACTGGATCGACGACCCGGGCACCACCGTCGACATCGCAGCCACCGCGACCGAGGATCTGCGCGGCGTGTGGCGGCTGCTGCGCGGGCTGACCACCGGACGGATCCCGATCGGTGCGGTGCGCGCCGAGCTGGCCCGCCCTCCGATGAGCTCGCCGGCGGTCGGCGCGGTGGCCGGTGTGCCGGCCGGGCTGTTCGGGCAGCTGGTCCGGTTCGGGGCGATCGGCGTGGCGTCGACCGTTGCCTACGCGGTGCTGTACCTGCTGCTGCGGGTCGTTCTCGACGCCCAGGCGGCGAACCTGGTCGCCCTGGCCGTCACCGCGGTGGCGAACACCGCCGCGAACCGGGTGATCACCTTCGGTGTGCGCGGCTCGGACGGCTTGGTCACCCACCACGCCACCGGCCTGCTCGCCTTCGTGGTCGCGCTCGGCTTGACCGGCGGCTCGCTCGCCGCGCTGCACCTGATGGTTCCGGACGCCGCCCGCTGGCTCGAGTTGCTCGTCCTGGCCGTCGCCAATGCGGTGGCGACCGGGGTGCGATTCGTGGCGCTGAAGCTGGTGATGGCAAGCTCGCCCTGATCCATCACCGGTCGAGACCAGAACACCGTCGGTCGAGCTTGTCGAGACCCCCAACCGAAGGAGAGCCCCATGGCACAGCGACGCGGAATCGTGGTCGTCACCGGGGTCGGCCGATCCCGTGGGATCGGCGCCGGAATCGCCCGCGGCCTCGCCGAGGACGGCTGGGATCTGGTCCTCAGCCACTGGGCGCCCTACGACGACCGGCTCGGCTTGGAGCGTGGCGGCGACGACCCGGCGGAGATCGTCGCACAGTGCCGGGAACTCGGTGCCCGGGTCGACACCGTCGCGGTCGATCTGGCCGAGGTCGACGCAGCCACCGAGCTGTTCGCCGCAGCCCGGGCACTCGGCACTGTGCATGGGCTGGTCATGTCGCATTGCGAATCGGTGAACAGTTCGATCCTGGACACCACCGTGGAGAGCTGGGACCGCCATTTCGCCGTCAATGCCCGAGCCGTCTGGCTCCTGATCAAGGCGTTCGCGGCCGGGCTGCCAGCCGAGCAGACGACCGAAGTGCAAGCCCGGATCATTGCTCTGACCAGCGATCACACCGTCCACAACCTGCCGTACGGGGCCAGCAAGGGCGCCCTCGACCGGATCGTGGTAGCGGCAGGCGTCGAGTTGGGCGCCTGCGGCGTCCGAGCCAATGTGATCAATCCGGGGCCGATCGACACCGGCTGGATGACCGACGAGATTCGCGAGTCGGGCACCGCGCAAACCCCGGCCGGACGGCTGGGTACGCCGAGCGACACCGCCCACCTGGTCCGTTTCCTGATGTCGGACGCCGGCGGCTGGATCAACGGCCAGCTGCTCTACAGCAACGGCGGCTTCCGCACCCACAGCTGACCTGGTGGGCAGCGGCCGGTGGTGCCGTGCGTCGGGGAGCGTCTCGACGACTCGACCAGCGGCGGTGGTCGGCGCCCGGCCGGGCGGTTTCGAGATCCCGGCCGGCGGTTTCGAGATCCCGGCCGGCGGTTTCGAGATCCCGGCGTCCGGGATGACGTGGGGGCTGGCGCGCGGGTTCCGCGAGGGAGTTGCCGTCCTCCCGGGCTTGCCCCGGGATCTCCATCCGGCAGTTGCTGGACGCCGCACCGGTCGGCATCGGGTTTGCCGTCATCCCGGGCTTGCCCCGGGATCTCCCATGGCGCGCCTGACGGCACTTCTCTAGACTCCGGGCGTGGTGAATCTCGGCGACCCCCCGGTGATCGCGCAGGTCGTCCGCAACGGGTTCGTCGAGTCCGCGCATCGCGGCATCATCGTGGTCACCCGGGCGGACGGTTCGGTGTCGTACAGCCGCGGCGACTACACCAGCGACATCCTGCCCCGGTCGGCGCTGAAGCCGTTGCAGGCCCTGGCGATGGTGCGCTGCGGGCTGGAGGTGCCGTCCGATCAGTTGGCGGTGGCGTGCGCCAGCCACAGCGGCGAACCGATGCATCTGCAGACCGTGCTCGATCTGCTGCACGGCGCGGGGTTGGACGAGTCCGATCTGCGCAACACGCCTGATCTGCCCCTGATGGACGCCCAACGCAACGAGTGGATCGCCGCCGGCCGCGGACCGTCGTCGCTGGCCCAGAACTGCTCGGGCAAGCACGCGGCGATGCTGGCGACGTCCGCGCTCAACGAGTGGCGCCGGGACACCTACCTGAACCGCGGCCACCCGGCCCAGCAGGCGGTGCTGGAGACCATTCGCAGCCTCGGTGTCCGGATCGCCTGGACGTCCATCGACGGCTGCGGCGCCCCGGCGCTCGCGGTCAGCCTGGTGGGGCTGGCTCGCATGTTCGGCACCATCGCTTCGGCCACCGACGGCGCCGAGAAGGAGATCGCGGACGCCATGCGCAGCCACCCGGAGTTGGTCGGCGGCACGGGGCGCGACGTCACCGATCTGATGCGCGGAGTCCCGGGCATGGTGGCCAAGGACGGCGCCGAGGGCGTCTACGCCGCCGGCCTGCCCGACGGCCGCGGCATCGCGATCAAGATCACCGACGGCGGTATCCGGGCCCGGCCGGTGGTGATGGGCGCCGTGCTGCGCCGGCTCTGGCTGGGCGATGCCCCCCTGCGCGCCCGGATGATGGAAGCCCCGATCTACGGACGCGGCCAGGTGGTCGGCGCCGTCATCCCGATCGACATCTGAGCAGCCCTCTTCGCGAGCGCACCCCATGCCTCAGTCATCCCGGACTGGATCAGGGATCTTCACGACCCGCGCTTGTTCGGCCGAGGAGATCCCGGCATTCGCCGGGATGACAGAAGGCCCGTGCCGCGACCCTCGTTGATCGAGCTGATCGAGGCCTTTCCCAATCACCGTTGGTCGAGTTTGTCGAGACCCTGCTCAATCACCGTTGGTCGAGCTTGTCGAGACCCATCCCGCACAAGCGCACATTGCTGGCTGGGGTCCAACCCGCGCGCCCGTAATTCTCCCCGGGCTATCCGGGCGGTCGGAATCGTTGATGGCATCGTGGCCGTCGATGCTTATCCACGAACCGGGGCGGAATGACCTCCGCAATCCCGTCAGCTGAGATGCGGATCTGCCATTGCAACTCTGGAGCCCGTTTCGTATCGGGTTCGAGCAGGTTGTGGTGGTGTTTGCACAACAAACACAGATTCGACAACGATGTCCCGCCACCTTGAGCCCACGGGACGATGTGATGCGCATCACAATCAGCAGCAGGCCGGTCGCAACCCGGGAACACGCAGCCTTTATCGCGCACATGCAGGGCATGGCGGATATCGGGAGTGACCAAGCGCTGTTCGCGGCCCACGTCCAGCACCCCGGAGGGGCCGCCCAGAATGATGGGCAGGATGCCGGCATCACACGCGAACTGGCGTAGCCGGCCGGCGGTCAGCATCGTCCCATCAGCCAGACCGGCTGCGTGGCAGTCGCTGAGCAGATCCTCGTAGTCGATCAGCACCACCACATGAGGACGGTCACCACCATGGCGTGGTGCCTCTCGGTGGATCGCGACCCGGCGGGCCAACTCCACAAAGGCATCGGCACGACGCTGCGGCCACGACGATTGCGGCACACCCGAATCACGTAGCTCTAAGGCGGTGCGGTGCATCTGCTGCGCGAGCGCTTCAATCTGGGCCTTGATCAGTGCTGCATCGGCGGTGGGGAGGGAGCCTTTGATGGTGGTGGAACCGTGCCCGTCGTCGGCAAAGTTGAGATGCCGGGCCTGCTCTGCATCCCGTAGTTCACGTTCTTGGCGTTTCGCTTCGGCTTCTTCGGCAACCTCGGGTGCGACAACCTCCAACAGATACCGCGACAGACCGGCAAGTTCGTGGCTGTTGAACTCCTCACAATGGCCGACCATCGTGGATTGGGCCATGGCTTCGGCTTCGACGCCCAGGTCGGTGGGTAGTTTCTTCAGCACCTGGGTGACTGCTTGTGCTTGCCGGTCGTTGGCGACACCGTGGCCCAGCGCGTCCCCGATCTGGGAGAACCGGGACAGGTCGTTGGCGTGGTGCAGCATCGCGGAGGCTTGGCCCCGGGTGTAGCGCAACTCTGACGCCAACCAGCTGACGGTCGGGACACCGTGCGCGGTCATCGCCGCTTCGGAACGGTCGACCTGGCCGAGCACGGTGTGCACCACTC
>NZ_JASGEN010000137.1:0-14274 GCF_047606365.1 Micropruina sp. | reverse complement strand
GGCCTGTGAGGTGAACCGCTGGCTCGCGCCGATGGCGCAGGCCCGCGCAGAAGCGGCGTTGGCGCCCGCACCTCGGCGTGCGCGGTCGGGTCGCCGGTCAGCTCGCGTTCGTTGTGCGCCTGCGCCACCACCCGGCCTGCCGGGTCGAGCAGCACCGCCCCGACCGGCACGTCACCGTGTCCGGGCGCCAACGCCGCTTCTGCGCGGGCCTGCGCCATCGGCGCGAGCCAGCGGTTCACCTCACAGGCCGAACGCCGCCTGCACCGCCTTGCGGTACTGGGGCAGGAACTTCAGCTTCTTCGCGATCCGCTCGACCAGCACGTCCGAGTCGTCGTCGGAGTCGCACAGCGCCTCGATCTCGAAATCGGGAATGCCGACGTCGGCGAGGATGTCGAGATCGCCGATCGGGCCGGCGTCCTCGTCGTCCTCGGGCAGCTCCGAACCCAGGAAGTCGGCCACGTCGCGGGCGATCGGCCAGTCGGTGGCGGCGAGTTCGTCGGACAGCAGCACCTGGACGTGCTTGCCGCGGACCCGGACGATGACGAAGAACTCCGAAGCGATCGAAACCAGCCCGACGGCGCCGCCGTCGCCGGGCACCCGGCGCAGCTGGTTGATCAGCTCGTCGAGGTCGTTGGCCAGCTCGATGCCCAGGGCGACGGCGACCGGCAGGCCGTCCTCGCGGTAGAGCCCCACCACCAGGTCGATGTCGTCTTCGGTGGCGTCCTCGGGGTAGTCGTCCTCGTCCTCGTCGTCTTCGGTGTCGTCCTCGTCGAGCAGGTCGCCCAGCAGTTCCACCGCCGGCTCGAGGTCGTCGAGGCCGGGACGGTCGTCCCCGCGATCCGCGTACTCCTCGTCGGAGGTGTCGGTGTACCTGCTCATCACCACTCCCTTGTCCTGGACGCCCATCGTTTCACGCCCACCCGAAGCACGCACACTTGTGCAAAGGTTCGGATGTGGAACTGCGTGCACTCGATCATCCGTTGGTCTCCCACAAGGTGACGCTGCTGCGCAGCGTGGAGACCGGCTCACCGGTGTTTCGTCAACTGGTGGAGGAACTGGTCACCTTGCTCGCCTACGAGGCGACCCGTGAAGTCCGGGTGGAGACCTGCGAGGTCACCACACCGATCACCGTCACCACCGGCATCAAGCTTTCCCGGCCGCGGCCGCTGGTGGTGCCGATCCTGCGCGCCGGTCTCGGCATGCTCGACGGCATGATGCGGCTGATGCCGACCGCCGAGGTCGGTTTCGTCGGCATGGTGCGCGACGAGGAGACCCTGGAACCGTTCACCTACGCCGAGCGGTTGCCGCAGGATCTTTCCGGACGCCAGTGCTACGTGCTCGACCCGATGCTGGCCACCGGCGGCTCGCTGGCCGGCTGCGTGAAGTTCCTGGTCGACCGGGGCGCCGACCACATCACCTGCCTCTGCCTGCTGGCCGCGCCCGAGGGCATCGCGAAGATGCGGGAACTGGTCGATCCGATCGGTGTGCCCACCACGTTGGTGGTCGCCGCGGTGGACGAGCGGCTCAACGAGCACGGCTACATCGTCCCGGGTTTGGGCGACGCCGGGGATCGGCTCTACGGGCTGGCCCAATAAGCCGGAATCGGCCAATAGGATGCTGTCATGTCCGGTTCGTGGCTCGTCCTGGTCGCCAATTCCGGCGACGGCACCATCAGTTCATTTCGGCTGATCGACGGCCGGTTGCAGCGTGTCGCGGTCAACAGCGGCGTGCCCGGTTGTTCCACCTTCGTGGTGGACGCCCGGCGCAACCTGCTCTACGCCTCGGTCAAGGGTGACGATCCGGGCATCACCACGCTCGCCCTGGATCATTCGTCCGGACGGCTGACCGCCCGCTCGCACGTGTCGCTGCCCGACGGCGCGATGAACTACCTGTCGCTGACCCGGAACGGCTCCGCCCTGCTGGGCGCCTGCTACGGCGGCGGCTACGGCATCACCTGCGCCGTGCACGACGGCGAGGTGAGCGACCCGATCGCCCGGATCGAATACCCGAACCTGCATTCGGTGCGGGCCAGCGCCGACGGCCGGTTCGCCTACTTCGTCTCGCTGGGCGCCGACCTGATCGCCCAGTACTCGATCGATCCGTGGCTCAACCTGCGCCCGTTGACACCGGCGACGGTGGCTGCGCCGTCCGGCTCGGGGCCGCGGCACCTGGTGCTGAACGCCGCCCAGGACGCGCTCTACGTGCTCACCGAGTTCTCCGGTGAGGTGCTGCGCTACCGGCGCGACGGCTACTTCGGCAGCCTCACCCCCAGCGGCCGGACGACGGCGCACGACCCGTCGAAGGAGCTCGGTCACAGCGAGTTCGGTGCGGATCCGCGGGCGAACCACTTCATCTGGGGCGCCGACCTGCACTTCTCCGATCCGGAGCACCTGTGGTGCTCGGAACGCACCGAGAGCACCCTGGGTGCGGTCACGGTGGGCGCGGACGGCTCGCTGACCCCGCCGTCCGGCTTCACCGTCACCGAGACGCAGCCGCGCGGCTTCGCGGTCTCACCCGACGGGCGTTACCTGGTGTGCGCCGGCGAGCTGTCCACGCACGTGTCGCTGTACCGCGTCCGCGGTGGCGAGCTGGAGCTGCTGGACCGTGCCGAGACCGGCGCCAAGGCGAACTGGGTGTGGTTCCTGGCGGCCTGAGAACGGGCTAGTCCTGCTCGTCGGCCCAGGCCTTGGTCAGTCCGCGGAAATGGCCCAGGAAGCGGTCATGTTCGTGCGCCGGATAGGTGGCCCGGACGGTATCCACCAACAGGGCGTCGAACTCGGCTGAGCGCACCCAATCGAGCACGGCGGCGTCCAGGTGGGCGAGGTGCTCATCGCAGAACTCCCAGTAGGCGTCCGACTCGAAGTAGGCATCGGCCAGCTCCAGGTAGCCCTCGAGCTTCGCCTGGTAGGACAGCGACGGGTCGTCGGCGATCTCGAAGAACCGCTCGGTGTGCAGGTCGATGGTGCCCTTGCGGTCGGTGACCAGGCAGTACACGCTCCACCGGACCAGCGCCTTGATCGCCCACGGGAAGTAGTAGTGCAGCGAGGTGACGGCGACGTCCGGGCAGGCGTTGGCGTAGTCGATCGGGTACACCTCGTCGCCGGCGACCAGCATCTCGGCCGAGTTGAACTCCCAGGCGAAGAAGGCGTTCACGATCCGGCTGATCGCGGCGGTCTCCCAGCCGGCCTGGGTGGACAGGAAGCCGTGCGAGACGTGGTAGCGGTTGTGCATCGGTTGCTCGGGACGGAAATCCATCACCATCGTCTCGGGGCCGATCGAGAGTGCCCGGGCGAAGACGTCGTAGTCGACGGTCGCCTGCAGGTGCATCAACATCTCGCCGGACGCGTCATAGGCCTTTCGCAGGTCGTCGGCGTTGTCGATCCGGGAGACGCCGCGCCAGCCGCCGCCGTCGAACGGCTTCATGTACAGCGGGTAGCCCAGGTCGGCCGCGATCGCCTCCAGGTCGAACGGCTGGTTGTACTTCGCCGCCGTGTAGGCCCAGCGGACGTTGTCGATCGGGTTCTTGTACGGCACCAGCACGGTCTTGGGCACCTTGAGGCCGAGCCGCAACATGGCGCAGTAGGCGGAATGCTTCTCCATCGACTGGAAGGTGAACGGGCTGTTCAGCAGGTAGGTCCCGTTGACCATCGCCGCCTTCTTCAGCCATTCCCGCGGGTGGTAGTACCAGTGCGCCAGCCGGTCGATGACCAGCGGCGTCCGGACCGGATCGGTCAGGTCGAACGGTTCGATGGTGAGCCGCTCGGCGCCCACCGTGTGGGTGACGCCGTCAACGGTGATCGGGCCGACCATGCCGAGGATCGCCTCGAACGCCCGCGGCCAGTCCTCCTCGGCGCCGAGCAGGAGACCGATCTGATGATGCCGGTTCGTGGTCATGACGCGACGATAGCGATCTCAGCAGAAACGCGGCAGATGGTGCGCGATCTGTCGTTGCCACCAGTACCAATCGTGCGAGACGTCGTTGCCCCACAGGTCGAGTTCGTGGTTGATGCCCTTCTCGGCGAGCAGGTGCGCCATGTGCTGGGTGGACGGCAGCGCTCCGGTCGGGTAGGTCTCCCAAGCCCCGTTCCCGGCGACCAGGACGGCGTACAGCCGGGACCGCAGCCAGTCCAGGTGCTCGCCGCCCAGGTTGGGCACGTAGCTGGTCGGGTTGGCGAAGTAGGCGGCATCGCCCCGCTCGCCCCAGGCGTGCCAGGTGGACGGGTCGTAGTTGCCGGAGAGGCAGATCGCGACCGGGAACAGATCGGCCCGGGTGAGCGCGAACTGCAGGGCGTGGTAGGCACCGAGCGAGCAGCCGGTGACGATCGCGTCGGACGTGCCGGGTGAGTCGCTGCCGATGAAGCCGGCCACCCGATCGGTGATCCAGGAGGCGTAGGCGCCGTGCCTTCTGGCCCGTTCCTCGAGTGAGAGCCAGCGGTCCGACCAGGTCTGGGCGTCAAAGGAGTCGACGCAGTACAGCTTGATCCGGCCGGCGTCGATCAGCGGCGCGACGGCGTCCACCATGCCGTTGTTCTCGTAGTCCCAGGCGCGTCCGGCCTCGGAGGGGAAGACCAGCACGGGGCGTCCGAAGTGGCCGTAGCGAATCACCGTGCCCTGGCGGTCGAAGCCGGGGGCGTCCAGGTCGATGTGGAAGCGGTCCATCAGGTCCAAGCCCTTCTCAGTAGGCGGGTCAGATGCGGGTCGAGCAGGTCGCGCCAGGTCGTCCAGGTGTGGCCGTCGGGGACCTCACCCCATGCGATGTCGCTGCCGCGGGCGGCGAGGTGCGCGGCGAGTGCGCGGTTGTTGGTGATGTTCTCCTCTTCGGAGCCGCAGACGATGGTGGTCGGAATCCGCTCGGGGGGCTCGGCCCGGTTGAGCGTCGAGGTGAATCCGGTGACGGCCGCCCAGTGCGAGTAGCCGGCCTCCTGCGGGTCGAGCTCGGGGGTGAAGAACGATCCGGACTGCAGGAACAGGCCGGCGAAGCTGCCCGGGTAGCGGCGGGCGGCGTACAGCGCGGCGAGCGCACCGAGGCTTTGTCCCATCAGCACCGGCTTGTTCTCGACGGCCATCTGGCTGGTGAGCGCCGGGATCACCTCGGTGACCAGGGCTTTCGCGTAGTGCGGGTTGGCGGCGTAACGGGCGTCCCGGTGCGGCCCGGGATCGAGCAGCAGTGCCCGCAACGGCGGTAGCGACTGGCTCGCGATGGAGGCGGCGAGGAAGTCGGTGAGCCGTCCGTAGCGGGCCATCTGGGTGCCGTCGTGGCAGATCAGCAGCGGCAGCTCGGTGTCGTCGAGGGCGTCGGACGGGGCCCAGAGCGCCCCGTCGAGCGGGCCGTCTGTGGTGCCCATTTCCCAGTACTGGCTACGGCTTTCGATGCGGGGGGCGGTGAGCCAGCCGGGCTCGCTGTAGCCGGGCATCGGCAGCCAGGAGTTCTCACCGAACACACCTTCGACCCGCAGCGGGTTGGTCGGGTCGGCGAGGGTGACGGTGTCGTCGCCGAGCGCGAGCTTGAAGAGGTACTCGATGCGATGGGCGCCGGGACGGGGAATGTTCAACTCCCAGCCGTCCGCCGTTTTCTCGAAGTCTCTCCGCGCGACCGGTACTTCGGACCACAGCTGGACGCCGGTGACGTTCGGGTCGATGTCGGGCAGCCGGAAGACCACGCGATCGGTCGCGACGGCGGTCTCCTGGGTCGGGGTGGGCACCGACTGAGGGTATCCGTTGATCGAGCTTGTCGAGATCCCCCTGCCTAACGGCCCACCCCGCGTACGTTCACCGCAGCCGGCCGGTCGCCCCGGATCGACGCCACCATGTCCACCACTCGCCGAGTGGCCCGGACGTCGTGGGCGCGGAAGCAGACGGTGCCCAGCCAGGCCGCCACCGCCGTGGCCGCCAGGGTTCCTTCCAGCCGGTCGTCGACCGCCAGGTCGAGGGTCTCGCCGACGAAGTCCTTGCGCGAGAGCGCCTGCAGGACGGGGAAGCCGAGGCTCGCGATCTGGGCGGTGGCCCGCAGGGTGCGCAGCGAGTGCCGGGTGGTCTTGCCGAAGTCGAGGGTGGGGTCGATCAGGATCGCTTCGCGTGGTATCCCCACTTGTCGTGCCCGGGTTGCCCCGTTGGTGAGGACCACGAGGACATCCGCGACCACGTCGTCCGGATCATCGTGGGAGCCGTAGCGGACGCCGTCCGGATCGGTGCGTGGAGCGGCGCCGCCGGTGTGCGACACGACATAGCCGGCCTTCTGCGCAGCCGCGACATGGACGAGTTCGGGATCGGCCCCCTGCCAGGTGTCGTTGATCAGGTCGATCCGTACGCCGGCGCAGGCGCTGGCCACCTCGGAACGCCAGGTGTCCAGACTGAGCAGCAGGTCCGGATGCGCCTCGCGGACGGCTTCCAGAAACGGCAGCACTCGTTCGATCTCCTCGTCCGCCTCCACCCAGTCGCCCTGCTGTCCGGCCCGGACGCCCCCCACATCCACGATGTCGACACCGTCCGCAACCATCGCCGCCACGGCGTCCAACCCCGCCTCGATCGACGGATACCGAGCCGACGAGTAGAACGAGTCCGGCGTCCGATTCACGATCCCCATCACCGCGGGATTCGCCGCGGTGAAACTCCGCCCCCGCAACGTCAGCGGCGTCGGCTCGACCAGCGGAACGGGATCGACAGCAGTCACGGGTTCAGAGTGCCACTCACCGCACGATCCAACGAGCTCCAGGTCTCGAACGTTGGGGGACGGTTCTTCCGCGTGCGATCTTCGAACGCCTGGGGACGGTTCTCTCGCGTGCGATTTTCGAACGAGGAAGAACCGTCCCCAGATGTTCGAGCCCGCCCCACCCCGTCATCCCGACGAACGCCGGGATCTCCAATCAGCGACGACCCTCGCCGCTATATAAGGTCTCCTGATCGCGTTTACATTCCTTGCCAAATCTCTATCAGGCGGCTATAATCGAACACATGATCCTCACTGCGGCGTCGTTTCAAGGCACCGCTGCGGACCGCCTCCGACACGCTGTCGAACTTCGCCGCCAGGCCGACGCCGAAGAAATGCGAGCCCTGGCCGAGTTGGCCGCCGAACATTCCTGGACGACCACCGACGAATACGACGTGATCGGCGGTGAACGGGCAGTCCGGCTCGGCGCTGACGGCAGCCGACTCGTCGGTGAGTTCCTGCCCCTGGAAGTGGCTGCCACCAAGAAGATCTCGGTCACCGCCGCGACCTGGCTGATCCGCGACGTGATCAACCTCGAAGCCCGCCACCCCACCCTGTGGCGGGCCATCCTGGCCGGGAGCGTGGAACCCTACAAAGCGTTCAAACTCGCCCGCCTTGCGGCCGGCTACGAACTCAGCCACGCCCTAACCCTCGAAATCGACGAACAACTCGCCGGCAAGGTCGGACGGCTCGGCTGGCCGCGGCTCCTCCGTCTCGCGCGTGGGCTGATCGGAAAAGTCGCCGCGGACAAGATCGAAGCCGCCGCCAAGAAGGCGCGCGAAGCCCGATTCGTCAGGTCCGCGCCTGGCGATGAACCAGTCGTCACCGAACTATGGGCCCGACTCGACACCCCCGACGCCCAACGACTCGAATCCACCATCCAGGCCCTCGCCAAGAAGCTCGGCGAACACGGCGACACCGATGAACTCGACATCCGGCGAGCCAAAGCGCTTGGCATCCTCGCCACACCCGGACGAGCCCAAGCACTCCTCGCCGGCGACGACGACCAGCGATACCTACCGCGTACCAAGGTTTACCTCCACCTCACCCCCGACATGCTCGCCGGAACCGGCGAGGCGGTAGCCCGTTCCGAGACCCTGGGGCCTGTCACCAAAGACATGCTCGCCGACCTGTTCGGCACCCACCGCATCACCATCAACCCCGTCCTGCACGCCGATACCGCGCAAGCGGTCGACAACTACGAAATTCCGGACCGAATCCGCGAAGCCGTCAACCTGCGCGATGGCTGCGAAGTGTTTCCCTACTCATCCCGCACCGCTCGCAACCTCGACTTGGACCACACGACCCCCTACGTGGCCGGCGCGGACGGCCAGACCCGGCCCGACAATCTCGGACCACTCACCCGAAGAGTCCACAGAGCGAAGACCAGCCGCCGCTGGCGCTTGAAACAACCCCGAGCCGGAACCTTCTGGTGGAAATCACCACACGGCGCCGAATACCGAGTTGGCCCCACCGGCACCGACGACCTCCAGCACTGGTCACCCCTCGAACGAAAAGCAACCTGGCTACTCGACGCCAGTTGATATCCAACCGCGCCGCCCTGCAGCGGGATTGTGCGGCCGTATCGTTTGAGCCCTGTCACTACGGGTGCGAATCGTGGTCGACCCCGCGGTAGTGCACGGCCGTCCGTTCATCCGAGGCATCCGGATGCGAGTGGCTACGTGCTGAGCTTCCTCGCCGCGGGCGCGTCCGAATCCGAGATCCTCGCCCTGTAGGAACGTCAGTCGGCAAGCAGGAGCGAGCGAAGGCGATCGCGCTCGACTCTCTGAACTCCTGCCTGGCTCAGATAGCGATCGATTCCGGCAGCGAAATCAACGACGAGCGGGCAGGCGGTAACGAGCCACGCATCGACTTCGACAGACCCCCATGTGGCTTGGCGATCAGCTGTCGCCGAGTTCGCCTGAGCACCCGCCATCGCCACAACAGACTCGGCGTAGTCCTCTGCAATCACCTCGGGAGCTACGCCCGCATTGGCCAACAGGACCGCGGTGATCATTCCGGTCCTGTCCCTGCCCGCGCTGCAGTGAATGAGTATGCCGGGCTCGGCAGCGGCGATCGCCTTCAGCGTTCGACGGATCAAACCGGGAAGAATCCGCAGATTGTGTGGCCAGTATTCCGGCGAGTCGAGGATCGGGAAACACGTCTTCCGAAATTCGGCGTTGGCATGATCTTCGGTGGGAGAGAGGATCACCTTCGTGCCATGAGGAGCAGCGGAATCCACCGCCGGATCCCCGCTTCGACAACCCGTTTCGTCGGGACAGCGCAGATCGACCACGGTGCGTAGACCCCACGCATGCGCGTGCGCCCATCCGGTTGCCGTCAGGAGTTCTCGCCGTGGACCACGAGCCACCCGACCCGGCAACGTCGGGCCGGACGGCGTGGGAAGGCCGCCGAGATCCCGACAGTTCAGGTAGCCGTCCCAGTCGAGAGCCCGCACCCGGTCCCGCTGCGACCTCACGCCGACGGGTGCGTCATGTCTCCTGGAACGACCCAGGCGTCGAACTCCTCGCCGGTCAGGTCACCGGACGCTAGCGCGGCCTCGCGCAGGGTGATGCCCTGCTTGTGCGCCTTCTTGGCCATGGCGGCGGCCTTGTCGTAGCCGATGTGTCGGTTCAGCGCGGTGACCACCATCAGGTTCGAGGCCAGGTTGGCCGAGATCCGCTCCCGGTTCGGCTCGATGCCCTCGGCACAATGTTCCCGGAACGAGCGGCAGCCGTCGGCGAGCAGCCGGATCGACTCCAGCACCGCGTGCGCCATCACGGGCTTGTAGACGTTCAGCTGGAAGTTGCCCTGGCTACCGGCGAAGCCGACGGTCACGTCGTTGCCGAACACCCGGGTGGCGACCATGGTGATCGCCTCGCACTGGGTCGGGTTGACCTTGCCCGGCATGATCGACGAGCCCGGCTCGTTCTCGGGGATGATCAGTTCGCCGATCCCGTTGCGCGGCCCGGACGCGTACCAACGCACGTCGTTGGCGATCTTCATCAGCGCCCCGGCCAGCACCCTCAGCGCGCCGCTCACGCCGACCAGCGCGTCGTGCGCCGACAGCGCGGCGAACAGGTTGTCGGCCTGGGTGAACTCGAGCCCGGTCTCGTCCGAGATCCGCTTGGCGGCCAGTGCACCGAAGTCGGGGTGTGCGTTGAGTCCGGTGCCGACGGCGGTGCCGCCGATCGCCAACCCACGGGCCCGGACGTCGGCCTCACGCACGCCGTCGAGCGCGAAATCGATCTGCGCCACCCAGCTGCCGATCACCTGGCCCAGCCGGATCGGGGTGGCGTCCTGTAGATGGGTCCGGCCGACCATGATCACGTCCTCGTATTCGGACGCCTTCGCCGCCAGCACATCACGCAACTCGGTCACCGGCGCATACAGCCGCTCGTTGAGCTCGCACACCACCGCGATGTGCATCGCGGTCGGGAAGGTGTCGTTGGAGGACTGCCCGCGGTTCACGTGATCGTTGGGGTGCACCGGCTTCTTCGACCCCATCTCGCCGCCGGCCAACTCGATCGCGCGGTTCGAGATCACCTCATTGGCGTTCATATTCGACTGCGTCCCCGAGCCGGTCTGGAACACCACCAGCGGGAAATGATCGTCCAACGTCCCGGCGATCACCTCGTCGGCCGCCTTCACGACCAGCTCGGCAAGATCGGACGGCAACTGCCCCAGCTCAGCGTTCGCCTCGGCAGCCGCCTTCTTCAGCACACCCAGCGCCCGGATCATCGGACGCCCCCACACGAAGGTGTCCCGGCCGATGTCGAAGTTGCCCAGGCTGCGCTGCGTCTGCGCCCCCCAATAGCGGTCGGCGGCGACCTCGATGGTGCCCATGCTGTCGGATTCGATGCGCGTGCTCATGATCCTGAGGATATTGCGCCCGGCTGGGCTGCGCAGACGAGAAGCGAGGACGGCCGGAATCAATCCAACCGCCCTCGCAAGCCAACCCTGACTGGCGCTCCCCCGATGCGCACAACCCCCCGTGGGTCAAGGAGACCCTAGCTGTTCCCTGCGACATAGGACCGTGCGCACAATTACGTATGCCTGAGCAGCGCCAAGGCGGCGAAAGCCTGTTGACCGTCATCATCGCCTTCGCGGCCAATCTGTTGATCGCGGTGGCCAAGAGCATCGCCGCCTCGATCACCGGGTCCGCGTCCCTGGTCGCCGAGGCGGCACACTCGTGGGCCGACACCGGCAACGAGATCTTCCTACTGGTCGCCGAGCGCCGCGCGGGCCGTCCTCGCGACGACAGCCACCCGTTCGGCTACGGACGCGAGGCGTACGTCTGGTCGATGTTCGCCGCGTTCGGCCTGTTCACGGTGGGCGCCGTGGTCTCGATCGCGCACGGCATCCAGCAACTCGGCGCCGAAGACACCGGCCACGAGAACTACCTGATCGGCTACATCGTGCTGGCCATCTCGTTCGCCCTCGAAGGCACCTCGTTCCTGCAGGCGCTGCGGCAGACCCGCGGTGAGGCCGGACGGCTCGGTCTGCACCCGCTGCGCTACATCGCTCGGACGTCGAACCCGACCCTGCGCGCGGTGTTCGTCGAGGACGCCGCCGCGCTGATCGGCCTGATCATCGCCGCGGTCGGGATGGGCCTGCACCAGGCGACCGGCGACGCGATCTACGACGCCGTCGGCTCGATCCTGGTCGGCGTGCTGCTGGGTGTGATCGCGATCTTCCTGATCGGCCGCAACCGGGAGTTCCTGGTCGGCCAGATGGTTCGTCCCGAGCTGCGCAACGAGGTGCTGGTCCGGCTGCTCGCGCTGCCCGAGATCGAGGCGGTCACCTTCCTGCACCTGGAATACGTCGGCCCGGGCCGGATCTTCCTGGTCGCCTCCGTCGATCTCACCGGCGACCAGAGCGAACATCTGCTGGCGCAGCGGCACCAGACGATCGAGGACCGGCTGGAGGCCCAGCCGATGATCGAACGGGCACTGCTCACCCTGCCCGCGCCGGGAGCTCAGCCGTTGCGCCCGGACGCTACGGCGCCAGGCCCGCGACCGCCGGCTTGAAGCCCAGCCGTCGGTTCTCGCAACAGCCCGGACGGCACACGTCGACCCACGGGCCCTCGGCGGTCACCGCACAGCGTCGCGCCGCCGGGCGTCCCTCGACCCGCTCGGCGACCAGGTCGGCCAGGGCGTCCACGAAGGCGGGATGGACGCCGGGCGTCGGCGTCCGCCGCACCCACAGCCCGGCCTCGGTGGCGGTTTCCACGGCCTCGGTGTCCAGATCCCACATCACCTCCATGTGGTCGCTGACGAAGCCGAGCGGCACCAGGATCACGCCGCGCCGTCCATGCAGTTCCTGGATCGCGTCGTTGACGTCGGGCTCCAGCCAGGGCTGGCTGGGCGGGCCGGACCGGGACTGGTACACCAGCTGCCAGGCCACCTCGGGCGCCGCCTGGGCCATCACGTACTCGGCCACCGAGCGGTGCTGCGCCGGGTAGGCGCCGCCGCCGCCGGACAGTTCGGCGTCCAGGGTGGGGATGGAATGGGTGCAGAACAGCACTTCGAGCGCGCCGCGGTCGATGCCGTCCGCCTCGGCTGCGGCGATCGCGTCCCGGACGCCTTCGATGAACGGCTGCACGAAGCCGGGATGGTTGAAGAACGGCCGCACCTTGTCGATCGCCACCTGATCGGCCAGTCCACAGTCCTCCAGGGCGTCGGCCCAGTCCTCGCGGTACTGCCGGCACGACGAGTACGACGAGTAGGCACTGGTCGGGATCGCCAGCAGCCGGGTGAAGCCACGCTGGAACGCCTCGGCCACCGCGTCGTTCAGGTACGGCATCCAGTTCCGGTTGCCCCAGATCACCGGCAGCGGCAGCCCGCGTTGTGCCAGCCGCTCCTCCAACGCACTGCGCAACTCGCGGTTGTGGTCGTTGATCGGCGACACCCCGCCGAAATGCCGGTAGTGGTGGGCCACCTCTTCCAGCCGCTCATCGGGGATGCCGCGGCCACGGGTCACATTGCGCAGGAACGGGATCACGTCGTCCTGCCCCTCGGGGCCGCCGAAACCCGACAGCAGCACCGCGTCGTAACGGGTCGGCACCTCAACATGCTCGGGGCCGCCGGCCGCCTCGGGGGTGGCGCTCGGCACCGCCGCACCGGGACTGAGATGGACGCCGGTCGCCGCCGGCGGCTTCATGCCCAGGGTGCTTCTCATGCCAGCACCTCGGCGACCTCGTCGACGCCGATCCGGCGTCCGGTGAAGAACGGCACCTCTTCGCGGACATGCAGCCGGGCCCGGGTGGCGCGCAGCTCGCGCATCATGTCGACCAGGTCGGTCAGCTCGTCCGATTCCAGCGGCAGCAGCCACTCGTAGTCGTTGAGCGCGAACGCCGACACCGTGTTGGCGATCACCGACCGGAAGGCCGCACCCTTGCGGCCGTGCTCGGCCAGCATCGCCTTGCGGTCGTCATCGGGCAGCACGTACCAGTCGTAGGAGCGGACGAACGGGTAGACGCACAGCCAGCCGCGCGGCTCGACGCCGCGCAGGAACCCGGGCACGTGCGCCTTGTTGAACTCGGCGTCGCGATGCACGCCCATCGCCGACCAGGTCAGCGCCAGCGGGGCCAGTTCCCGGCTGCGCCGCAACCGGCGAACGGCCGCCTGCAAGCCTTCCGCGGTGGGCCCGTGCAGCCACAGCATCAGGTCGGCGTCGCCGCGCATCGCGCTGACGTCGTACACGCCGCGCACCACCACGTCGCCGGCCTCGACGGCGGCGATCGCATCCGCCAGCGCTTCGGTGCCGGCCGCGGCCTGACCGGTCTGGCCCTGCGCGGTCAGCGGATCGCGCCGCAGCACCGTCCACACCGTGAATCCGGTCGGACCCTGCTCACTCATCACAAACTCCCCACTCACTCACAACTCATTGTCAGTTTCACTGCTTCAGCCCGGGCCTGTGGCACGACGTTGGCCAACCCGACCCCGCTGATTCCGGCCCCGACCATGCCGAGACCGTCGATTCGCTGGCCAGTCAACCATTCCCGCGCCCGGGCCAGGTCGGGCGTTCCAGGGGGCAGGATCGACCAGCCCGTCCGTCGGACGGCGACCGGCTCGGGCACCGGACGGCCCAGTAGCACCGAGGCGTCCGCCCGGACCAGCGCGGTCAACTCCCCGACCGAGAGGCCGGACGTCACCGGCGACTGTCCGCGGCGTCCGTAGGAGAGCCGCAGCACGTCCCGGCCGCCAGCCGATTCACGTAGCCAGGGCCATTTCGCAGTGGAATGGGTGAGCGCCTTGGCGGCCACGCCGGGCACCCCGGCACCGACCAGGACGCCGGTGCCGCGCGGCGCCTCGCCGTCCAGTCCGGGGGCGTCCAGCACCATCGTCACCACGTCGATCGCGGTGGTCGGCGGCACCACCGGCCCGCCGAGCAGCCGGACGGCGACGTCCAGCGGCACGGCCAGCACGACCGCGTCGGCGTCCAGTTGGCGCCGAGCGGTGGTCACCCGCCAGCCGCCCGGACGCCGGCTCAACTCGCGCACCGGCTCAGCACAGCTGAGCTCGGCACCCGCCTCGCTCGCCGCGCTGACCAGCAGCCCGGCGAGG
>NZ_JASGEN010000136.1:0-6853 GCF_047606365.1 Micropruina sp. | reverse complement strand
GGCGCCGACTGCTGCGCCTGCTCCCGCTCCGGCGGCTGCGCCGGAGCCCGCTGCCGCGCCGGCCGCCGCGGCGTCCGAAACCGATGAGGCGGACGCGGTGCTGAAGCTCTCCTCGATTGTCCTCGAGGGCTCCGCCACCGACCGGGACGGCGCCATCACCGAGGCCGGCAACCTGCTGGTGGCTTCGGGGAACGTCGACGCCGGCTATGTCGCGGCGATGCACGAGCGGGAGAAGTCGGTGTCCACCTACATGGGTAACCTGCTGGCGATTCCGCACGGCACCAACGAGGCGAAGTCGATGATCACCAAGTCGTCGATCTCGGTCGTCCGGTACCCCAACGCGATCGACTGGAACGGCAACCCGGTGAAGTTCGTCATCGGTATCGCCGGTGCGGGCAACGATCATCTGGAACTGTTGGGGAAGATCGCCGAGGTGTTCCTCGACGAGTCGCAGATCGCGAATCTCGAACAGGCGTCGTCGCCGGCGCAGGTGCGCGACGCATTCGGAAAGGTGAATGGCTGACATGAAGGCAGTGCATTTCGGGGCCGGCAACATCGGCCGTGGGTTCGTCGGGTTGTTGCTCAGCAACGCCGGCTACGAGGTGGTCTTCGCCGACGTGGCCGATGCTCTGATCGACGCGCTGGCGAACTCCGAGTCCTACGCCGTCAACGAAGTGGGGGACGACCCGCGCACCACTGTGGTGCGCGGGTACTCCGCCCTCAACTCGGCCAAGCAGGCCGAGGAACTGACCGCGGCGATCGCCTCGGCGGACATCGTGACCACGGCGGTGGGGGCGCACATCCTGAAGTTCGTGGCCCCGGCGATCGCCGCCGGGATCGCGGCGCGGCCGTCCGGGGCGGCCAAGGTGGCGGTGATGGCGTGCGAGAACGCGATCAACGGCACCGACATTCTCAAGGGCGAGGTCGAAGGGGCCTACCAGGGCGATGACCTGGCCGATCGGGCGCTGTTCGCCAACACCGCGGTCGACCGGATCGTTCCCGCCCAGGCGCCGGACGCGGGGCTCGACGTCACCGTCGAGAACTACTTCGAGTGGGCCATCGAGACCCCGCCGTTCGAGGGCAATGTGCCCGAGATCCCCGGCGTGACCTGGGTGGAGGATCTGGAGCCGTACATCGAGCGCAAGCTGTTCACGGTGAACACCGGCCACGCCACGGCGGCCTGGTTCGGTTACGCCGCGGGCATCGAGAAGATCTCCGACGCGCTGCTCGACCCGTCGGTGTCGGCGAAGGTCGCCGACGCGCTGGCCGACACCAAATCGCTGATCGTCGCCAAGCACGGCATCGACGAGGCGGTGCAGAGCGCGTACGTGTCGAAGATCCTGAAGCGGTTCGCCAACCCGTTCCTGCCCGACACCACCCTGCGGGTCGGACGCGGACCGATGCGCAAGCTGAGCCGGCACGACCGGTTCATCTCGCCGGCGTCCCAGCTGGCCGAGCGGGGCATGTCCTGCGACGGACTGCTGGCCGCCATCGGTGCCGGGCTCCGCTTCGACACCACCGAGGACCCGGAGGCCGTCGAACTGCAGCGTCTGCTCGGCGAACTCTCCCCCGAGGATGCGGTCGCCCAGATCACCGGCCTCGACCCCGATCACCCGCTCTACCCCGCGGTGCTCGAGGTCTTCGCCCAACGCCAGGCCTGACCACCGCACCCATCGGACGGCGCCCCGGAACTCCCGGGGCGCCGTTTCGCACTTTCGGGGACGGTTCTTCCGCGTTCGAGAATCGCACCTCGGGGGACGGTTCTGTCGGGTTCGAAAATCGCATGTCGGGGGACGGTTCTTTCGCGTGCGAAAAGCGAACGAGAAAGAACCGTCCCCACGCGTGCGAAGTTCGAACTTTCGAGAACCGTCCCCGGGTGTGCGAGGACCGGACGAACCGTCCCCTGGCCCCTGGCAGAAGGCATCCTCGGCGAGGACTACAGTGGGACGGCTTCAAATCGTCAACCGGAGGATTCGCCATGTCCGCCCCGTCCACCGCGGCCGTCGTCGCCGAGGCAGCCCTGCCCGACGGCGGGCAATTGCGCATCCTGCGGGTGGACGCCTCGCGCGCGTCCGACGTCGTCCCGATCGTGCACGCCGCCTTCGCCGCCCGGCCGCCGGTCGAGCCGCCGGCCGCGGCACTGGCCGACACGGCCGAGTCCATCGCCGAGAAGCTGGACGGCGGGTTCGGCGTCCTGGGTGAGCTGGACGGCGAGCCGGCCGCGGCGCTGATCGTCGAACTGGACGGCGACGACGCCGTCATCACCCGGGTCGCGGTGCATCCCGACCATCAGCACCGCGGCATCGCGAACGCCCTTGTCGGCTGCACGATGGACCTGCTCGCGCTGCGCGGCACCCGCTGGCTGACAGTGGGCGTCCGCACCGAGTTCCCGGCGCTCGGACGGTGGTGGCGCCGCCACGGCTTCGTACCGACCGGCGAACAGCCGCCGCTGGAGATCCTGCGCCGCACCCTGCCGGTGATGGCCGAGGCCGCCACCGCAGACGCCATGCGCACCCTCGGCGAGCGGCTGGCCACTCTGCTGCGGGCCGGCGACGTGATCATCGCCACCGGCGACCTGGGCGCCGGCAAGACCACGCTGACCCAAGGCATCGGCGCCGGGCTCAACATCGCCGGCCCGGTTATCTCACCCACCTTCGTGCTGTCCCGGGTGCATCCGGCCGTCGCCGGCGGACCCGCCCTGGTGCACGTCGACGCCTACCGGCTGGGTAGTTTCGACGAACTCGAAGACCTCGACCTGGAAGCGTCCCTGCCCGACGCGGTGACCCTGATCGAGTGGGGCGGCGGCATCGCCGAGGGGCTGGCCGACAACCGGCTCGAGATCGACATCCGGCGCGGACTCGACCCCGAAGACGAGACCCGGCTGGTGTTCCTGTCCGGCATCGGGGCGCGCTGGGCGGATGGACAACTGGAGGAACTGCGATGAGCCCCACGCTGACTCTCGGAATCGACACCTCGACCGACGTCCGGGTCGGCCTGGCCGACGAAACCGGAATTCTGGCCTCCCGCGCGGTGACCGACAGCCGCGCCCACGCCGAGCAGCTGATGCCGCTGGTGAACGCCACCCTCGCCGAGGCCTGCCGCACGCTGGACGACCTCGGCCTGATCGTGGTCGGCGTCGGCCCTGGCCCGTTCACCGGGCTGCGGGTGGGTGTGGTCACCGCGCAGACACTGGGGTTCGCCCTCGGGGTGCCGGTGCGCGGCGTCTGCTCGCTGGACGCCGTTGCCGCCGGTCATGTTGCCGCCGGCTACCCCGGCGGCGAGTTCCTGGCCGTCTCGGACGCCCGCCGCCGCGAGGTGTACTGGGCCCGCTACGCCGCCGACGGACGCCGCGTCGACCCTCCGTCGGTGTCCCCGGCCTCCGAGCTGCCTGAACTGCCCGTCGTCGGGCCGGGTGCCGGCCTGGCAGGCGGTACGCCGTCCCCGCTGGACGGTGGCGTCCTGGCGCTGGCCGGCCCGGAGTTGCCCGAGGTGGGGCTGTCGCCGCTGTACTTGCGCCGTCCGGACGCCACCGTGCCGACCAACCGCAAGTCGACGCTGCTGCAGCCGCGACTGGCGCGCGGGTTGGCCCGATCGTGACCGAGGCTGCTGTGATCGAGCGGGCCGCGGACGAGGTGCTGATCCGGCATGCGGAGCTCGCCGATCTGGACGCGATCCTGACGATCGAGGACTCCGGCTTCGACATCGCCTCGCGATGGAGTGCGGAGTCGTGGACGGCGGAACTGACCGGCGCCGACCGGTGCGTTCTGGTCGCCGACCGCCGCCGGTTGAGCTTGTCGGACCCGGATTGGTCGTCGCGGGGGTCTCGGCAAGCTCGATCCACAGATGCCTTGGTGTCTCGACAGGCTCGACCAACGGCTGGCGCCGAGTCGGGTTCTCGACCTACGGAGCTCGGGCTGCTCGGCGTCGCGACCTTCCAACTGGTCGCCGATACCGCCGACCTGCACCGCGTCGTGGTCGCCCCCGACCAGCGCGGACGGGGCATCGGCCGGGCTCTGGTCGAGGCCGGAATCACCTGGGCGGCCGAACGGCACGGGCAGCGGATGCTGCTCGAAGTCGAACACGACAATGAGGCGGCGCTGGCGCTCTACCGCCGGCTGGGTTTCCTGGAACTGGCCCGCCGCAAGGACTATTACGGTGCCGACCGGCACGCGCTGGTGATGCAGCGCGAACTCGTCCGGATCGATGAGACGGCGACGAACGACGGTGTACGGAATGGAGAGTTGATCCGATGAGCGGTCCGTTGGTGCTGGGCATCGAGTCGTCCTGCGACGAGACCGGGGTCGGCATCGTGCGTGGGCACGAACTGCTGGCCAACGAGGTGGCGTCGTCGGTCGAGCAGCACGTCCGCTACGGGGGAGTGGTGCCCGAGATCGCCTCGCGCGCCCACCTGGAGGCGATGCGTCCGGCGCTGGAGCGGGCGCTGGCCACCGCCGACGTCGACCTGACCGAGCTGGACGGCATCGCCGTCACCGCCGGACCCGGGCTGATGGGTGCCCTGGTGGTCGGGCTCTCCGCGGCGAAAGCCCTCGCCGTGGCGCTGAACAAGCCGCTCTATGGACTGAACCACCTGGTCGGTCACGTTGCGGTCGACCTGCTCGACCACGGCCCGCTGCCCGAACCCTGCGCGGCGCTGCTGGTCTCCGGCGGCCACACCTCGCTGCTGCTGGTCCGCGACATCACCGGTGACATCGTCGAGCTGGGTTCGACCATCGACGACGCCGCCGGCGAGGCCTACGACAAGGTGGCCCGGGTGCTCGGCCTGGCCTATCCGGGCGGTCCGGTGATCGACAAGGCGGCCGCCGACGGCGACCCGAAGGCGATCGCCTTCCCGCGCGGCCTGACCGCCCAGAAGGACTTGGTCAAGCACCGGTTCGACTACTCGTTCTCAGGCTTGAAGACGTCGGTGTCGCGCTGGGTGGAGACCCGCCAGCGTGACGGCGAGGACGTCCCGGTCGCCGATGTGGCGGCGTCCTTCCAGGAGGCGGTCTGCGACGTGCTGACCGCCAAGGCGGTCGACGCCTGCGAGCACTTCGGCGTCTCGGATCTGCTGATCGGCGGCGGCGTGGCGGCCAACTCCCGGCTGCGCACCCTGCTGGAACAGCGGACGGCCGAACGCGGCATCGTGCTGCGGCGTCCGCGACCCGGACTGTGCACCGACAACGGCGCGATGATGGCCGTGCTCGGCTCCGAGGTGATCAGCCGCGGACTGCGTCCGTCCAGCCTCGACATCGGCGCCAACTCGGGCCTGCCCGTCTCGACGGTGCTGGTCTGAGCCATGCCGTACGCACCGATCATCGGCGTCCTCGGCTACGTGCTGCACCCGGACGGTGAACGCGCGTTGATGGTGTTCCGTAGCCGCGACGGCGACGTGCACCAGGGCAAGTACAACGGCCTGGGCGGCAAGCTGGAGAACGACGAGGACGTCATCGGCTGCCTGCACCGCGAACTGATGGAGGAGGCCGGCATCACGGTCACCGCCGAACGGTTGCGCGGCACCATCTCGTGGCCCGGCTTCGGTGCCGGCGGCGAGGACTGGTTCGGCTTCATTTTCATCGTGGACGCCTTCACCGGCGAGGTGCCCGAGTGCAACGACGACGGCCCGCTGGACTGGCTGCCGATCGACCGCCTGCTCGGCAACGGAGAGCCGCTGCCGATGTGGCCCGGCGACCGGCACTTCCTGCAACTCGTCTTCGACGACGACCCGCGTGCGTTCCACGGCGTGATGCCCTACGTCAACGGCGTCGCAACCGGCTGGAGCTACCGCCGCTGAGCGACCACGGGGACGGTTCTTTCGGTCACCGGGGACGGTTCTTTTGGTCACCAGGGACGGTTCCTTTGGTCAACCGGGGGCGGCCATGCTCAGTCGAACGCACCAGGTGGCGGCCCGTCCGTAGCGTGCAGCTTCAACACTCCGGACTTGCTCATTCCGGTCGCGGACGCGATCTGGGCGTAGCGGACGCCTCGCATCCGGAGTTCGCGGATCACCCGTCGCCGGGTAGGGAGGGGGAGTGCGCGAAAGCCGGTGGGACTGGCTGTGCCGCACGACCGCTGGAGTAGTTCGGCGACGTCATCGGGTGCGTGCCGAGGCGGACGGCCCTTGAGCAGGTCGGCCTTCACAGGGGCCCGGCCGGCGGTGATCTCGGCGAGTCCACCGTCCAGCATTAGGCGCTCGAGTGCCGCGCCATCGACCAAGCTCGACTCCCGCCCGAGCCATCGTCGGCTGCTCCATCGGTAGTCGTCGGGACGTGTGACAAGACCCGCCTGCACAGGGTTGTCCCATACGTAGCGAACCAGCGCGAACAGGTACTCGTCGCTCTCAACGGGCCGGCTCCGGAAGCGATCCTGAAACAGGTGACCCACACGTCCGTACTTGCGGTTGAACCAGCCGGCATAGCGGACTCCGAGGCGCTTCATAACGTCCCCGACCGGCTCGTCGGCGGTTCGAAGCACCAAATGGACATGATTCGGCATCAAGCAGTACGCCAGCACTGCGCAACGCGAGGCCTCCTTGGTGAGTTCGAGCGCGTAGAGGTAGCGCTCGTAGTCCTCGTCCTCCAGGAAGATGGCATCGCGATTCACGCCCCTAGCCATCACGTGGTAGACCGCGGATTCAGCGAGTTGTCGAGCAGGGCGAGGCATGGTTCCTCCTGTGGTCAGTGAGGTAGGAGCCTAAGCAGCTGACGTCCCCGTTGAGCTGCTGCGATCGCAAATTGTGGATAACTCCGTCGAGAAGCGAGAACCCCGAATGGGTTGTGGGAAGCCCGGTGACCAAGGGAACCGTCCCCGGTGACCAAGGGAACCGTCCCCGGTGACCAAGGGAACCGTCCCCGGT
>NZ_JASGEN010000135.1:0-66810 GCF_047606365.1 Micropruina sp. | reverse complement strand
TTCGGCGACAAGCGCACCCTGTTCGACGAGGCCGTCGCGGTGTACGACCGCAGATACGGCGGCTTCATCCGGGCTGCTCTCGACCAGGAGGCCACCGCCGTCGTGGCGATGCGCCGCATCCTCGCCGAAGCCCCGGCGAGGTACACGCGGCGAGGGCTGCCACGGGGATGTCTGGTCCGCTGCGGCGACGTCGGCACCGAGGACGCGCAGGTGCGGGCGTCGTTGTCCCGGATGCGCCAGGAGAACGCAGACCAGCTCAGAAACAAGATCGAAGCGGACGTGGTCGCCGGGGTACTCCCGGACGGCATCGACGCCGCCGGGTTGGCCGGTTACGTTCTGGCCGTGCTCAACGGCATGGTTCTGCAAGCGCGCGACGGTGCCACACGGCAGGATCTGGAGAAGGTCGTCGGCCTCGCGAAAGCGGCGCTCCCGGCGGTGACCGCCTCGCTCGAAGGCGACGTACCGAGCGCCTAGCGCCGGCGAGCAGCACTACTCGGGTTGTGGGCCGGCGACCATGGCCAACCGGACCCGCTCTCCGGTGACCTACCCTTCCGACGCTTGCCCGCCCGGCCGGACGGGCGAGAGCATCGGGGAGTGAGTTCGGGCATCATCCGCAACGCGGGCGTGCAGGCGGGGATCGCCGCCGCCGTGCTGTTCGGCGCCGGCACGCCGGCCGCGAAGCTGCTGCTGGGTGAGGTGTCGCCCTGGCTGCTGGCGGGGCTGTTGTACGCCGGGTCGGGGCTGGGCCTCGGTCTCTACCGCATTGTCCGGCGGTTGCCGCGCGTCCGGCTCGCGCCGCAGGAGCGGCTGCCGCTCGCGGGCGCGGTGTTGTTCGGCGGTGTGCTCGGCCCGGTGCTGCTGATGGCCGGGCTGGCCGGCATGCCGGCCTCGGGTGCTTCGCTGCTGCTGAACGCCGAGGGGGTGTTCACCGCGCTGCTGGCCTGGTTCGTGTTCGGCGAGAACGTCGACCGCCGGATCGCGCTGGGCATGGCGGCCATCGTCGGCGGCGCCGTGGTGCTCGCCGTCCCCACCGGAGGGGTCGAGTTCGGTTCGGGCTGGTCGTCGCTGGTCGTGCTCGGCGCCTGCCTGTGCTGGGGGATCGACAACAACCTGACCCGTAAGGTCGCACTCACCGACGCCACCTGGCTGGCGGCCGTCAAGGGTGCTGTGGCCGGTCCGGTCAACCTGGTTTTGGCTTTCCTGCTCGGCGCGACCATGCCGCCGGTGGCGAGCGTGGTCGCCGCGATGGGGGTGGGGTTGGCGGCTTACGGGGTCAGCCTGGTGTTGTTCATCGTGGCGCTGCGGCAGGTCGGGACGGCCCGAGCCGGCGCCTATTTCTCGGTGGCGCCGTTCTTCGGTGCGGTCGTGGCGCTTGCGCTGGGCGAGCCGCTGACGGCTCCGCTGCTGGTGGCGGCCGTATTGATGGCGCTCGGCGTGTGGCTGCATCTGAGTGAGCGGCACGAGCACGAACACAGCCATGAGGCGGTGCGGCACGACCATTGGCACCGGCACGACGACGGCCACCATGATCATCCGCACGCCGAACCGGTGGCGAGCGGAACCTGGCACCGTCACGAGCACGTCCATGCGCCGGTCACCCACACGCATCCGCACTTCCCGGACGCGTATCACCGGCACACGCACTGACCGGGCCGGGCTGCGCAAGGGGTGCCCGCCAAATCTCAGACGAGAATGAGAATCAATCGCTATTAGGTTAGCCTGGTGAGGACCCCGCGACCGAGCCGGCGAGAGCCGACCAAGGAGGCTGTTCATGTCCGATCCGCAGATGCTGGCCCGCTTCGAAACCGGGGCCGGCTTCATCGCCGCCCTGGACCAGAGCGGCGGCAGCACCCCGAAGGCGCTGAAGTCCTACGGCATCGACGAATCCGCCTACTCCACCGACGCCGAGATGTACGACCTGATCCAGGCCGCCCGCGCCCGGATCATCACCAGCGCCGCCTTCACCAGCGACCGGATCCTCGGCGCGATCCTGTTCGAGGCAACCCTCGACCGGCAGATCGACGGCGAGGGTGTGGCTGCCTACCTGTGGCAGCGCAAGGGCATCGTCCCGTTCGTCAAGATCGACAAGGGCCTGGCCGACCAGGCCGACGACGTCCAGCTGATGCGCGACATGCCCGGCCTGGACGAGCTGCTCGCCAACGCCCGCGGCCTCGGTGTCTTCGGCACCAAGGAGCGCTCGGTGATCCACGCCGCGAACCCCGCCGGTATCGACGCGATCGTCGACCAGCAGTTCGCGGTCGGACGCCAGGTGCTGGCGGCCGGGCTGATGCCGATCCTGGAGCCCGAGGTGAACATCAATGCCGCCGACAAGGCCGAGGCTGAAACCCTGCTGAAGGCGGCGATCCTGGCTCGGCTGAGCGGCCTGGGCGAGCAGAAGGTCGCGCTCAAGCTGTCCATTCCGAGCGTCGACGGCTTCTACACCGAACTGATCGAGCACCCGAATATCGCCCGGGTGGTCGCCCTGTCCGGCGGCTACAGCCGCGACGAGGCGAACCATCGGCTGGCCCGGAATCCGGGCCTGATCGCCAGCTTCAGCCGCGCCCTGCTCGATGGCCTGACCGCGCAGCAGAGTGACGACGAGTTCGATGCCACCCTGGCGGCCACCAGCGAGTCGATCTATGCCGCCTCGGTGGCCTGACCGGTCTCGCCGATGAGCGCCGGTCAGCGTTGGGTGAGCGACGCCCAGTATCGCTGCATTCGGTCCGGACTACGGGTGTTGTCCGCCTGGACGCGATCCACGCGCGACCCGGAAGCGGCACTGGCCCGGGCCCTGCGCTATGAACCCGACGGTGGCCAGGTCGTGGTCGGCCTGGCCACCGTGGCCCGACTGCTGGCGATGGAACTGGCGGCCACCACCGGCGTCACCGAGCGCGAGGTGCTGGAGCGGACCGGTGCCACGGTCGAACAGCTGCAGTACGCGGCGTCCCCGAAATCGGGCGCCGAATGACGCCGTCCCGGGCGGTCGTCTTCACCGGGGTGAACCACACCGATGAGCCACCCGCGGTGGTACCCCGGCTGCCGGCCTTCGGGCTGATGCTCACCGGGCTGACGGTGGCGGTGATCGTGCTGGCCCTGGTGTCGGTGTCCATCGGCTCGGTGCCGATCTCGCTGGCGGACGTCTGGCGGATCGTCGCCGGCCACCTCGGTGTCGGCAGCACTGTGGGGAGCGACCTGGTGGCCGACCAGATCGTCTGGACGGTGCGCATTCCGCGGACCCTGCTGGCCGTTCTGGTCGGTGCCGGGCTCGGTGTCGCCGGCACCGTGATCCAGGCGGTGGTGCGCAACCCGCTCGGCGACCCGCAGTTGATCGGCGTCACGCCCGGCGCCGGCTTCGGGGCGGTGCTGGTGATCGTGCTGGGCAGCGACGCGGTGGGTGGCGCGCCGTTGGCGGCGGCCGCGTTCGGCGGGGCGCTGCTGGCCTTCGCCATCGTCTTCCTGCTCGGACGCCGCGGCGGCGAATGGCCGCCGGCCCGGCTGGTGCTGGCCGGCGTCGCGGTCGGCTACGTGTTCTCGTCCGCCACCTACTTCCTGCAGATCCTGGCCACGCCGACCCAGGTGCAGCGGGTGCTCTACTGGTCGCTGGGCAGCGTCTCCGGCGCGCAGTGGCGCGACCTGCCGCTGCTCACCGCGGTCGTGCTGCTCGGCGCCGGCTGGCTGGTGATCGCCGGCGGACGGCTCAACGCGCTGGTCTCCGGCGCCGACCTGGCCCGCTCGCTGGGCGTCGACGTCGGCCGCTTCCAACTGCAGCTGATGCTGCTGGCCGCACTGGTCACCGGATGCGTGGTGACGGTCTCCGGCGGCATCGGTTTCGTCGGTCTGATGGTGCCGCACATCGCCCGGCAGTTGGTCGGCGCCGACCCCCCCCGGGTGCAGCCCTGCGCGCGGGTGATCGGGGCGGCGGTGCTGCTGGTCGCCGACCTGATCGCCCGGCTGGTGCTGGCACCCGCCGAACTCCCGGTCGGTGTGGTCACCGCCGCCATCGGGGCGCCCTTCTTCGTCTGGCTGCTCGCTGGCGGACGCCGTGGAGTGCGGGCCCGATGAGGGTCGATGTCGAGGGACTGCGGGTCGACCTGGCCGGACGCCGCATCCTGCACGACGCCGCACTGGCGGCCGCCGACGGCGAGTTCGTCGGGCTGGTCGGACCCAACGGTTCGGGCAAGACCACGCTGCTGCGCAGCGTCTACCGGGCGCTGCGTCCGGCTTCCGGGGTGGTCGCGGTGGGCGGCGACGAGGTCTGGCAGTTGCCCGCCCGCGAGGCGGCCCGCCGCACCGCCGCGGTGTTGCAGGACGACGTCCCCGACTTCGAGTTCTGTGTCCGCGAAGTGGTCGAGCTCGGCCGGGTGCCGCACCTGGGGCGGCTGGAGCGGCTCCGCGACGACGACCGTGAGGCGGTGGACCAGGCGCTGGCCACCGCCGGGGTGTCGCACCTGGCCGAGCGCGGCGTCGGCACCCTGTCCGGCGGCGAGCGGCAACGGGTGTTCGTGGCCCGCGCGCTGGCTCAGGCCACCCCGGTGATCGTCCTCGACGAGCCGACCAACCACCTCGACATCCGCGCCCAGGTGGAGCTGCTCGAACTGCTCCGCTCGCTGCCGGTCACCGTGCTCGCCGCCCTGCACGACCTGAACCTGGCCGCCGCGTACTGCGACCGCGTCCTGGTGCTGGCCGGCGGACGGGTGGTCGCCGACGGCGCCACCGACCAGGTGCTCACCCCGGAGCTGATCGGCTCGGTCTACGGCGTCGCCGTCCATCGCGGCATCAACCCGCTGACCGGACGCCCGGCGCTCAGCTATGCACCCTCACCCGGGCCGGCCACCGTGGCCGCGCCCGTCACTGTCGAAAGGGACAACAGATGAAGCTCCTCCTCCGCTCCGCGGTGGCGACCGCCGTGTCGCTGGCTGCGGTGGCCTGCAGCAGCCCGGCGGCTCCGGTCGCGGCGTCCGCTCCGCCCTCGGCGACCGGCTACCCGGTCACGGTCAGCAGCTGCGGCCGCGACTTCAGCTACGCCAAGCCGCCCACCCGGGTGGTGCTCGGCTTCCCCGGCACCTTGGACACCCTGACCGCGCTCGGCGTCCAGGACAGCGTCCACGGCTACGTGCTCGGCTCGCTCGGCAAGCTGCCCGCGGGTGCGCCGGCCGGGATCGTCCAGGTCTCGCCCGACTACACGCCGTCCCGGGAATCGATGCTGGGCGCCCAGCCCGACCTGTTCCTCGGCAATGACGAGGGTCAGCTCACCGGCGAAGGCACGGTCAGCTACGACGACCTGGCCGGGATCGGCTCGGGCGTCTACATCATGGGCGGCTACTGCGCGAAGGCGCCCGCCGGCCGCACCCTCGACACCATCGAGGCCGACGTCACCAACCTCGGCCGCATCTTCGGCGTCGACCAGCGGGCCCGCGAACTCAACCAGGAGATCGAAACCCGGGTGGCGCGGGCCAAGGCGTCGCTGACCGGCAAGCAGCTGCGGGTCGCCTACGTGCAGTCCTACAACGGCAAGCTCTACGCCAACAGCGGCTACCCCGCGGCCACCATCATCGAAGCGCTCGGCCAGGTCAACGAGTTCGACGACCTCAAACAGAGCTGGGCCGAGATCAGCCGTGAGGACGCCCTGCACCGCAAGCCCGACGTCCTCATCGTAAACGTCTCCGACGGCAAGCCCGACGCGGCCGTCGCTGAGATCAGCAAGACCCTGGCCGGCACCAAGGCGGTCGTGGCGGGCCACCTTCTCACCGTCGACGCCGCCGATTTCGAGGCCGGCGGCGTCAGCGTGATCCGGCAACTCGAGGACGTCGCCGCCCAGCTGGCGAAGCTGTAACGAACCCCGCTGGTTGAGCTTGTCGAAACCCGCGCGCCGTCGATCGAGCGGACCGCTGTCATCCCGGGCTTGCCCGGGATCTCAAACCGAACCGAGATCCCGGCGTCCGCCGGGGTGACCAGGCCGCCCACCGCTGGTTGAGCTTGTCGAAACCCCTCGGAGGGATCTCGACAAGCTCGATCAACGGAGGCACGCGCTGGTCCCGACAAACTCGACCGTCGAGGCGTGATCAACTACTAAGACCTGTTATGAGAGTAGTTATCATTACCGAGGAAATAGGAGCAGCAGCTGTGCCGTCCCCCAGTGGTGACCGCCGGCCCGATCAGATTGGACAACCATGAAGCTCACCCGATTCGCACTTCCGCTCGCGGCGTCGTTGGCGGGGCTCGCCCTCGTCAGCTGCTCGTCGCCCACGGCGGCGACGACCTCGCCCAGCGCCTCCGGCAGCCCGAGCGCGAGTGCGAGCACCAGCACGATCGATGTGGTCGCGTCCACCAATGTGTGGGGCGATATCGCGACGAAGGTCGGCGGTGACAAGGTGAACGTCACCTCGATCATCGACGACCCTGACAAGGATCCGCACGAGTACGAGGCGAGCGCTCAGAACCAGCTGGCGCTGTCCAAGGCGAAGGTTGTGATCGAGAACGGCGGCGGCTACGACGACTTCGTCGACACCATGCTGGCCTCGGCGAAGAACACCTCGGCCACCGTGCTCAACGCGGTCACGATCTCTGGCAAGAAGGCCGCGTCCGGTGAAGAGCTGAACGAACACGTCTGGTACGACTTCCCGACCGTCGAGAAGGTGATCGACCAGCTCCAGTCCTCGTACGCGACCATCGATCCGGCCAGCGCCGACACCTTCGCCAACAACGCCAAGCAGCTCAAGGGCTCGATCGACGCGCTGGTGAAGAAGGAAGGCGACCTGAAGGCGACTTACAACGGGCAGCCCGCTTCGATCACCGAGCCGGTGCCGCTGTACATGCTGGAGGCGATCGGCCTGAAGAACAAGACGCCCGACGCCTTCTCCGAGGCGATCGAGGAGGACTCCGACGTCGCCCCGGCGGTGCTGCGAGCCACCCTTAAGCTCTACAGCGATCACGCGGTGAAGCTGCTGGCCTACAACGAGCAGACCACCGGTGCCGAGACCGAAGCGGTGCTGAAGGCCGCCAAAGAGAACAACATCCCCGTCGTCGGCGTGACCGAGACCCTGCCCAGCGGCGAGGACTACGTCTCGTGGATGACGAAGAACCTCGACGCCATCGGTGCCGCTCTCGCGAAGTGACCACCGACATCGCAACAAAGGCCGCCTCGTCGCCAACTCCTGGCGACGAGGCGGTACTTCGCCTGCGCGGCGCCGGTCTGAGCTTCGGTGAGCGGGTGCTGTGGAGCGGCCTGGACCTGGATGTGCATGTCGGCGAGTTCATCGCCGTGCTCGGTGCGAACGGCTCGGGCAAGTCCAGCCTGCTCAAGGCGATCCTGGGCCAGGTGCGGCTGTCCGCCGGAACCGCCGAGTTCCTGGGTCAGCCGATCCGGCGCGGCAATCGCCGGATCGGCTACGTGCCGCAACAGAAACTCGCCGACGACGGCGTCCCGCTGCGCGCCCAGGACCTGGTCGGTCTCGGGGTGGACGGCCACCGCTGGGGCATTCCGCTGCCCAGCCGCCGTCGCCGCGCCACTGTCGACGCGTTGATCCGTGACGTCCATGCCGAACGCTATCGACGGGCGCCGTTGGCGATGCTCTCCGGCGGCGAGCAGCAGCGGCTGCGGATCGGGCAGGCCCTCGCCGGTGAGCCGCGGCTGTTGCTCTGCGACGAGCCGCTGCTGTCCCTTGACCTGGCCTACCAGGCGACGGTCAGCGAACTGGTCGACGCCAGCCGGCGCAGCCACCAACTCGGCGTCCTGTTCGTCACCCACGACATCAACCCGGTGCTCGGCTTCGTCGACCGGGTGCTCTACATCGCCGGTGGGCAGGTGCGGCTCGGCACGCCCGAGCAGGTGATGCGCACCGACGTGCTCAGCGAGCTCTACGGCGCCCCGGTGGACGTGCTGCGCACCCACGGGCGGATCGTCATCGTCGGCGCCCCGGACAGTCACCCCACCCATCACCACGGCCACGGCGAGGTGTCGGACGACACCGGCACCGAGGCCACGACGGAAGCGGCACGCCCATGACTCTGGCCGAGATCGACAAGGACTGGTGGTCGCAGCTGTTCGTCTTCGACCACTACGGCGAACTGCTGGCCCTGCTGCACAACTCGATCCTGGCGGGGGCGGTGCTGGGCGTCGTTGGCGGCCTGATCGGCGTTTTCGTGATCGCCCGCGACATGCCGTTCGCGGTCCACGGCATCAGCGAACTCTCCTTCGCCGGCGCCTCCGCGGGACTGCTGCTGGGCATCGGGGTGGTCGCCGGTGCGCTGGCCGGCTCGATCCTGGCCGCGCTGCTGCTCGGCGTCCTGGGCGCCCGGGCCCGTGACCGGAACTCGATCACCGCGGTGATCATGCCGTTCGGTCTGGGTCTGGGCATTCTCTGCCTGGCGCTCTACCCGGGTCGGTCGGCCAACAAATTCGGGCTGCTCACCGGGCAGATCGTGGCCATCGACGACCCGCAGATCGGGGCGCTGATCACCATCTCGGCGATCGTGGTGGCCGGGTTGTTGCTGATCTGGCGTCCGCTGTTGTTCGCCAGCACGGACGCCGACGTGGCCGCGGCGCGGGGGGTTCCGACCCGGCTGCTGTCGATCGTGTTCATGCTGCTGCTGGGTTTGGCGGTGGCGGTGTCGGTGCAGATCGTCGGCGCGCTGCTGGTGCTGTCGCTGCTGGTGACGCCGGCCGCGGCGGCGCTGCGGGTGTCGTCCTCGCCGCTGCTGGTGCCGCTGCTCAGCGTCTGTTTCGCGGTCACCTCGACCGTTGGCGGCATCCTGCTCGCCCTGGGTGGTTCGATCCCGATCAGCCCCTATGTGACGACGATCTCGTTCACCATCTACCTGGTCTGCCAGTTGATCCGGACCGTCCGCCGCCGGGGCTCACGACGGGACGCCCGCGCCCGCCAACCGCTCGCGGCGAGTTAGCACCCGAAGCGACACGCCCTCGTCGAGCCGTCCGCTCTGGTACGCGGGGACGGTTCTTTTCGTTCCAGGAGTGGTACGCGGGGACGGTTCTTTTCGTACCGAAGTTGGCGCGCAGTGGCACGGAAGAACCGCCCCTCTGCACCGTTGACTGGGACGAAAAGAACCGTCCCTCCGTACCGGGAGTGGGACGAAGAGAACCGTCCCCTCCGTACCGGGAGTGGGACGAAAAGAACCGTCCCCTCCGTACCGGGAGTGGGACGAAGAGAACCGTCCCTCCGTACCGGACGGCGGGTCAGTCCTCGACGGGGGTGAGCCGGTCCAGCCGTTCGATCCGGCGGAGGCCCATCGCCAGGCCGGCCAGCAGGCTCACCAGGACGCCGGCGGCGCAGGCCAGGAGTGCCAGCCGGATGCCGGCGGCGCCGGCGATCAGTCCGCCCAGCGCTGCGCCCAGCGGCGACCCGCCCCAGGAGATCATCCGGGCCGTCGTGTTCACCCGGGACTGCAGCCGCATCGGGGTCAGGGTCTGCCGCACCACGATGGCGTTCAGGATGACCGCGATCATCGCGGCATTGAGCAGGGCCAGCAGCACGACGCCGGCGATCCAGTCGCTGGTCAGCGCCAGGGCGATCACCAGGGCGGCGGTCACCGCCAGTCCGGCCAGCGTGATGGTGCCGACCCGGAACTGCCGCTGCAGCCGGGTCACCAGCATGCTGCCGCCGAAGCTGCCCACCGAGGCCGCCATGTACAGCACGCCCAGCCGGCTGTCGTCGTCGGTGAAGCCGAGCGCCTCGACACCGACCACCACCAACATCGCCGACACCGCACCCCCGGTGACGGCGTGCCCGAGTCCGACCAGGGTCAACACCCGGATGACGTGGTGCTCCCAGACGAACCGCAGACCTTCCGCGACGTCGGCCAGCAGCCTGGGCCGTCCGGACGCCGGGCGGACGCGGGGCAGCGGCAGCCGCGCGAGCAGCACCGCCTCCACCAGGTAGCCGACGCCGTCCAGACCCACCACCCAGGCCGGGCCGATCAGGGTGATCAGCACTCCTGCGACGCCCGGTCCGGCGATGCTGATCACCGTGTAGATCGCCGACTGGGACGCCGTCGCCCGGCCCACGTTCGCGCGTCCGACCAGCCGGGGCAGGGCGCCGAAGCCGGCGGCGTCGGCGAAGACGAATGCCGTCCCGACCATGAAGGCGGTGACGATCACATGCGCCGCGGTGAGCATGCCCAGCGCATGGGCGACCGAGACCGACAGCATCGCGACCCCGGCCACCGTGCTCCAGCCGGCCATCGTGCGGCGGCTGTCCCAACGATCGGCCAACGCGCCCGCGGGCAGACCGAGAATCAGATACGGAAGGGCTCCGGCCGCCGCCAATAGCCCGGTCAGGGCAGCGCTGCCGGTCAACTGGTAGATCAGCACCGGCAGCGCCACCAGGCTCATCACATTGCCGATCCAGGCGGCGATCCGCGCGCTCAGGTAGCGCGGGTAACCGGCGATGGTGCCCAGCTTCCGTTCGGTCACGGCCACTCTTACGCGCTGAGCCGGCGATAGCGCAGCAACCGGCGCAGCGCCGCAGCGGTCGGACGAGAATCGGCGGGAGCCAGTGCGTCCTCCAAACGAGCCCGGACGGCGTCGCGGTCCAGGTGCATGCCGATCGCCACCAGGGCGTCCGGCATGGATGCGGGCGCACCGTCCGTGACGTGGATCTGCCGGCCCACCAGGTTGACCAGATGGCGTCGCGGGGCGCCGGCGGTGGCCACCCGGACGCCGCCCTTGAGCCGGTAGACGTCGGCCGGCGGCTCCTCCAGCAGCCGCAGCAGCCGACCCGGATCGACCGGTTGCACGGCGCTCACCGTCACCGCGTCGGCATGGGCATGCGGATGCACATCGGCAGGCTCCGGGGGAGCGAGGTCCAGTTCCGGCTGCTGCTCGGCCACGGGCTGCCCGGACGGATCGAAGACCAGCAGCGGATCAATGCGTCCGTCCGTGGTCGCCACCAGGTGTGCCCGCGGGTTGCCCGCCCGCACCCGGGCGGCGATCCGGTCCAGCCGTCCGGCGCGCTCGGACGCCGGCACCTGGTCGATCTTGTTGATCACGGTGAGCGTCGCGGCGGCGTAGCGGGCCAGCGGCGGTCCGCCCCGGTCGACCGTTTCGAGATGGTCGGCAGCGTTGATCACGTCCACCAGGCCGCCCGGACGGACCCGGTCCACCCCGCTGAACCGCAGCAGCCGGGCCAGCGCCACCGGCTCGGCGATCCCGCTGGCCTCGACCACGATGGCGTCCAGCCCGCGCCGCGGATCGGCCAGCTTCTCCAGGGCGTCGTCCAGGCCGCCGGCGTCCGGCAGGCAACACAGGCAGCCGCCGGCGATCGAGGCCGGCTCGTCCACCTGTCCGGAGACCAGAGCCGCATCGACGTTGATCGCGCCGAAGTCGTTGACCACCACGCCGATCCGGGATCCAGGGGCGCGCAACAGATGGTTGAGCAGGGTGGTCTTGCCCGCACCCAGATAGCCGGTGAGCGCGATGACCGGGAGTCTGGTGACCGGCACTAGGCCCGCCGGAGCAACCAGTAGGTGGTGTCGGCCAGGCGTTCCATGCCGAGTCCGACCGCTGCGGCCTCGTCCGCCACCACCGCGGGAGCGGGATGGTGGTAGATATGCTCCGTGGTCTCTTCGGTGAGCACCCGTTCGCCGTCCAGGCCGAGGTACGTCATCCGCCATTGCAGCCGGTCGCCACCGGCCGGGATGGCCTCGCCGATCAGCCGGTATTCCAGTTCGCCGACCCGACTGCTGGCCATGGTGGCCGCCGGAACCGCCTCCGGCCGCTCGGGTTGCTGCAGGTCGATCAGCGCCGCGCCGCCGTCCGGCAGCCGGTCGGCGAGTTCGGCGAACACGGCCGCCCGCTCGCCCGCGTCGAAGTGACCCAGAACACCGAGCAGGATCGCTCCGCCGAGGCGTGGCGGCAATGTCGCGGCGAAGAAGTCCTCGGGCCGCACCGTGACCCGCTCGTACCAATCCGGGTGACCGGCGATCCGGGACAAACTCAGCGCCCGCATCGCCGGGCTGGGTTCGAGCGCGACCACCTGGGAGCCGGGGAGGTTCTGCAGGACCCAGGCGGTGTTCAGCCCGCTTCCGGCGCCCACGTCGAGAATCGGCCCGGCGTCCGGACGCAGCAGCGGCCGCAGTCGTTCCAGCGCCGCGACCTGTGCGGATCGCCAGGGTGCGTTCAGCAGGTCGTAGGCTCCCGCGGTTGCCGCGTAGGGGTCGCTCATCTGCCGTCCTCCCGCTGTCGAGTTCCGCTGGAGACTATAGATGATGAGAATCGTTACAAGTAGAAGGTCTGGTGGTCGAGCCTTGTCAGAACCCACCACGGGGCCCTGCCCAAAGGAAGCGCTGATCACTCCCGTCATCCCGGGCTCCGACCCGGGATCTCAGGCGGGCGAGATCCCGGAGCAAGTCCGGGATGACGTGACTGATCAGCGCTTCTCGACCTTCACCGCGCTTCGGCTGGCGTCCACCTGGCGCTGGGTCTCGTTGTCGCCGATGGTGGCGAAGGTCATCAAGGCGCTGCGCGAGCCGTCCGTGTGCTGCACGACGACCACATTGACGTTGTCACCCGGAATGGAGCCGAGGTAGTCGATCCGGACCTCGTAGCGCAGCTCCCAGGCATCCAGACCGTCCAGCTGGATCGCCTTGCTGCTCTTCATGACCAGCTTCCCGCGGCCGTCGTTGTAGAAGCGGCCCACCGAGTCGTCGGCGATCGCATCAGCCTGCTCCTTGAGTGAGCCGACCCTGGAGCGGGGTTGGATGCCGGCCAGGATGACCTCGCTGACCCACGCTCCGGTGATCCGGCGTTGCAGGCCGGTGGCGCAGATGCCCCACGGAATGGTCCGGACGGCGTTGACGCTCCAGCGCGAGTCACGGATCACCGGCACGCTGAGACCGCCACCGAAGAGCCGTCCGTTCACCACCGCGGTGTCGTAGCGCGGGCAGGGCAGGCTGGTTTCCGGACGCGACGGCGTCGGGGTGGGGGTGGGTGTCCGCGTCGGAGTGGGTGTGGGAGTCCGGCTCGGCGTGGGGGTGCTGTTCTCGTCCCAGGCCGAGACGGTCGGAGCCGGCGGTACGGGCCCGCTGCTGCTCGCCGACGGGCCTCCGCCGAACAGCGAGGGCAGGGTGAATGCCGCGATCAGCGCGAGCACGACCACGCCGGCGATGATCGCCCAGAGCATGGCCGGGTTCCGGCCACCCGGCCCGGACGGCGCACCGCCCGGATTCGCCGACAGCTGCTGGGTCCACGCCGAACCGTCCCAGTAGCGGAACATGCCCTGCTGTCCGCCCGGATCGGGGTACCAGCCCGGTTGTGCCATCACCGGCCTCCTTGTCGACTGCTGATCCACCCAGCCATCCGCCGTTGAGCTTGGCGAAGCCCGTGGGTTGAGCTTGTTGAAACCCTGTCAGAGTGGACCAAGCCGGGGTCTCGACAGGCTGGACCGGCGGAGGTCAGGGGACGGTCAGCACTTCGGCGCCGTCGGCGGTGACCACCAGGGACTGCTCGAACTGGGCGCACCGGCTGCCGTCGTTGGTGACGACCGTCCAGCCGTCGTCCCACAGGTGCGAGCGGTAATCGCCCAGGGTGAGCATCGGTTCGATGGTGAACGTCATGCCCGGCTGCATCACGGTGGTCAGCGACGGCTCGTCGTAGTGCGGAATGACCAGGCCCGAGTGGAAGGCGGTGTGCACGCCGTGCCCGGTGTAGTCGCGGACGACGCCGTACCCGAAGCGTTTCGCGTAGGCCTCGATGACCCGTCCGATCACGTTGACCTGACGGCCCGGACGGACGGCCTTGATGGCCCGGTTCAGCGCCTCCTGGGTGCGCGTGGTGAGGTCACGGGACGCCTGGTCGACCTCGCCACAGAAGAAGGTGCCGCAGTTGTCGCCGTGGACGCCGTCCACGAACGCGGTCACGTCGATCTTCACCAGGTCGCCGTCCTCGAGCGGACGGGTGTCGGGGATGCCGTGGCAGATCACCTCGTTCACCGAGGTGCAGATCGACTTCGGGTAGCCGCGGTAGCCGAGCGTGGAGGGGTAGGCGCCGTTGTCACACATGAACTCGTGAGCGACCCGGTCGAGTTCGTCGGTGGTCACACCGGGAGCGATCGCGTCGGCGGCGACCTGCATCGCCTGCGCCGCCAGCCGGCCCGCGACCCGCATGCGTTCGATGACGTCCGGGGTTTGCACATCGGAACCCCGGTAGCGGTCGGGGGCGGGCCGTCCCACGTAATGGGGCCGGCCGATCTCGGCGGGCACCCGACGCTGGGGCGTCTGCGGGTAAGGCTTGATCGCGGTCACGGGCGCGATCATAGTGGGGGCATCCGAGCGACGAAGGGGGCGGGCAGTGAGCGGCGACGGCTGGTACTGGTGCCTGAAGCACCACGCGGTGGAACCGTACGAGGGCTGCAAAGCCGAGGAGCGGCTGGGCCCCTATCCGACCCGGGACGAGGCTGCCGCCGCCTTGGAGAAGGTGCGGGAGCGCAACGAGCAGTGGGACCGCGAGGACGAGGAGTACGAGGAAGGTTCGTGAGCCGTCCGGCGGATGTAACCCAACTGAAACACAGCGGGCGGCAGACTAGCCGCCATGGATAAGCAGACCGAGTTCGTCCTGCGCGCCATGGAGGAGCGTGACGTCCGCTTCGTCCGGCTCTGGTTCACCGACGTGCTGGGGTTCCTGAAGTCGGTGGCGATCGCTCCCGCCGAGCTCGAGGGCGCCTTCGCCGAGGGCATCGGCTTCGACGGCTCGGCGATCCAGGGCTTCACCCGGGTCTACGAGGCCGATATGGTCGCGCACCCCGATCCGGCCACCTTCCAGTTGCTGCCCTGGCGCGGCACCACCCAGGGCACGGCGCGGATGTTCTGCGACATCCGGCTGCCCGACGGCTCGCCCGCCTTCGCCGACCCGCGTTACGTGCTGAAGCGGGCGCTGCGCAAGGCGGCCGACATGGGCTTCACCTTCTACACCCACCCCGAGATCGAGTTCTACCTGTTCAAGCAGCCCCTGGTGCCCGGCGAGCCGCCGGTGCCGGTGGATCGCTCGGGCTACTTCGATCACACCACCACCAATGCCGGCACCGATTTCCGGCGCAAGGCGATCACCCTGCTCGAACAGATGGGCATCTCGGTCGAGTTCAGCCACCACGAGGGCGGCCCGGGCCAGCAGGAGATCGACCTGCGCTACGCCGACGCGCTCACCATGGCCGACAACATCATGACCTTCCGGGTGGTGATCAAGGAGGTCGCCGCGATGCAGAACATGTTCGCCTCGTTCATGCCCAAGCCGCTGGAGAACGAGCCCGGCTCGGGCATGCACACCCACCTGTCGCTGTTCGAGGGTGACAGCAACGCCTTCTACGACGCCTCGGCCGAGTACCACCTGTCCAAGATCGGCCGGCAGTTCATCGCCGGACTGCTCCGGCATGCCGCCGAGATCGCTGCCGTCACCAACCAGTGGGTGAACTCGTACAAGCGGCTGGTCGGCGGATCCGAGGCGCCGCGCTACATCTGCTGGGGCCAGAACAACCGCTCGGCGCTGGTCCGGGTGCCGATGTACAAGCCGTCCAAGGGGGCCTCGGCCCGGGTCGAGCTGCGTTCGATCGACTCGGCGGCCAACCCGTACCTGGCCTACGCGCTGGTGCTCAACGCCGGCCTGGCCGGGATCGAGAACGACTACGAGCTGCCCGAAGGTGCCGAGGACGACGTCTGGTCGCTCACCGAGCGGCAGCGCCAGGCGCTCGGCATCAAGCCGCTGCCCCGCTCGCTGGACACCGCCATCACCCTGATGGAGAACTCCGAGCTTGCCGCCGAGACCCTCGGCGAGCACGTCTTCGACTTCGTTTTGCGCAACAAGCGGGCCGAATACGAGTCCTACCGCGCCCAGGTCACCCCCTGGGAGCTGCGGACGTCGCTGCCGTCGCTCTGACCTGCCGCCCCGCTGAGCCGTGCCCGAGGGCGCCTGCGGCCACTCGATGCGCTCATCCTGCCGACTGCAGGGAGGCTCCTGTGGTGCGGGGGCGGTGCGCGGATCAGTCCAGGTACGACGTGGTCCGGGCGAGGTCGGTGACGTACGCGCGGTTGCCGGCGGCGACCATCCGGTCGGCCAGTTCACGACACCTCTCCGGCAGCCCGGGCGTGCCGTCGGCGAGCGCCCAGTCCGACTCAGCCTGGGTGACGCCGACGAGCTGGGTGAACTCCACCCGGCCGTGCACCGTGTCGATCCCGGGCACCAGCGGATCGGGCACCGTGATGAACCCGGTGAGGGCGGATCCGCTGCCTTGCGCGATCGGCTCGTGGCGCCCGACCATCAGCTGGTAGGGATCGAACCACTTCTTCGCGGTGTAGGTGTACCGCGCGACGTTGGACAGCAGGCTGACCGCCCAGTGACACTCCTGCGGTGACGCCGATGCCACCTGCATGGTCATCTCGTAGCCCCAGCCGCTGTGCTCGCGGCCGTACTCGTCCGGATCGGTGTACTGCCAACTCATCCCGTAGCTGACCAGGTGATGGGTGCCGAACGAGGTCGGGTAGAGGCTGACCCCGTCGAGGTAGTTGTCGCCGCCGAACGACGCGCGGCTGGCGAGGTCGCTGGCCAGGTGCGGCGGATTGACGCCGGGGTAGACCCGGTCGAATGCCTCGGTGATGGCGTCCCAGCCGGGCGCCCAGTCGTCCTGGGCCTGCGCGCGCTGGCGGTACTCGTCCTCGGAGATCACCCTCGAAGGTTAGTGCTGCCCGGCGGGCGCTCTCCGGGGAAGTCGGTGCCGGGGGCTACCGAGTGCGTCTCCGCGGCTGCCGTACTTAGCTGGTGCCGGGCTGGCCTTCGGTCGGACGCAGCGGGAAGAGGGCGGACAGGTCGCTGTGCGCCCCACTGGCCCGGACGCGGTGCTCAGCCCGGCCGTCGGCCCAGCTGAGCCGTCCGGTGGCCAGCGCGAGCAGGGTGACGCCGTCGATCTCCACCACATTCGGTGGGGTGCCGCGGCGGTGGGTGCTGCCCTCGTCCAGGGCGAGCTGGATGGCGGCGTACGGCGGAACGCGCAGTTCGACGGTCCGTCCGGGGTGGTCGGCGGCGATCCTGGCGCACAGCGTCCGGACGGCGCGGGCGAGGCGGGCGGCGTCCGGGGCGTCCAGGGCGGCCAATTCGTCCAGCTCGGTCCAATTGAGTGCCTGCGGGACGCGGCGAACGGGGCGGGACGGCACGTGCCCGACGATAACATCGCGGCTATGAGCCGCATCTCGACCGCCGAGGGCAACCTGGCGCGTCTCGGTTTCGGGGATCCGCACCGGGCCGCGGCGATCCTGAACGGTTGGTACGACGACCTCGGCGACACCTGTGATCACCTGATCGCCGACATCCTGGCCAGCGCCGACCCCGACCTCGCAATCAGCGGCCTCGACCGGCTGACCGGCGAGCGTCCTGGGCTGCTGACCGCACTCTGCGCCGATCAGGGCTGGGCACGGCGGCTGATCAGCGTGCTCGGCGCCAGTGTCGCGCTCAACCAGCACCTGGGCGCGCACCCCGTCGACGCCGATGTGCTCACCGAACCACCCGGACGCCGCGACGCCGCGACCCTGCGCCACATTCTGCTGACCGCCGTCGGTGCCGACCCGGACGCCGCCGCCCCGGTCGCCGACCCCGCCCGCTCCGACGATCTGCGGGTCGCCTACCGCCGTGAGGTATTGCGGATCGCCGCCGCCGACCTGACCGCCGAGGATGCGCTCGAGGCACTGCCCGAGGTGGCCGGAGAGTTGGCCGATCTGGCCGACGCGACCGTGGAAACCGCACTGGCTCTGGCCCGTGGCGAGGTGCCCGGCTGGGAGTGCACCCGGCTCGGCATCGTGGCGCTGGGCAAGACCGGCGGCCAGGAACTCAACTACGTCAGCGATGTCGACGTGCTCTACATCGCCGAGCCGGCACTCGACGAGTCCGGCGAACCGGTCTGCGGCACCGGGCAGGCGGTGACCGTCGCCACCAAGCTGGTGGGTGCGTTGACCCGGGTCTGTTCGGCGCACACCGCGGCCGGCACGATCTGGCAGATCGACGCCGCGCTGCGTCCCGAGGGCAAGGCCGGGCCGCTGGTCCGCACCCTGTCGTCGCACACCACCTACTACCAGAAGTGGGCCAAGAACTGGGAGTTCCAGGCCATGCTGAAAGCCCGGCCGATGGCCGGTGATCTGGAGTTGGCTAGGGAATTCGTCGATATGGTCGCACCGCTGGTGTGGCATGTCGCCGAGAACGACCAGTTCGTCTCCGAGACCCAGGCGATGCGCCGCCGGGTGATCTCGCTGCTGCCGCCCCGCGAGGCCGACCGCGAGATCAAGCTCGGCGCCGGCGGTTTGCGCGACGTCGAGTTCAGCGTCCAGCTCATCCAGTTGGTGCACGGACGGGCCGACGATCGCGTCCGGCAGCGAGGCACGCTCGTAGCGCTGGAGAAACTGATCGAGTTCGGCTACGTCGGACGCACCGACGGCAAGGACCTGGACGCCGCCTACCGGTTGATGCGGCTGCTGGAGCACCGCATCCAGATGGAGAAGATGCGCCGCACCCATCTGATGCCGACCGACGAGCTGAGCCTGCGCCGGCTGGCTCGGGCAGTCGGCATCGCGGACGCCGGCGAGTTGCGGGCCCGCTGGCGTGACGCCACCCGGCGGGTGCTGGGCCTGCAGCAGCGGGTGTTCTACTCGCCGCTGCTCGAGGCGGTGGCGCGGATCCCGTCCGAGGCCGTCCGGCTGACCAGTCATGGCGCCGAGGTGCGGCTGCGGGCGCTCGGCTACGCCGATCCGAAGGCGGCGCTGCGGCACATCGAGGCACTCTCCCAGGGGTTGAGCCGGCAGGCGGAGATCCAGCGGCAGCTGCTGCCGGCGATGCTCGGCTGGTTCACCGCCGGACCCAACCCCGACCATGCGCTGCTGGCGTTCCGGCAGGTCTCCGAGGCGATGGGTCGCACCCATTGGTACCTGCGGGCGCTGCGGGACGGCGACGCGATGGCTGAGCGGCTGGCCAAGATCCTGTCCTCGAGCCGGTACACCGTCGACCTGATGATGCGGGCGCCGCAGTCGGTCGGCATGCTGGCCGACGAGGAGTCGCTGAAGCCCCGCGGCCGGGCCGACATCCTGGCTGAGATGCGGGCCTCGGTGAAGCGGCATTCCGAGCTGGAGGTGGCCGTCCAGCATGTCCGGGCCGTCCGCCGCCGCGAACTGCTGCGGATCGCGATGGCCGACCTGCTCGGCCTGATCGATCTGACCAGCGTCGGGACCGGGTTGTCGGAGCTGTTCAGCGCCACCATCGACGCCGCGCTCGAGGTGGTCCGGCGCCGGTTCGAATGGTCGCCGCGGATCGCCGTGATCGCGCTCGGCCGCTGGGGCGGCTGCGAGCTTTCCTACGCCTCGGATGCCGACGCGATCTTCGTGATTGAGGACTCCGACCGCCCGGACGCGGTGAAGATCGCCACCCAGGTGGTCTCGGAGCTGCGGTCGGTGCTGTCCAAGGCGGGTCCGGATCCGGCGCTCGACATCGACGTCGACCTGCGCCCGGAGGGTAAGGGCGGCCCGATGGTGCGTTCGCTGTCGTCATGCGTCAGCTACTACGAGCGCTGGTCGTCCACCTGGGAGGCGCAGGCGCTGCAGCGGGCCGCCCATGGTGCCGGCGACCCCGAGCTGTCGACGGCGCTGCTGCAGGCGATCGACAAGGTGCGTTACCCGGTCGGCGGGATGGCCCGCCAGCAGGTGCATGAGATTCGCAAGCTGAAGGCCCGGATGGAGGTGGAACGCATCCCGCGCGGCAGCGACCCGTTGCGCAACACCAAGCTCGGCCCGGGCGGACTCACCGACGTCGAGTGGGCCGTCCAGCTGTTGCAGCTGCAGCACGGCGACCGGCTGCCGCAGTTGCGCACCACGTCCACCCTGACCGCACTGGAAGCGGCGGAAGCTGCGGACCTGATTCCGCCCGAGGAGGCGGCTGCACTTCGGGATGCCTGGACGATGGCCAGCGGCATCCGCAACGCGATCATGCTGCTGCGTGGACGGGCTTCCGACACCATCCCGACCGACCCGCGCGAGGCGTCCGCTGTCGCCGAGCTATTGGGCTATGACAAGGGTGAATCCAGCGTCTTCCTGGACGAGTACCGTCGCCGCACCCGGCGTGCCCGGCTGGTGATGGACCACGTCTTCTGGGGCCTGGAGTAGCCACCGGCAGGTCTACTGCCAGGGAAGCGCTGATCCATTCAAGTCATCCCGGGCTCCGACCCGGGATCTCAGTCGGGAGAGATCCGGATCAAGGTCCGGGATGACATGGAGGGGCTTGATCAGCGCATCCCCGGCGGATCACGGCTCTCACACTCGCCTCCGGCCCTGGCTCTCCGGCAGGGGTCTCCTGCGTCAAGGTGGATTGCGGGCAGGCTCATGGCTGACTCGACGTGCGGGTCTATGGCTGATCCGACGTCAGGGGGTGCGTCGATCGCGCGATCGACCACAGCGTTCGGGTTCTGCCCACAGCTTTCGGCATATTTCCCGAAAGTAGTGATGGTTCCCGTCAGCAGTGGTGGATCGCGCGATCGACGGCGTCCGCGGCCAGGGAGCAGAAACACCCCGGCGGTGGATGCCCATGGGTTCGGGGCTGCGGCCGTTGGTGCAGTTACCGCTTCCGCGCCACGATGCGAGCGGACGTCGTCCTAGCGCGGCTGGCTGTTGCTCTGTTCAGGGGTTGCAGCTTCAGCGTCGCGCAGACCGCGCGATGGCAGCCTTGACCCGGTGGAGCAGTGCGGTTCTTTGATCCAATAGGTCGGAAGTCACCCGGACGACCTCCCAGTCGAGTGCCCGGATGTCGTCCTCGCGTACCTTTTCACGTTGCTCGGCGCCCGGTTCGTCGTACTTTCCCAGCCCGTCGCACTCGATCAGCACCCGGGTGCCGCGCAGCCGCGCGTCGGCGCGGTAGGGGGTGCCGGGTACCTCGAATTGAGGATCAAGATGCCAGCCCCAACGATCGAAGGTGATTGCCGTGCGGGACTCCAGTGCCGACTCCCGGAGCTTGTTGGCCAGCCTGAGCACGACGGGCAGATGGCAGTGTCCGACGTGGTTGTCCAACTGCGTGGACCACAGCTCAACATCGCTGAGGAGTATCTGGCTGGTCCGAAGCGCGTGATCGGCTGCCATCAGACCCGAAACGGGGCAGCCCAGTGCCGTCTGGGCGACGACCAGGGCGGGATCCATGCCCACCACTTCGCCGACTCGTTGGTGGATCACCACGGTGGGACGGTTCTGCGCAGACCCCGGTCCGGTGCGCATCAGGTGCACGCGCGCCCAGTCAGGGCGGTGCAAGGGCAGACCAAGGTGCACCGCGGCCGAGTGATGGCTGGCGATGGTGCCGGGATGATCGTGGAGTTCTGCCTGCACCCGAAGCCGATGCCGATCGCTCGCATGGCGCAGCGCCTGCGACGTGTACCAGCCACGCTTGAGGCGGACCACCGTCCCGTCGGCCAGAGCACGTTGCAGGACGATCGGTGCGACACCGCAAGCTCGGGCGTCATTGATGCTGAACAGCGCACGCTGTCTCAACTCCGCAGGTAGCGCATCCTCAGGATGGGCACTCTGTGTGAAAAGTGTTCAAACTCGTTGGTGATGCCGCGGGACAGGGGTGCTCACTGACCATGTCCCGCCCTCACCGCAGCGCCGCAATATGTTCGGGCTGAGCGGGGGCCTCCGGGGTGCGTCGATCGCGCGATCGATCACAGCTTTCGGGTTGTGCCCACTGCTTTCGGCATATTTCCCGAAAGTAGTGATGGTTCCCGTCAGCAGTGGTGGATCGCGCGATCGGCGGCGTCCGAGGCCAGGGCCAGGGCCGGAGGATCGCTTAGGGATGCGCTGATCACAGCGCTTCAATCGCCATCCCGGACTTGATCCGGGATCTCTCCCGACTGAGAGCCCGGGATGACGTGAACGATCAACGCTTCCTCCGAGGGGAAGGCTCCGAAGAAGGGGGTTGCCGAAGAGCCATGCGCCGACTCTGGAGCCGGCTCAGATCCTCAGCACTGTCAGGTCCGGATGCACCTCCGCGCCGACCCCGGCCAGGCGTCCGGTGAGCTCCGCCAGCGGCGGATTGTCGTGACCGAGGTGAATCGCGACGACCCGGGTGGCGTCGTCGAGCGCGCCGATGCCGCGCAGGTCGTCCAGGGCGGCGCCGAAGCTGGCGAAGTTGTGGTGCCCCTCGCCGGGCGGGACAGCGTCGCCGAACGTCTCTTCCAACAGCACCAGGTCGAACCTCCAACCGGCCAGCAGTTCGAGCGCGGACGGCTTCCACGGGCCGGTGTCGGTGGCGTACAGCAGCCGGCGTCCCTCGTGTTCGACGGCGTACAGCACCGCCTCGCCCAGCGCGTAGTGGGTGGCCGGCAGCACCAGCACCCGATAGCCGTCCACGCTGAACTCGTCGCCGGCAGTGACGGTGGTCAGCGCGACCACCTGTTGATCGGGCGCCAACCAGTCGACGCAGCGGCCGATCGCAGGCGCCGGGCCGATCACCTGGAGCGGCTGCTCGCTGACCCAGCCCCGGTGCATCAGGAACGACGGGTTGAGATGGTCGTCGTGGGCATGGGTGAGCAGCACCGTCCGGAGGCCGGCGAGGTCACGTCCGGCGCGTTGTGCCTGCCGGGGTGCGTCCGGTCCGCAATCGAGCAGCAACACGTCATCCACAAGCGCGGACGTATTGGTCCGGATCGCGCGAGAGGCCCGGGCCTCGGCACAGGTGGGGCAGGTGCACCAGGCGTTCGGGACGCCGTCCGAGGCGCCGGTGCCGAGCAGCAGGACGTCCATGGCCTCACCGTAGTGCCGGCCGGGTGGTGGGGCGTTCGAGTGCGGGCAACTGGTTCCACGGCGGGGGAGGGCCGGGTTGTCGGAGGCGACTGTCATGATGGACGCCGACTCGAAAGGGGAACCCGTGGCCGCAGCCTCCTCATCCAGGCGTCTCTGGGTGGCGTTGTCGATCCTGCTGCCTGCCGCCGTGGTCGGCGTGCAGACGTGGCTGCGTCGCTGGGTCTCCGACGACGGCTTCATCAACGTCCGGGTGGTGCTGCAACTGGTCGCCGGCAACGGCCCCACCTACAACCTCAACGAACGCGTCGAGGTCGGCACCTCCACGTTGTGGCTGGCCTTCGTCACCGTGGGCAAGCTGATCGCCCCGTGGGCCGAGGTGGGCGAGGTGATGGTCTGGCTGGGCACCGGCTTCATCACGCTGGCGATGATCCTGCTCGGCCTGGGCGGGCTGCATCTGGTACCGGTCCGCAGCAAGGTCGTGCTGCCGCTCGGCACCGCCGCCCTGGCCGGCCTGACCCCGTTCTGGGATTTCGGCACCTCAGGGCTGGAGACGTCGCTCACCTTCTGCTGGATCGCCGCCTGCTTCTGGGCGCTGGCCCGGCGCTGGGCGAACCGTCCCCGCAGCCCGTTGCCGGCCTGGCGGCCCTGGCCGGTGGCGGTGCTGATCGGCCTGGGGGTGTTGATCCGGCCCGACCTGGCGCTGGTCAGCCTGGTGTTCGGCGTCATGCTGCTGTGCCAGTCGGAGCGGCGGATCGGCGGCTGGTTCGGTGCCGCCGGCCTGGCCCTGGCGATTCCCGTCGGCTACGAGGTCTTCCGGATGGGCTACTACGCCTCGCTGGTGCCCAACACCGCGCTGGCCAAGGCGAACGCGTCCGTCGACCAGGGTCTGCTCTACCTCGGCGACTACGTGATGACCTACCACCTCTACATTCCGGTCGCGATCGCGCTGGCGCTCTACATCGCCGGGCTCGCCACCGCCGGACGCGAGCGCGACGGCGGCCTGGCCGCCCTGTGGCTGGGGCCGCTGCTGGCCGCGGCGATCCACACCGGCTTCGTGATCTCGGTGGGCGGCGACTTCATGCATGCGCGCTTCCTGCTGCCCGCCACCGTGCTGCTGTTCGCACCGGTCGCGGTGATCGGCGGCGCCGCCTGGACGCGGGTGGCGGCCGTCCTCACCATGGTGTGGGCCCTGGTTGCGGGACTGGTGCTGCGACCCGTGCTCTGGAACGGGATGATCGTCGACGAACGCAGCTACTACGCCAAGTTCGTCCCGGACGCCCCCGGCGCGATGGTCATCGCCGAGAACTGGTCGGCCGATGTCGGCTTCCAGCTCACCCAGCGTGCCGCCAAGGACCTGGCCGCCGGCCGCTCCTACTTCGTCGACATCACCAAGCCCGACGACAAGCTGCCCACCTACAACGGTGAGGGCGTCTATGTGGTGATCAACTCGCTCGGCATCGCGGGCGTCGGCGCCGGCCTCGACGTCACGATGGTCGACCCGCCGTCGCTGGGCGACCCGATCGGGTCGCGGCTGGTGCTGCCGCCCGACGCCGAGTACCGGGTGGGGCACGCCTACAAACCGGTGGTCTGGGCGATGGCGCGGTACACCGCCGCTGATGTCCGTCCCGATGACAAGGCGCTCAACGACGCCCGGGCGACGCTGGCCTGCGGTGACATCCCGGCCCTGATCTCGGCGATCTCGGAACCGCTCACCCTGCAGCGCTTCGCCAACAACGTGATGCTGGCGCCCAAGCTGACCATGCTGCGCATTCCGGTCGACCCGGCGCAGGCCCGGAAGACGATCTGCGGCTGACGGCTGACGGCTGACGGCTGACGGCTGACGGCTGTTCAGGCGGACGCGGACGGCACCCGGCGCAGGATGGCCGCGCCGATCAGCAGGTAGACCACGGTCTGGAAGATCTCCAGCGGCCAGCCCTCGCCACCGCCCAGCAGGCTGGCCAGCATGTTGCCCAGATGCAGGCCGCCGTGGATCCCGACGGCCGCCCACAGCGAGCCGGTGGCGAAGTAGAGCGCGGCGGCGGCGAACCCGAAGCTGCCGGCCGCGACGATGTAGATCGCACCCTGCCACCACACCGCATGCCCGCCGTTGGAGACGACGTGGATCAGGCCGAACGTGACGGCGGCGATGGTGGCCTGCCGCCACGGGCTGCCGCCGATCGACTGGGTCAGCCAGCCGCGCCAGATGAACTCCTCGGTCATGCCCTGCATGCCGTAGCCGAGCAGCAGGCTGCCGGCCACCACCACCCAGAGCGGCTGGCTGCCGTAGCCGGGAGCGGCCGCGGTCAGCTGCAGCCGGGTGAACAGCACACTGGCCGGCACGACCACCACGAGGCTGATCACGGTGCCCAGCAGCAGTGCCGGAACGGTGCGGGCGTCCAGGGTCAGCCCGGTCACCCGCCACGGACGCCGGTCGACGAACCGGACCAGCAGGGCGATGAAGACGATCGAGAGCAACGGGACGGTGAGGATCGGCACGCTCTGCTTGAACACCGCCGCCCCCCAATTGCCGGCGATCGCGTCCGGTGCCGGGTCAAGGCCTGGAACGGACGGCAACGCCAGCAGCAACAGGTAGCTGGCCAGGGTGGCGATCAGGGCCAGCAGTGCTCGCAGCAGCACCCCGGGCCAACCGACGGCGGGCGTGGGCAGCGGTGGGCGGCCGGCCGGGGCTACGGAGACGGCGGTGGTGTCGGTGTCAGGGGTGGTGGTCATGCCCCGACGCTATGGATCCGGCGGGGGCTCCCGGAACCGGCCGGGGTCACGGGTCGGACGGCGTCCGGTCATGGGCACCCATGACCACGGTCACGGGTGTGACGGCGTCCGGCACTCTAGGGTGCTGCCATGCCCCGCCCCCGCACCGTCGTCGACCGGGTGCGCCGGCTGCTGAACCTGATGTTCGCCGCGAGCCTGTTGTCCGCTCTCGGCTCGGTCGTGCTGCGCGCGCCGGAGGAGCCCGGCAACGCGGTGGCGATCCTGCTGCTGGTCGCAGCGGCCGCAGCGGCCTGGCGGTTCCGGATGGCCGACCGGTTCGCCAGGGTCGCCTCGCTGGTGCTGGCCCTGTGCGGCATCGGTGTGGTCACCTTCGGCGACAACCTGGGGCTGCCACTGCTGTTCGCGGCGCTCATCGTGCTGGTCGTCGACTGGGGGCTGTGGACGGGCTGCGTCGTGGCGGCGTTGATGATCGCGGTGCTGGTCGCCCTGCTGCACGACGGCTACCAGGGCGAATGGGCGCCGGTGCTGCTGCAGTCGCTGGCGAACGCCGCATTGTTCGCGATCATCCTGATCTTCGGCGGTGTGCTGCGGGCGTTCGATCAGCAGCATCGCGAACTGGTCACCGTCAATGCCCAGCTCACCGAGGCGATGGACGCCTCCCGCGACCTGGTGCTGGCGCAGGAGCGGGCTCGCGCTGCCGCCGAACTGCACGACGGCCTCGGCCACCAGTTGACGCTGATCTCGATGTCGCTGGAGTTCGCCGGACGGGTCCGCGACCGCGACCCGGACGCCGCCTGGAAAGAGCTGGTGAACGCCTCGGCGATGACCAGGCAGGCACTGGCCGACATGCGGCTGTGGGTGCGCGCCCTGCACCCGGCCCGGCTCGAGGAACTCACCGACCCGCAGGCGTTCGAGGCGGTCGCGGACGTCTTCCGTGGCACCGGTCTCGAGGTGAGCGTGGACGTCGCCCCGGAACTCGGTCGACTCGACCGGCCCCGGGCGCTGTTCGCCTACCGGCTGATCCAGGAGGGGCTGACCAACGTGCTGCGGCACACCACCGCCGACCGGGTGGTCTGCGCCCTGGACCGTGACGCCGACCGGTTGCGCCTGGTGGTCAGCGACAACGGCACCGTGATTCGGCAGCCGGAGCCCGGCTTCGGGCTGCGCGGGCTCACCGAGCGGGCCCGGGAACTGGGTGGCACGCTGCGGCTGCGCCATCCCGGACGGCTCGGCGGGCTGGACGTCGTCGCCGAACTCCCGCTCGCAGCGGAGCCGGCATGACCGGGCGGATCCGGGTCGTGGTGGTGGACGACCAGCAGTTGCTGCGCCGGGGGCTGAGCATGCTGCTCGGCACTGACGACGGCATCGAGGTGGTCGGCGAGGCGGGCGACGGGCACGAGGCGCTGGCGGTGATCGCCGCGACCACCCCGGACGTGGTGCTCACCGACGCCCGGATGCCGGGCCTGGACGGCCTCGGCCTGGTCGCCGCCTGCACCCGCAGGCATCCGGGGCTGCCGGTGGTGCTGCTCACCACCTTCGACGACGAGGAACTCGTGCGCGGCGCCGTCGAGGGCGGCGCGGCCGGCTTCCTGCTCAAGGACTGCTCGGTGGAGACCCTCGGCGAGACCATCCGCCAGGTGGTTGCCGGCGGCCTGGTGATCGACCCCAGGGTGGCCCGCTCGGCGCTCAGCCGCCCCCGTCCGGACGCCGGCCCGTTGGCCGCGCTGACCGCCACCGAACTCCAGGTGGCGCAACTGGTGGCCACCGGCGCCACCAACACCGAGATCGCCGCCCGGCTGCACTTGGCGGAGGGCACCGTGAAGAACCACGTCTCGGCGCTGCTGCGCAAGCTGGAACAGCGTGACCGTACTGGCCTGGCCCTGCTGCTGATCCGGGAGCTGACCGGCCCGCGATGAGACCGGCCCGCTCGGCGTCCGGACCGTGTCGGGTCCCGGCGGCCCGTCCAGGTGCGCCCGATAGACTGCCCACCGATGCCCAGTTCAGCTGTTGATCTGCCCACGTCCACCGAAACCCTCGCCGGCTGGGGCCGTACCGCGCCCGGCCTGGCCCACGTGCTGCGGCCCACCTCGGCCGAGCAGGTGCAGGCCGCGGTGGCCGCGGTCGCCGACCACAACGCCGGACGTCCCTCGTACCTGAAACGCGGTGTCGTCGCGCGCGGTCTGGGCCGCTCCTACGGCGATGTCGCGCAGAACACCGGCGGCCTGGTGGTCGACATGACCGGGCTGACCACCATCCACTCCATCGACCCCGATTCGGCGATCGTGGACCTGGACGCCGGCGTCAGCCTGGACGCCCTGATGCGCGCGGCGCTGCCGCACGGCTTGTGGGTTCCGGTGCTGCCGGGCACCCGTCAGGTCACCATCGGCGGCGCGATCGGCTGCGACGTCCACGGCAAGAACCATCATTCGGCCGGCTCGTTCGGCAACCACGTGCTCTCCATGGAGCTGCTGGTCGCCGACGGCCGTGTGCTCACCCTCACCCCGCACGGCTCGGACGCCGACCCCGACGGCACCCTGTTCTGGGCCACCGTCGGCGGCATCGGGCTGACCGGCATCATCCTGCGGGTGCGGTTGCGGATGACCCGCACCGAAACCGCCTACTTCCTGGCCGACGGCATCGTCACCCACAGCCTGGACGAGACCATCGCCGTCCACTCCGACGGCTCCGAATCGCGCTACGACTACAGCTCGGCCTGGTTCGACGCCATCTCGGCGCCGCCGAAGCTGGGCCGGGCCGCGCTGTCCCGGGGCAACCTGGCCACCCTGGCGCAGTTGCAGGAGTACGCGCCGAAGCTCGCCGCCGACCCGCTGGCGTTCAACGCCAAGCCGCTGTTCGAACTGCCCGACCTGTTCCCCAACGGTCTGGCCAACAAGCTCTCGTTCACCGCGCTGGGTACCGCCTGGTACGCCAAGGCGGGCAGCTACACCAGCAAGATCCAGACCCTCACCGGGTTCTACCATCCGCTGGACATGTTCAGCGAGTGGAACCGGGCCTACGGTCCGGCCGGCTTCCTGCAGTACCAGTTCGTCGTACCGCCGTCCGCGGTGGACGAGTTCAAGGCGATCATCGGCGACATCCAGCGCTCCGGGCACTACTCGTTCCTGAACGTGTTCAAGCTGTTCGGCGAGGGCAACCGGGCGCCGCTGAGCTATCCGATGGCCGGCTGGAACGTCTGCGTCGACTTCCCGATCAAGCGCGGCCTGCATGAGTTCCTGGCCGGCCTGGACGCCCGCATCCTCGAGTTCGGCGGACGGCTCTACACCGCCAAGGACTCCCGGACCACGGCGGCCGCCTTCCACGCCATGTATCCCGAGATCGACTCCTGGATCGCCACCCGGCGCGCCATCGACCCCGACGGCGTGTTCGCCTCGGACATGGCCCGCCGCCTCGAACTGCTCTGACCCGCACCCGCGCACACGCACCGATAGAAGAGGGAGATCCCATGTTCGACGCCGTCGGCAACCCGCAGTCCATCCTGCTGCTGGGAGGCACGTCCGAGATCGGCCTGGCCGTCGTCAGCGAATACCTGCGCCGGCAGCCGCTGCGCGTGGTGCTGGCCTGCATGCCGGGTGACCCGGGCATCGAGACGTCCGTCGACTCGCTGAAGGCCCAGGGCGCGACCTCGGTCGAGGTGGTCGACTTCGACGCCGCCGACTTCGCCTCGCACCCGGCCGCCATCGACGCGGCGTTCGCGGGCGGTGACATCGACCTGGCCATGGTCGCGTTCGGCCTGCTCGGCGACGCCGAGGAACTCTGGCAGGACCAGGCCAAGGCCGTCGCCATCTGCAACATCAACTACACCGGCGCGGTCAGCGTCGGCGTGCTGCTCGGCGAGCGGTTCAAGGCCCAGGGCCACGGCCAGATCGTGGCGATGAGCACCGTCGCCGGCGAGAAGGTGCGGCGCTCGAACTTCGTCTACGGCTCGACCAAGGCCGGCCTGGACGCCTTCTACCTCAACCTCGGCCAGGCGCTGTCGGGTCTCGGCCCGAAGGTGCTGGTGGTCCGCCCCGGCCAGGTCCGTACCCGGATGTCGGCGCACGTGAAAGAGGCGCCGCTGACGGTCAACAAGGAGGACGTGGCCCAGCAGATCGTCGCCGCTGTCGCCGACGGCAAGGAACTCATCTGGGTGCCGCCGGCCTTCCGCTACGTGATGATGGTGCTGCGGCACATCCCGACGCCGATCTTCCGCAAGCTCCCCATCTGAGCTCGGAACCCCGCTCCCAAGCCCCTCCCCAAGAACTGCCGATTTCGTTGGTCGAGCCTGTCGAGACCTCGCCATGCGCTCGCTGGCAAGGGGTTTCGACAAGCTCAACCAACGGCGACCGCGTCGATCGGAGCCGCGGTCAGCGCAGCGGCTCGGCGACCGTCGTCCGGAACGAGAACGTCTTGGTCGCGCCCTCGACGACGGTCAGGTAGTGGTCGGGACTGATCCGGTAGACCGCTCGGCTCTGCTCTGACATCGGGTGCCTCGGTGCGAAGGTCCGGGCGAACAGTTCGGCCTCCCGCCGTGCCTCGGTCCGATCCATCCAGGTCTTGCCGGTGGCGCGCGAACCCAGCCAGCGCATCGACTCACCCGAGCCGGTGGTTTCCTCCACCAGCAGGGTGTACGGGGTGCTGCCCCTTTCGGGACCTGCCTGGTCGGCGTCGGACGGCAGCGGAAGGGTCGGCCATTGGGTGTCGCTCATACCTCAGATTGTGGCCTGCTGCGGTCTCCCGCCCGGTCGCGTCCGGGTCAGAAGAACCAGCCGGGCCGCATCGGGTCCGAGCTGCCGACCTCCAGGTAGTGCTCGGTGTCGAACACGGCCGCGTAGGCCTCCAGCGGGAGTTCCAGCCAACCCTGGATGTCGGTCACCTGGCTGGCGTGGCAGGCCATCACTTCGCGACGCCGCGCCACCTGACCGCTGACGTCCACCTGCAGGTTGATCTCGGCCTCAGGCGTGCCCAGCGGATTGCCGTCGTTCATCGGCTGGTCGGGATTGAACCCGTCGGTGTCGGGCACCCCGGACGCCCGCGCCGACTCGTACTGCCGGCGCAGCCGGTCCCGGTTCATCGTCGCCTCGAACAGCCGCGGACGCGGCTCGGCGAGCTCGGCCGCACGGCGCACCACCTGATGCACCCGGACGTGATCGGGATGGCCGTAGTTGCCATGCCAGTCGTAGCCGACCAGGACGTCTGGCTGTTCCTGCGCGATCAGGTCGAGCAGCCGTCCGGCCGCCTCCTCCGCGGGTGCCTGCAAGAGGCAATGCGGATGCTGGTTCTGCTCCCAGCCGGCCATGCCGGAATCCCGATAGCCCAGCCAGTGGACGGCGGCGATGCCGGCGAGCTCGGCGGCGCGCTGCGCCTCCGCCATCCGGCGCTGCGCCAGGGTCTCGTCCGGCGCCAGATCGTCGGGCACCTCGCCGTGCTCGCCATGGGTGGCGAACACCACGATCACCCGGTGGCCCTCCTCGGCCGCGCGGATCATCGACCCGGCGGTCAGCGTGCCCTCGTCATCGGGATGGGCATGGACGAACATGATGGTGGCCATGGCGGCAGTATGCCGCGCCGCACCGACAGTGCCTCACCCCTGAGGCTGAGGCCGCCGCCCCGTTCGGGATCTGCTAGGGGCGATGGGGCGCTAGAAGAAGACCAGGTCGCTGATCACCACGAGCCCGGACGCCGCGAACACCTCGATCGAGCAGGTGTCGAGCAGGATCTCGACGGTCACGCTGGAGGGCCGTTCCGGGATCTCGGCCCACTGCCGGGAACCGAACCCCTCGTGGAAGTCGGCCCTCCCGACACCCCTGCGGTCCAGGCTGAGGACGCCGTTGTGGTACTCCAGCGCCACCCCGCGCACCCTGATCCGATCGCCGTTGAGCAGGGTGTGGCGTTCCAGTGCGTCCTGCGGCAGTTCACGGATCGGACGTTGCCGCACCAGATGACGGCCACCCACCTGGAGCAGGTCGAGCTCGCGGGGGATCGTCATGATGCTGCGCCCGCCGGTCAGCGGTACGTCATTGGCGTAGTCCCAGTTGTTCATCCAGCCCAGCACGATGCGCCGTCCGTCGGGGACGTCGGCGAACGAGGTCACCGCGTAACAGTCCCGGCCGAAATCCAGCCAGTCGTAGGCGCGCAGCAGCGGGTCGTCCAGCCCGAGCGCGGGATCGGCGGACACCCCGACGATGCAGTCGGGGGTGAAGGTGGAGCCGTCGAAGTCGCCCACGAAGTACTGGCAGCCGCTGCCGCCGGCGACCCCGCCCGGGTTGATGTTCACCAGCAGCACCCACTTGGTGCCTGACCCGTTGGCCACCGGCAGTTCGAACAGGTCGGGGCATTCCCAGACCCCGGCGGCCGCGTGGGCCGGGCCGAAGGTCGAGGCGTAGGTCCACTCGGTCAGATTCGTCGAGCGGTAGATCACCACCTGACGTTCCTCGGCCTCAACGGCCACCATCACCCAGCCGTCGCCGTGCCGGAACACCTTGGGGTCACGAAAATCGGACGACTCCCGGTCGAGCACCGGGTTGCCCGGGTAGGTCGTCCAGTGGCTGCCGCCGTCCAGGCTGTAGGCGAGCGCCTGGGCCTGGCGGCCCTCCCACTCGCTGCCGGGAAGGTAGGCCGCGGTGTAGATGGCGACCAGCGGCGGCCAGTCGGCGCTGCCCAGGCCCGAGGAGTTGTCGGCGTCGAAGACGCAGCTGCCCGAGAAGATCTGTTCGGTGTCGGTGTGCCACAGCGCCACCTGATGCTCGGTCCAATGCAGCAGGTCGGACGACGTCGCGTGCCCCCAGGAAAGGTTGCCCCAGACGTTCCCGGACGGGTTCGACTGGTAGAACATGTGCCAGGTGCCGGCGTTGTAGATCAGCCCGTTGGGATCGTTCATCCACATGTGTTGTGGGGAATAGTGCCAGCGGGGACGTGAATGCTGGCCGGCCATGGCGGAATGCTACTGGTCGTCGACCATCTGCCGCCCACCCGGCCCGGACGCGGACGGCGTGCGGCGTCCGGCCAGGTGGTCCTCGATGAAGTCCGGACGGCTGATCCTGGTGCCCACCCAAACCATGACGACGGCGATCGCCATCAGAGTGAGCAGCGGCACCGTCCAAGCCCCGGTGACATCGTGCAACAGCCCGATCAGCAGCGGCCCGGGCGCGGCGATCACATAGCCGACCGACTGGGTGAAGCCGGACAGCGCGGCGGTGCCGGCCGCGGTGCGGGAACGCAGCCCGATCAGTGCCAGCACCATCGGGAAGGTGCTGGTGCCGATGCCCACCAGCAGGGCCCAGAGCAGGCCGGCCCGAGCCGGGGCGACAAGCAGACCGAGGTAACCGACCAGGTAGCAGCCGCCCAGGGTGAACAGCACCGGCAACTGCGCACGCGGCCGGGCGGTCAGGGCGGGGACGACGAACGACAGCGGAATGCTGATGCCGGTCACGACGCCCAGCATGATCCCGGCGTCGGTGGGACTGAAACCGGCCGAGCGGTAGAGGTTGGGGAACCACCCGAACACCGCGTAGGCCTGCAGTGATTGCAGGCCGAAGAACAACGCCATCAGCCAGCCCAGCCTGGTCCGGGCGACCGCAGCCATGCTGATGCTCGCCGGCTTCGCTTCGCCGTCCGGACGGTCGTGGGCGGCCAGGCCGGTCCAGGGCAGGACGGCGACGACCGCGAACAACCCCCAACTGGCCAGGCCGGTGCGCCAGCCGCCGTAGCCGTCCGCGATCGGCACGGTGAGCACCGAGGCTGTGGTCAGCCCGATCGCCATCGTCGTCGAGTAGACGGCGGTCATCAGCCCGACCCGATCGGGGAAGTGCCGTTTCACCAGGGACGGCAACAGCACGTTCGCCGCGGCCATGCCCGACAGCGCGAGCAGCGACAGCGCCAGGAAGAGCCAGGTGTTGCCGACCAGGCTGCGGCCGAACAGGCCGACGGTGGCGGCCAGTACCGCGAACAGGGTCAGCCGGTGCGGTCCGATCAGCTGCGACAGCCGTGGGGTGAGGGCACCGAAGCCGGCGAACGCGATCACCGGCAGCGAGGTGAGCAGGCCCGCCTCGACACCGGTCAGCCGCAGGCTGTCGGTGATCTCGGCCAGCACCGGACCCACCGACACCGCCGCCGGCCGCAGGTTGAGCGAGAGCAGGACGATCCCGACCACCACCAATGCCCGAGCTGCGCGGGTTTCTGTCACGGGTCCGGCTGAGGTCACCGCGGGAGTGTACGACCCGGTGTCGGCAGGCTCCGGAACATACCAACGGGTAAAGTTGTTGACAGGTCAGGAAAGTGAGGTAGGTGTGAGCGAATTGCTGCCGGCGGACACCCGGATGGCGCAGGTGAGCCTGGACGTCGCCGACCTGGACGCACTGACCAGGTTCTACCGCGATGTGCTGCTGCTCGACGTGCTGGCGCAGCGCCCGTCCGAGGTCGACCTGGGGCGGGGTACTCAGACGCTGGTCACCCTGCGGCATCGGCCCGACCTGCCCAAGGGCGAGCGGCGGACCGCGGGACTGTTCCACACCGCGCTGCTGCACGCCGACCGTGCCTCGCTGGCGGCGACCCTGGCGTCCGTCGCGATCCGGACCCCGCAGCTGTACACCGGTTCGGGCGACCATCTGGTGTCGCAGGCGTTCTACCTCGACGACCCCGAGGGCAACGGCGTCGAGTTGTACTGGGACCGGCCGCGCAGCCAATGGAGTTGGCAGCAGGGCAGGATCGTGATGGACACCCTGGCGCTCGATCCGAACGGCTTCATCGGCGAGCACCTCACCGATGCGGCGCGTGACCTGCTCTCCACCGCGCCCGATCGGCGCGGCGCCCTGAGCGGGCTGGACGGCACCGTCGGACACGTCCATCTCAAGGTCGGGGACGCCCAGCTGGCCAAGCACTTCTACACCGACCTGCTCGGCTTCGAACTCACCGCGGAGGTGCCGGGGGCGGTCTTCGTCTCCGCCGGCGGCTACCACCATCACATGGCGATGAACACCTGGAGCAGCGCGGGCACCGGCCTGCGGGCACCTGCCCTCGGCCTGGGCCGGGTGGATATCGCTCTTCCGGACGCCGACCAGGTCGCTCGTGCGGCCGTCCGGCTGCGCGATCACGGCGTCCCGCTCCGCGACGACGGTGCCGTGGTGGAACTCGACGACCCCTGGGGCAACCTGGTCCGGCTGAGCGTGGTGTGAGGTCTCAGCGCGGTAGTGGTCGTCATCCCGGGCTTCGACCCGGGGTCTCAGCGCGGTCGAGGGTGGTGCCGACGCCGTTCCACAGGTCGGTGTAGAAGGCACGTTTGGCGGGGTCGTCCGCGATGCCGTAGGAGTCCAGGAAGGCCGGCTCCCAGCCGGGGCCGTAGTTCCAGCCCACGCTGAGCAGCGCCGGAGCCAGGTCGGCCCAGCGATCGGCGACGCCGAGTCCGCCGAGATCGACGTAGCCGCTCACCTCCTGGTCGGCGCCGATCAGGAAGTTCGGGTTGCAGGCGTCGCCGTGGCAGACCACCGGGTCCACCGGCGGCGCGGCCGCCATGAACGCCGGATCCAGGCCGAACCTGGTCACCCGGTCGAACACCGACCAACTGAACGGGCAGGACGCCACCGGCACCGAGTCGTGGAAGCGGCGCAGCCCGCGGCCAAGGGCCGGCACGGTCCGTTCCGGGTGAGCGCGGCAGGCTCGGTCGACCGCCGAGCGGCCGGCGACGCCGCTGGTCAACAGCCAGTGCGCGGCGTCGTCGCCCTCTCCCACGACGCCGCTGCCGAGGAGTCGGGGTGCGGGCACGAAGTCGCCGATCCAGGCCAGCCGGGGGAGTTCGGCGCCCAGATCCCAGTCCAGGCATGGGCGTTGCACCTTCAGGAAGGACTCACCGTCGCCGAACCGGTAGGTGATGCCGCCGTCCTCGTTGCGCCACACCGGTGCCACGGTGCGTCCGGCGGCCATCGCGACCACCCACTCGGGGACGTCGACGTCGCCCAGTTCGGTCTGTCCGGCCAGCGGGTTGTACCCGTTGTGGTCCGCCGGAACGGTCACGGCAGCAGCTTGACCAGCCGGGCCGGGGCGGTGTTGCGATACGACTCGTCGACCAGGTCGGCCACCTCGTCCCAATCCACCTCGGCGGCGCGGAAGTCCAGCCCGATCCAGCCGTACGGCCCGTAGTAGCCGGGCACGAAGAACCGGTCGTCGTTCAGCGCCGCCTCGCGGGTGAGCAGATTGGGCAGCACCAGCACCGACTGCGACCATCGGTCGCTGTCGTGGTCACCCTTGACCACCCCGCCGAACACCGCGAACACCTTCTTGGTGTAGAAGTTCGGGTGCCCGTGCGACTCCTTCTCGGACGCCTCCGGCAACGCCAGGCAGATCCGGCACAGCCGGGCCAGGTGGGCATCGTCCTCGGTGTAGCGCCGCGGATGGCTCACGGTCGTCTCCCTTCCTCGCGACCAGGCTGCGTACTGGCGCCTCATGCCACTGCCGCTGGTCGAGCTTGCCGACGCTTGCGGGTTGAGCTTGCCGAAACCCCTTGTCAGCGTCGTGCCGACTGAGATCTCGGCAAGCTCAGGACGCAGCTCAGTCGGTCAGCTTCAGGCTGCGAGCGAGCCGTTTGCGGACGTCGTCGCTGCGCCGATGGCGGGCAGCCACCCGGGCCGCGGCGGTCGCCGGCACCTTTCCGCGGGCCGCAACCGGCTCGGGCGGCGGGAAGCCGACCAGGCCGCTGAAGTCGAGAATCACGTGGGTGGCGGCGACGTTCACCTTCACCCGCACACACCAGGTGTCGCCGACCAGGGCCGGTGCCACGAAGCACAGGTTGGCGATGCTGGTCGTCGCCGGGTAGTTCAGGTTCGACGACGAGGGCGTGCTGCTATCGGACGGGTAGACCACCAGGTTGCCGCGAGCCGACGCCCCGATCGTGGTCACGTTGAGGTAGGTCGCATACAGATCCCAGCTGTCGTCGGCGAGCCCGACGTCGATCCACGAGCCGGCCTTGACCCGCTTGGACGAGTCGAACGGGTTGCTGCTGCTCGCTCGGACGACCATGTTCCGGAACGAGGCAGAACGGGTGTCCATCACCCGCAGCGGTGCGAAGGCCACCGTGGCCGGCGGAATGTCGAAGCCGGTGGCGAGATAGGTGAGTTCGGGGCCGTCGCCGTAGTCGACGACGAGGTCGGGCCCCATCGCGCGGCCGACGACATCGCCGGGGTGCAGTGTGCTCGGCGTGGCCGTGGTCGGTGCCAGGTTGAGGGCGGCGCCGTTGTTGTTGCGGACGGTCAGGGTGCTCTGACCGGTGCTGTCCATGGAGAGCTGGGTGGTGCTGCTGGCGGTGTTGTTCTGCCCGGCGACCACCGGGTCACCGTTGGCGGCATGAGCGGTGGAGGCACCGAGCGCCTCGATGGCGAGGGCGGCGCCTGCCGCACCGGCCACCAGGGCGCCACCGCGCATCAGTGAGCGGCGAGCGACGGTGCTGTCGGGAACAACGGGTTCGGACATGGGTACTCCTGACCTTCCTTAGGGGCGTGGTGACATGCTGCCAGCAGCCGCTGACAAATGTCGTCAGCGTGGCCGAAACGTGACCGAACGCTGCTTGCGTGCGCCGTCCGCCGCTTGTGGAAAGGCAAAATCCGCACGGGCCTTGATCGCTGCTGCGCTCGTGGCTCGTGCGGATTTCGGATAATCGCCGGTCGGGCTGCCGAGATCTCTGGATGTGGCGCTACCAGGGATTTCGACAAGCCCGACCGACGGTTGCTTTCAGGACGGAATCGTCACAGATCGAAGTACATCTCGAACTCGTGCGGGTGCGGACGCAGCCGCAGGGCGTCGACGTCGGCCCGCTTCATCTCGATCCAGGTCTCGATCAGGTCGGCGGTGAACACGTCGCCGGCGAGCAGGAAGTCGTGGTCGGCCTCCAGCCGGTCCAGCACCTCCGAGAGGGTGCCCGGCACCTGGTTGATCTGGGCGTGCTCGTCCGGGGGCAGCTCGTAGAGGTCCTTGTCGACCGGGGCCGGCGGCTCGATCTTGTTCTGGATGCCGTCCAGGCCGGCCAACAGGCACGCGGCGAACGCCAGGTACGGGTTGGACGACGGGTCGGGGCAGCGGAACTCGATGCGCTTGGCCTTCGGGTTCGAGCCGGTGATCGGGATGCGGATACAGGCCGACCGGTTGCGGGCCGAGTAGACCAGGTTCACCGGAGCCTCGAAGCCCGGCACCAGGCGGTGGTAGCTGTTCGCGGTCGGGTTGGTGAACGCCAGCAGCGACGGGGCGTGGTGCAGCAGGCCGCCGATGTAGTGCCGCGCCATGTCGGAGAGCTGGCCGTAGCCGTTCTCGTCGTAGAACAGCGGGACGCCCTCGTTCCAGATGGACTGGTGCACGTGCATGCCCGAGCCGTTGTCGCCGAAGATCGGCTTCGGCATGAAGGTGACGGTCTTGCCGGCCTCCCAGGCGGTGTTGCGGATGATGTACTTGAACTTCATCACTTCGTCGGCCGCGGCCAGCATGCTGTTGAAGCGGTAGTTGATCTCGGCCTGGCCGGCGGTGCCCACCTCGTGGTGCGCGCGCTCGACGGTCAGCCCCACGTTCTCCAGGTTGCGCACCATGTCGTCGCGCAGGTCGGTGAAGTGGTCGACCGGGGCGACCGGGAAGTAGCCGCCCTTGTACTTCACCTTGTAGCCGCGGTTCGGACGGCCGTCGCCGTCGGACTCGCTGCCGCTGTTCCAGGCGCCGGCCTCGGAATCGATGTAGTAGTAGCTGGCGTTCTGCTTGGTCTCGAAACGCACCGAGTCGAAGATGTAGAACTCGGCCTCGGGCGCGAAGAACGCGGTGTCGCCGATGCCGGTCGACTTCAGGTACGCCTCCGCCTTGCGAGCGATGTTGCGCGGGTCGCGGCTGTACGGCTCCTTGGTCAGCGGATCGTGCACGAAGAAGCTCAGCGCCAGCGTCTTGGAGCGGCGGAACGGGTCGATGAAGGCAGTGGTCGGGTCGGGCAGCAGGGCCATGTCCGACTCGTGGATCTTCTGGAAGCCACGGATGGAGGAGCCGTCGAAGGCGAGACCGTCCTCGAACACCTCAGGGCCGAACGAGCTGGCCGGGACGGTGAAGTGCTGCATGACGCCGGGCAGGTCGCAGAACCGGATGTCGATCGTCTCGACGCCTTCACTCTTCACATAGGCCAACAGATCGTCAGCGCTCTGGAACATCTTTCCTCCGAGTGGGATATGGGATCAGAACGTCAGTCACACTAGGGAGACCGGGTTTCCACACGATTGCACTTTTGTTTCAGCGGCGTTACGCGGGCGGCGCCCCGCCGCGGTTCCGGCCGGTGGGGAATGGTTCCGTCGCGGCCCCGCGACGCTAGGATCGCCGGTGATGACTGCCCCAGCCGCCGACGCCGACGACCGCTATCCCGGCGAGTCCCTCGGGCTGCCCGAGACCGGACGCGGGGCGCTGGCCAGTTGGCGCGCGCGGTTCGCCGCGCTGATCATCGACTGGGCCGCTTCGATGGCGCTCGCGGTGATCCTGTTCGGAGTCGGTGTGCTGCGCGAGCCGGGCTGGCGCAGCTGGATGATCATGACCGTGTTCTTCGTGCAGTCCTCGGTCCTGACCGGCTTGGCCGGGGGTAGCTTCGGCCAGATCCTGGCCCGGATCGGCGTGGCCCGGCTGAACGGACGTCCGATCGGCATCCTGCGGGCCATCGCCCGCCAAGCCATGATCTGCCTGGTGCTGCCGACCATCGTGATCGGTGCGGAACGACGCGCACTGAACGACCTCGCCCTCGGCACCGTCGTGATCAACCGGCGCTGACGACACCGGATGCCGGGCCGGAACCGGAACCTCAACCGTCAATAACGATCCGACAACCGTCCTTGCGATTTCATTGCGGGCCCACAGGGCACGCACTAGCGTGGTCGAAGCTCACCCATCGGACGGGCCTGCATTGCGGCACCCACAAGGACCGGCAGTTCCCCGCCGAACTAGACCTGGAGGAACATTGGGTACCAAGAAATGGGTCGCAGGCGCCGCAGGCGTGCTCGCAAGCGCCCTCGCGCTGACCGCCTGCACCCCCGCACCGCAGACCTCGTCCAGCGCGTTGAACTCGGGATCCGTGGCCAACGTGGCCTGGAACGACACGTTCTACTCCTACAACAACCTGACGACGTTCGGTAACGCGACGGTCAACACGAACATCATCTACATGTCGAACGACGCGTTCAATTACTACGACAAGGACTTGAACCTCGTTAAGAACGAGAGTCTCGGCAACTACGAGAAGGTCTCGGACAAGCCCCTGGTGGTCAAGCAGACCCTCGCCGACACCGCGATGTGGTCCGACGGCGTGCCGGTCACCCCGGCCGACCTGGTGCTGTTCTGGGGTGCGCAGAGCGGCCTGTTCAACACCTACAAGTCGAAGGTGGACGCCGACACCGGTGCGGTGGGCAAGAACACCGGGTCGAAGGTGTTCTTCAACGCCAGCTCCCCGAACCTGGCCCTGATCAAGAAGTTCCCCACCATCGATGGCAAGACCATCACCTATGAGTACTCCAAGCCGTTCGTCGACTGGGACAAGGCGCTGCTGAACACCACGGTGCCGGCGCACGTCGTCGGCAAGCGCGCGCTCGGCATCGACGACCCGGCCCAGGCCGCTCAGGCCGTCTCGGACGCGTTCAAGGACAAGGACAACGCCGCGCTGGCCAAGATCTCGAACGTCTGGAACCTGGACTTCAACTTCAAGGACATGCCGGCCGACAAGGAACTCGTGGTGGGCAACGGTCCCTACACGATCACCGACATGAAGGACGGCCAGTACGTCACGCTGACCCGCAACGCGCAGTACAAGGGTTCGCACGTGCCGACCATCGACCAGATCACGGTGAAGACGATTCCCGATCCGCAGGCGTCGGTGCAGGCGCTGCAGAACGGCGAGGTGCTGGCCACCCAGCCGCAGGCCACCGCCGACATCCTCAAGCAGATGCAGGCGCTGCAGAACGTGACCGTGCTGGAAGGCGAGGGTGGCACCTATGAGCACGTCGACATGGCGCAGAACAACAAGGGCCCGTTCGACCCGGCCAGCTACAACGGCGACGCCACCAAGGCGGCCAAGGTGCGCGAGGCGTTCCTCTACACGATTCCGCGCCAGCAGATCATCGACAACCTGATCAAGCCGCTCAACCCGGGTGCTGCGATCCGCAACTCGTTCACCACGGTGCCCGGCGCTCCCGGTTACGACGCCATCTCCGCCAACAGCGGCATGAAGACCAACTTCGAGGGCGGCCCGAGCGTCGACAAGGCGCAGGCGCTGCTGAACGAGGTGGGCGTCAAGCCGACCGTGCGTTTCCTCTACGACAGCAAGAACACCCGGCGCCAGCAGGAGTTCCAGCTGATCAAGGAATCCGCCGAGAAGGCCGGCTTCACCATTCAGGACGGTGGCAACGAGGCATGGAGCTCGATGCTGTCCGACACCAGCAAGTACGACGCCGCGCTCTTCGGCTGGCAGTCCACCTCGACGGGCGTGACCGAGTTGGACGCCAACTTCCGCACCGGTGGTCAGAACAACTTCTACGGCTACAGCTCGAAGAAGGTCGACGGCCTGCTCGATCAGTTGCAGTCCGAGTTCGATGTGACGAAGCAGCAGGAGATCGTGCTCGAGATCGAGAAGCAGTTGGTGATCGATCAGTTCGGCATCACCATCTTCCAGTTCCCGCAGCCGACGGCGGTGAGCAGCCGGTTGCAGAACTTCAGCTCGATCGCGCTGTCGCCGACGTTCTTCTGGAACTTCTGGGAGTGGAAGCTCAGCTGAGTCCGTGCTGACGTTGACGTGACAATCACGACGGTGGGGCGCCAGGGAACCGATCCCGGGCGCCCCACCGTCCTTTGTCTCAACTAGGCAACACCTGTAGTGAGGCCTGTATTCGCGTCGGTTCTGGTTCTAGACTGACGCAACCGTTCGACTGCAAAGGCACGCAATGCTCCGCTTCATCGCACGCAGACTGGCGATTGCGCTCGGCCTGTTGTTGGTCCTCTCCGTCGTGATCTACGCGCTGCTCGATATCGCCATGGATCCGTTGGAGGATCTGCGCACTTCACCGGCCCTGAATCGCGACGAGTTGATCGCGATTCGGGTGGCCCAACTCAACCTGGATCTTCCCTGGTACCAGCGGTACTGGATGTGGCTCACCAATTTCGTCCGAGGCGATTTCGGGATGGCCTGGCGCACCGGGCAGTCGGTCAACGACATGCTCGGGGGCGCGGCGCTCACCTCGATCCAACTGGTCTTCGCGGCCACCGTCATCGCTTTGATCCTCGGTGTCGTGGTCGGTCTGCTCAGCGCCCTGCGGCAGTACACCACCTTCGACTACGCGATCACCTTCGTCTCCTTCGTGCTCTACGCGCTGCCGATCTTCTGGGTGGCGGTGCTGCTCAAGCAGTACCTCGCCATCGGCGTCAACGACTACCTGAACAACCCGACCATGAACTGGGTCGCGGTGATCGCCGTATCGGTGATCGCGGCGTTGTTCTGGGCGGGGGCCATCGGGGTCGGGATTCGCCGTCAAGCTCTCATCTTCGGTTGCGCGTTCGTGATCACCTTCGGGTCGTTGGTCTACATCCTGCTCAGCGGGTGGCTGCTGAATCCTCAGATCGGCCTGGTCGGAATGGCGATCATCGGTCTGGCCGCCGCCTACGCGGTGACGGTGATCTTCTCGGGCATCAACAACAAGCGGGCTCTGTACTCCGCACTCACCACGGCCGTGGCGGGTGTCGGCATCTACATCGGCCTGCAATGGCTTTTCGTCTACGTGCCGATGAACGAGGTCTGGCTGTTCGGCCTGCTGCTGGTCGCCATCGTGGTGGCGCTGGTGATCGGCTGGGCCTGGGGAGGGCCCGACCGGGCGGTGTCGATGCGCGGCGCCGTCGTCGTCGCGGTGATCATGTCGGTCGCCGTGTACGTCGACCGGGTGCTGCAGGGCTGGCCGCTCTACATGAACGCCAGCGCGATCAACCGCCGTCCGATCGCCACGATCGGGGCGGAGACCCCGGGGCTGGGTGGCGACTTCTGGATCAGCCAGCTGGACAAGTGGACGCACCTGCTGTTGCCCACCATCGCCCTGGTGATGATCTCGTTCGCCGGCTACACCCGCTACCAGCGCGGCTCGATGCTCGAGGTGATGAACCAGGACTACATCCGCACCGCCCGCGCCAAGGGCCTCTCCGAACGCCTGGTGATCGTCCGGCACGCCCTGCGCAACGCACTGCTGCCGCTGGCCTCCATCGTCCCGGTCGACTTCATCACGATGATCGGTGGCGCGGTGATCACCGAGACAATCTTCAACTGGGCCGGCATGGGGCGGATGTTCGTCACCTCGCTGGCCGGCAGTGAGATCGACCCGGTGATGGTCTACATCATGATCACCGGAGCGCTGGCGATGATCGCCAACCTGGTGGCCGACTTCCTCTACGGCATTCTCGACCCAAGGATCAGGGTGAACGCATGAGCAACGACGATCAGACACCCGGCGTCACCCCTGAGGAACAGCCGATAGCGGCCGAGTTGGCCGGCGAAACCCCCGGTGCCGCGGTCGAGCGCGATCCGCTCGCGGTGCTGCCCGATGCCGGCACCGGTGCGGAGCCGCTCGACCCCACCGACGAGGCGTTCGGCCGCGGCGAGGGAGTGGGCACCAGCAAGGAGGTCGAGGGCCTCTCCCAGGGACAGATCGTCTGGGGCCGTTTCATCCGGCACAAGGGCGCCATGGGAGGCATCATCACGCTCGCCGTGGTGGCACTGCTCGCACTGTCCTCGATGGGCCTGTTCGGCATCCGTGGCTGGTGGCGCATTCAGGACTACAACGCCAGCGGCAACATCGTGAACGGGGCAGCGCCGACGCTGACCCTGTTCCCGTTCTCGCTCGGCGAGCACCCCTTCGGTCAGGACGACATCGGCCGCGACAATTTCTCCCTGGTGATGAAGGGCATCCAGACCTCGCTGATGGTGATGGTGGTGCTGGGCCTGATCACCCTGATCATCGGTGTCGCCGTCGGTGCGCTGTCCGGCTACTACCGGGGCAGGACCGACACCGTGCTGATGCGGTTCACCGACCTGGTGATCACCCTGCCGGTCATCGTGATCGGCGCCGTCCTGGGCCGGCTGATCAACACCCTGCCGGCCAAACTGGACTGGCCGTACTCGGCCACGCAGGTGATCCGCGACAATCTGCCGCTGCTGCTGGCGGTGGTGCTCGGCCTGGTGCTCTGGACGGGTCTTGCCCGGTTGGTGCGCAGCGAGTTCCTCACCCTGCGCGAACGGGAGTTCGTCGACGCGGCCCGGGTGGCCGGGGCGAGCGACTGGCGGATCATCAGCAAGCACATCCTGCCCAACGCGGTCGGCGTCATCATCGTGAACACCACCCTGACGATGTCGGCGGCCGTCGTCCTGGAGGCGGCGCTGAGCTTCCTCGGCTTCGGCGTCAAGCCGCCGAATGTGTCACTCGGCCTGTTGATCTCGCAGTACCAGGGTGCGTTCGCCACCCGTCCGTGGCTGTTCTGGTGGCCGGGCCTCTTCATCATCCTGATCGCACTGAGCATCAACTTCATCGGTGACGGGCTACGCGACGCCTTCGATCCGCGCACCAAGAAGATTCCGTCGCAACGACAGATGGACAAGGCGATGGCACAGATCGTGCCGCAGGGCGCGACCGAGGGAGGCGCGAAGTGACCACGCTCGACAAGGAGAACAGCTCCGGCAATCATCTGCAGGACGCCGTCCGGCTGTCGAAGACCATCGGCGGCCCGGTCAACAAGGGCGATGTGATCCTGCGGGTCCGCGACCTGAGCGTGAACTTCTGGGTCAACGGGTCGTGGTTCACCGCTGCCAAGGGCCTCACCTACGACCTCAAGGCCGGCGAGGTACTGGCGATCGTGGGCGAATCCGGCTCGGGCAAGACCCAGTCGGCGATGAGCCTGATCGGCCTGCTGCCCAAGAACGGACGCGCGACCGGCTCGGCGAAGCTCAAGGACACCGAACTGATCGGAATGACGATCGGTCAGCTCCAGCACGTCCGGGGCAATGAGATCTCGGTGATCTTCCAAGAGCCGATGACCGCGCTCAACCCGGTCTACACGGTCGGTTTCCAGATCGTCGAAACGCTGCGTACCCACTTCGTGATGGCGCCGTCCGCGGCCAAGGCACGGGCCATCGACCTGATGCGGCTGGTGGAGATTCCCGACCCCGTGGACAGCTTCGACAAATTCCCGCACCAGCTCTCCGGTGGCCAGCGGCAGCGCATCATGATCGCCCAGGCGCTGGCCTGTGACCCGAAGCTGCTGATCGCCGACGAGCCGACCACGGCGCTCGACGTCACGGTGCAGGGCGAGATCCTGAAGCTGATGCGCGAGCTGCGCGAACGCGTGACGGCGGCCATCATCCTGATCACCCACGACATGGGTGTGGTGGCCGACATGGCCGACCGGATCGTGGTGATGAAGGACGGCCAGGTCGTCGAGCACGGCACCTCCGACGACATCTTCAACCGGGCTCAGCATCCGTACACCAAGCAGTTGCTGGCGTCCGTGCCGCACCTGGGATCGGCGACCGCCGAGGAGGAGTTGCCGCACGCCCGGCTCACCCTGGTCGCCGAGGGCGAGCAGGCCGGGGTCCCCATGCCGGAGACCACGTCGACGGCCACCCCGGCGCTGCTGATGGACGACGTCGCCATCGAATACCCCAAGCAGGGACGGCGGGCGGCCTTCCGCGCGGCCCACCACATCAACCTGCGGATCGACCCGGGCGAGGTGATCGGCCTGGTCGGCGAGTCCGGTTCGGGCAAGACCACCATCGGACGGGCCGCGGTCGCCCTGCTGCCCGTGGTGGAGGGCCGGCTGATCATCAACGGACGTGACATCACCAACGCCAAACCGAGCGAGCTGAAGCCGTTCCGCAAGGAGGTCGGCATCGTCTTCCAGGATCCGGGGTCGTCGCTGAACCCGCGGCTGCCGGTCGGTGAGTCGATCGGTGAGCCGATCATGCTGCACCTCGGGCTGAGGGGCTCCGAGTTGTCGAAACGGGTGGAGAACCTGCTGGACAGCGTCCAGCTGCCCCGTTCGATGCGGAACCGGTACCCGCACGAACTCTCCGGTGGGCAGCGGCAGCGGATCGGCATCGCCCGGGCACTGGCGTTGCAGCCCAAGCTGCTGATCGCCGACGAGCCGACGTCCGCCCTCGACGTGTCGGTGCAGGCACGGGTGCTGAAGCTGTTCCAGGACCTGCAGGCCGAGTACGGCTTCGCCTGCATGTTCATCAGCCACGACCTGGCGGTGGTCGAGATGCTCAGCCAGCGGATCGCGGTGATGCGGCACGGCTACCTGGTCGAGGTCGGCCCCACCAAGGAGATCGTCTCCGACCCGCAGCACCCCTACACCAGGCGGCTGCTGGCGGCGGTGCCGGTGCCCGATCCGGCCGAACAGCGTCGTCGCCGCGAGCTGCGTGACGCCATCATCGAGCAGGAACAGATCGTCTCGTAGCCGTCTGCCCGTCGAGCCCACCACCCGTTGATCGAGCTTGTCGAGATCCAGATTTCGACAAGCTCAACCGCTGGTTCTCCCGACACGCTCCACCGACGGACGACCAGCGACGAATAGCTGAACATTCTCCGGTTTCCTGGCCGGGCCGATCCGGAGTTCGCCAGGATTGAGCCATGGTCGAACTCATCGGCGCCGGCAAGCGGATCGGCATCCTGACCAGCGGCGGCGACGCCCAGGGTATGAATGCGGCGGTGCGAGCTGTCGTCCGGACGGCGATCACGCTGGGCGCCGAGGTGTACGCCATCTTCGAGGGCTACCAGGGCATGATCGACGGCGGCGACGGCATTCGCCGCTTCGGCTGGGACGACGTCGGCAATGTCCTGCACCGCGGCGGCACCGTGATCGGCACCTTCCGCAGCAAGCAGTTCCGGGAACGTGACGGACGCCGCATCGCTGCCCGCAACCTGCTGGCCGCCGGTATCGACCGGCTGGTGGTGATCGGCGGCGACGGCAGCCTGTCCGGCCTGGACGCCTTCCGCACCGAATGGCCGGAACTGCTGGCCGAACTGGTCGAAGCCGGCGAACTGGACGCCGCGACCGCCGCCGAACATCCGGCGCTGATGATCGCCGGCCTGGTCGGCTCCATCGACAACGACCTGGTCGGCACCGACATGACGATCGGGGCAGATTCGGCGCTGCACCGCATCGTCTCCGCCATCGACGACCTGGCCAGCACCGCCGCCAGCCACCAGCGCAGCTTCGTGGTCGAGGTGATGGGCCGGCACTGCGGCTATCTCGCGCTGATGGCGGCCGTCGCCGGCGGCTGTGACTATGTGCTCACCCCGGAGAACCCGCCGGCCGACGGCTGGGAGGACAGGATGTGCGCCGAGTTGCGCCGCGGCCGGTCCGCCGGACGCCGAGACTCGATCGTGCTGGTCGCCGAGGGTGCGACCGACCGTTCCGGCAACCCGATCTCGGCCGAATACGTCCGGGCGACGCTGGAGGAGCGGCTCGGCGAGGACACCCGGGTCACCATCCTCGGCCACGTCCAGCGTGGTGGCAGCCCCAGCGCCTTCGATCGCTGGTGCTCCACCTGGCTGGGCTACGAGGCGGCCCGCGCGCTGCTCACCGCGGACGCCGACACGCCGGGCCGGGTGTTCGGCTTCCGCGGCAACCGGGTGGCGTCGGTCGACCTGATGGAGGCGGTCCGCAACACCCGCGAGGTGCCGGCACTGATCGAATCCGGCGACTACACCGCCGCGATGGCGAAGCGGGGCGGGTCGTTCGAGACGATGAACCAGCTGTTCGCCGAGCTGACCGAGCCGTCCCGGGTGGCGGCCGGTGAGGGCGCGAAGCGGATCGGCATCATTCACGGCGGCGGCCTGGCCCCGGGCATGAACACCGCCGCGCGGGCCGCCGTCCGGCTGGGGATCAGCCGTGGACACACCATGCTCGGCATCCACGACGGTTTCCCCGGCCTGCGGGACGGCCGCATCAGCGAGTTGAACTGGGGTGACGTGGAGGCCTGGACGGCCGACGGCGGCGCGAACCTGGGCGTACGGCGGACCATCCCCACCCTGGAGGAGCTGTACAAGATCAGCCGCCAGCTGGAGGACCACCGGATCGACGCGCTGCTGGTGATCGGCGGCTGGAACGCCTACCAGGCGGCCCATCTGCTGCACGCCGAGCGGGAACGCTACCCGGCCTTCCGGATTCCGATCGTCTGTGTGCCGGCGTCCATCGACAACAACCTGCCCGGCTCCGAGCTGGCGATCGGTGCCGACACCGCCCTCAACGTGATCGTCGAGGCCATCGACCGGATCAAGCTGTCGGCGTCGGCGACCACCCGCTGCTACGTGGTCGAGACGATGGGCCGCTATTGCGGCTACCTGGCCCTGATGGGCGGCCTGGCCGGCGGCGCCGAGCGGATTTACCTGCACGAAGAGGGGGTCAGCCTCGACCAGCTCAACGACGACGTGAAATGGCTGCGGCGCTCGTTCGCCGCCGGACGGTCGCTGTTCCTGGCGGTGCGCAACGAGCGGGCCAATGAGCACTACACGACCGACTTCATCGCGCGGCTGCTGGAAGAGGAGGGCCGCGGCCTCTACGACGTCCGGCAAGGGGTGCTCGGACACCAGCAGCAGGGCGGTTCACCGACCCCGTTCGACCGGCTGCTGGCCACCCGGCTGGTCGGTCACGGGCTCGACCTGATCGCCGACGAGTTCAACATGGACGCCGACGGCAGCTACCTGGTCGGGCTGACCGAATCGCAGATCACCGACGTGCCGGTGGCGTCCATGATGGGCCTGATGGACCGCACCTTCCGCCGTCCGAAGAACCCCTGGTGGCTGCAGCTGCGCGACGTCACCCGGGCGGTCGCCGAAGAACCCGAGTCTGCGGACGCCTGACCGGTCGCCATCCTCCGCCAGTGTGGTTCGAACGTCGGGGGACGGTTCTTCCGCGTGCGGTTTTCGAACGTCCAGGGACGGTTCTTTCTCGTGCGGTTTTCGAACGTCGGAGAACCGTCCCCTGGCGTGCGATTTTCGAATGCGGAAGAACCGTCCCCTGGCGTGCGAATTTCGGACGCCGGAGAACCGTCCCCGGATGTGCGACTTCGGGAGGAGATCCCGGCGTTCGCCGGGATGACGAGGTAGGCGGCGGTTCCGTCATCCCGGACTTGCTCCGGGATCTCGCTCGGTCAGGTCACACGACGATGCGCGGGATCTCGCCGGTGATGTCCGGCAGGGGCGCCCGGAGCAGGCCGACGCTTTGCGGGCCGAGGGCCACCTCGCCGGCGTAGGTGAGCACGACCTCGCCGAAGCGGGCCAGCAGCTCGGAGCCGTCCGGGACGGTGAGCCGGCCGGGTTCGTCGCTGAGGTTGGCCAGCACCTCGACGGTGCCACGGCGGACCAGCAGCAGGTCGCCCTTGCGGACGACCGCGCCCTCGCCGAGCGCGGCGTCGCGGACGGTGGGCAGTTCGCGCCGTAGCCGCAGCAGCGTCTTGTACCAGTCCAGGAACTCCTGCCGTTCCGGGTCGTCCAGATCGGCCCAGTTCAGGGTGGAGGTGTCCACCGTGCCGGGATCCTGCGGGTCGGGGACGTTGCCCGACCAGCCGTGCTCGGCGAACTCGGCCTGCCGTCCGGTGCGGATCGACTCGGCCAGCCATTCCTCCTCGTGATCGGTGAAGTATTGCCACGGCGTCGAGGCGTCGAACTCCTCACCCATGAACAGCATCGGGGTGTAGGGCGAGGTGAGCAGCAGCGCCGCCCCGATCGCGGCCCGGCCCCGGCCGGCCAGGTGGCTCAGCCGCTCACCGGTGGCCCGGTTGCCGATCTGATCGTGGGTCTGCAGCGAGCCGACGTAGCGCCAGCCGGGTGTGATGGACGGCTCGATCGGACGACCGTGCCGGCGTCCGCGGAAGCTGGAGTACACGCCGTCGTGGAAGAACGGGGTGTGCGCCAGCACCTTCGGCAGCGCCTGCGGATCGGCGAAATCGGCGTAGTAGCCCTGGGTTTCACCGGTCAGCAGGACATGCAGGGTGTGGTGGATGTCGTCGGCCCACTGGCCGTCCAGCCCGAGGCCGCCGGCCCCGCCCGCACTCGGCACCGCGACGGTGCGGGGGTCGTTGCGGTCCGACTCGGCGACCAGCACCCTGGGGATGCCGGTGGCGGTGCCGATGTCCTCGGCGAGCGTCGCGAGCTCTTCGAGCAGGTGGATCGCGGACTCGTCGTGCAGGGCGTGCACCGCGTCCAGCCGCAGCCCGTCCAGGTGGTAGTCGAGCAGCCACTGCCGGACGTTGTCCAGGAAGTAGGCGCGCACCTCGTCGCTGCCCCGGCCGTCCAGGTTGACCGCGACACCCCACGGGGTCTGGTGCCGGTCGGTGAAGTACGGGCCGAACTGCGGCAGGTAGTTGCCGACCGGTCCGAGGTGGTTGTAGACGACGTCGAGCCAGACCGCCAGCCCGCGGACGTGGGCGGCGTCCACGAAACGCTGCAAACCGGCCGGTCCGCCGTACGGCTCGTGCACCGAATAGAGCGCCACCCCGTCATAGCCCCAGCCGTTGCGTCCCGGGAAGGACGCCACCGGCATCACCTCGATCACGTCGATGCCGAGGTCGACCAGATGGTCGAGTCGTTCGATGGCGCTGTCGAAGGTGCCGGCGTCGGTGAACGTGCCGATGTGCACCTCGTAGATCACCGAGCCCTTCAACGGACAGCCCTTCCAGGCGTCGTCGGTCCAGTCGAAGTCGGCCGGATCGACCAGTGCGCTGGCCGCGTGGACGCCGTCCGGCATCCGGCGGGCCCGCGGGTCGGGTAGTGGGTCACCGCCGTCCAGCGAGAACGCGTAGCGGCCGTCGCCGGGGTCGGCGTCCACCGACCACCAGCCGCCGCCGTCGGGTGACATCGGCTCCACCCGTGCCCCGTCCACGCCCAGATGGACGTCGACCCGCTCGGCCTCGGGGGCCCACACCGAGTAACGCTGCAGCATCAGGCCGTCCTCACCAGCAACGCGACGGGCAACGCATCGAACGGCGAACCGGTGCCGTCGCGGTGGCGGGAACCGGTGAACATGTCGACCCATTCGCCCTCGGGCAGCGGCACGGACGCCGGCAGCGGCGTCCGGGGCAGCCGGCGCACGGCCACCGCGATGTCGTCGCCGCGGGTGAAGCCGAGCAGGCCGTCGCCGAGCGGCAGCGGGGCGTAGCCGGCGGCGAAGTCGTCCGGGCGGTCCCGGCGCAGCCGCAGGGTGCGTGAGGTGACCAGCAGCACCTCGTCGTCGAGATCGTCTGCCGAGCCGTTGCCGGCATCCAGCGCGGCGAGCCGGACGGCGTGCGCGGCGAAGTCGATGTCGGCCCGGTTGTCCGGGTCGACCAGGGTCAGGTTCAGCAACTCCGCGCCCTGATAGGTGTCGGGGACACCGGGCAGGGTCAGCTGGAGCAGCTTCTGGGCCAGCGTGAGGGTGCGGATCGCCTCGGCGTTGGCGTGTGCGGCCTCGGCGATGGCGTCGCCGACCGGCCCGCCGGCCAGGATCTCCACGCCCAGGGCCTGGACGCGTTGTTCGTAGTCGTCGTCGGGATGCAGCCAGCTGGTGCGCTGTTTGCCCTCGCGCAACGCCTTGGTCAGGTAGGCGTCCAACCTTTCGGCGGTCAGCCCGGGTGTGCCGGCGACGGTCTGCCAGACCAGGTGCCCGGTGGGGGCGTCCACCCCGTGCCGCACCGCCGCCCCGGCGGCGAGGTTGGCGATCCGGGTCCACGACGCGCCGTCGCCGGCCAGCGCCAGCAGCCGGGCCCGGACGTCCTCGCTGCGCTTGGTGTCATGGGTGGACAGCGTCGTCATACCCAGCGGCCAGCGGTCGGCCTGGTGCGCGGCCCAGGCATGCAGGGCCTCCACCCCGGGATGCTCGCCGTGGGCCGGGTCGCCGCCCACCTCGTTCAGCGCGACCAGTCGGTGCCAGCGGTAGAAGGCGGTGTCCTCGATGCCCTTCGCCATCACCGGCCCGGTGGTCTGCTGGAACCGGACGCACAGGTCACGGGCGGCGTCGGTGTCACCGGGCGCCGTTTCGGGTCGTTCGAGCACGCCGGCCAGGGTGACCGCGACCTCGGCCAGGTCGGGACGGTCGGCCCGCACCCGTTCCAGAGCCTGGTGCAGCGGCGCGACCAGAGCGGGATCAGCAGGCGTGCCCGGGGTGACGTAGGCGCGGTAGACGTGCAACTGGACCAGCAATTCCGACAGCGCGGCGCGCAGCCGGGCCGGGTCGGTGCCGGGCAGTGCGGCGACCGCTGCCCGCTGCAGGCGGTTCAGCTCGGGCTGCAGCAACTGGGCCAGCACCTGCCGCTTGCAGCCCTCGACACAGGCGGCCAGCACCGGCTCGCCCCCGGTCGCCGCCCAGGTGGTGCTGACGGCGTCGACCGCAGACGGATCGACCAGCGCGGCGTCGATCACCGCGGCCGCGTCGTAGCCGGTGGTGCCGTGACAGGCCCAGTCGGGCAGCCGCTCGTCGCCCTCCAGGATCTTCTCCACCCAGATCGGCGTCCCCGGACGGCAGGCGGCTGCCAGCCGCGCCAGATAACCCTCCGGATCGGCCAGGCCATCGGGATGGTCGATCCGGAAACCGTCGATCAGGCCGGCATGGTGCAGTTCCAACAGCAGTTCGTGGGTGGCGTCGAACACGTCCGGCTCTTCGACTCGGACGGCGACCAGCTGGTCGACCTCGAAGAACCGCCGGTAGTTGAGCACCTCGGCCGCCTCGGTGTGTGAGGCGAGCAGCCAATGCTGAGCGGCGAGAAGCTCGGCCAGGTCGGATGTCGCGGGCCCGTCCGGGCGCAGCGGCAGGACATGCTCGTAGTAGCGCAGCACCGGTTGGCCGGCCGCCGGGCCCTCGTCCTCGCGTCCGGTATCGAGCTGGAGCTCCGACAGGGTGTCGGCGAGCGGGCCGCCGAGGATCGGCAGCCCGAACCGGTCGCCGAGATGCTCCCAGTCGACATCGAACCAGTGCGCGAACGTCGACTCGCGGCCGTGCCGCAGGACATCCCACAGCGGTGCGTTGCGCCACTGGCCGGCGACCAGCGCCATGTGGTTGGGCACCACGTCGACCACAATGCCCAGCCCGTTCGCGCGGCACTGGGCGGCGAGGCGCTCGAAGGCCTCGCGGCCGCCGAGTTCGGGGTTGATCGCGGTGTGGTCGAGTACGTCGTAGCCGTGTTGCGACCCGGGTACGGCGGTCAGGATCGGTGCCAGGTAGAGGTGACTGACGCCCAGCGCGGCCAGCTGGGGTACGGCTGCTGCCGCGTCGTCGAGAGTGAAGCCGCGGTGCAACTGCAGGCGGTAGGTGGCCGTGAACGGCGTGGCGAGGGGCTCCATCCAGCCGATTCTCGCAGAACCCTCCGACAGAAGGAGCAGCTCGCGGCGCCACGCCGAGCTTGCCCGATCCCCGGCGAGGGCGGGAAGGGTGCGCCTAGACTCACCGAGACGACCGCAGCCGTACCGCACGGGCCGACCCGTGCGAGTCGGCGTCCGATCGGGTGCTGGCAGGTCGCGGCTGACTCGACGGAGGGGCGACAGAATGCAACGACGCAGGCTGACGGCGGGCAGGGTATGGACAGCCGGCCTGGCTGCACTGCTGATGGCGGGCTGCTCGGCCGCACCCGGGGCGTCCGGACCCGCCGAGACGCCGACCGGGCCCGGCACCACCAGCCCAGCCGCGCCGAGCCCGTCACCGAGCGGCAGCCCGACCAGCCCCCAGCCGAGCAACCCCTCCAAGCCCGGACGTCCGGCCAGCAACGTGCCGATGACCAAACTCAAACCCGGTGAGAAGCCGCCGCAGTTCGTGATCTTCTCCTTCGACGGCGCCGGCAGCCACACCCGATGGCAGCAGTTCCGGGCAGCGGCGAAGCCGACCGATTCCCGCTTCGTCGGTTTCCTCTCCGGCATCTATCTGCTGACCAACCAGAACCGGACGAAATATGTCGGCCCGGGTCATGCCCCCGGCAAGGCCTCGATCGGTTTCGGCGGCAGCAAGGCCGACGTGGTGACCCTGATCAAAGACCTGAATCACGCGGTCGCCGCCGGCGACGAGATCGGCACCCACTACAACGGTCATTTCTGCTCCGGTTCGGGGCATGCCGGCAACAGTTGGTCGACCGCGGACTGGAACTCTGAACTCGGCCAATTCATGAAGTTCCTCACCGACTACAAGAAGCTCAACGGCTGGGGCGACGACGTGCCCGACCTGCACGTGACGCCGAAGGACATCAAGGGCGGTCGGACGCCCTGCCTGGAAGGCAAGCTCGCGGCCATGGCGCCGGCTTGGAAGAAGTACGGCATGACCTACGACTCCTCGCTCAGCCTCAGCGGGGGAATCACTTGGCCGGTCAAGGTGCGCGGAATCTGGGAGTTCCAGATGCCCTACGTCTATTCGCCCGGGTTCAAGCGCAGCGTGATGGCGATGGACTACAACATGTGGGTCACATTCAACGGTGGCAGGAACCAGCCCGGCCGTGCCCCGGAATTGCGGCAGAAGGTGCGCAAGACCTACGACTACATGTATCAGCAGGCCTATCGCGGCAATCGGGCGCCGGTGTTGGTCGCGAACCATTTCAACAGCTGGAACGGCAACGCGTTCAATCCCGCGGCGATGGATTTCATGAAGAGCACCTGCGGCAAGCCGGACACCTACTGCACCACTTATTCCGACGTGATCGCCTGGATGCAATTGCAGGATCCGGCGGTGCTCAAGGCGTTGCAGGCCAAGAAGCCGGTGGCCACCGGAGGGTCCTGAGCCGGACGCCGGGCGGCGCACCGCGGGCGTCCCCCTACCCTTGACCGGTGGGTTTTCTGCTCGGAGCCGAGGCGCTGCACCTGGAGTATCCGACCCGGGTCGTGTTCGACTCGGTGACGCTGGGCGTCAACGAGGGTGACCGGATCGGCGTCGTCGGCCGCAACGGCGACGGCAAGTCGTCGCTGCTGCGGTTGCTGGCCGGACGCCTCGAACCGGACGGCGGCTGGGTGCGCCGGCGCGGCGACGTCCGGATCGGCATGCTCACCCAGGAGGACGCGCTGCCCTCCGGTGTGACGGTGCGGGCGGCGATCGTCGGGGACCAGCCCGACCACGCCTGGGCGTCCGACCCGAAGATCAGGGACGTGCTGGCCGGCCTGGTCGCCGACCTCGACTTCGAAGCCGTGGTCGACACGCTCAGCGGCGGGCAGCGACGCCGGGTCGCGCTGGCCGCGCTGCTGGTCGGCGACTGGGACGTGGTGGCGCTCGACGAGCCCACCAACCATCTCGATGTCGAAGGCATCACCTGGCTGGCCGCCCACCTCAACGGACGCTGGGCGCGCAACGCCGGCGGGCTGCTGGTGGTCACCCACGACCGGTGGTTCCTGGACGAGGTCGCCACCGCCACCTGGGAGGTGCACGACCGGATCGTCGAACCGTTCGAGGGCGGCTACGCCGCCTACGTGCTGCAACGGGTGGAGCGCGACCGGCAGGCGGCCGCCGTCGAAGCCAAACGGCAGAACCTGATGCGCAAGGAGCTGGCCTGGCTGCGCCGCGGCGCACCCGCCCGGACGTCGAAGCCCAAGTTCCGGATCGACGCCGCCAACCAACTGATCGAGGACGTCCCGCCGCCCAGGGACCGGCTGGAACTGAGCCGGCTGGCCACCGCCCGGCTCGGCAAGGACGTCGTCGACCTGATCGACGCCGGCGTCCGGTTCGGCGACAACGAGGTGCTGCGCGGCATCGAATGGCGGATCGCTCCCGGCGAGCGGACGGCGATCATGGGTGCCAACGGTGCCGGCAAGTCGACCCTGCTGGGCCTGGTCGCGGGCACGGTGCGGCCGACGTCCGGACGGGTGAAGCGCGGCAAGACGGTGAAGCTGGCGGTGCTCGACCAGCAGTTCGACGCGCTGGCCGAGATCGCCAGCGACCGGGTTCGCGAGGTGCTGGCCCGAACCCGGACCAGTTATCAGATCGACGGTCGCGAACTCACCCCCGCGCAGCTGCTGGAGCGGCTCGGCTTCGCCCGCGAGCACCTGTCGGCCCGGGTGGGGGAGCTGTCCGGCGGGCAGAAGCGGCGGCTGCAACTGTTGCTGGTGCTGCTCTCGGAACCCAACGTCCTGGTCCTCGATGAGCCTTCGAACGACGTTGACACCGACATGCTGGCCGCGATGGAAGACCTGCTCGATTCCTGGCCCGGCACACTGCTGGTGGTCTCGCACGACCGCTACCTGGTCGAACGGGTCACCGACCAGCAGTACGCGATCATCGACGGACACCTGCGACACCTGCCGGGCGGCGTGGATGAGTATCTGCGGCTGCGGGCGGGACAGGCGGCGTCCGGATCGACCGCGTCCGGATCGGTCGGGGAGGGGGTCTCGACAAGCTCGACCAACGGTGCGGACCTGTCCGGCGCGGAACTGCGCGCGTTGCAGAAGGAACTGGCATCCGTCGAACGCCGGATCGCCAAGCTGACCGACGAGATCCACGCCGCCCAGACCGCGCTGGCCGAGCACGACCACACCGACTATGTCGGGCTGGCCGCCAAGATGGCCGAGATTGAGGCGAAACAGACCCAGGTCGGCGACCTCGAGGAACGCTGGCTGGAGCTGTCCGAACTCGTGGAGTAGCGGTACCCCAGCTCCTGAGTGGTACCACCGATCTTCTCGCTGGCCGGGCTTGTCGAGACCGCCGTGGCGTGAGGAGTACCTGCTGCGTCGCGGCCTGTTCCGCCGGTTGTCGACCGGTGAGCCGTTCAACGAGCACGTGTTCAGCCTGGCTCACCCGCGCCGCGCCTACTACCACGTGCTGGCCGCCGCCGACTACCTGCGGGCCGGCGCGATCGCGGACGGCGCCGCCCCCGATCCGCGGATGGCGGAGGCGATCGAACGGCTCCGCGCCCAGCGACAGCCCGACGGCCGCTGGCTGCAGGGCCACCGCCTGGCCGGACGAGTCTGGTTCCACCCCGACGTCCCCACCGGTGAACCCTCCAAATGGGTCACCCTCCAGGCGCTCCGGGTACTGACCTGGTGGGACGCCCCCGCTGACCGCCGGCCCCACCGGCCGCCGTCCCCACCGGCCGTCCCGGTCCGGCCGCCCAGATCCACTTCGCCCTGGTTCGGGTTCATCTACCTGGTTTGAACCATGGAAAGGACGCCAAACCAGGGCGAAGTCGTTGAGCCAGGCCCAAGCCGGACGGCGGGGCGGACGGCGGCTGCCGGGATGGGGGCTGGTTAGTGGGTGCTGAACAGGGCCGGACGAAGTAAGCCCTCGAGCAGTGTGGGCCGGAAGGCTTCCTTATAGGTCCAGCGAACCACCCACCAGCCGGCGGCGCGCAGGGCGGCCTCGCGGCGCTTCTCGCGCATCACGACATCGTCAGCAGTCTCGCCGGGACGTAGCAATGCGCCGTACTTCACCTTGCCGTCGAACTCGCCCAGCACCCGCAGGTCAGGCCAGGCGAAGTCGGCGCGGTAGTGGATTCCTTGGACGACGATCTCGTACTGCAGTTCCGGGGTTGGCAGGCCGAGGCGCCAGATCGTCACCCGGCTGAGCGACTCCCCGGCCGACTCGCTGCGAGCGTCGGCCAACTCAGCCATGGTGCGGGCCCGTCGGATCCCGTGCCGACGGCTGGCCTGGAGTTGCAGGTCCAGGTCGTCGCGGCTCATTCCGCGCCGCAGCGCCGCGTCGGCAGCAGCCACAGCGAAACCCAGCTCGCTGCAGCGTCCGATGTCAGCCACCGTCCGGGCCAGCACGGTTCGGGCGAGGCCGTCCACCACCTCGATGTCGTCGTCGGGCAGCGGCGTCCGATAGCGATGCACGTAGGGTCCGATCGAGTTGCCGCCCTTGCCAGGCTTGGTGACCGTGACCCGAGCCAGTTTCCGGTTGTCGCCAGGTAGGCCGTGCAACCAGGCCGCCGAGTTGTGACTCAGGACGTTCCCCGGACCGAGCCGCGGGATGGTGGTGTCGATCAGCTGCCGATGGTTGGCGACCTGGTCGCTGGAAGCGAAGCCACCCCGCCGGATCCGCGTCAGCTGCTCGTCTCGCACCATCCTCCGGATGGCACCGGAGCCGAACCCCTCGGCGTTGAGATCGCGAGTCAGGCGTACGGACATGCCGATGAGTCCAGCATCAGTTGACCGTCCATAGGACGTTATCCACAGAAGATGCCGACAGACTTTTCGCCGTCCACAATTTCGTCCGGCGGTCACAAACCTGCCCAGACCCCCCGTTGCCCCCGGGCCCACCTCACCCCTGCGGCCCGCATCCTGCGGCCCCGGCTGCACATCGCCCTGGTTCGGGTTCATTCACCAGGTTTGAACCATGGAAAGGACGCCAAACCAGGGCGAAGTGATATCCAGTGGGGCCGGGCCCAGTCGGGCGAGTCAGGCGGACCGGCGGAGCAGGATCACGGTGTCGTCCAGGGTGGCCGGCTGGCCGTCGGGGGCGGTGGCGGGACGGGTGCGGACTTCGGCCAGTTCCGTCGTCCACTCGGCGGGGTCGACTGCGAGCGCCTCGACCTCCTCGGCGGGGGCGAGGAAGTGGTGATGATGGTCGGACAGGCGTTCGGACCACGGAGGTGCAGCGGCGTGTGAAACCACCAGCAGGTGGCCGCCGGGGCGGACGTAGCCGGCCGCCTTGCGTAGTGCCGAGGTTCGGTCGAAGGCGACCGGTGAGTGCAGGAAGCTGGCTGTGACCAGGTCATACGCGTCGTCGGTCGACCAGTCGGCGAGGTCGGCCGCGACGAAACGGACGCCGTTCGGCGCCAGCCCGGCCTTCGTGGCGGCCTCGGTGGCCCGTCCGATGGCGGTCGGTGAAATGTCGACGCCGGTCACCTGCCAGCCCTGCTGGGCCAGCCAGATCGCGTCCGCGCCCTCACCACAGCCGAACTCCAGCGCCGTGCCGGCGTCCAGGGTGGAGACCACCGAGGCGAAGCTGTGGTTGACCCGTCCCGACCAGACCGCGTCCGAGCCGGCGTAGCGCTCTTCCCAGAAGTCGACCGGGGCGACCTCGGGCCAGTCGCTGTGGACGGCGGCGTCGAAGTCCCAGCCGGCCAGGGCGCCGTTCAGGGCCGCGCCGGCCATCGTGCCGGCGCCGATCGACATCGGCACGTTCGCCATCGGGCTGGCCACGTTACCGGCCGCCCAGATCCGCTCGTTGCTGGTCTTCCCGGCAGGGTCGACGGCCAGGAAGCTGCCGAACGGGGTCTCGGTGCGGGCCAGTTCGAGGTGCTCCAGAAAGTCCTCGTGGCCGCGCGGACGCCCGGCGGTGAACAGTGCGTCGATGGGGTGGCTGCCGCCGTCCGCGGTACGCACCGCCTCGATGACCTCGCCCTCGCCGGCGATCTCGGTGACCGCCGCATCGACTAGCCGGACGCCGCGGGCGCGCAACCGGTGCCGGGTCGCGTCCGGCACCTCGATGCCGGCGGTGAACACCGTCACCTGGTCGCTCAACTGCCGCAGCAACTCCGCCTGGTGGATCGCCAGGGGTGAGGTGAGCAGCACGCCGAGCCGGAGATCGCGGACCTCCCAGCCGTGGCAGTACGGACAGTGCAGCACCGTGGTGCCCCAGCGCTGGGCCAGCCCGGGAACCGGTGGCAGTTCGTCGGTGAGGCCGGTGGCGACCAGCACCGCGCGCGCCTCATGCGTCGTGCCGTCGGTCGCCTCGACCCGGACGCCGCGCTCGCTGAGATCCACCCGCGCGACCGAGCCGTCGACCACCTGCACGCCGTACTCGGCCACCTCGGCGCGGCCGCGGGCCAGCAGGTCGGCCGGATCGACACCCTCGTTACCGAGTACGCCGTGCATATGCGTTGCGAACCGGTTGCGCGGGCTACCGGCGTCGATCACCAGCACCCGGCGCCGCGACCGGCCCAACATCAAAGCGGCGGCCAGCCCGGCCGGACCGCCCCCGATCACCACCACGTCCCACTCGGAATCCGTCATGCCGCCATCGTTGTCCGAGGGTGGCATAGTTGCAAATGAGTTTGCTGAATATGCAAGGAGGGGCGATGGTGGACGTGCTCGACCAGGTGGGAATCCGGCTCCGCGCGGCACGCAAAGCACGCGGCTGGACGCTCGACGAGTTGGCGGCGCGGGCGTCGGTGTCGGCCAGCACGTTGTCCCGGCTGGAGTCAGGCAAGCGGCAGGCCACCCTCGAGCTGCTGGTGCCGCTCACCCGGCAGCTCGGCATCCGCGTCGACGACCTGCTGGCCGACGAGGCGCCCGACCCACGCGTGCGGCGTCCGGCCATCCGGCGCGACGGCATGCTGATCGTGCCGCTGGCTCCCGAGGGTTCGCCGATCCACACCTACAAGATCACCTATCCGCCGACGAAACAGTGCGATGAGTTGAAGGTGCACGAGGGCTACGAGTGGCTCTACGTGCTGTCCGGACGCCTCCGGCTGCGGCTCGGTGAGCAGGACCTCGTGCTGACCAGGGGAGAGGCCGCCGAGTTCGACACCCGCACCCCGCACGCGATGAGTGCCGCGGGCGGCCGTCCGGCTCAGGTGATCAGCATCTTCAACGAGACCGGCATGCGCATGCACACCCACTCGGACCCGCCCCGCCCCTGACCCCCGCCCATTCGGCCCCCAGTGCCCTCGGGCCTCCCGTCCCCTCACGACTACTTCGCCCTGCTTCGCGTTCGTTTCCGCTGTTTGAACCAAGGAAAGGACGCCAAAGCAAGGCGAAGTGGTTGGGGGAGGCTGGCCGGTGGCCGGAGGGACCCGGGGATCGGGCTCGGGTGCGGTGACCCGGGGGCGGGGGGTCAGGGGTGGACGGCGGCCTTCTTCGCGACGAAGGCGAACCAGTTCTCCCGGTCGCGCTTGACCAGGTGGCAGCCGGGTAGGTGCTGCATCCGGGCGCCGAGCAGCCCGGCGGAGGTCAGCGCGGCCAGGATGTCGTCGATGTCGGCGTTCGCGAACGGCAACTCGTCCACCCGGGCCTTCGCCCGGTAGTCGTCCAACGGGCTCAGCCGGATGCCCTCGCCGGGTTCGAGTTCGTTGATCGCGATCAGGCTGCCGCCCGGTACCAGGACGCGGGCCCACTCCCGGACGGCGGCGTCCGGTTCGGTCAGCGTCCAGAGCAGCCGGGAGCTGATCACCACGTCGAACGAGGCGTCCGGGAACGGCAGTTCGAGGGCGTTGCCGACGCGATAGTCGACCGTCAGTCCATGCTCGGCGGCGTAGCGGCGGGCGTGACTCATCATGCCCTCGGACAGATCGACGCCGGTGACGTGCGAGTAGCCCTGTTCGGCGAGCAGATTGGCGATCAGCCCGGTGCCGGTGGCGACGTCGAGGATGCGCAACTCGCGGTCGTCCCCGACCAGTTCGCCGAGTACGCGTCGCCAGGTGCCGCGGTCGGCGACCTCATGGGTGGCGTCGTAGTCGGCGGAACGGACGTCCCAGTAGTCCGTCATGCCGCGCGCCTCACGCTCCCGACGGGGCAGGTTGGACTCGGTGCGGGCGCTGGTGGAGGTCACGCGGACCAGCAAATCACATGGGCTCGGCCGACCATGCCCGGGTCTCGGCTCACCTGCTGAGGCCTGATCCGATGACCACCGCTGGTTGAGCTTGTCGAAAGCCGCCAGAGGGCCTCGACAAGCTCGACCGACGATGATCGGTGCTCAGCGCGGCTGGCGTCCGGACCCGCACAGCGCATCCGCGGCGCGGACCAGTGCCAGATGCGAGAAGGCCTGCGGAAAGTTGCCGACCTGCTGGTTGCCGACCGGGTCGTACTCCTCGGACAGCAGACCGAGGTCGTTGGCGAACGAACACAGTCGGCCCATCAGCGCTTCGGCGTCCGCGGTGCGTCCGGTGGTGGCGTACTGCTCGACCAACCAGAACGAGCAGGCCAGGAACGGGTGCTCACCGCCGGGTAGCCCGTCCACGCCGGTGGCGGTGCGGTAGCGCAGCACCAGCCCGTCGCGGATCAGGGTCTGTTCGATCCGCTCCACCGTGGCCAGCATGCGCGGATCGTCCGGCGCGCAATAGCCGACCTGTGGCAGCAACAGCAGCGACGCGTCCACCTCGTCGGTGCCGTAGTACTGGACGAAGTGGCCGTTCGAGACCCCCTGGCTGTCGATCTCGTCGCGGGCCCGCCGCCGCAACTCGCGCCAATGCTCCACCGGACCGGCCAGCCCATGCTGCTCCACCGCCCGGACGGCGCGGTCGAAGGTCGCCCACATCATTACCCGCGAATGGGTGAAATGCCTCGGCTCGCCGCGGATCTCCCAGATGCCGTTGTCGGGACGCTCGAACTGCTCGGCCGCGTACTGCACCAGGTGCTTCTCCAGCGGCCAGGAGAACGCCGACTCGGTCAGCCCGGCCTCGCGCCCGGCGGAGAGCGTGACGATCACCTCGCCGACCACGTCCGCCTGATACTGCAGTGCAGCGCCGTTGCCGATCCGGACCGGACGCGACCCCGCGTAGCCGTCCAACTGCGGCAGTTCACGCTCGGGCAGGTTCCGTTCGCCGGCCAGTCCGTACATGATCTGCAGGTCGGCCGGGTCGCCGGCCACCGCCCGCAGCAGCCAGGTGCGCCAATGCTCGGCCAACTTGAGGAAGCCGTGAGCCAGCAGCGCCTCCAGGGTGAGTGCCGCGTCGCGTAACCAGACGAACCGGTAGTCCCAGTTCCGGACCCCGCCGATGTCCTCGGGCAATGACGTGGTGGCCGCGGCTGCGATGCCGCCGGTGTCGTGGTTGGTGAGCGCCCGCAGCACCAGCAGCGATCGCACCACCTGGGGTCGGTACTCGCCCTCGTGCTCGATCCGGTCGGCCCAGGACTGCCACCAGTGCCGGGTCTCGCTGAGCGCGCGGTCGACGTCCAGCGGCTCGGGGGTGGGGCGGAACGACGGGAACCAGGTCAGGGTGAGGTCGACCTGCTGCCCGGCAGCGATCCGGACGCTGCCTTGGTGCTGATGTCCTTCGGCGTGCAGCCGGACGCCGCGCAGCGCCACCGCGTCCGGGCCGGCCATCGCGATCAGCTCAGGATCGGCCTTGCTGCCGGTCTGCCGCACCCAGGGCAGGGCGCGGGCGTAGTCGAAGCGGAGCCGCAGGTCGACATCGAAGTCGACCGCGCCCGAGACGCCGACCACCCGACGAACCAGGTCGGTCCGGTCGATCGCCGCCTGCTGGTCGAGGCCGACCGGCATGAAGTCGTGCACCTCGGCCACCCCGGTCGGCGTTTCCCATCGGGTCACCAGAATGAACGTGTCGCCGTCGTAGCGGCGCTCGGCGCGCGCGCCGGTCTCGGACGGCCGCAGCCGCCAGCTGCCGTCGTCGGTGTCCCCGAGCAGGGCGGCGAACACTGAGGCCGAGTCGAGCCGCGGCAGACAGAGCCACTCCACCTCGCCCTCGCGGGAGACCAGTGCCGCGGTGCGGCAGTTGCTGAGTAATGCGAGGTCTTCGATCGGAGTCGGCACACCTCGATCTTGGCACCGCGTCCAAGCGGCGGGCAGCTTTGGCGCCTCAGCTGATGGAAGTTAGCCTACCCTTAGTTATGGGTATCAACTTTGAGCTGAGCGAGGACGTGGCGGCGACCCGCATCGGCGGCCGGCCGCGGCAGATCGACACCGTCGACATCGTCCGGGCCGGACGCGAGCTGGGTCTGCACAGGCTGAGCCTGAATGCCGTCGCGGCACGCCTGGACGTCACGGCGACGGCGCTGTACCGCCATGTCGACGGCCGCTGGGGGCTGGAGCGGTTGGTGGGTGAGAGCCTGCTGGGCGATCTGGTGCTGGTTGACGATCCGGCGCACGACACGCTGCGGCACCTGCTGTCGTTCGGGCTGCAGCTGCGGGCGTTCATCCTGGACCGGCCCGGGCTCGCCGGTTATCTGCAGACCCTGTTCCCGCGCGGTGAGAGCGGACGCCGGCTGATGGCAGACGAGCTGGCGGCGTTGGTCCGCCGCGGCTACGCCGAGGACGCCGCGATCGTGCTGAGTTCCGCCGTGGCGTCGCTGGCGATCGGCTACGCGGCGGCCGAGGAGGCGCAACGCGACCGCACCGACGGGCTGAACGGCCAGCGCGACGATGCGCTCGCCGCGCTGCGGGCCGATGAGCGGCTGGCGTCCGGGCATGCCGACCTGCCGGTCGTCGAAGCGGAGGAATACGTCCGGCTGATGCTGACCGCCGCCCTCGGCGGGCTGCTCGCCGCTGCACCGCCCGGACGGCCGGTCGGGCAGATCATCGCCGACCTACGCGCGGCCGGAGAGGGAGTCTGATGGCCAAGCGAGGATTCCAGGGCGCGGTGATGCGCGGCTTCGGGGCACGCGATCACCAGGCGACGGTGACCGGCACCGAGTTCCTGACCCCGAAGTTCCTGCGGGTGCGGATGGTGTCGCCGACGTTGTTCTCGGACGCGGTGGCGGCGCCAACTGCGTGGCTGCGGTTCTGGTTCCCCGATCCGGACGGCGGCGAGGTCGAGCACCAGCGGGCCTACACGATCAGCGAGGCCGACGAGGCGTCCGGTGCCTTCGCGATCGACGTGGTGCTGCACCAGCCGGCCGGCCCGGCCTCGGTCTGGGCGCTGGCCGCGCAGCCCGGCACGACGATCGGGCTGACCAACCTCGGCTCGTCCAAATTCGAGCTGCCCGACGAGCTCCCGGCCGGCTACCTGCTGATCGGCGACTCGGCGTCCATGCCGGGGATCGCCGGCATTCTGGCCACCGTTCCGGCCGAGGTGCCCATCGAGCTGTACCTGGAGGAGCACGATCCGGACGACCGGCTGATCCCGCTGCCCGAGCATCCCCGGCTGCGCACCCACTGGGTGCCGCGGCGCGGTCCGGGTTCGCTGGCGGCGGCGATCGAAGCCCGGGACTGGTCGAACTGGTACGCCTGGGCGGCGCCGGAGTCGGCGTCCCTGAAGCAGTTGCGGGTTCGGTTGCGCGACGAGTTCGGCTTCCCGAAATCCGAGGTGCACCAACAGGCGTACTGGATCGAGGGCCGGGCGATGGGCACCCTGCGCGGCCAGCCCAAGACCGAGCAGCCCGCTGCCGTCCCCGAACCGGAGCCGGCGCCGTCCGAGACCTCACCCGAGACGGCCGAGCCGACCTCGGCGAACCGCGGCAGCTGGCGCGCCCAAGCGGCCGGACGCCTGCTGGCACCGCTGCGCTCCACGCTGATCGTCGGCGGCGTCGTCCGTGGGCTGATCACCCTGGTTGAACTGGCACCGTTCTTCCTGCTCGCCGAACTCGCCCGGCTGCTGCTCAGCGGCGCTGAAGCCGGCCAACTGTGGGCGATCGGGTTCTGGGCGGTCGGCCTGATGGCGACCGGCGCGCTGCTCTCCTCGGCGCTGCTGCTGTGGCTGCACTGGGTGGACGCCCGGTTCGAACGCGAGCTGCGCGAACGGCTGCTCGGCAAGCTGGCTCGGCTTCCGCTGGGCTGGTTCGACGCGCGCGGTTCGGGTCAGGTCAAACAGCTGATCCAGGACGACACCCTGGCCCTGCACTACCTGGTCACCCATGCGGTGCCGGACGCCGTTGAGGCCGTGGTGGCACCCGTCGTGGTGCTGGTCTACCTGTTCGCCGTCGACTGGCGGATCGCGCTGCTGCTGTTCCTGCCGGTGCTGGTCTACGTGTTCACCATGGCGGTGATGGTGATCCAGTCCGGCCCGAAGACCTCGCAGGCGCTGCGCTGGGCCGAGCGGATGAACGGCGAGGCCGGTGCCTACATCGAGGGCCAGCCGGTGGTGCGGGTGTTCGGCGGTGCGGCCGCTTCGACCTTCCGGGCCCGGTTGGGTGAGTACATCGGTTTCCTGAACGACTGGCAGCGGCCGTTCATCCGGCAGAAGACGCTGATGGATCTGGCCACCAGGCCGACCACGTCACTGCTGCTGATCGTGGTGCTCGGTACGCTGCTGGTCGCCTCCGGCAGCATGGCGCCGGCGTCGCTGCTGCCGTTCCTGCTGCTCGGGACCACCTTCGGTGCCCGGCTGCTCGGCATCGGCTACGGACTGTCCGGGCTGCGCACCGGCCTGCTGGCCGCCCGCCGCGTCCAGGTCGCCCTCGACGAACCGGTGCTGGAGACCGCCGCCTCGATGTCGCGTCCGGACGCCGCGTCCGGCCGGGTCGAGTTCGACGGCGTGGGGTTCTCCTACCGTCCCGGCGTGCCGGTGCTGCAGGATGTCACGCTCACCCTGGAGCCGGGCACGGTCACCGCGCTGGTCGGGCCGTCCGGGTCGGGCAAATCCACCCTGGCCGCGCTGCTGGCCAGGTTCCACGACGTCGAGACCGGGGCGATCCGGGTCGGCGGCCGCGACGTCCGGGAACTCACCGCCGACGAGCTGTACACCCGGGTCGGCTTCGTCTTCCAGCACGCCGAACTGGTCCGCGGCACCGTGCGCGAGAACATCGCGCTGGCGCGTCCGGAGGCCACCAACGCCGAGGTCGAACAGGCGGCGCGAGCGGCCCAGCTGCATGACCGGATCTCTCGGCTACCGCACGGTTATGACACGGTGCTCGGCCCGGACGCCGCGCTGTCCGGCGGCGAGCGGCAACGGCTGACCATCGCCCGGGCGATCCTGGCTGACACCCCGGTGCTGGTGCTGGACGAGGCCACCGCGTTCGCCGACCCCGAATCGGAGTACCTGGTGCAGCGTGCCCTGGACCGGCTCACCGCCGGCCGCACCGTGCTGGTCATCGCCCACCGGTTGCACACCATCACCGGCGTCGACCGGATCGTCGTGCTCGACCACGGCCGGGTCGCCGAGACCGGCAGCCACCACGAACTGCTCGCCCGCGACGGCCGCTACCGGAAGCTGTGGGACGCCGACGCCACCCGCGTCCTGCTGGGCGCCGGAAGCGAGGAGGCCCGATGATCCGGACCCTGCTCGCCCTGCTGCCCGCCGATAGCCGTGGCCGGGTCGTGAAGCACCTGGCGCTGACCGTGCTCGGCGTCGTGTTGCGCGCCGCCGGTGCGGTGCTGCTGGTGCCACTGCTCGCCGCCCTGTTCGGTGTCGAACCCAGCCAGGCCTGGCCCTGGGTGGCGGCGCTGGTGCTGGTCACCCTGGCCGGCTGGGCGGTCGACTGGCTGGTGGCCGGGCTGAGCTTCGACCTCGGTTTCGGGCTGCTCGACACCGGGCAGCACGCCGTCGCCGACCGGGTTGCGCAGGTCCGGCTGGGCTGGTTCACCGGTGAGAACACCGCCACCACCCGGCAGGCCATCGCCAGCACCGGCCCTGACCTGGTCGGACTGCTGGTCTACATGGTCACCCCGCTGATCAGCGCGGTGCTGCTGCCGCTGGCGATCGCGATCGCCGTCACTCCGATCGCCTGGCAACTCGGCGTCGCCGCGCTGGCCGGGGTGCCGGTGCTGCTCGGCGCCTACGCCGCGGCCGGACGGCTCGGCCGCAGCGCCGACCGG
>NZ_JASGEN010000134.1:0-12093 GCF_047606365.1 Micropruina sp. | reverse complement strand
ACCGGACGGCCCGGGCGCGACCACCGGGCCGCGTCCGGCGGTGCTGACCGCGATCGCGTCGGCGTCCGCGTCGTGCAGCCAGGCCGGGGTGGTCGGTCCGGCGACCCCGTTGTAGGGCAGCGCGACCAGTGGCAGGCTGCTCAGCTCGGGCACTGTGGCGGCCGCAGTGATGGAACGCTGCAGCACGCCGGTCGCCCGGTTCCTCTCGGCGCCGAGCACGTCGGGGTTGGCGAACAGGGTGCGGGCGCCGCGATCCTTGGGCAGCGCGCGGAACCGTTGCAACCAGGCCTGAGCGACCGCCTGCCCGGTGCCGGGCCGGGTCTCCTTGCCGTCGACGACGTTGTAGCCGTCGGCCATGTCGATGACCTCGTCGATCAGCGCCGGGTCGACCAGCCAGGACATGCCCGAGCGGCCCGCGACGCCGAGCAGGGTGTTGAGCCGGCCGTTCAGTTCACCGAGCAGCCGTTCGTCGGCGAACACGTTGGGCCGCACCTTGGTCGGCGCGGTCGACAGCAGCACCACCGAGGCCAGCGGCAGCCGCTGCTTGGGTTTGGTGACGTAGAAGGTGCGGGCCTGGCTGAGCACCTGGAAGTTGCTGGAGGCGTCCGCGGTGCCACGGACCTGCACGCCCAGCAGGTAGATGTTGCCCGGGTTGGTGAAGCCCAGGTCGCTGAGCTTGCCGCGCACGGTGAACTCGGCCCGCGCTCCGGGGTCGAAAGCCTGGTCGGGAGCGGTGATGGAGAAGTAGTGGTCAGAGCTTCGGTAGAGCCGCACGCCCCAGGTCTGGGCCTGGCCGCTGAGCACCGATTCGAACGCGGCCGGTTCGGTGATCGGATCGAGCGAGCGCCACAGGATGGCCCGGACGCCGAACGCGGGCTGGGCACCGATGTTGGTGACCGTTCCGCGCAGCACGGCGGTGGCCTTCTTGCCCGAACCGGTGGTGCGCAGGCTGGTGAGTTCCACCTTCAACTGCGGCACAGCTGCCCGGGCAGGGGCGGCAGGAGCGACCAGCACCACGACGACGGTGATCATCCAGGCCAGCACGAGCGCGAGCTTGGCCGGGAGGGTGCGGGTCACCGTCCCATCGTAGGGTGCGGGTCGCGCCCTATCCGGCAGGAGGCGGGCGGGCCCTCCCGGTAGAGTGTCGCGACGTGTCCGAGCCGACTTCTGCGCAGCGCGCCGCCCTGGAGCAATTGCGTACCTCGTCGGCCACGGTGACGAGGCTGGCGACGCTGTTCGCCGACGCCGGTCATGAGCTCTACCTGGTCGGCGGACCGGTGCGTGACGCGGTGCTCGGCCGGACCGGCAACGACCTGGACTTCACCACCTCGGCGCGTCCGGACGAGATCGAGCGGCTGCTGCGGCGGCTGACCAACGCGGTCTGGGACATGGGCCGGGATTTCGGCACGATCGGCTGTGCGGTGCCCGACGACCGGCCCCCATCGATCGGGTCCGCTCCCGTCGAGGCTGCCGAAGCCCCCAAGCTGGTGCTCGAGGTGACCACCTTCCGCTCCGACGCCTACCAGGCCGACTCGCGCAAGCCGTCCGTGGTCTTCGGCGATCATCTCGGCGGTGACCTGGTGCGCCGCGACTTCACCGTGAACGCGATGGCGCTGGACATGGTCAGCGGCGAGTTGCTGGACCCGTTCGGTGGCTTGGCCGATGCCGAGCACGGGGTGCTGATGACGCCGTCGACCCCGGAGCTGTCGTTCAGCGATGATCCGCTGCGGATGATGCGGGCCGCCCGGTTCGCGGCCCAGCTGGGCTTCCGGCCGGCGCCCGCGGTGGTGGCGGCGATGACCGCGATGGCCGACCGGATCACGATCGTGTCGGCCGAACGGGTCCGCGACGAGCTGGTCAAGACGATCATGGCGCCCAACCCGCGGGTCGGGCTGAACCTGCTGGCGGTGACCGGGCTGGCCGCCCACGTGCTGCCCGAACTGCCGGCGCTGCGGATGGAGCGCGACGAGCACAACCGGCACAAGGACGTCTACGAACACACGCTGACCGTGCTGGAACAGACCATCGACCTGGAGCCGCGGCTCGGCGGCCCCGACCTGATCGCCCGGCTGGCGGCGCTGCTGCACGACATCGGCAAGCCGCGGACGCGACGGTTCGAGGCCGGCGGCAAGGTGTCGTTCCACCACCACGACGTGGTGGGCGCCAAGATGGCCACCAAGCGGATGCAGGCGCTTCGGTTCCCCACCGACCAGATCAAGGCGGTGGCCAAGCTGGTCGAGTTGCACCTGCGGTTCCACGGCTACGCGGACGCCGACTGGACCGACTCGGCGGTGCGCCGCTACGTGCGCGACGCCGGCGACCAACTGGACCGGCTGCACGTGCTGACCCGGTCGGACTGCACCACCCGCAACGCCCGCAAGGCGGCCCGGCTGCGCACCGCCTACGAGCAGCTGGAGTGGCGGATCGACGAGCTGGCCAAGCAGGAAGAACTGGACTCGATGCGTCCCGACCTGGACGGCACCCAGATCATGGCGATCCTCGGCATTCCGCCCGGTCGGGACGTCGGACAGGCCTACAAGTACCTGCTGGAGAAGCGGATCGACGAGGGTCCGCTCGGCGAGGAGAAGGCGCGTGAGGCGCTACTGAGCTGGTGGGCCGAGCGTCAGGCGACGACCCGGGAGCCATGATGACGCAGTCCGACCAGGTGACCCCCGCCGAGCCCAGCCGGCTCCAGCGGGTGACCTGGGAGCTGTGGCTGATCCTCGCCTGGGTGCTGCCCTTCGGCCCCGCACTCGCCTCGGTGAAGATCGACGGGATGAGCGCGCTTCTCATCGTGCCCGCGTCCCTCGTGCTCGGCCCTGCACTGGCGCTGCTCACGCTGTGGCCGCGCCGGACGCTTCGGCGCGCGGGGCACTCGGCCGCACCGTTGCGGCTGGTCCCGTTCCTCTACGTGCATTGGTGGGCTGCCCTGTGCATGCCCCTCGGCATGACCAGCGGCGCCCGGTCCTCGGTCTCCCCGCTGGAGATGATGCTGCCGGGCACGTTGCCGCCATGGGTGAACCAGCTGATGCTGCTCGGCGGTGGCCTGGTGGCGTTGACCAGCTGGGTGCTGATGATGCTGGCTGCGTTCGGCGACCCTGCCGCACCCGCGCCGACCGTCGAGCGCCGCTGGCGGCTGGCCGGCTGGCTCGCGGTGATCGTTCCACCGGTGCTCGCGGTGGCGCTGGTCTGCGCGGGCCTGTTCGGGCCGGCGTTCGCGCGCGACGCGGCCGGCGGGAACGGGTTCGATGTCGCGCTGATGCGACCGGCTGAGCGTGTCGCCCGGACAGCATCGGTCTACGAGGCGATGCAACGACAGACCAGTCCCGCCCGCGAACGGATCGCCCGTGAGGGCTGGTCGTATGAGGTCGGCCTGAACTGGCGGCCGCACCTCGGCGATGAGCGACAGTCGATGTGCGCCGCGGGGGCGTTCGACTGCTTCACGGTCACGGTCAACGCCGTTGCGACCAAGCCCTCGGCGACGTCGGACGCGGCCGTCGCGGAGGCGGTGGCCTGGCTACGAAGCGAGGGTTGGCAGGAGGATCCGGACGGAGCGGACAGCGACCGTGCGGCGTTCGTCCGCGACGGCTACCAGCTTGCGATTCGGAGTACCGAACTGCCCGGAACAACCACCCAGAGCTGGAGTGTCGGTATCGAATCTCCGCCGCTGTGGGGTGCGGACCGCGAGATCAGAACCACCGTGCCGACGTTCTTCGAGCAGTATGGGACGAGTCGCGGCCGCTCCGTGGAGACGTACCGATTCGATATCTGGCCGGCGATGCAATGATCCGCACTGTCGCTGACGCGCGGTGACCTGCTTCAGGTAGCGAGGCCGTCGCGGTCGGCCCATTCCAGGAGTTGGTCGATCCGGAACGACTCGTCGTCGATGCCGGCATGCAGGTCGCCCAAGTCGGCGAACCGGGCCGGCACGGACGCCAGGGTGAAGTCGCGCGGGTCGAGGTCGTCCAGCTCGTCCCAGAAGACCGGGGTCGAGACGGTGCCGGTCGGGGTGCCGCGAACCGAATAGGCGCAGGCGATGGTGTGATCGCGGGCGTTCTGGTTGAAGTCGACGAAGATCTTCTTCGGATCGCGGTCCTTGCGCCACCACACCGTGGTGGCGTCGTCGCAGCGCCGCTCCACCTCGCGGGCGAAGGCCAGCGCGGCCCGTCGCACCTCGCCGAACCCCCACTCCGGCTCGATCCGGACGTAGATGTGAAAACCCTTGCCACCAGAGGTTTTCGGGTAGCCGGTGATGCCCAGCTCGTCCAGCACCTGGTGGGCGAGGTGGGCCACCCGGCGAACGCCGGCGAAGTCGGCGTCCGGCATCGGGTCGAGGTCGATCCGCCACTCGTCCGGCTGCTCGACGTGGCCGCGCCGACTGTTCCACGGGTGGAACTCGACCGTCGACATCTGCACCGCCCAGATCACCTGGGCCAACTCGGTGACGCACAACTCGTCGGCGGTGCGGCCGAACCGCGGGAACCACAGCTCGACGGTCTGCACCCACTCGGGTGCCCCGCGCGGCAGTCGCTTCTGGTGCACCTTCGGGCCGGCCAGGCCGTCCGGGAAGCGGTGCAGCATGCAGGGCCGTTCGCGCAATGCCCGGACGATGCCGTCGCCGACCGCCAGGTAGTAGTTGACCAGGTCGTGCTTGGTCCAGCCGGTCTCGGGGAAGTAGACCCGGTCGGGGTTGGTGACCCGCACCACCCGGTCACCCACCTCGATCTCGATCGCAGGACTCGCCATGCGCCGACCGTAGTAGGGACCGGTCCAGTTATCCACAGCTCCGGGCGGCCGTCAGCTGAACGAGCCGTCGGGATTCACCCGGAACACATCCACCTTCACCTCGAGGGTGGAGTTCTTCGCTTCGGTGAACACCACGCCCTTCAGCGGGGAGACGTCGCGGAAGTCGCGACCCCAGGCGGTGACGATGTAGCGGGAGTCGGCGAAATGGTCGTTGGTCGGGTCGAGGTCGATCCACTCGCCGCCGGGCACCAGCACCGAGGTCCAGGCGTGGGAGGCGTCCGAGCCCTCCAGCTTCGGCTGGCCCGGCGGCGGCGAGGTCTCGACATAGCCCGACACGTACCGGGCGGGCAGGCCGATGCTGCGCAGGCAGCCCGCCGCCAGGTGGGCGAAGTCCTGACAGACGCCCTTGCGCAGCTTCAGGAGCTCGGGCAGCGTGGTGCGCACCGACGTCGCACCGAGCTCGTACTTGAAGTCGCGATAGATGGTCGCGTACAGCGACTGCAGCGCGTCGCCGAGCGGACGATCGGCCCACAGGATGCTGTCGGCGTAGGCCCGCACCTCCGGACCCAACTCGACCAGATCGGACGGCAGCAGGTACTCGGCGCGCTCCATCGGGTCGGCCTCTTCGCCGACTCGCACCGCGGCGTCCGCGACGGTGAAGGCGTTGAGCGACTCCATGCTGGGCCGCGGCCACGCCACATCCACGAACGCGGTCTTGGCCACCACCAGCTCGCGGTGCGGCGTCCGGATCTCGACGTAGAAGCTGTGATTGCCGAAGTGATCGACGTGTTCGGTGAGTACGTCGGGGTCGGGCGAGACCACCACGTCGTTGGACAGCACCTGCTGCGACCAGGTCTGCAGCGGGCGCAGGAAGCCGCGCTCGTAGCAGGCCTCGACGTCGTCGTCGTAGCGGTAGATCGTCGAATGCCGGACGCGGTACCGCCGCGGCGCGTAGTGATCGGGCGCGGCCGGCTGCTCGGTGATCGGCTCAGTCATCGGCCACCTGCCAGGGGCTCGACCAACCCGCGGTCTGCGGACGCCGCGGCGCCTGCCGGGAGAAGTGCAGCGAGGTCAGGTCGTCGGACAGCCGGCGGAAATCCTGTTCGAGTTCACGCAACCGGGAGGTCAGCGCGGCCGTCTCCAGCAGTTCCTCGGGCTGGACGGCGCCCAGCGCCTTGACCAGCGCGAGCGCCTTGGCCGCGGACGCCTCGTCGCCGAGGAGGGCCAGATCGGCCGCCAGCGATTCGGCCTGGTAGAGCACCGAGCGCGGGTTCGCCCGATCGAGCAGCAGCAGTTCGATCGCCGACTCCAGGGCCAGCGTCGGACCGGTGCCGGCGGCTGCCCGGCGGCGGTGGGTGATGATCGACTCACCGGCCCGCAGCACGCCCTCGACCACCAGATCCTCGACCTGTCGATCCGTCGTCTCAGCGAAAGCGCTGGTCAGCACGGACAGGGTCAGCTGGGCCCGCTCCATCCGGCAGCCGGCGTCCAGGAAGGCCCACGACTCGTCGCGCACCATGCTCTGGGCGACGATGCCGGCGAGCGCCAGCAACGACTCCAGTACGTCGGCCAGCAGCGGCTGCAGCTGGTCGTCGTCGTCCGGGGTGTCGTCGAGGGTCTGCTGCAGGCGTCCGAGCACCGACCAGGTGTCGACGCTGAGCAGGTCCCGGACGTGCTGGGCGGCGTTGATCACCTGGGTCGCGCAGTGCCGGACGGTGCCGGTGCGCGAGCCGTCCAGCAACACCTGACGCAGGTAGCTCAGCGACGAGCCGTCCTGCCGCAGCGACGCGGTGCCGCTCACCTGGGCCAGCGTCTGCAGCAGCGCCTCGGTGGCGCGGGCGCCCGGCGTCCAGGTGCGGTGGGAGTTGTCCTCGGCGAAGTCGTCGACCACGGTGAGCAGCCGGGCGGTGCCCTCGGCGCGTTCGGCGTAGCGACCCAGCCAGTACAGGTTGTCGACCACCCGCGGCGACAGTCCGGCGGAGCGGGCCAGCAGCACCGGTGCCGCCACCCGGTCACGGGAGGTCGGGGTCAGCTGGTCGGCCTCGCTGGAGATCACCCAGACGTCCTTGGCCAGCGCGCCGCTGTAGTTGGAGACGGTGTGTTCGCCGACCCGGGCGGCGACCCGGCCCAGGCCGCCGGGCAGGAAGCGGTAGTCGTCGTCATGGGCGACACCGAAAGCGCGCAGCACGAACCGGCGCGGCTCCAGGCCGGCGCGGGTCACCACCGGAGCGGTGGAGAGGTGCATCCGTTCCTGGCCGCACCAGGCCCAGGGTTCGGCGGCGATCCGGGACGCCAGTTCGTCGCGTTCCTCCGCGGTCAGCTGCCAGCCGTAGCGCAAGGCACCCGACGCCCGCGAGATCGGCTTGATCACCAGGTTCTCCAGGTTGGCCAGCACATGGGACCGGTCGGCGTCGCGTCCGCACCACCAGGTGGCCGGCATCGGCAGCCGCAGTTCCTCGCCGAGCAGGGCCTCCGCGGCGGCGCTGAGGTGGGCGGCCAGCCCCGGATTCTCCAGGACGCCGGCGCCGATCGGGTTCACCACGGCGACCGTCCGGTTCCGGGTGGCTTCGATCAGCCCGGGAATGCCGAGCTGGGAGTCACCGCGCAGTTCCAGCGGGTCGGCGAAAGCGGCGTCCACCCGGCGCAGCACCACGTCCACCTGTTCCAGCCGGTCACCGGCCCGCAGCCACACCTTGCCCTGGTGCATCACCAGATCGTCGGCCTCGACCAGCGGAAAACCGAGCAGGGTCGCCAGGTAGGCCTGTTCGAACGCGGTCTCGCTGTTCGGCCCGGGGGTGAGCAGCACCACCCGCGGCGGTTCGGTGGCGGACGGCGAGGCGTCCTGCAGGGCGGCGGTGAAGGTCTGGAAGAAGCCACGCAGCCGGGCCAGCGGCATCGACCGGTGCACACCGGCCATCACCCGGGAGATGATCCGCCGGGTCGCCATCGCGTAGCCGGGGCCGGACGGCGCCTGGGTGCGGTTCGAGATCACCGTCCAGCGGCCCTCGGGGTCGCGGCCCAGGTCGGTGGCGGCGATCACCAGCTGGCGGCGTCCGGGTGCGCTGATGCCCTCGGTCTGCCGGATGTAGCCGTCGTGGGCGAGGATCACCTCGGGCGGAACCACCCGGCGCCGCAGCAGCTGCTGCTCGCCGTACAGGTCGCCCAGGACCAGATCGAGCAGCCGGGCCCGCTGCCGCAGCCCCGCCTCCAGGTCGGCCCACTCGGTGGCGCCGAGCAGCACCGGGATCGGGTCGATCGCCCAGTTCCGGCTGCCGGCCAGGCCGGTGCCGTAGGTGACGCCCTCGTCGGCGGCGAAGGTGCGGGCCTCGGCGCGGGCCGCCTGCAGCCCGGCCATGCCCATCGCGTCGACGGCGGCGCCGAGCGCGGCCTGGTCGGCGCGCAGGCCGGTCGGGGTGACCAGCTCGTCGATCACGCCGGGACGCAGGCGCGCCCGGTAGTCGTCGAGCACGCCCGATTCGACCGAAACGGCTGCGGACATGGGGTTCACCTTAGGGGGACGGCCAAAGGCCGGTGCGGTCGCGCCAATCCGTGGCTACGTCGGACCGGTGCGGAGATCCCGGCGTTCGCCGGGATGACGGGGTGGCTCAGTGGTTGCCGGGGGAGTAGCGGCGCAGGTCGAGGGTGCAGGGGTATTCGGTGCCCATCGGACCCGACAGCGCCTCGGCCGCCGGCCACGAGGACGTGTCGACCGACCCGGCGGTGTGCCCGTGGAGCTGGAACCGCGCGGCGCGGCGTGACTCGGCCTCGACCGCGTTGACCGGGTAAGTGTCGTAGTTGCGGCCACCCGGATGCACCACGTGATAGGTGAAACCACCCAGCGAACGGTCGTTCCAGGTGTCGACCAGGTCGAAGACCAGCGGCGAATGCACCCCCATCGTCGGGTGCAGTGCCGACCACGGCGCCCAGGCCCGGTATCGGACACCGCCGGCGAACATGCCGACCGTGGACGGCTCGTCGTCGCCGCCCAGCGCGGTGCCCCAGCCGCCGTTGGCGATCGGGGTGAGCGGCACCGGGACACCGTTGCAGGTGACCACGTGCCGTCCCTCGATGAATCCGGACGCCGCCAGCTGCACCCGCTCGACCGACGAGTCCACGTAGCGGGCGGTGCCGGTACCGGTGGCCTCCTCGCCGAGCACATGCCAGGGCTCGATCGCCTGCCGCAGCTCCAGGTGGACGCCGGAGATCCGGGTCTCGCCGAGCCGCGGGAAGCGGAACTCCAGGAACGGGTCCAGCCAGGCCGGGTCGAACCGGACGCCGGGCGCGGCCTCGGCCAGCCACTCGTTGACGTCGGCCACCACCTCGCGCAGATCGGACGCAGCGAACGCCGGCAGCAGGAACCGGTCGTGCAGCCGGGTGCCCCAGCGGATCAGCCGGCCCCGGTAGGGACGGGCCCAGAACATCGCCACCAGGCAGCGCACCAGCAGCGCCTGGACCAGCGCCATCCGGGCGTGCGGCGGCATCTCGAAACCGCGCAGCTCCAGCAGCCCGAGGCGTCCGCGCTGCGAGTCGGGCGAGTACAGCTTGTCGATGCAGAACTCGGAGCGGTGGGTGTTGCCGGTCAGGTCGGTGAGCAGGTGCCGCAGCAGCCGGTCGGTGTTCCAGGGCAGCGCCGGGCCGCCCCACGGCGGCGCGAACTTCTCGGCGTCCGCGGTCACCCGGTCGAGTTCGGCGAACGCGATCTCCATCTCGTACAGGGTCTCGAACCGGCCTTCGTCGAACCGCGGCGCCTGCGAGGTGGGGCCGATGAACCGTCCGGAGAACACGTACGACAAGGCCGGATGGTGCTGCCAGTAGGTGATCAGCGAACGCAGCAGGTCGGGTCGGCGCAACAGCGGCGAGTCGGCCGGGGTGGCTCCGCCGAGGGTGAAGTGGTTGCCGCCGCCGGTGCCGGTGTGGGTGCCGTCCAGGTCGAACTTCTCGGTGGCCAGCCGGGTCTGCCGGGCGTCCTCGTAGAGCGAAAGGGTGAGGTCGCGCTGCTCGGCCCAGTTGCTGGTCGGCTGGGTGTTCACCTCGATCACGCCCGGGTCGGGAGTGACCGACAACGTCTTGGTGCGCAGGTCGAACGGCAGCGGGTAGCCCTCCAGCACCACCGGCAGCTCCACCGCGGACGCCGCGGTCTCGACCACGCTGAGCAGTTCGAGGGCGTCCTCGAGCTTGGTCAGCGGCGGCAGGAAGACGTACAGCCGGCCCTCCCGCTCTTCGACGCACAGGGCGGTGCGCGGCGAGTCGGCGATGTCCTGCACGACCGCCTCGGGCGGCTCGCCCTCCACGATCAGCGGCAGCAGCCCGGTCATCTCCAAGGCGGAGCGCTCGGGTTCCTCCGGCGGCTCATGCCAGCTCAGCGACGACAACGGCAGCCGCAGTCCCATCGGCGAGGTGCCCGGGGTGAGGAACAGGTGCCGCCGGCGGGGACGCCACTGCGCGGTGCCCCAACGGCCCTCATCGGTCAGCCGGAACACCGGCACCACCCAGCCCCGCGGACGACCGGGGTTCGCGTCCAGCTCGGTGACCTTCGCGGCGCGCGCCTCGGCGTCGGCCAGCGCCGGATCGTCAGGTTCCAGGTCGGTCGCCGGCCGCTCGTCGCCGAGCGGGCGCTGCGCCTCGACCAGCAGATCGGAAAGGGCGTCCTCGTAGGCAGGCACGACGTGGCCGCTGGGGATGCCCAGCCCGCCGGCGATGTAGGCGGCCAGATCCCGCACGCCGGTCTGCGCCTCGACCGAACCGGGTTCGACGCACGGCTCGTCCCACGGGTTGGCCAGCAGCGAGCGATCCTCCCAGATCGGGATGCCGTCGGTGCGCCAGGTGATCGCGATGTTCCAGCGCGGCAGATCCTCACCCGGGTACCACTTGCCCTGACCGTGATGGACGACGCCGCCCGGTGCCCAGCGCTGCTCCAGCCGGGCTGCCAGTTGCTGGGCCAGCGCCCGCTTCTCCGGGCCGTCGGCGGCGCCCTCCCACTGCGGGGTGGCGGTGTCGTCGGCGGAGACGAAGGTGGGCTCGCCGCCCATGGTGAGCCGGACGTCGCCCGCGGCCAGCAGCTCGTCGACCCGCTCGCCCAGGGCGTCCGCGGCCGCCCATTGGGCGTCGGTGTACGGCTTGGTGACCCGCGGATCCTCATGCACCCGCTGCACCGTGTTGGAGAACGCCATGGTCACCTCGACCGGCGCCGTGGCCCCGGTGATCGGTGCCGCGGACGACGGATGAGGCGTCGCTGACAAGGGAATATGCCCCTCGCCGGCGAACAACCCGGAGGTCGGGTCGAGGCCGATCCAGCCGGCACCGGGGATGAAGACCTCGGCCCAGGCGTGCAGGTCGGTGAAGTCCTCGGTCGGCCCGGACGGCCCGTCCAGCGCCTCCACATCGGAGGTCAGCTGGACCAGGTAGCCGGAGACGAAGCGTGCCGCCAGGCCGGCCTCGCGCAGGATCGAGACCAGCAGCCAGGCCGAGTCGCGGCACGAGCCGAGCGCCTTGGCCAGCGTGGTGTCCGGGGTCTGCACGCCGGGCTCCATCCGGACGGTGTAGGCGATGTCGGCCTGCAGCGCGGTGTTCACCGCGACCAGGAAGTCCACCATCCGCGGCCGCTCGTCACCGCTCAACGCGGCGTAGGGCTCGGTGATGTGCTGCTGCACCCACTGCCGGACCAGCGGACCGGGACCGCCGTCGGCGGATTCGTCGACGCGGCGCAGGTAGGGCTCCAGGTCGGCGCGCAGGGCGTCCGGATAAGTGAAGGGGTACCGCTCGGCATACTCCTCGAGGAAGAAGTCGAACGGGTTGATCACCGTCATCTCGGCGACCAGGTCGACGCAGATGTCGAGCTCCTTGACCGGCTCGGGGAAGACCAGCCGGGCCAGGTAGTTGCCGAACGGGTCCTGCTGCCAGTTGATGAAGTGGTTGCGCGGCGACACCGTCAGCGAGTAGGCGGCGATCGGCGTCCGGGAATGCGGCGCCGGTCGCAGCCGGACGGTGTGCGGAAACACCTTCACCGGTTCCGCGAAAGAGTAGGTGGTGCGGTGTTCGAGGGCTACCCGGATCGTCACCTGCGTGAATGTACTCGGCGGGTGCCGCACCGGTCACCCACCTGAGGCTCCCGAAACCTCACTGAAACGCGGACAGGGTTCACCGGTAATCTGACCGGGTGACTTCTCAGGAACCCGAAGACACCCCGGACGACGCCGCGACGCCGGAGACCGAGCCGACCCAGCCGCCCGTGCCGCCGGCCCGCCGGCCGCGCACCCGCTGGATCGCCGCGCTGGCCTTCCTGGTGGTGGCGGGTCTGATCGCCGGCATCGCTTGGCTGCTGCGGCCCCAGGCGGAGAGTTCCGCGGT
>NZ_JASGEN010000133.1:0-33117 GCF_047606365.1 Micropruina sp. | reverse complement strand
CGATTGGCGCAGTGGTAGCGCGCTTCGTTCACACCGAAGAGGTCACTGGTTCGAACCCAGTATCGCCCACCGCGAGAAACCCGCTCTGACTAGGTGAGAAACCGAAGTCGGAGCGGGTTTCTTCGTTGCTGTGCAACATGCGTGCAACATGCCTCGCTCCCCTGCTCTAGGAGGAGTTCGCCATGACCACCCACACCCACGAGTTCGGGCCGCATCAGCTCGGCTGCACTCTGTGCCTTGAGCACCGCCAGGACTGCGCCTGCCCGCTCTGCAACCGCACGATCACCCTGCTGATGCCCGACACGCTCACCAGTGATCAGCGGCGCCAGATCAACGCCCGGATGCGCGGCAGCTTCGATGTGCACGTCGCCGAGTTCGTGCGCTGGAACAAGACCGAGGCGGTGACCCGATGACCCCCGCGGACCTGGCCTCCATCTACGCGCTCGGCCTGCGACCCGTCGTTGTCGAAGATCTCGGCCGACGGGCAGTACTCGTCCGTAAGCACCGCATTCTCCTGATCGACGCCGACATCACCATCGAGACCTTGCGCGACGTCACCGACGGGATCGCCACCAGGAAGGAGCCCATCCAGGCCAGCGACGACACCTTGGCGCTGCTGACGATCATTGGCCTGCGTGTGATCGAGGCCGATTGGCTACAGGACACCAACGCCATGCTGCTGCACAAGCAAGCCGCACTCCTCGTGAGCCCCGAAGCCGACCTCGATCAGGTCGCTGACTGGGCGCTCGCTGCATCTGCCAAGCGGCTCGCTGAGGTCGCCCAGTGACCACGCGCGACCAAGAACTGTCTGACCCGACTGCAAGCGTTGCCGGCACCATCAACGTCGATGAAAGGAACAACTCCATGACCACAACCGCGCTGACTACCCCGCCCGGATGCCCGTGGTGGTGTGAAAAGCCAGCTGGCCATCCGTACGATTCGAAACCTGCCCCCGGAGAACTCACACGACATCACCAAGCGTGCGTCATAGAGTTCGCCGTTTCACGGACTGTCTTTACGAACGGAGACGGCCGCGCATCCGTGGCGATCGAAGCCTACGAGGCCGTCACCGATGGCAAGCTGGAGCTGCAACCGCCGATCGTTGCCACGTACTTTGACTACCTGCATGAGTTGGACGTCGAGGACTGCAGGCGCATGGCCGACGCACTGACGACAGCGAGGGAGCGGCTGTTAGGGATCCTCGCGTTCGAGGGCCAACCAATCGGCGAAGACGCCAAGTCGTTGTTGGCTGCCATGGGGCTACGCCCGGTGATGGTGGAAGGCCTTGAAGACCACGCGTTGGCCCTCTGGGACGACGGCCTCATCCTGTTGCGCGCCGACATTTGCCATCGGGACTTGATGGATGTGCTGGAGCAAGTGCAGCCCATGTCGGCTGAGGAACGTCGTGGCTGAGTACCTAACGACCGCCGGTGCCGCCGAGTATGCCCATCGTCATCCGGGCTCGATCCGCCGATCGCTGGAGGCTGGCGAGCTGCACGGCGTCCAGCGCAAGAAGGGCGGGCCCTGGTCGATCAAGCCGGGCTGTATCGACGCCTACCTGGCTGGCCAGAAGTGTGAGCACCAGGCCGTGACCAACGTCAGGCCGCTGCGGCGGAGGGCGTCGGGATGAGCCAGGTGTTCATGTGCAGCTCGTGTGGCGCCACTCGCTCCTCCCTGTATCACCGAAAACGAGCGGATCTCACCTGCTCCCGCTGTGGGACGGTCGGTCCGCACAGTCTGATCCACGCCGAGTCGCCCAGTGACTCACGCGAGCGGGCGAATGTCAGCCGTCAGACCGAAACCCGCCTGATGCTGGAAGAGGTCGCATATCTCGAGGACATCGCGGAGCGACTTCAAATCGAAGTCCTCGCCCACTGGGAGGCAGGTGATCCGTGGCTGCACCACGTAGCTGCTCGCGATTGGTACGGCGCACGGCGATGGGTTGCCGTGATCAACCCTGACGCAACTCTCAAAGGGAAGCTGCACGCTCTCAGGGAGATCGTCGCCACTGTTGTGGACCCGTCGAAGTGGTCACAAGAGGATCTCCGTGTGGCTCGCCGTCACTGGGTGCACAAGCCCAGTGACGGAGATCTGGTTGGCCCTGCTCCCTTCTAGGGGGTGGTGGCTTCGGCAGATCTGGACCCCGAACCGCCAAGAAGGGCGATCCCGGCTGAGCTGCTGAGCGAGTGCGCGCGGGATTGCACCAGGGGCAGACGCCGGAAACCCCGGTTCTGAGACTCCCGGCGCTTTGGTCGGGCGCCAGCGATCTGGGCCGCTAGATTGCACGGACCGAGGTAATACTTGGGATGTGAGGGAGAAAGGTCGACGGTGATGGCCAAGCGAGTCATGACGAAGCTGCATCGCGGGTGGCGCCATCTCCGGACGACGCGCCTTCGACGAGAGGTTCTGCGCGATCGCGAATATGCCGAGTCCTATGCGCGCATGCTCGGCTACGAACCGGAGGCCATCCTCACCGATAGGCCCAATCCGACTCTCGTGAACAGGTAGCGGCTGAACGTCGAGGGGTGGAGTGGCGCTTCGCCGTCCGCGAGGATCGCCGGCGGCTTCCCGCCTTCTGCTGCGCACCCGAACGGAAGCTGCGGAAGCTGACCCGGCGCACCGAGTACGAGTCGACCTGCCCGTGGGAGTACGAGATCCAAGGCGCCGCCCGGCAGCTCGGTGTGCCGCTGGCACCGCCCCGACACTGCCTCGTGGCCGTTGAGGGCGACGAGATCACAGCTGTGGTTCTGTACTCGCTCGAGGATTCCCCGCTGATAATCCGTCTGGAGCTCATGGCCGTCGCCATGCAGCACCGCGGGAATGGCGGGTGGCTCGCGGACGACGCCCTCGCCGAATTCATGAACCGCGCACTCTCACCGATCACGGAACGAGCCGTGGTCACTATCGAGGCATACATCCACTCACGCAACCTAGCTTCGCAGCACTTCGCCGCCCGCAACGGATTCACGAACTCGGGAGAGGTCGCGGGCGCACCGCGCTTCGATGGGTACTACGAGAAGTGGCACCTGGTCATCGAGCTGCCACCGACCGAACCTGTCGAGTGAAGTGGCCACGGGCGGCGCGGGCTTCGGCTGCGTGCTGGGGCGCTGGCGGCCGTCGAGCGAGGTGACGGTGGGTGGACGGCCGACTGTTCCACTTGGAACAGTCGGCGCCCTGGAAGCTTCCAGATCTCGGTGGACGGTGCCATTCCCGACGCCAACGATCGGCGCGATCGCTCGCGTGCTCATGCCCTCGCCAGCCAGGTAGGCGACCAGTTCGCGGCGCTGGTCGCGATCGAGGCGCATCGGTGAAGCGCCCAGGGTGGACGACAGGCCCGCACGGGCGGCGCTCACGCCGCTCTCGGCTTCGCCTCCTGGACCGACTACCCGACCAGCGCGCTCAGCTTCTCCAGCGCCTCGTGGACATTGCCTGCCACCAGCTGGATCCGCTGGGTGAGTAGGCCGTCAGGGGCGCTCAGGGTCTGGGTCGGCTCGTCCGCTCTGCGGGCCTCAGCTTGCTCCTCGAGCGGATCGGCAATCAGGACGGGAGGAGGGCATCGACGATCGCGCCAGGTCAAGCGCGAAAGATCCAGGCATAGGGGGTGGGGGTGGGGAGTCCGCGAGGTACCTGCCTCTCCCCCCTGGGGTCTGGATCCCGAAAACCACCACTTATCGGAGCTAAATGCGTGACGCCCAAGCTCCTGAGCTGTCGGCCAGCAGCTGCAACCGGGAGAAGTTCGCAGCCGTGCCACACCGACGCGCTGGACTGAGCCCGAGCTGCCCGTGGCGCCGTGCGCGGGTGGGGCATGACCCGCGCCCGTTGCGCTACATCCAGCGATGGGTGCTGCCCAACGGATAGACCTTCAGCACGGCCTCCACCTGGTCGTCCTGGGCGGCGCGCACGACGCCCGCGCTTGTGCGCAACTCCGGATTGCCGCGCTTCACCCTCACGACCGCGACGCCATCATCCAGATAGAGAACGTCTATGGCCTGCTGGAGGCTGGCTCCGTGCTCGTGGGTCTGGCCATCCGGCGTCGTTATCTCTAGGCGCATGGCGCCCACTCTGGCACGTAGGCGCCGCTACCTGGCGGAGTCGGCCCCGAGGCCCTCAGATTCCACCTCAGAGGCGTCGACCGGACTCTGAGCGGCGCGGGCCAGCACCACCCGCACGGTGGCCGGCCACCACTGCCCACCCGTGGCCGTGGGGGTTCTTGTTGGCGGTGAGGTCGTCGCAGATCTCTTGCAGGGTGAAGCCGTTGGGGCGCAGACGGCAGATGCGCTCGGCGGTGCCGTTGGATCGGGTGCGCTGGATCTTGCCCTCGCGCCACGTCTCCGTGGGGGGCCTTGGAGAGCTGCGCCCGTCCGAGTTACCTCAGCGCGGAACACCACCCCCACGCCGCGGCATCTTGGCTCAGCCCTCCAAGGAGTTGTAGTACCGGCTGTACGCGGCGTCGGTCGCGGTGTCCGCCTTCGCCTGGCCGGCCGGCTGGTAGTACCGGCTGTACGTGACCGCGTCGTCGACGGCATCCAGGATCTCGCTGTCCGTCGGTTGAGCCGTCCGGAGCCACCCTTTCTCGTTCAGCTTGGCGACCAAGCTGGTGCGAGCATCGGACGAGAGTTCACGGGATGTGGCACTCGTTGCGGCAGATGTGACGATGCGCTTCTGCGCCTCGGCCGCAGGGCCCCGCAGAGTGCCGGGCGTGTGGCCGGGCGAAGGTCCGACCGCGACCCTCGACGCCTGAAAGTAGGCATCGAGAACCCCGCTCATGCTCGCCGGCACGCCCGACGCCTGCAGATGCTCGGCCAGCTGAAAAGCTGACTGGGCGAGTTCGGATGAGATGCGCATCGGAGTCACTCCTTGCCTGTGTTGAAGCGGTCCTGAGCGATCGCGGCCAGCAACTCGGGCTTGACGATTCCCTTGTGCTCCAGCTGGGACATCTGCGTGATCTCACTCGGGGGGACCAGCACCGCGGCCGGCGCGATCCGCAGCCAGCGCTGCCAAGCCGCTTCGCCGAGTCGATCGAACTGCTCCACGTTGAAGCACACCCCCCATTCGATGGGGCCCGCCTGCAATTTGGATCGAGTGGGCGCAACCAGCGCGAAACGGGAGAGATCTATCCGAGCCTCGGCGAGCTGGTCCAGGTACGGTGCGCGTGCCGCGAACTCCTGCCAAGCAACGATCGCCTTGGCATCGAGCTGGACGATCGTGTCGGGCGTGTCCCGCTCAGTGATCCCCAGCGCCCGCAGTTTCTTGGCTTGCTGAACGCCCGCATCGAAGTCGGGACGCATCTGCTCAACCATCTGGTCCGCATGTGCCCTGATGTTGGCCGCGAACTGCTCGGCGAAGAGCCGGTTGAGGTCACCATCGACATCTCTGGATAGCTTCATACCCGCTCGATGAATGGCGGTCTCCCTCATGTACTCGAGTAGCTCGTCGTCGGTGCATTCCAGGAGACTTGCCGGCATCTTCGGCTCAGCCAGCTCAGGCATACCGAGCGCTCGGTCTTGGAACCGCTCCCCCATCGGCACGTCGATGCCTACCGAGGTGAGGGTGTAAACCAACTCCACCAGGCCCAAAAGAACCGGGCCCGGCTCGGTCATCTCGTGGTGGCGGCTGCTCATGATTGCTTCCTCTCGTTCGTGACCGGGACATGCACCGGCAGCACCAGGCCGACTTGCTCCAGGTGGGCCAGGCAGTCCGGCCTGACGCCTGCGGGCAGGACGTCGCCCGCGTCGAACCGCCTGGTGGTGTACCTTCCCGGCGCATCATCTGGAACGCCTGCCAGTGGGCGCCCGTCGATGTAACAGTGCTCGATCGCCACCCAGAGCGTCACGTAGATCGCCTCGCTGCTCTCGGCTGGTGAGGTCATTCGCCGCCCTCCAGCACTGCCGCCCGATCGAGCACCCAGACGCCGGCGACCTTTCGGCCCAACCGCGGCGCCAGCCGGCGGGCGTGACGGGCCGTGATCCCCAGCGCTGCAGCGGCTTCGTGAATCGACATGCCCTCAGGCTGCCCAACCGGCCCCGAATCGATGTCCGCATGTCCGTCGGGGGACATGACGCCGACGAGGGTCGCGTAGGCCTGCAGGGGTGCCAACCCGTTCCGAGCCCGCCACCGCTGCGCATCCGCCAGCGCCTGAGCGAGAATCCTCCGCGTCACCCCGGACACCACCAGCGCGTCCCCCGGCAGCTCCTGGATCATCCCTCAGCCTCCAGCGGCATCCCTGCGGACCCGAGCTGCTCAGCCAGGTAGGACTCGATGAAGTCGGCCGCAGCATCCTCCAGACCCGGAATCGCGTAGAAGGAGAACCGCTGCCGGAAGCCAAACCCAGCCTTGTCCGCAGCATCGAACGCACACAGAAGCTCGATCGCGCAATCGGCAAAGTCCGGACGCGCAGGTTCCCGCGTCATACGGCATCACCGACGCTGGACAGGGCCACCGCGCGAGCGACTGCCTTGATCGTGAAGTCATGGCCGCCGTACACACCGAACGTGGTCCGGTGCGCTTGGGCGTAGGCCAGGCACTCGGAGGCCACCGGGCAGCTGTCGCAGGCCCGGGCAGCGTTGGCCCGCGCGGCGGAATCGTCGGACAGCCACGGATTCGGGCCGCCGTAGCTGCGGAGACACGGCAGGGTGCGCCCAGCCCGGATAGCCGTGTCGGTGGCCGCGAGCAGCCGATTGAGCGCAGCGTGCCGCTGCTCGACTCGGGTGCCCTTGTCGCCGGTCACCGCGGGAGGCGGAAACGGCCGGCTGTCCGCCGTTTCGATCCCCCCGTCCACCTGTCCCCCTCCTAGAGGGGGAGACAGACGGACAGGTACGGGCACGGCACCTGTCCGCACCTGTCCGTGAAGGGTCTCGGACAGGTGTTCTGAGTGTGAATCAACCATCCTGTCCGTCTCCGTCCCCGGGGCCCTCGGACAGGCTCAAATAAGGGGACCTGTCCGAGCCGGGTCGCGGACAGGTCTTACGCCTGCCGATCGCGTCGGTCAGCTCCTGATTCGTGGCCGTCTCGCCGGCCGCTTTGAGCGCCGCGCGAACCCGGTCGCGGCCGTGGTCGAGGGGAACGTCGAGCGCGTCCATCTGGGCCACCAGGTGAACGATGCGGGCCTCTCGGGCGTCCGCTCCCGGGCTGCTGCTGCGTTCGTGCCGCAGCGGTTCGAACCGACGCAGGATGGTCAGGTCGCGGTCGTCGTCTGGGATCAGCTGCCGACTCGCTTCGCAGTGCAGCCGCAGCGTGTTGTGACTGGACGCTGACAGCCGCCAGATCGCGTCGACGTCGCCAGCCTTCGCCGAGCCGCCACGCTGGCCATTGCCGGGCTTCTTGCCGGCGTGGTCGATCCGCACGCAGGCGATGCCGTGCCGCTTCAGCAGCAGGCCGGTGAACCGGTACAGCATCAGCCAGGTGTCGTTGGCGTTCTCCTCACCTGACACCGTCCGGGAGACCGTGTCGATCACGACCAGGCCGACATCGTTCTCCAGGGCCAGCGCGAGCAGTTCCTCGCCCCCGGCCTTGGTGTCTAGCGGCGGGAGATCCGGGAAGCTGTACAGCAACAGTGCGCCCAACTGTTGGGCGGCGTAGCCCATCGCCTTGAGCCGCTGCACGACATCGCCGCGCGGGTCGTTCTCCAGGTCGATGTACATCACCCGACAGCGCGACGTCGGCCGGCTCAGCGCGACCCCACCGGTTGCCACCGCGGCGGCGATCTCCAGCATCAACAGGGACTTGCCGACCTTGGCCTCCGAGTAGAGCGCGGTGAGCCGTCCGCGGGAGATCAGCGGCTCACACAGCCACTCCACGGCCGCCCCTTCGGTGTCCCAGATCGCCGCCCAGTCCACCGGCACCGCCCGCGGCTTCCGGTGGCCGGATCCCTCGGCCGGCGTTCCATCCGCCTGAGCGACGAAAGCCGCTTCGGGCGGCACGTCGTTGGGCGGCTCGACCGTAAGGGGATGCGCCAGGCGCAGACCCTCGGCCCGAGCTGCAGCAACCTCGGCAGTGAGATCCTCGGCACCCTCGCGCGGCGTCAAACCCACCGGATAGCGGCCCTCCCCCTCACCGGTGTGCATTCAGCTCGTCCCACCAAGCACGGGCCGTCTGCGGGTCACCCTCGAAGACGAGCTGAGCCAGATGGCTCCCGTAGCGGCACAGGTAGTCCAGCGCGATCGCTGGCGGCAGTTGACCGGGAGCGATCAGGATCCTGGCTATAGCGCCAGCAGGTGCATCAGCAACACCCTGCACAGCACGAGACGTCGCCTCGTCGGAGAGACGACGGACGTCGACGAACACACGGCACGCCGCCCGCAGCCGACGCCGTGGGGGAAGCTGCGTCGAGTGGGCGTTGCCAACAGGCACCCCGACGTCCGAACCCGTACAATCGTGGTCAGCGCCGCCAAACGCTTTGGCCGCCTCGATCGCCAGGTCGGGGCGGCTTTGCTGTTCAGACACGTCGATCACCCGGCCCAGATGACAAGTACCTCCACGAACCAGCGCCGCTCATGCGCTGATCCGAGCGGGCGGGATCGGGCTCATGGCGCAGTCGAGTTCGGTCCTGTCGACTCGGATGGCGCGCGTTCCGAGACGGTAGGCGCGAAGCCTGCCGTCGATGATCATGCGGCGGATGGTCTTGTCGGTGCAGCTGAGATAGGCGGCTGCATCCGCGATGGTTACGTAGCGGGCAATGGGCTCCGACACGATGAAAGCACCTCCAAGGGCGTGGTGATCCACGCACCCGCTGAGGTGCCTATGTGCTCAATATAGCCCTGAGTGCCCTCATTGTGTCCCGACACCCCGCGTGCTGAACCTCGCTCCACTTGTTGATCAGGATCTGAAGCTCTTCCAAGGTGAGTTCGGGTTCATCGCCAGCCTCCAGCCACTGCCAGATCAGTCGCATGTGCTCTTCGGTCGCAACAACAACGCGGGCGCATCTGGGGCAGTCGAAACGGCAGCGAGCGTGAGCAACGGCGTGCAATCGTAGGATCACGTCAGTCTCGCCATCGCCGTGCTCGCCGTCGTCTCGCGTGTACTGGATGAGCTCCCCGGCGTTGTTGAGCATCTGAGTCGGCCCGGGGCTCCACGGGATAGGCGTTCGCGGGTGGCGGTCGCCGATCTTCCCATCGCACACGATCCGAAGCGTCATCTCGAGCCTCCCTCGGCCATCCTCGACAAGGCTGCGGCGATCGCCTTGTCGCGGTCGGCTGCAGCGTGCTGATATCGCATCGCGGCCGCAGGTGTGGAGTGCCCTAGCCGACCCATCAGCTCGGCGAGCGTGGCGCCGGTTTGGGCGGCCAGGACGGCTCCGGTGTGCCGAAGGTCGTGGAAGTGGAGCGTGGGCCGTCCAGCGAGCGCTCGGGCACGGTAGAACCCGTGCCCGCCTCGCCACTCCACGTTCTGGCCGGTCTTGATCTTGACCGGGTTCCGGCCGTACAGGGTGGATGGTGCCAGGTGTTCGTCTCGGGCAGGTTCTCCCGGCTCAGGTGCCCGTGCCCCAGACGCCGACGGGAACAGCAACGCGTCACGGCCGGGTTCGACGTGGTCCTTGAGGTGTGCCTTCACGATGGGCATCAGGTGCGGCGGGATCGCGACGTTCCGGGAGCCGGCGTCGCTCTTCGGGTCGCCGACGATCACCTTGCCGTCTGCCCGGACGACGCCGCGGCGTACCTTCACCAACCGGTTCCGCACGTCGACGTCGCGCCGGCGGAGTTCGGCGAGTTCCCCGAACCGGAGTGCGCACCAGGCGGCCAGCAGCACCATCAGCCGGCGGTTCTCCGGCATCTCGGTGACCAGCCGTTCGAGTTCGGCGAGAGTGAGCGGCTCAACCTTGTGGGCGCGGTTTGTGCTGCTGCCGCCCCGGACGCGGCACGGATTCACCAGGATGAGGTTCTTGTCTACGGCTGTGCCGAGGATGGTTCGGAGCAGCCCGTAGGCGTGGCTGCGGAGGGTCGGGCGGTCGGGCCCAAGGCCCGCGTACCAGTCGTCGATCTCGTCGCTGGTGATACTCGCGACGGGAAGAGCGCCGAAGGTGGGAAGGATGAGGTTGTCGAGCAGCTGCTGGTAGTGGTCACGGGTGCGCGGCTTGAGCGGGCGGCCTCTCACCGTCCGGCCGGCCAGCCAGGTTGCGCTGAACTCCTTGAGCGTGACGACTGCCCGCTTCTTGCGCTGGCCGCGCTGCTCGGGCGGCGTCCACTCGTCCAGGTCGATGAGCTTGCGCTCACCAGTGAGCCAGCCGCGGGCGGCGTCCTCACCGGAGAACGTCATGGGCGCCTTGTACAGACGTCCATCGGGTCCCGTGTAGGCGGCTTGCCAGCGCTTGGACGGTAGTTGCCGGAGGCGGCCGAAGCTGCGCCGATCGGAGCCCTTCGCGGGTCCGCGTCGGGGCTCCAATGAGGGCTCCGTATGCAACATACGTGCAACATAGCAGGGTATTCACGGGTTCTCGTGTCCACTTGTGTCCAACATGCCGACGCGATACTGTTCCCTTCAACACCTAGCCAGAACCAGGTTTCACTAGCAGTGGAACAGTTCCGCAAGACAGGACGCAGAACTGGTTCGAACCCAGTATCGCCCACCCGCCATGAAACTCTCCTGACTAGGCAAATCAGGCCAGTCAGCGTGACGCCTTCCAAGTTCGGGCCCTACCTACTGGTGGTAGTCGGCAGCATCCTTGCCACCGATCGCTCGGTCTATCGGCGTCGACCGTGTGGGTTGAACAACTCCCACTGTCCCTCTGAGACCACCTCAACGACGCCGTCGGTCACCGAGACCGCCGACTGGTCGTCGAGGGCATAGGCGGGGCCCGGGATCGTGGCCGCCCAGCGATGTGCGCTCTCGGTGGTATTGGCCGACCAGCCCGGATAGTTCAGGTGCGGAAAGATGGAGAAATCCACCAGGCCAAGCGTCTCGTCGCTGCCATCCGGCTGCCAATCGGTGAATTGGCGCCCGATCCGCGGGGTCAGAGCCATGCTGCCTGCGCTAACTCCCACCCACACCAGGTTCGGCAACGTGGTGAGCAGATCGGCCAGCCCTGTTTCGCGCAGCCAATGGGTCAGGTAGATCGCCTCGCCGCCGTCGACCAGCAGCACGTCCGCAGCGCGAACCCAGGGTTGCCAGCGCTCTGCGCCGATACTGGGCAGCGCAGTGAGTTCGAGGACACCCACCGAGCGCCAGCCCAGCCCACACAGTCCGGACTGGCCCGGCCACGCGTCCGCGGTCGAGCGCCACACCGTCTCCGGCGAACATGCCGGCTGTCCCCACTGCGCGGTCGGCACGAACAGGGCGTCCGACTCGACGATGGGCTTGCCCAGCAGCGCTACCAGGCGGTCGCGAATGGTGGGATTCGTGACACCGCCTGAGGTGAGCAGCATCTTCATTGGTGTCCCCTTCCTCAGGTGCTCCACGGCTCGCCGCAGGAGCAGCAGGCGCCCAGCCCGGCCACGTCGCGGAACCCGGTGAGCTTCGGCAAGTCTCGCCGCCTCACAAGCATGCTCCGTCTGAGCCGCAGACCATCGTTCGGCGGCGAGCTCGTCGGCGTTGATCGGTTGATCGTTGATCAAAGGCAGGCCGGTCGCCGGGGTGAGGGCGTCTCGGACATAGCTGACTTCCCAGCACCATTCGGCCCGGCGAGAAGAGGGAGCAGCGGCATCAGTACACGGCAGCTGCCCACTCGAGATGATCAACGTGCTCCGCGCAGCCACCGCGTTCCAGGTGCTGAGATTCTTGGACTGTGCTCAGCAGATCCAAGGTCAAAGCACCTCCGAACCGCTTGATTTCCCATCAAATGGGACGCTCATCTCACATGTCGAGCGACCGATTTGCTTCTGGTACAAGCTCCGAGAGAGGTTGGTAGCACGAAAACGCCGGCAATGGAGCCGCAGGACATGTGACGCAAGAGAGGCACATCATGACCGCTCCAGCCTTGGTGATGGTGGGAATGGGCAGCACCGATGCCCGAGTCGCCCAAGTCGCGCACTCCTTGAGGCAAGGCCTCCAGAGCATGCGCCCGGGCCTCTCCGTGCATTGCGCCTTTCTCGACCATTGCTCCCCCTCGACCGCACAGGTCGTGTCGCAGCTCATCAAGCAGGGCATCACCGAGGTGGTGCTGGTTCCGCTGCAGCTGACCCATGCCATTGATCCCGACGAACGGGTGATCGGCCAGTCGGTCAAGCTGCGCAACCTCTACCCCGACCTGCGGGTGAGCGTGTCGCGTCCGATCGGTCCCGAGGTGACACTGCTCACCGTGCTCGATCAACGCCTGCGCGCCTCGCTGTCGGCGCAGCGGGTTCTCGAACTGGACGGCCTGGTGCTGTCCTCGGCGCGCAGCGGCGACGTCCGCGGCAACGCCCTACTGGCTCGGCGGGCCCGGCAGTGGTCGACCCATCACCGGCTGCCCTGCCTGACCGCTGTCGCGGACGGCTCCGGCCCGTCGGTCGCACAGGCCATCCAGGGCCTGCGGGCCCAGGGTCGCCGGCACATCGCGGTCGGCTCGTTCTTCCTGACCGCCACCGAGTTGTTCCACGCTCAGACCGATCTGGCCGAGCGGTGCGGCGCGGTTTCGGTGAGCGAGCCGCTGGGTGCCGCACCCGAGGTGATGGACCTCATCCTGGCCCGCTACGCCTTCGCGGCGATGGATCTGCTCGACTTCGGCTTCGAGACGCTGGAGGAAGAGGTACCGGCTCGGCACCTCACCATCGCCTGAGCCTGAGCTCCACCCCGTCACACTCTCACTGAATCCGTTGGTCGAGCTTGTCGAGACCTCGGCGTCCCGACGCTGCTAAGAGGGGTTTCGACAAGCTCAACCAGCGGTGGTTTCGACAGGCTCGATCAGCGGTAGTGGATCAGGACTTCGCAACCCGGGCCTTCTCGGCGGCGACGTCGAAGGTGGCTTCCGGCCAGGTCAGGTTCAGCCCGATCAGGTGTTCCCGGACCAACTGGGCGACCGCCCAGTTGCGGTACCACTTGCGGTCCGACGGAATCACGTACCAGGGTGCGTGGTCGGTGTTGCAGCGCTCCAGTGCGTCGGCGTACGCCTCCTGGTAGGCCGGCCATTTCGCCCGCGCGTCGACGTCCTTCGGGCTGTACTTCCAGTACTTCGCCGGGCTGGCCAGCCGCGCTGCGAGCCGGCTCTTCTGCTCGGCGAACGACACATGCAGGAAGCATTTGATGATCGTCGTGCCGGCCTCGGTCACTTCCTTCTCGAAGGCGTTGATCTCGTCGTAGCGTCCGTTCCATTCGCTGACCGGCACCAACTGGTCGACCCGGACGACCAGCACGTCCTCGTACTGGGAACGGTCGAAGATGCCGATCATGCCGGGGTTGGGCAGCGCGTTCCTGATCCGCCACAGGTAGTGGTGCTGGAGTTCCTCCTTGGTGGGCGCCTTGAACGACTTCAGCTGAATGCCCTGCGGATCGACCAGACCCATGGCATGACGAATCACGCCACCCTTGCCGGAGGTGTCCATGCCCTGCAGCAGCACCAGCAGGCTCGGCGCACCAGGAACGTCGGAGCGGCCGTTGGCGTACAACTGCTCCTGCAGGTCGGAGAGTTCGGGCGCCAGAGCAGCGGTGAGCGCCGGGGCGTCAGTCTTGCCCGATCCCGGGTAGCCGGGGGATGCCGCGGTGTCGAGGCGATTCAGATCCACCGGGCCCTTCGGCAGCCGCAGCAGCTTGCTGAGCGGCTTCGTGGGTCGTCCCGGGTGGAGGTCGCTGGTCTTCTTCGACTTCGACTTCTTCTTGCCTGCCATTCCCGTAGTGTGGCCTACCGCCGACGGCCGCACTAGGGATATTGCACACCGGGAAAGTCAGTCGGCGTCGTCCGGCCGGGTGGCCAGGATGTCGGCCAGGTCGTATTTGACCGGCTCCTCCAACTGTTCGTAGGTGCATGAGCGCGGATCACGATCGGGACGCCAGCGGTTGAACTGCGCTGTGTGCCGGAAGCGGACGCCCTCCATGTGCTCGTAGCGCACCTCGACCACCAGTTCGGGCCGCAGCGGCACGAAGGACAGATCCTTGCCGTCGTTCCATCGGCTGTATTCGGAGTTCCGCGGGGTGCGGGCGCCCTCCTCTTGCCGGGCCCACGCCCATGGGTGGTTGTCGAACGTGGTGACCAGCGGCTGCAACTCGGCGAACAGTTCCTTGCGCCTGGCCAGCGGGAACGCACCGATCACACCGACGGACGCCAACTCGCCGGCCTCGTTGTACAGGCCGAGCAGCAGCGAGCCGATCACGTCGTCCCCACTCTTGTGCAGCCGATAGCCGGCCACCACGCAGTCGGCGGTGCGCTGGTGCTTGATCTTGAACATGGTGCGCTTGTCCGGCTGGTAGGTCCCGTCCAGCGGTTTGGCGACCACGCCGTCCAGGCCTGCGCCCTCGAACTGGGCGAACCATTGCTCGGCGAGTTCGGGGTCGCGGGTGATCGGGGTGAGATGGATCGGCGGCTGCGCGTCGGCCAGCGCCCGCTCCAGGGCGGCCCGGCGCTCCTCGAAAGGGCGTTCGGTGTAGTCGACGTCGTCCAGAGCCAGCAGGTCGAAGGCGACGAAACTGGCCGGCGTCTGCTCGGAGAGCAGCTTCACCCGGCTGGCCGCGGGGTGGATGCGTTGCTGCAGCACCTCGAACTCCAGCCGGTCGCCGACCACCACGATCAGTTCGCCGTCCAGCACGCACCGCTCGGGCAGGTTCGCCTTGATCGCCTCGACCACCTCGGGGAAGTATCGGGTCATCGGCCGCTCGTTGCGGGAACCGATCTCTACCTCGTCGCCGTCACGGAAGATGATCGAGCGGAAGCCGTCCCACTTGGGTTCGTAGGACAGCGCCCCGGCCGGAATCTGAGGCACCGCCTTGGCGAGCATCGGCTTCACCGGGGGCATCACGGGCAGCTGCATGGGAGACATTGTGCCGCCCCGCTACTTCTCGATCCGGTTGCCCTGCTCGTCCCAGTGCGCCGCCACCTTCTTGGACGGCTGCACCCGCGGCGGCTCACCGGGCATCTTCGGATAGTCAGGTGGGAAGTTCAGCTCGCCGCCGGGCAGGGTCTCCCACAGGTCGAGCAGCGGTTCCAGCGGGAACGCCTCGTCGTCCATGTCGGCCCACGGATCTCCGTGCGACAGGTAGTCGGGCACGGTGATCAGGTTGAACTCACGGGGGTCCTTGACCTCGGCCAGCTGCTCCCAGGTCATCGGAGTGCTGACCGGGGCGCCGGGCCGGGCGCGTAGACTCCAGGCACCGGCGATGGTGCGGTCGCGGTTGTTCTGGTTGAAGTCGATGAAGATCCGCTCGCCGCGCTCTTCCTTCCACCACGCGGTGGTCACCCCGTCGTCGCGGCGTTCGAGTTCGCGTCCGAAGCCGATGGCGGCGTGCCGGACGTCCTCGAAGCGGTGCTCGGGGCGGATCCGCAGGTAGATGTGGATGCCGCGGTTGCCGGACGTCTTCGGGTAGCCGCGCAGCCCGAGTTCCTCCAACAGTTCCCGGGCCACATCGGCGACCCGCTGGGCATCGCGGAAGTCGGTGCCGGGCTGCGGATCCAGGTCGAGCCGCAACTCGTCGGGGTGGTCGACGTCCGGACGCCGCACCGGCCAGGGGTGGAAGGTGAGGGTGCCCATCTGTGCCGCCCAGACGAATGCCGCCGGTTCGGACGGGCACAGCTCGTCGGCGGGACGTCCGCTGGGGAAGGTGATCCGGACCGACTCGACGTAGTCGGGCGCACCTCTCGGCATCCGCTTCTGGTAGAAGCCGTCGGCCTCCCGGTCCTGCGTGCTGGTGGCCAGCCGCATGCCCTCGCGCCAGCCGTCCGGCCAGCGCTCCATCGCGGTCGGCCGCTGCCCCATCGTCCGCATCAGCGCGTCGCCCACGCTCGCGTAGTACTCGCAGACCTGCAGTTTGGTGATCGCCGGCGTCCGCTCGGTCGGCTCGTAAACGACCCGGTCCGGGCTGGTGACGCGGACCTGGCGTCCGGCCGCTTCGACGACGACGGGGTTGGTAGCCATCGGCCCAGGCTAGTGGCACCGAATCGATCAAGATTGGGCACCGTTAGCGGTGCCCAATCTTGATCGATTCTGACGAGTGCGCTCGCGACTACCCTGGAGCCGCCATCTTTGACACCGAGGAGCGCTCCATGGAACTCGATCCCAGGCAATTCCGGACGCCGGAACAGTGGCGCGAGATGCTCACCCCGGCGGAGTACCACGTGCTGCGCGAGGCCGGCACCGAACGCCCGTTCACCGGGGAGTACACCGACACCACCACGCCGGGCACCTACCGCTGCCGGGCCTGCGGCGCGAAGCTGTTCACCAGCGACACCAAATTCGAATCGCACTGCGGCTGGCCGTCGTTCTTCGCACCCGAACTGGACAGCGTCCGCTACATCGAGGATCGCTCGCTGTGGCAGGTCCGCACTGAGGTGCGCTGCGCCACCTGTGATTCCCACCTGGGCCACGTGTTCACCGGCGAGGGCTATGACACGCCGACCGACAAGCGCTACTGCATCAACTCGATCTGCCTGACCTTGGAGCCCGAACAGCAGGCGTGATCGTGGCCGCTGCCCGGCGAGTCCCTCGGGCGGCGGGCGTCGCCACGGCTAGATTCACCTCCGTGGGAGGAGCGCGCAAGACCATGGTGGGCGGTACCGGGTTGTTCGATGACGCGGTGGCTGCACTGCAATCCATGCACTGGCGGCCCGAGTTGGTCATCGAAGAGATTCCGGCGCCGCAGCGGATCGCACCGCACGCGGTCGCGGTGGCGGCCGAGGTTGTGGTCGGTGGTGAAGACCTGGGCAACGGACGGCTAGTGCTGCTGCACGACCCGGCCGGCAACGCCTCGTGGGACGGCGACTTCCGGTGCGTCACCTACGCCCGGGCCGAGGTGGACGCCGAAATGGTGGTCGACCCGCTGCTCACCGAGGTCGGCTGGTCGTGGCTGACCGATGCCTTGGAACGTTACGACGCCGCCTACACCGCCCCGAGCGGCACCGTCACCGCCGTGTCGTCGCGCGCCTTCGGTGCCATGTCGGCCGACCCGCCGCGCGCCGAGATCGAGATTCGGGCGTCCTGGACGCCGCTGGTCACCTCGGCCGACGACGTCACCCGGCACCTGATGAGCTGGTCCGAGCTGCTGTGCACGACCGCCGGCCTACCACCGCTGCCCGAGGGCGTGGTGGTGATGTCGGCACGGCGTCGGCGGTGACCGACCAACCCGACCAACTCGTCGTCCTGGAGGCCCCGGCGGACGGCGTGCCCGAGGTCGTCCAGACACCGGCCGGGCTTGCCGAGATCACGGCCGCGCTGGCTGCTGGTACCGGCCCGGTCGCCATCGACACCGAACGTGCCCAGGGTTTCCGCTACTCGGCGCGTGCCTACCTGATCCAGTTGCGTCGCGCCGGTGCCGGCACCGTGTTGCTCGACCCGATCCCGTTCACCGGTCGTGACCACCCCGCCGACTTCTCCGAACTTGCGGCGACACTGGCCGACGCCGAATGGGTGCTGCACGCCGCCAGCCAGGATCTGCCCTGCCTGGCCGAGGTGCGGCTACTCCCCCGCCGCCTCTACGACACCGAACTGGCCGCCCGGCTGCTGGGCATGCCGCGGGTCGCGCTGGGCACCCTGGTCGAGGAGGCCTTCGGGATCACCCTGCGCAAAGAGCACTCGGCCGCGGACTGGTCACGGCGTCCGCTCCCCGACGAATGGCTGACCTACGCCGCGCTCGATGTGGAGCTGCTGGTCGACCTGCGGGATTGGCTGGACGAGCGACTTCAGGCCGCCGGCAAGGCCGAATGGGCGGCGCAGGAGTTCGCCTATCTGGTCGAGAGGGCCGACGTGCCGGCCCCTGAGCGGGTCGATCCGTGGCGGCGGACCTCCGGTCTGCATGCCGTCCGGACGCCGCGGGCACTGGCCGTCGTCCGCGAGCTGTGGCAGGTGCGGGACCAGTTGGCGTCCTCGATGGATCGGGCGCCCGGCAAGATCCTGCCCGACCGGGCGATCAGCGCGCTGGCGGCCCGGGCCAACCCCGCCGAGGTGAAACGCCTGGGTCCCGCCGACCTGGCGGCCGTTCCCGAGTTCGCCTGGCGGTTCCCCTCCCGCTACCGGGCCCGCTGGCTGGCCGCGCTCGACCGGGTGGCCGCGCTGACCCGCGACCAGTTGCCCAACAAGCAGCAGAGCGCCGAGGGTCCACCGCCCACCCGCACCTGGGATATGCGCAATCCTGAGGCGGCTGCCCGCTGGGACGCCGTCCGGCCCGCCGTGCTCGAACGGGCGTCCGAGCTGGAGCTGCCGGTGGAGAACCTGATCAGTCCGGACGCCCTGCGCCGGCTGCTCTGGACGCCGCCCGCCGAGGTGAACCTCGAGACGATCGACGCCGCCCTGGCCGCCGAATCAGTCCGGGCCTGGCAGCGTGAGCTGCTGGTGCCGCTGATCGTGGAGCGGTTGACGGCCGACTGACTCGCCGGTCGCACGCCGGCCGTCGGCGCTCCGGAATCATGAAGCTCGACCAGTGGTGGGGCGCGATGAGTCGGCCGAGCCAGACCGCGGCTTGTTTATAGTGAGCGGGTGTCAGATCCAGGCCACCTGCCGAGTGGTGCATTCGGTAGTCAGCCGCCGCAATGGCAGCCGCCTGCTCCGATGCCACCCCACCCTCAGTCGTCGCCACCGGGATCGACGCCGCCCTGGGCCGGGATGCAGGCCGGTCCCCCGCCACAGTTCGCCCCACCGACGCCGCAGCGCCGTCGACGACCCTGGATCGCCTCGGTATTCGTGTTCGTGGTGGTGTTCGGCGTGATCACCGCCGCCGCCGTGACCGGACGGCCGGTGACCGCGACCGAGGCGTCGGCCGCGATGCGGTTCTTCCCCGCGTCCGGGACCCGCGTGGTTCTGGAGAACTCCGACGGCACCGACACGGTCGCCGAGTACTACAGCACCTTCGGTGCCCAGATCGCCCAGAGCGCACCGGCCGCCTTCAGCTACGGGATCAAGGACGTCGAAGAAGTGAGCACGTCGAGCTGGGCGCGGATCGTCGAGGTCACCGCGGACGCCTCCGGACGGGTCAGCCGCCGACGCAGCCGGATGTTGTCCATCCAACCCACCGGCCTGGAGCTGCGAGCGGACGCCGGCACAGGCGACTTCCAGGCGTTCGATCCGGGACTGCCGGTGCTGCCCGCCGTCGTCCAGGACGGCCAGGAATGGACGGCCGCCGGCACCGCCACGCTGGGCAGCGGACGCAAGGCCTCGGGCCGCCAGCCGTACGCGGCAACGTTCAAGGCCACCGCGCAGGACGCCGGCTGTCTCTCGATCAGCATGGAGCTAACCATCGGCCGGGAGACCGCCACCCGCGAGGTGAACGCCTGGTGTCCCGGACGAGGGGTGATCGCGACCGTGGCAGGCACCATGACCTCCGGCCTGGTCACCCGGGCACCCCGCTGGCAGGCGGCCGGCAGGATCACCGCCGACACCCCACCGGCACTTACCGACAGCTGGAGCTTCACCCGGCGCGATCTCAACGTCGCACCGGTCGCGTTGTATGCCACGGTCCGCCCGGTGGTGCTGCCCGGATCGGTCGTCGTCTACGTCAACACGCCCGGCGGCGACCTGGTCGCCCGAGGCTGGGCGGACGGCGAGACCGACCCACGGTGGAGCGCCCACCCGGGCGGCCAGATCACCTCGGCGATAGCCATCGGCAGGATCGTCGTCGCGGCCACCACCGAGCGCACCGTGGTCGCCTACGGCGCTGAGGGCGAGTTCCTCTGGCAGGCCAAGGTCGACGACGTCAGCGCCGTCCCGATCGCCCGGTTCGGCACGCTGGCCGTGCTGGCCGGCCTGGACGGCACGGTCACCGCCTTCGACGCCGCCACCGGCCGGGTCGCCTGGACCGCGCAGCTGCCGACGGAGATCCGGCAGCCGATGGTCGTCGGCGCGACACTCACCGTGCTCGACCAGACCGGCAACCTCCTCAACCTCGACACGACGGGGGCCGTCCAGTCCGAGTTCGAGACCGAAGCACCGGAGGCATTCGGCGTCGCCGACGGGATCGCCGTGGTGGCCAGCCGGGCCGACAGCTACGTCCGCGGCTACCGGCTCAGCGACGGCGAGCGGCTGTGGCGGGTGCAACTGACCGGCACCCGGCGTTCGGTCACCGGTTCCGGTTCGCTCGCCATCGTCGCCCGCCAGGACGAGCTGGTCAGCCTGAGGGCTGCCGACGGCGTCCAGCAGTGGGCTCGTCCGATCACCCCGGTCCGGGTCCTCGTCCAGGGGGATCGGCTGGTGGTCGCAGACCGGACCGCGCTGCGGCTGCTGGACACGTCCGGAAGAGAGGTGGCCAGCTACCAGACCCAGGAATCCGACCTGTCCTTCGGCGCCGGCGCCTTCCTGGTCCCGGATTCGGGCGACTTCTTCTGCTTCATCGGCACAGTCGCGTACCGCCGGGAGGCGTCATGAGGACGGTCGCAGCAGCCGGCGCCGTCGTCCGTGACATCGTCTGGCTGACCATCGTCCAACCGGTGCGCGAGGGACGCCCGCGCCGCGACGGCTGGCCGGTCGGCCTGGTCGCGATCGTCACGGCGATCCTCATCCTGTACGGGTTACTCACCCTCGCGGTGGTGTTCGCCGGCCCGCTGCGCAACGCCGGCGCCCTTGTGGTGACCTCGAGTCAGACCATTCCGGACGTCGGCGCCTGGCTGTGCATCGCGGGCGTCGTGTTGTCGCTGGCGACGCTGCAGACGGCGGCGCTGCACCTGCCCTGGTGGGTGAAGTTGTTCACGCTGCTCACCGTGACGGTCGCCCTGTTCTACTTCGCGACCGCCGGGGCGTCCGACCCGATCCTGCTGGTGGCCAGCCTGCTCGGCCTGCTGGCGCTGGTGGTGCTGACCCTGGTGCGTTGGCAGGCAGCGTTCGCCTGGTGGGAGTTCGTGGCGGTCACGGTCGCCATCGGCGGCGCCGTGTTCTTTCCGATGGTCGGCAGCAGCACCTCCCGGGCGCTCAACGCGGACTGGCGCGGCATCGTCGCCGAGGGCGGCCTGATGACGGTGAGCACCCTGGCCATGCCCGCATTGCTGGTGGCTGGTGCCGCACTGGCCCAGATCGCCGTCGCCGCGTCGTTCTCCGGCGTGGCCGCCGCGACCCGCGAGTTCTCCCGGCGTCCGCTGCAACTGGCCGGGATGCTGCTGGTGCTCTGGGCCGCCTTCGAACTGAGCCGCAGCTTCCAGGACCCGGAGAATGAGGCGGCGGGCTGGCTGGCTTCGCTGCTGGCGCTGGCGGGCATCGCCGGCGCCCAACTGGCTGTCATGGTGGTGGCCCGCCGTCCGCCGGCCTGGGCTGACCTGGACGAGGACTCGACGCCGGTGAACTACCTTGTCGCGGTCGGAACTGCCGCGCTGGTGCTGCTCCAGCCGGTGCCGTTGATCCTGCGGGAGGTTGCCCGGAACCTCGGCCCGCAGTGGCTGTTCGCCTCGACCGATGCCTATCTGAACGCGTCGGCGACCGACCTCGCGCAGGCGATCTCCCGTGTCACGATCGGGGTGGTCGGACTCCTGATCGCACTGCCGCTGGCCCGGCGTGGTCGGCCCTGGGCGGCCATGTTCATGGCGGCGATGACGGTGCTGGCGCTGTTCCAGCTGTTCCGCAACCTTGGCCTCGGCGGATGGGCGAGCAACACGGTGCCGCAGATGTCGAGCCTGCTGCTGGTCGCCATGCTGGTCGTGGCCGCGGTGCTGCTGATCGCCCGGCGGCTGACCATGCTGCGGGTCGCGGCACTGGCGTCCGGGGTGCTGCTCTGCCTGGTCTACCCACATCGCGCCATCCTGGACGACCCGATCAGCGCCCTGCTCGGCTTCAGCGGCATCGCCGCGGTGCTGTTCGGTCTGGTGTGGCGACTGCTCACCGAGGGCGACATCACCCGGGAAGGGACGCGGCGCTGGCCGGTGCCCGCGCGGGTGCTGCTCTACTGCGCCAGCGCCCTGATCGGCGTCACCTCGGCCGCCTTCATGACCTTGACCCGCAGCAGCGGTGGATTCTTCGACGCCGCGATCTTCGCCGACGGCGGCGACTTCCTATTGGGCACTCCCCTGTTCCTCACCGCGGCCGTCGGCTGCCTGGCGATCGCCCTCGCGCCCCCTCGGCACTGACAGACACCGCTGGTCGAGCTTGTCGAGACCCTGCCGAGGACCTCGACCCATGCCGCGCCGGACGCAGAATCAGCCGTGGTGCCCTGTCTCGATCTTGCCGATCGACGGCTCGGCCTCGCCGGACAGCACCGCCTCGGTGGCGAACCGGGCGATCTGCTGGGCGGTCACACCCAGGTCGGCCAGGATGCCCGGACGGCTGCCCTGCTCGATGAACCGCTGCGGAATCCCGAACTCTTGGACGTGGGCCCGGACGCCGGCCAGCCGGCATTCCTGCGCCAGCCGCGAGCCGAGCCCGCCGGCCAGGCCGCCGTCCTCGATGGTCACCACCAACTCGTGCGCACCGGCCAACCGGATCAGGTCGGCGCTGACCGGCAACGCCCACACCGGATCGACCACCCGGACGCCGATGCCCTGCTGCGCCAGCCGGGTGCCGACCTCGACGGCGATGCCGGCGAACTGTCCCCAGCCGACGACCAGGACGCGCGGGTCGCCGTCCTCGAAGAGCACGTCGGTCTCACCGTCGGTGCGCAGCGTCGGCAACGGTGCGGGCAGTGGATCCTTGGAGAACCGCAGCACGCTGGGCCCGTCGTCGATGTCGACCGCGAGTTCCAGCGCTTCCTGCAGCCGCTGCTCGTCGCGGGGCGCCGCGAGTCGTAGCCCGGGCACCATGCCGAGCAGGCCGAGATCCCACATGCCGTGGTGGCTGGGGCCGTCCGCGCCGGTGATGCCGGCCCGGTCGAGTACGAAGGTGACGCCCTCGCCGTGCAGGGCGACGTCCATCAGCACCTGGTCGAAGGCCCGGTTGAGGAAGGTCGAATACAGCGCCACCACCGGGTGCAGTCCGGCCCGGGCCAGGCCGGCCGCGGACGCCACCGCATGCTGTTCGGCGATGCCGACGTCGAAGGTGCGGTGCGGGAAGTGTCGCGCGAATCGGGTCAGTCCGGTCGGGTGCAGCATGGCCGCGGTGATCGCGACCACCGAGTCGTCGGTGGCGCCGATCCGGGCCAGGTGCTCGCCGAAGGCGTCCGTCCAGGTCCGGGCGGGGACGCTGCCCAGCGGCACGCCGGTGACCTGGTCGATCGGCCCGACCGCGTGGAAACGGTCCTCCTCGTTCGCCTCGGCGGCGGCGAATCCGCGTCCCTTCTCGGTCAGGCAGTGCACGATCACCGGGCCGCCGGTGAATCGGCGGGCCTGCTCGAGCGCACGTTCCAGGGCTTCGCGGTCGTGGCCGTCGATCGGCCCCAGGTATTTGATGCCCAGGTCGGAGTACATGCCCTGTGGCGCCAGCACATCCTTCACGCCCGCCTTGACGCCATGCATCAGGCCATAGGTGGGTTCGCCCACGACCGGCGTCCGGCTCACCCAGCGCTTGATCGCGGCCAGGCTGCGCTCGTAGCGCCGGTCGGTGCGGATCGCGGAGAGTTGCTGGCCCAGGCCACGCAGCCGGGTGGCCAGGCCGCCGATCGTCGGGGTGTAGGAGCGGCCGTTGTCGTTGACCACGATGACGAGCCGCAGCTCGGGCTGCACGGCGATGTTGTTGAGCGCCTCCCAGGTCATCCCGCCGGTCAGCGATCCGTCACCGACCACTGCGACCACCGTCCGGTCGTCCTCTTCACGCAATGCGAAGCCCTTGGCCAGGCCTTCGGCCCAGGACAGCGATGACGAGGCGTGCGAACTCTCCACCCAGTCGTGTTCGGACTCGGCACGGCTCGGATAGCCGGACAGCCCGCCCGGCTGGCGCAGGGTGTCGAAGCGATCCTGGCGTCCGGTGAGGATCTTGTGCACATAGCTCTGATGGCCGGTGTCGAAGATGATCGGGTCGCGCGGCGAGTCGAACACCCGATGGATGGCCATGGTCAGCTCGACCGCACCCAGGTTGGGCCCCAGGTGGCCACCGGTGCGCGCCACATGCTCGATCAGGAAGGCTCGGATCTCCTCGGCCAGCCGGTCCAGTTCCGCGGGTTTGAGATCTCGCAGGTCGGCGGGTTGGGTGATCCGATCGAGCAACGGCATGGCGAGCAGTCTACGTCGGTGGCATCGGGCAGGCTGAGTGCCCCGACCCAGGAGGACCAGATGACAACGCCGTCCGTCGAGATCGTCATCGTGCTCGACTCCATCGACCCGGACGCCCTGGCGCACTTCTGGTGCGAGGCGCTTCGCTACCGCCGGCTGGACGGCGTGGAACAGTACGCGGTGCTGGTGCCCGCTGAGGGCGCCGGGCCGATGATGCTGATCCAGGGCGTGTCCGAGCCGAAGCAGGGCAAGAACCGGATGCATCTCGACCTGCATGTGCCCGACCTGGCCGGCGAGGTGGAGCGGCTGGTCGCCCTCGGCGCGCAGCGGGTCGGGGACGGCGCCATCGGCGAATCGATCCGCTGGGTGCGGATGCTCGACCCGGAGGGAAACGAGTTCGACCTGGGCAGCGTCTGAGCTCGGCGCTGCTGTTGACCCAGCGGCGGGGGTGGCGGGCAGCTACATGGTGGGCACGAACCGTCTGCCGCGCAGCGCCTCCTCGACCATGGTCACTTCGCGTCGCAACCGGGCGAGGAAGGCCTGCTGCTGCGACCACACCTCCACCGCCCCGGCGATCACCTCGGGTGCGACCAGATCGGCCAGACTCATCCGAACGCCGGCCAGCCCCTCCCGGCTCGCCCGCTCCTGCGCCTCGACGAACACCGCCGCGAAGCGCGCCAGCACCACCGGATGCCGGCGCAGCAACCGATAACGCCGATAGTCGGCAGGACAGCAGTCGAGCAGGAACTCGGTGGCCGTCAGTTCCCAGTCCGGAGCCCCCGGCGGCCGGACCCGGTCCGGCCACCCCGGCGGCACATACCCGGTCGATTCCGACCGCTCGACTCGCGGCCACGGGCGCTCGGTGCGCATGGCCCCACCTCCCACATATCGAATATTTGTTCGATTCTAGGAGATCGCTCGACCCCCGTCCAGAGGCCACCATCGCTCGGCCGTCCGAGTTCGCACATCCGGGGACGGTTCTGCTGCGTTCGCATTTCGCATGCCCGGGGACGGTTCTCTCGCATGCGAATTTTCGAACGTCCAAGAACCGTCCCCAACGGTCCGGATTTCGCACGCCAGGGGACGGTTCTCTCGCATGCGAATTTCGACCGCCGAAGAACCGTCCCCATCGGTTCGGATTTCGCACGCCGGAGAACCGTCCCCGGACGTGCGAGCCGATCGGTCCCGGCGGTCCGGCTTGTCAGCCCCGTTGGTCGAGTTTGTCGAGACCCTGGCGAGGTTTCGACAAGCTCAACCAACAAACAGGGCTCAACCGGGGACAGGACTACCCGGCTCCGGTGACCAGCCAGGCATCTCCTCGTTCGCGCACGCGCAGCATGCCTGCGCGAATCAACATGAAGGCCGTGAAGCCGAGCCAGAGGGCGACGGTTGCTGCCACCGGTCCCTGGGCAGCGAGGGCGTCCGCGTTGAGCCGCAGCAGGACGACGACCGGCAGGTAGCCGAGCAGGACGACCGCCATGCCGCCGGCCAGCCAGCGGGCGTCGCCGGCACCGATCAGCACCCCGTCGAGCACGAACACGTAGCCCGAGATCGGCTGTCCGACACCGACGACGATCAGCGCGGCGACCACTGCCGACTGAACCAGTGGATCGGCAGAGAACAACGGCGCCAGCAGCGGGCCGGACAGTGCCACCACCAGTCCCACCACGGCCCCGCCGACGACGCCCCAGCGGATCATCGTCGCCGTCGCGGCCCGGACGCCGTCGACATCCGAGGCGCCCAGCCCCTTGCCGGTGAGCGCCTGGCCGGCGATGGCGAGGGCGTCCAACGCGAAGGACAGCATGGTCCAGACGGTGAAGGCCACCTGGTGGGCGGCCAGCGGCACCTGCCCGAGCGCGGCCGCGACCCAGGTGGTCAGCAGCAGAATGGCGCGCAGCGACAGCGTCCGAATGATCAGCGGGACGCCGTTCGCGGCGGCAGCGAGCACGCCGGCCGGATGCAGTCGAGGCGTCGCGCCGGACGCCCGGAGCCGCACGAACCAGACGGCGACAAGCGCGGACGCCATCGCGTACTGAGCGACGACGGTCCCCCAGGCCGACCCGGCGATGCCCCAGCCCAACCCGTAGACCAGGCCGAGGTTGAGCAGCGCGTTCAGCGTGAACCCGGCGATCGACACGAACAGTGGAGTGCGAGTGTCCTGCACACCACGCAGCGCTCCGATGATCGCCATCACGATCAGCATCGCCGGCAGGCCCAGCGCCGAGATCCGTAGATAGATCGTCGCGTGGTGCAACACCTCGCCGTCGGCACCCAGGGCGGCACACAACGCCTCCGCTCCGAAGCCCACCCCGATCGCGGTCAGGACGCCCAGGATCGCGGCGAGCACCGTGCCGTCGAGTCCCGCCGACACGACTTTGCCGGTGGCGCCCGCACCGAGCGCCCGCGCGACGGTCGCGGTGGTGCCGTAGGCCAGGAACACGAACACCCCGGCGGCCGTAGCCAGCACCGAGCCGGCGACGCCCAGGCCGGCGAGTTGCGGCGCCCCCAGGTGCCCGACGATCGCCGAATCCACCAGCAGGAACAACGGCTCGGCCACCAGCGCGAAGAACGCAGGCACAGCCAGACCAAGGATCTGCCGGGTCAGAGTGGGGCTGCGCACCCGATCAACGTAACGCTGACCTTGGTGCGTTCCCTCCGCCGTCCGCGAGAGCACGGTCCACTCCCGAGCTCCGTCACCCGTTCGAACCGGATTCTGGTGGGTATCGGCGCCGTCCCAGCAGGACCATCAGCACCACCGACACCCCGATCGCGGCAACCGACGAGCCGAGCCAGGACGGCGCGACGAAACCGATCGCGGAGGCGACCTGCGTCCAGAAAGGTGACCATCCGGGAACCGTGCCCGGGTTGATCAGTTGATAGATGACGAAGCCGCCGGCCCACGCGACCACGGGTGCCCAGCGCATCCGGGAGTGCTCACTGACGTCCCAGCGCTGTCGGCTGACCACCAGGAAGTCGGTCGCGGCTACGGCGAACAGCGGCACGAACACCGAGCCGATCAGGAACAGGAAGGACTGGTACTGCCCGAAGTCGAGCAGTCCGGCCAGCAATGTGGCGACGACACCGACCGCGATCGCGACCACCCGCCGGTCGAGGTTCGGCGCGATGTTCTGGATCGACATGGTGGTCGAGTAGACGTTGGCGAACGCCTCGTCCACCTCGTCGATCAGCAGGATGCTGAGCGCGATCGCGCCGGCGGGAAGTGCGAGCAGGGCGCCCAGGACGTCCGTCGCACCCAGGTGGGCGACGGCGAACACGCCGAGCGTGTAGTAGGCGACGGCGGCCAGTCCGTAGCCCAGTGCCGAGCCCCAGAAGGCGGCCCGCTTGGTCCGGGAGTGCCGGCTGTAGTCGGCGGCCAGCGGCGCGAACGACACCACACCGGCCACCGCCAGGTCGACCGCCGGCCAGAACCCCAGCACCGCGTCCTGCGGGATCTCGCCGGCCGGCTGCAGCAGCACCTGGACGAACAACACGACCGAGGCGAGCAGCACCAGCCACACCATGACCTTGCGCAGCAGCCGGACGCTGCCCAGCGGCCGGACGGCCATCGTGGTGGCGACCGCGCCGGCGAGGATCACGAACGGCCAGCGCCAGGCGTCCCCCACGATCGCGGTGGCGGCGGTGGAGATGACGATGATCTCCATGGTTGCCCAGCCGATGTTCTGGCCGATGTTGAGCAGCGTGGGCACCACCGAGGCACGGCGTCCGAGCAGTCCGCGCAGCGACACCATCGCCGGCACACCGGTGGTCGCGCCGAAGACGGCCGAGGTGCCGAGCAGTGCCGCGCCGATGCCGCAGCCGAGCACGATGGCGGCGATCGCCGTCCAGACCGAGCCGGTGGTGGCGGCGATCAGCGCGCCGGTCAGCGGTCCGAACAGGCTGATGCCGAGGTTGGCCCACATCGCGAATTGGTCGAAGAACCGCAGCGGACGCGGTGGGCTGTCGGTGAGCACCACCGGCGCTTCGACGCGTTCGCCGGTGACGAGGCGCTGGCTTGTGGTGGACACGATGGTCGGATCGGACGTCGCCATTGGGCGCAACCTCCCTACGCCGGCATTACCCGGACAGGTTCAGTCGGTCGGCGGACCCGCGATCACCGATCGCACTCCGCCCTCTCAGCCCGCCATCTGGCGCGAGCTCCCGAAGCTTGTTGGTAAGGACACGCTAGCGGCCCCGGGACGGCACCGCATCCGTCCCTGCCGTCTCTGGCCGCTCGCCGCCGGTTGAGCTTGCCGAAACCCCTTACCAGCGCCGAGTCGTCCGAGGTCTCGACAAGCTCGACCAGCGGTGGCTCAAGCATCGAGACCCAGCTCACGCGTCATCCCGGCGGATGCCGGGATCTCAGCCCGTCGGGCAGCGAGCGGGCACAGACCGCTCAGCGCTGGTCGCCGACGGCCAACTGTCGTCTCAGTTCGGAGGTCAGCCCGCTGACGCTGACCTCAGCCCGTGGACGGATGAAGGTATCGGGCGTCACCGCGACACGCTGCAGTTCGATTCGCCGCTCACCGTTCATCGCCACCTGAACGCCGTCCAGTCGATAGCCGCAGTGACGGGAAACGGCCAACGACGCCTTGTTGTCGACGGCGGCGCTCGATTCTGCCCTCAGCGCGCCAAGATGATCGAAAGCCAACACCAAGATCATCTGCCGCATCAGCGTGCCGATACCGCGCCCCTGCGCGTCCAGCCGCAGGTAGGACCCAGAACTCACCACCCGGAGCTTGGCAAAGCTCGTCGCATCGAGGTCTTGGAAACCGATGAGCCGATCGTCTTCGAACACCCCGAACTGGAGCTTCCACTCCTCGGGGCCGATCCGCGCCCGTTGGGACCAGACGAACTGCAGCGACTCCCGCTGCCGGAGCATGGGATCTCGATCCCACCACGCGAAGACGTACGGAGCCTCCTCGTCGGCGAACAACCGTGCCGAAATGAGGTCGGCATATGCAGGTAGATCTGAGTCGCGCAGCAACCGTAACGTGAGTCCGTCCGCCGTCACGGTGAGCCCCAGTGGCGGGTACAGCTCAGCCAGCACGTCTCGCTTCATGCGCAGTGATCCTATGGGCACCCGAGATCGAGACGGGCAGTTCCCGCCGGTCGCCGCAGCTCTTCAAGTCGGAGATCCCGGGGCAAGCCCGGGATGACGAAGAGTCGGGACGCCGTCCAGGCTGAAGGGGTCTCGACAAGCTCGACCAGCGGTGGTTGAGCTTGTCGAAACCACGACGCAGGAGGGCATCGACCCGCGAAGGCAACGGCTCAGACGGCGGCGAAGCCGTACCACCAGACGACGGCGGCGAGACCCATCACCGCCAGGCCGAGCAGGCCGTACCGCTGTTGGGCGGGCAGCTTGTCGTGGCCAAGCGGGGCGCTGGCTACGGCGGCGACCGGGGGTAGCAGGACGAGGGCCGTCCACCACCACCAGTCCCCCACCGCGGCCATCAGCAGCAGCGGTGAGTAGCCGGCGACGTAGGCGACCCAGAACCAGATGCCGAGCCCGCCGATCGCGCAGGCCGGCAGCAGCGCGAGCGCGTAGCCGGCCATGCCGATCAGCACCATCCAGCCCAGACCGCAGCTGGCGTCGTCGGTGGGACACAGCACCGGCAGCAGGGCGTTCCCGATCGCCAGCGCGATGCCCGCACCGACCAGCGCGGCCAATGCGGCGAGCATCGACCAGGCGGCCCGCTCGGCCAACTCGGAGCCGATCCCACGATGGGTGGCCCGCACGCTCACCGGCCGGGTGACCGGTTTGGCCTTCGGCCTGGCCGCGGGCTGATGCTTGGCCTCAGCCGGACGCGGCTTGCCCACCGTCGCCGAGCGTGCGGCGATCTCACGCTCCCTGCGGGCGCGTTCCGCCTTGTCGAGCCGCTTGGCCAAGTCAGGCCTTCAGCAGGCTGCGCAGCACGTACTGCATGATGCCGCCGTTGCGGTAGTAGTCGGCCTCACCCGGGGTGTCGATCCGGACGATGGCGTCGAACTCCTTGTCGTCGGCCTTCACGTGCACGGTCTTCGGCGTGGTGCCCTGGTTGAGTTCCTCGATGCCGGTGAAGGTGAACGTCTCTTCGCCGGTCAGACCGAGCGATTCGGCGTTCTCGCCCTCGGGGAACTGCAGCGGCAGCACGCCCATCCCGATCAGGTTCGACCGGTGGATCCGCTCGTAGCTCTCGGCGATGACCACCTTGACGCCCAGCAGCGCGGTGCCCTTGGCCGCCCAGTCACGCGACGAGCCCGAGCCGTACTCCTTGCCGGAGAGCACCACCAGCGGGATGCCGGCCGCGGCGTAGTTCTGGGCCGCGTCGTAGACGGTGGTCACCGGGGCGTCGTCCGCCGTGAAGTCACGGGTGAAGCCGCCCTCGGTGCCGGGGGCCAGCTGGTTGCGCAGCCGGATGTTGGCGAACGTGCCGCGGATCATCACCTCGTGGTTGCCGCGCCGTGAGCCGTAGGAGTTGAAGTCCCTACGCGCCACACCGTGGTCGGTCAGGTACTTCCCGGCCGGGCTGTCGGCCTTGATCGAGCCGGCCGGCGAGATGTGGTCGGTGGTCACCGAGTCACCCAGCTTGAGCAGCACCCGGGCGTCCGCGACGTCCGAGACCGGGGCCGGTTCGGCCGGCATGTTCTCGAAGTACGGCGGCTTGCGCACGTAGGTCGAGTCGGCGTCCCACTCGAAGACCTCACCGGTCGGGGTGGGCAGCGAACGCCAGGTGTCGTCGCCGGCGAACACGTCGGCGTAGCGGCTAGAGAACATGTCCGCCGAGATCGAGCTGCTGACCACCTGCTCCACCTCTTCGGTGGAGGGCCAGATCTCTCGCAGATAGACCGGCTTGCCGTCCGAACCCTCGCCGAGCGGCTCGTTGAGCAGGTCGATGTCCATCCGTCCGGCGAGCGCGTAGGCGACCACCAACGGCGGGCTGGCCAGGTAGTTCATCTTGACGTCGGGGTTGATCCGGCCTTCGAAGTTGCGGTTGCCGGACAGCACCGAGGTGACCGCGAGATCGTTGTCGTTGACCGCCTGGGACACCTCCGGGATCAGCGGCCCGGAGTTGCCGATGCAGGTGGTGCAGCCGTAGCCGACCAGGTCGAAGTCGAGCTTGGCGAGGTACTCGTCGAGGCCCGAACGGGCGTAGTAGTCGGTGACCACCTTCGAGCCGGGCGCCAGGGACGTCTTCACCCATGGCTTGCGGCTCAGGCCCTTCTCGACGGCCTTCTTGGCCAGCAGGCCGGCGCCGATCATCACGCTGGGGTTGGACGTGTTGGTGCACGAGGTGATCGCCGCGATGGTGACCGCGCCGTGGTCGATGGAGAAGGTGGTGCCGTCGGCCAGCGTCACCGGGGTGACGTGCGAGGGACGATCGTGCACCGCGGACGCCACCGCGCCGTAGTGGTGCGGTTCGGGCGAGCCGTCGCCGCCGGCGTGGCTGGGGGCGTCGGAGGCCGGGAAGGTCTCGGCGACCGCCTCGTCGTAGCCGACCTCGTCGTCACCGACGTAGTCGCGCAGCGCCTCGTTGAAGCCCTCCTTGGCCTCGGCCAGCAGCACCCGGTCCTGGGGACGCTTCGGACCCGCGATCGAGGGGACGATGGTGCCCAGGTCGAGCTCGAGATACTCCGAGTAGCGCGGCTCGGCGTCATCGGTGTGCCACAGCCCCTGAGCCTTGGCGTACGCCTCGACCAGCGCGATCTGCTGCTCGTCGCGTCCGGTCAGCCGCAGGTAGTCGGTGGTCTTGGAGTCGATCGGGAAGATCGCGATGGTGGAGCCGTACTCGGGGCTCATGTTGCCGATGGTGGCCCGGTTGGCCAGCGGCACCTCGGAGACGCCGGGGCCGTAGAACTCGACGAATTTGCCGACCACCTTGTGCTGACGGAGCATCTCGGTGATGGTCAGCACCAGGTCGGTGGCGGTGGTGCCCTCGGGCAGCTTGCCGGACAGCTTGAAGCCGACCACCCGCGGGATCAGCATCGACACGGGCTGGCCGAGCATGGCCGCTTCGGCCTCGATGCCGCCGACGCCCCAGCCGACCACGCCGAGGCCGTTGACCATGGTGGTGTGGCTGTCGGTGCCGACGCAGGTGTCGGGGTAGGCCTGCAGCACGCCGCCCACCTCGCGCGGGAAGATCACCCGGGCCAGGTGCTCGATGTTGACCTGGTGCACGATGCCGGTGCCGGGCGGGACGACCACGAAGTCGTCGAAGGCGCCCTGACCCCAGCGCAGGAACTGGTAGCGCTCACGGTTGCGCTGATACTCGAGTTCGACGTTGCGGGCGAAGGCGTCCGGGGTACCGAACAGGTCGGCGACGACCGAGTGGTCGATCACCATCTCGGCCGGCGACAGCGGGTTCACTTTGTTGGCGTCGCCGCCCAGTTCGGCGATCGCCTCGCGCATGGTGGCCAGGTCGACCACACAAGGGACGCCGGTGAAGTCCTGCATGATCACCCGGGCCGGGGTGAACTGGATCTCACGGTTGGGTTCGTCGGACGGCTCCCACTCCCCCAGCGCGCGGATGTCGTCCGCGGTGATGTTGGCGCCGTCCTCGGTGCGCAGCAGGTTCTCCAGCAGCACCTTCAGGCTGAACGGCAGGGTGTCGGACCCCGGAACCTGGTGCAGGTCGAAGATCTCGTAGTCGGTCCCGCCGACTTCCAAGGTGGTCCTGGCGCCGAAACTGTTCTTGCTCATGCGTACCTCCTTGGATGCCCACGGGATTTATCTCGATGTCGAGATATTACCGCAGCCGTTCGCGTTCCGCCAAGCCTAGTGCTGTTGGCCCTCGCTCACACCGGGTGCAGTACGGCGACCGCCTCAAGGTGCTGGGTCATGCCGAACAGATCGAAGGCCCTGATCGAAGATGCGGCGTAGCCGGCCTCGGCCGCGATGCCGAGGTCGCGGGCCAGTGCGGCCGGGTCGCAGGCGACATAGGCGATCGCTCGCGGTCGCAGACGCGCGATCGCGGTCATCACGGCGCGGCCGGCGCCGGTGCGCGGCGGGTCCAGGACGACCAGGTCGGCGCGTCCGG
>NZ_JASGEN010000132.1:0-43924 GCF_047606365.1 Micropruina sp. | reverse complement strand
TGCCGCAGCCGCCCGCGCCGCCGTCGACGCCACCGCGCCGCAGCGTCAGGCCGGGCACCGTCCGGACGCCGGCGTGGCACTCGCCGCGGCCCAGGAAGTGATCGCCGGCGAACCGGGCATCCAGGGCAATGTCAGCCTGGCCGCCGACGGCACCGTCCGGGTGACCACGTCGACCTCGGTGGACACCGTCCTGCTCAGCCTGATCGGGATCACCCGGCTGCCCGGCAACGGCAACGCCGCCGCCCAGCTCTACGACTGATTTCCACGACTGAGTGCTATCAGGGTGAGCGCCCCCGCCGTGGCTGATCGGGCGGAGGTACGGTGCGTGCATGGTCGAGGTCAAGCCGGCGCCGGCGAGAGAGCGCCTGATCGCAGCAGCGGGCGAGCTCTTCTACGCCCACGGGATCGCGGCGACGGGTGTCGACGCGGTCCTGAGCCGGGCCCGGGTTGCCCCGGCCACGCTGTATGCCCACTTCCCGGGCGGCAAGGACGCCCTGGTCGCGGAATACCTGCGACAGCGGTTCGCGCAGTGGCAGCAGCTGTGGGGCGAGATGCTCGACCGCAGCAGCGATGCGCCGGCGCGGGCGCTGTCGGTCTTCGATGCGCTCGTGGAGTACCGCAGGGCGGGCTACCTGCGTGGCTGCACGTTCCTCTCCGCCGCGGTGGAGCTGCCGGCCGAGCATCCGGGCCGGGAATGGCTGGCGGCTGATACCGCCTTCCTCCGCCAGCAGTTGCGGAGCCTGGCCGACGCGCTCGGCGTGCCCGACCCGGAGTTGCTGAGCCGCCAACTCGTCCTGCTCTACGACGGCGCGCTGGCCGACGGTCTCCGGGAGAGCCGCGAGACGTCCGAGGCGATCGCCGTGGTGCGCACCGCTCGGGCCACGGCTGCGCGGCTGATCGAAGAGGCCCGGCGCGCCTGACTCCTTGCCGGCCGGCCACCGGTGAGCTACCGTGGCATGAGGTGAAACGATCGTTATAGTCGTACGCCGTTGGCCCATGGCCTTGGGGTGCCAGCGAGCGGCGTCCGGCGGACGGGGGGCGCATGCTCCACGCACACAGAAGCGCGAGGAACCCGGCCTTCAAGCGGGGGACGGCCGAGGGCGTCCGCGCGTCCGACCCCGACTGCGGCACGATCGGCTCGTCGAACGGTTCCCGGGGGAGAGCGACGGCACAATCTGCGCCCCACCTGCGCGAGCTGCTGCAACGTGAGCGGAACAGACGTTTCGTCGGCCGGACGATCGAGCTGAAGGTCTTCAGCGATCACCTGGAGCGGACTCGCGGGGACGCCTCGCCCGCCGCGGTGTGGGTCCATGGACCGGGCGGCATCGGCAAATCGACCCTGCTCGAGGCGTACGCGCACGTGGCGCGGGCCGCCGGACGACGGGTCGCAGCCCTCGATGCCCGCCGCGTCGGCTCGCACCGGGAGGCGATCCGGGCGGCCCTGCTGAACGCCCTCGGCGCCGCCGATTCGGGTCTGGTCTGCGCAGACCGGCCGGTGGTGCTGCTGGACACCGTCGAGGCCTGGGCCGCCGACGAGGATTGGCTGCGCGAGGAACTGTTGCCGTCGCTGCCGGGGCAGAGCCTGGTCGTCGTCGCACACCGCCGACCACCCGGGCATCGCTGGCTCGCGGACGCCGGATGGCGACGGCTGATGTACGTGCTGCCGCTGAGTGACCTCGACCGGGACGCCGTGCGCGGGCTGTTGGCCATCGAAGGGTTTCCAGAGCAGCTGCTGCCCGACCTGATGCGACTCACCCACGGCCACCCGCTGGCCGCCGCACTGTGCCTGGAGGCGCTGCGGCGGTCCGGGACGCTGCAGGTGCCCGGATCGCTGGAGGACGTGCCCGGACTGGTCGATCAACTGCTGGAGGGCACCGTCGACGAGGCGCCCAGCGGCGGCCACCGGCTGGCGCTGCAGGCCACCGCGCACGCCGCGGTCACCACCGAGCCTGTCCTGCGCGCCGCCCTGCCGGGGGCTCCCGAGCACCAGGTTTCGCAGTTGTGGCAATGGCTGCGCGGGTTGCCGTTCGTGGAGGACGCGCAGGTCGGGCTCCGGCCGGCACCCCTGATCCGCGCCGTGGTCGAGGCCGATCTGCGGCGCCGCGACCCGGAGGGCTACGCGGACCTGCATGGCCGGCTGCGGACGCACCTGGTCGAGCAGCTGCGTCGCTCGGCGGACCATCCCGCGACAGCTCAGCAGGCCGCGGAGGAGCTGCTTTTTCTGGCCCGACCCCTGCTGGGCGACCAGCCGGACGGCCCGGAGCCCGACCTTCGACTCCTGCCGACGACCGCCGCAGGCCCGGCGGACGTCCACGACGCCGTCGCCCTGGCCCGCTCGGTGCGCGGCGCAGGGACGGGCCTGGCGCACTGGCTCCAGCGGCATGCCGAGTATCTGCGAGTGGTCCGGGACGACGCGGGCGTGTTGTCTGGATTCGGCGTCCGGCTGCCGCTGCAGCTGGCGCAACCCGACGACCTGGCTGCCGACCCGGAAATCGCAGCCCTGCTGGACCACGTCGAGCGGAACGCGCCCGCCCGGCCGGGGGAGCAGGTGCTGGCCTGGCTTTTCGTGATCGCCCCGGAAGCCGCACCCGGCGAACGACGGCGGGTGGCGGCAACCTTCCGCGCGTGGCACCTCGAGGACATCCTGCTCAGGGGATCGACCGCCTGGGAGTTCGTCGTCCTCGACGAGAAGGACACGGCGTGGGCGGAGCTGCTGAGCAACTGGGATTTCGACACCCTGCCGGGAGACGACTCCGGCGTCGTCCGGTTCGCCCACGACTGGCGTCGGATGGGGGTCGAGCTGTGGCTGGAGCGGACCGCCGTCCGCGAACTGGGGGAGCAGCTGCCGGACCAGACCTGGGACGAAGCGGCGGCCCTGTCGTACGAGGAGTTCACCGCGTCGGTCAAGCAGGTGCTGCGCGACCTGCACCGGCCGTCCGCACTGTTGCGGAACCCATTGCTGGCCACCGGTATCGCCCGGGCCCGGCGTCGCGCCGACCCCGAACTGAGGCCCGATCGGGTCCTGCGCGCCCTGGTCGCCGACGCCGCGCAGGTGCTCAAGGTGGATCCGAAGAGCGAGCATCTCTTCCGGGTTCTCGACCGCACCTACCTGCGGCCCGCGCCCACCCAGGAGAAGGCGGCCGAGATACTCGACCTGCCGTTCACGACGTATCGCCGCTATCGAGACCGTGCCGTCGCGCGGATCAGCGACTGGTTGTGGGAGTTGGACGTCGACAGCGGAGTGCTGTCCGCCTGAGGCGCTCCTCCCTCACTTCGACGGCGCGCCGTTCTCCCAGAGCCGCGGAATCGGGTGATTCGCCACGAACAGGCCATCCGGGTCGATCGCGCTGCGAATTCCCTTGAGCTGCAGCCAGGCCTCCTCCCGGAATCCCGGCGCGACCTCGGTCTCGTGCTCGACGAAGTTCAGGTACGCGGCACCCGTGCCGAACGGACGCAGTGCGTCGGTCAACCGGACGGCGTCCGCTCGGCCCCTGGCCTCGAGCTCCGCCGTCGGCGCGACGGCGGCAGCGAAGCCGGCGAAGGCGCCGTCCAGCCGATCGACTGCGCCGCCCCCGGCGCGGACGGAGAGGGCACCGCCCAACTGCCGCAGCTCTCCGACCAGCAGGCTGGTCTCCGCCCCGGGTCCGACCGCCGCCACGAACGCGTCGATGGCGGCGTCCGGCAGGTCACCGAGCAGAGTCGAATCCGACACCACGGCGGCTTCCCCCTCGGGGTCCATGTGCAGCCGGATCAACGAGGCCGCGGGGACGCGGGCGAAGGTGTCCCGCTCAGGACGCAGCGCCCGCAGACCCGCAAGGAGCTCGGCCCCCTCATCGTCGGAACCCAGCACCGCCCCGTCGATCATGACCAGCGAACGGCCGCGCAGGAAGTCCGGCATCTCCGGCAACGCGGGGAGCCGCAACGCGCGCAACGACGTGGTGATCGCGTCAGGGGCCTCGGGGGCCCATGCTGCCCACACCCGCAGCACCCGGTCGAGGTCGGCCAGATCCCACAACAGGAATCCCGCGTAGGCGGTGTCGATGGGGTACATCGCGAACTCGAGGGCGGTCAGCACGCCGAAGTTGCCGCCGCCGCCACGAAGAGCCCAGAGCAGTTGCGGATTCTCCTCGGCGCTGGTGCGCACCAGGGTGCCGTCGCTGATCACCAGTTCCGCCGCGACCATGCTGCTCGCAGCCAGGCCGAGCTTGCGCGCGTACCAGCCGATGCCGCCCCCGAGGGTGTAACCGGCGATTCCGACGTCGGGCGATGAGCCGTGCAGGACGGCCCTGCCGTGTGTGGCGGCCGCGGCGACCGCCGGCCCCCACAGGGCACCTCCCTCGGCACGGACGATCCCGCGGGCCGGGTCGGAGGTGACCCGGTTCATCCTGGAGGTCTTGAGCAGAACCGTGTCGTCAAGGCGCTGCGCAGCGAGCGGACCCGCATTGTGGCCGGTGCTCTGCGGCGCGACGCGCAGGCCGTGCTCGGCGGCGGCACGCACGACGGTGGCCACCTCGGCCGCATCGGCGGGCATCGCGACGGCTGCCGGCAACTGGTCGACAGCGACGTTCCACGGCGTCCGGGCCTGATCGTAGAGCCGGTCGCCGGGCAGATGGACATGGCCGTTGATGAGGCCACGCATCGGTGCGGCCGCGGCTGTGCGGCCTCGGGTTTGGTCGTTCATTGCAGGAATCTCCTTGGATGTGGGGGATAGGGGTGCGCGAGGTCGCGGTGTCACGGCTTCCGGCCGATCACCGCACCGTTCGCACCCGCCGCCTCGAACCAGACGGTGTCGATGTCGTGGAAGCCCAGGTCGCCCAGCCAGTCGGCGTATTCGCCTGGTGTGTAGTTGCGGCCTTCGGTTTCGACCAGCATGTTCAGGCTCATCAGGGCTGCGGGCGCAGGCCCCGTCCGCTCGTCGTTGACCAGCAGCTCAGCGATGATCAGCCGGCCGCCGCTGGGCAGCGCCGCCCAACACTTCCGCAGGATCGTGCGGCACCGGTCCTCCGCCCAGTCGTGCATGATCATGGACAGCAGGATCGTGTCGTGCCCACCGGGCAGCGACGGGTCGGCGAAGAAGTCGCCGGCCACCGTCCCGATGCGCTCGCTCAAGCCGGCGGCGTCGATCTTGCCGGCGGCGATGTCGGCGACCTGCGGCAACTCGTAGACCGTCGCCGTCAGTTGCGGGTAGAGCCGGCACAGTTCGATGTCGAACGCGGCGGAACCACCCCCGACGTCGAGCAGCCGGCGGACGCCGCTGAGGTCGACGGCCTGACCGAGCGCGCGGGCGCTGAACGTCGACAGCGAATGCATCGCCTCCCAGAACACCGCCAGCAGCTCGGGGTCCTCGCCGTCGAACAGCGAGCTCTGCCGCTCCGGATCCCAGGTGGTGGGGCGGTTGGTCCGAATGGCCTCCGTCAGCCTGCCCCAGCCGGGGTAGAGCCGCTGATCTGCCATCTGGACGAATCCACCGAAGTAGTAGGGCTTGCCGCGGACCAGGAACTCCTCGGCCAGCGCGCTGTTGAGGTAGCGACCGTCGCGCTTGTCGAGCAGCCCAAGCGCGGCACAGCCGGTGAGCAGCATCTCCGCCGGTCGCACGGCGATCCGCAGCATCGCAGCGAGTTCTTCGGCGGTGGTGCCGGTCGTGCCGGACAGGCGGCTGAACAGGTCGAGCTCGTCGGCCGCGGCGAGCGTCTTCGACGCCCAGAAGCCGGTCGCCAATTGCATCAAGGGGACGGGGGACAGGGTGCTGTCGGTGTCGGCAGTCATGGGACCTCCAAAGGTGCGCCGGGTATCTACACCGGCCACCCTCAGCCGCCCCGGTGACCAGCGACCAGGTCAGTCAGTGCCCAGTCGCTGCCACCTCAGGGTGCTGACGTCAGAGGAACGCGACAGCGGTGTGGCGCAGTGGCACCAAACGGACAGCGGGTGGCCTGGCCGTTGGTCAGCCGGTCCACGGAGCATCACGCCAGGTGAACAATCCGATGAAGGAGCAGGCAATGGGACGCGTGGTTTTCGACATCAGCATGTCGCTGGACGGCTTCATGACCGCGGCGGGGCAGACCGCGGAGGAACCGCTCGGCCCCGGCGGCCAGCGGCTCAACGAATGGGCGTTCGGGGGCGACCCACGTAACGGCGACTACCTGGCCGAGCAGGTGGCGGGTCTCGGCGCGGTGATCACCGGCCGCACCACCTACGACACCTCGCTGCCCTGGTGGGGTGCGGACGGGCCCAGCGGCGGCGCCCGCCGTCCGGTGTTCGTGGTGACTCACTCCGCTGCCTCCGACGCGCCGGAGAACGGTGTCTACACCTTCGTCACTGACGGCTTGGAGAGGGCGCTGCGCCAGGCGCAGGCCGCCGCGGGAGAGCGCACCGTCTGCATCATGGGCGGCGCGGACATCGGGCAGCAGTTCATCGCGGCAGGCCTGGTCGACGAGCTCTCGGTGCATGTCGTGCCGGTCCTGTTCGGCGCCGGCACCCGGATGTTCGACCACCTCGGCACCGACCACCTCCAGCTCGAGGCGCTGGACGCCGTGGCCACACCGACCGCCATCCACACCACGTTCAGAGTTCGCACCCGGTAGGGGTTGCGCGCTGCGTCAAACCCGGGGCGACTCCACGGATCGACGCAGCGCGATGGCCATCCGTTCGACCCCCTGGGTGATCATCGACGGCGAGGCGGCCAGGTTGATCCGCACCCATTGCCGGTGATCGGGGGAGAAGTTCTGGCCGGCCGAGAACGCCACCCGTCCGGCCTTCAGGAAATGCCGGTAGGGGTCGTCCAGGCCGAGTTCGGTGCAATCGACCCAGGCCAGGTAGGTGCCGGGCTGAGCCTGGTAGCGGGCACCCGGCACCAGAGCGTGCAGCAGGTCGCCGAGCAGCCGCTTGTTGGTGGCGATCTCGGCGCAGACCTGGTCGACCCAGTCCTGCCCCTCACGCAGCGCCGCGGCATGCGCGATCGCCCCCAGGTGGCCGGTCGAGCCGTAGGCGAGCGGAGGCAGGTTGCGCAGCAGCGCACCAGCCTCGGTGCCCACGATGTACAGCCCGGCCTTGAAGGCGGCCAGATTCCAGGACTTGCCCGCCGAGGTGACGACGGCCGCGTTCTGGGCCGCCGGCACGCTGAGCGTCGGCACGAACTCGGTAGCGGGGTCGACCAGCCAGGCGTGGATCTCGTCCACCACCAGCTGGACGCCGTGCGCCGTGCACAGTTCGGCGACCGCGGTCAGCTCCTCGGCGGTGTGCACGGTACCGGTCGGATTGTGCGGCGAGCACAGTAGGAAGGCGGTGACGTCGGGAGCGGCGAAGGCCTCGGCCAGGGCGTCCAGATCGAGCCGTCCCTCAGCAGTCAGCGCGACCGGAACGGTGCGCCGCCGATAGCCGCTGGTGACCTGCCAGAACGGGGGATACACCGGTGCGGTGATGACGATGCCGTCACCGGGATCGGTGGTGGCCTCCAGCACGCACAGCACCGCGTTCATCACGTCGCCGCCGTTGCGCACCTGGCTGGGGGCCAGCTCCAGGCCCCAGCGGGCGGCGGCGGAAGCCCGGTAGGCGTCGGCGTAGTCGGTGCCGTAGGGGTAACCGGTGTCGCCGCGGTCGAGGGCGGCGTCCAGGCTCTCCCGGACGGCGGGCAGCACGGCCGAATCCATCTCCGCGACCCACATCGGCAGCACGTCCGATTCGTAGGTGCACCACTTCAGGCTGCGTCGCTGTCGCAATTCCGCCTCGGTCAGGGAGAAGATCGTCATAGCTGCATTCTGGCGGCTCGCCCGAGCTCTGGGCGCAAGGTCTCGACAGGAAGGTAGTGACGATGGCCCGGTACTTCGACGTCCACCCCGACAATCCGCAACCCCGTTCGCTCGGCCAGATCGCCGGCATCCTCCGCGACGGAGGCTTGGTGGCCTACCCGACCGACTCCGGCTACGCGTTGGGCTGCGTGATGGGTAACCGTTCCGGGCTGGATCGCATCCGGGAGTTGCGCGACCTGGACGCCAAGCACAACTTCACCCTGGTGTGCAGCGAGTTCGCCCAGCTGGGCCAGTACGTGCAGATGAGCAACGACGTCTTCCGGGCCATCAAGGCGGCCACGCCCGGCGGCTACACGTTCATCCTGAAGGCGACCCGCGAAGCACCGAAGGTGATGCTGCAGCCGAAACGGAAGACCGTCGGCGTCCGGCTCCCGGCGCACGTGACCGCGCTGGCCCTGCTGCACGAACTGGGCGAGCCGCTGATGTCCAGCACCCTGCTGTTGCCCGGCCAGACCGATCCGATGTCGGACGGCTGGACGGTCAACGATGAGATCGGCCAGGCCCTGGACGCCGTCGTCGATTCGGGCGACTGCGGCACCGAGCCGACCAGCGTGATCGACCTGAGCGGCGACGAGATCGAGATCATCCGGCGCGGCTCGGGCGACGTCAGCCTCTTCGAGGGCTGAGCCGCCGGAGATGCGCCGCGGTCAGGAGGCGGACTTGCTCGCCTCGTCATCGGGTTGGACGTCTTCGGGATCGAAACGGATGTAGTCGCTGGAGAAGCCGTGCCGCATGCCCCAGGAGACCGCCTGGGAACGCCGCACCACCCCGATCTTCCGGTACGCCGAACGGATGTAGCTCTTCACCGAGTTGGGGCTGAGGTACATGCCCTGGGCGATCTCGGCGTTGGGCAGCCCGTGGGTGATCAGTGCGATCACCTCGCTCTCGCGATAGGACAGCCCCTCTTCACGACCGGGCCAGTTGCCGCCGGTGGGGTTCGCCGACTTCGGTGCCGGGCTGACCACCATCCGGCCGGCATGCACCTGTTCCAGTGCCTCGACCAGCACCCGCGCCGGGAGCGTCTTCGACAGGTAGCCGGCAATGCCCTGCTGGCGGGCGCGTTCGACGAGAGCGCGCTGGAAGTTCCAGGTGTAGATCACCGTCCGGCCGACCAGCGGGTTGGCCAGCACACCCTCGATGCGCGGGCTGTCGGGTGGCAGTTGGCCGAAGCTGTCGTAGAGCGCGATGTCGACCGGTTCGCGCACCTCGCGGCCGGCGACCAGCTTCACCACCTGGACGCGGTCGGTGTAGTTGGCGAACATGTGCAGCAGGCCGGTGACCACCACTTCGTAGTCGTTGACCAGTGCGACTCTGATCGGCTTGCTGTGCACGCGGTCAGTATTCCACTACGGCCCGACATGCCTGCGCGGCGGGCCCGGAATGTCCGTGCCCGCCGCGCAGAATGGTGTCAGCCCTCGTCGGCGTGGAGATCTTCCTCGGGGTCGACGTACTTCTTCTTCTTTTTGCCCTTGACCAGGCCGTTGGTGACGTCGGGCACCTCGTACTGCAGACCGCGGTCGGTGCGCTGGTAGCCCGTCGACGGCGGGCGCTCCGGCAGCGTCAGCTCGGGCCGCTCGATCTTCTGGTACGGAATCGACGACAGCAGGTGCGCGATCATGTTGATCCGGGCACGCTTCTTGTCCTCGGACTCGACGACATTCCAGCGGGCCTCGGGAATGTCGGTGTGCACGAACATCTCGTCCTTGGCCCGGGAGTAGTCCTCCCACCGGGTCAGCGACTCGAGATCGGTCGGCGACAGCTTCCACTGCCGCATCGGATCGGTCAGTCGCGACTTGAACCGCTTCTCCTGCATCTTGTCGGACACCGAGAACCAGTACTTGCGCAGCATGATGCCGTCTTCGATCAGCATGCGCTCGAAGATCGGGCACTGGCGCAGGAAGCGCCGATGCTGTTCGGTCGTGCAGTAGCCCATGACCCGCTCCACGCCTGCCCGGTTGTACCAGGACCGGTCGAACAACTTGATCTGGCCCGCGGACGGCAGGTGCTGGATGTACCGCTGGAAGTACCACTGCGACTGCTGCCGCTCAGTCGGTGCCGGCAGCGCCACCACCTGAGCGATCCGGGGGCTGAGGTACTCGGTAATCCGCTTGATCGCGCCGCCCTTACCCGCTGCATCGCGACCTTCGAACACCACCACCAATCGCTTGCCCTCGGTACGCAACCATTCCTGCATCTCTACCAGTTCCGACTGCAACCGCAGCAGCTCGGCTTCGTAGAGTTCGTTATCCAGCTTCGGGAGTTTCGCCATGGGCGTATCGTGCCGTATCCGGCCGCGGGCCACCAGCACTCCGCCAAATTGCGTTCAGTTCTTGTACATCCGCTTGTCAGTGAACCGACGGCATTTCGTCGCTGGGTTCTGGTGTGCGCAGGAATCCGGTCGCCACGATGGCGAGCAGCCACACCGCACCCGCTCCCAGGAAGGCCAGGTGCGAGCCGTACAGCAGGCTCTCCTCGACACCGGCACCGGTGGCTTTGTGCGCGTCCGACTGGGCGGCGAAGACGGTGACGAAGACGGCGGTGCCGAAGGCGCCGGCCAGCTGCTGCACCGTGCCCACGATGGCTGAACCATGGGTATAGAGCTGGCGGGGCAGCGAGCCGAGCGCGATGGTGAACAGCGGCGTGAACATGAAGGCGAAGGATGCGCTCATCGCCATGTGGCAGGCCAGCACGAACCACCAGGGGGTGTCGGGCTGAATGGTGGACAGCAGCCAGAACACACCCGCCACCACGATGGAGGCCGGCAGCATCAGCGGCCGGGCGCCGACCCGGTCGAACAGCCGGCCGACGATCGGGCCGAGCAGGCCCATCAGCACACCGCCCGGCAGCAGCATCAGGCCGACGCTCAGGGCGGGCAGATGCAGCGCCTGCTGCAACAACAGCGGCAGCATGATGACGGTGCCGAACAGGGCCATCATGGCCAGCGACATCACGATCACGCTGATCGAGAACGAACCGTGCTGGAACGCTCGAAGGTCGAGCAGCGCGCGGTCGTCGCGGGCCAGGATCACCTGGCGCCACAGGAAGGCGATCAGCGCGAGCACGCCGACCGCGAAGGCGACGGCCACCTCGGCCGCGGGCACGGAGCTGTCCCCGATCAGGCTGAGCCCGTAGACCAGGCCGCCGAAGCCGAGCACCGTCAGCGGGATCGACAGCACATCCAGCGGGACGCGGACCGTCTCGTTGACGTTGGTGATCCGCAGTGCACCGATGATCAGCATGGCCAGCCCGATCGGCACCATGACGCCGAAGACCCCGCGCCAGCTGGTGAACTGCAGGACGAGGCCGGCCATGGTGGGTCCGAGAGCGGGAGCCACCGAGATCACCAGCGAGATGTTGCCCATCACCGCACCGCGGTGAGCGGGCGGAACGAGCTGCATGATCGTCGTCATCAGCAGCGGCATCATGATCGCGGTGCCGCTGGCCTGGACGATCCGTCCGGCCAGCACCAGCGGGAAGGTGCCGGCCAGCCCGCAGACCAGGGTGCCGGTGGTGAACAGGCTCATGGCAAGGATGAACGCGGCCCGGGTCGGGATGCGTTCCAGCAGCCAGCCGGTGATCGGAATGACCACCGCCATGGTCAGCATGAACGAGGTGGTCAGCCATTGCACGCTGCGCTCGTCGACATGCAGGTCGCTCATCACCGAGGTCAGCGCGACGTTCAGCGCGGTCTCGTTGAGGATCACCACGAACGCGGCGATCAACAGGATCGTGATCACCGACCGGTCCCTGGGCGCCAGCCAATGTCTATCCGTTGCGTGCTCTGTCTGATTCATCCGTCGTCTCCCGTTCGCAGCCGAGCAACCTTACGGGCTCGCACCGGACGGCCCCAAATCGGCCGGGTGGACCTGGTGGTCGGCACCCGTCGAGACCTTGAACCGGAAAAGAACCGTCCTCATTCCGTCCAGGGGACGGTTCCTTCCGATGCAGTGCGGACGGCGGAATCGGTCAGGATCCGAGAAGCCCGGGCGATCGGCCGCTGGCTAGCCTCCTGCCCATGACCATTGCGATCTCCCGCTGTTTCGTGGCGGCGAACGACATCGACGCCGCGCTCACCTTCTACCGCGACCTTCTCGGCCTCGACGTGCTCAACGACGTCGGGCAGGAAGACTTCCGCTGGATCACCCTCGCGGCGTCCGGACAGGACGGCGTGGCGGTGGTGCTCAGCAATTACCTGGCCGACGCGCCGGCGGACGCCGAGGCGCTGCGCGGCCTGCTCACCAAGGGCGCGCTGGGCACCGTCCACTTCCGCAGCGGCGATCTGGACGGACTCTTCGCCCGGCTGGTCGAAGCCGGCGTCGAGGTGCTGGAGAAGCCGACCGATCAGTTCTGGGGGGTGCGCGACTGCGCCGTCCGTGACCCTTCCGGAAATGTGGTCAGGATCGACCAGGCCTGAGCAGCGACTCCAGCTCGGCGGTCAGGTTGGCCCGGGCCCGGGCCTCACGCCGGGCACCTGCCGGCGTGCGATAGATCGGGCCGGCCAGCCGGGCCGTCAACTGGTGCCGTCGGGCCTTCGCCCAGGCCGGCCCGTCGAGTCCGGTCTCGGTGCGCAGGTCGGACACCGACTGGGCGTACCGGTTCGGTTCGGCACCGAGCACCCACAGGTCGGCGTCGCAGACCACCGCGCCCGCCACATCGCCCGGTTCGGGCCGGTGATGGCGGGTGAGCAGCACCAGCCGGGTCGCTTCGGCCAGCTGAGGTTCGGGCAGCCGGCCGGTGAGCAGGCTGAGCAACAGCGCGGCCGAGGCGGCCTCGTCGACGCCCGGGGTGTTGGTGTGGACGGCGTCGTGGAACCACAGAGCCACCAGTTCGTCGCGACCCCCGCCGAGCCGGACGGCAGCCTCCAGGCATTCCTGCAGGTGCCGGACGTCGTGGTAGCGCCGATGCGGCTCGCGCCAGCCGGCCAGCACCGCCTGGGCGACCTCGGGCACCTCAGGGAGCGGCCAGCGGCTCAGAAGAGCTGGATCAGCCATAGCGCCAGTCCGGCGGATGCGCAGGCGAAGAGCACGCTCACGAAGGTGCCGATGATGAACCGTTCGGCCGCTCCGGTGCTGCTCGCCTTGAGTTCGGGGTAGCGGGCGAAACCCTTGAGGATCATCGCCACGGCCAGCCCTTCGGGGAAGCCGGCCAGCAGGGTCGCGAAGATGGCCAGCCGTTCGAGCATGCCGATCCACTGCCCGCCGCGCAGGGTGCCGGCCGCCTTGGTCAGCGGCGCGATCGGCTGCGCCGCGGACTCGTCGTCGCCCAATTCGGTGGCCCGGGAGCGTTCGGCCAGCCGGAACACGGCGGTGACCACCCGGCCACCGGCCAGCACGGCGAGCGCCGCACACACAGCGACGATCGCGGCCTTCGCCACAACAAGCCAGAACGTCACCACGCCACCCCCATCGCCTCGGCCAGCAGTGACTGGGCGAGTTCGGCGCCCAGCCTCGCCTCAGCGCGGGCAGCGCGGGCAGCGCGCTGCGAGACCGCGGACGGGCTGACGCCGAGGCGGTGCGCAGCCAGCTTGCCGCTGCCGGTCGCGTCCAACATGTCGATGACCTCCCATCCTTGTGCGGTGCGGCGACCGACCAGCGCCCGCAGCATCACCAGTGCTGCCTCGGCTCGTCGTACCGCAGTTTCACCATAGGGTCCGGCACTGACAGTTCCGGCGGCCACCAGGCGCAGGTTGGACGGCGCGGCCCGGGCCTCGTCGACGGCCGTCCGGGCCGCCAGGTAGGCAGCTCCGCGCGCAGCCCTGGTCGAGTCGGGTAGTGGCTGGTCGACGGGCCCGAGGCCGATCCCGACGTGCCAGTCGTCGAGCCGGGTGAGGGCGAGCATGATGTCCACGACGGCTCCGGGATCGCCGGTAAGGGCCTGGATCTCGTCGCCGGCGGTGCGTTCGAACGGCAACGCAAGCCGGTCGCCGGCGACCGCGTCCAGGGTGCTGAGAGCGGCGGGCACCCGGTCGGCGGCCCGCCTGCTGTTGCGCTGATCGGCAGTCACCACCGCCCAGATTGTTAAGTCCGGACCCTTCATCGTCATCGATTCAGTGTGCAGCCTGAATCGAGTGCTGTCCAGTACCGGGAACCTCACCCGTAGGGGTGGCATTGCGCGTAGTCAGGGGTTCTTCAGGGCCTCTGCTGGGTACCTCGCGCCTACAGTGGAAACAGCTAGAACTGCCACGAGACAAGGAGCGACAGCCAATGTTGAGTTGGGGATTTCTGGGTTGGATCATTCTCGGCGGAATCGCCGGATGGATCGCCAGCAAGATCATGAAGACCGATGCCCAGATGGGCATCGTGCTGAACATCATCGTCGGAATCGTCGGAGGACTGTTGGGCGGCTGGATCCTCAGCGCGTTCGGCGTCGACGTGTCCGGCGGCGGGTTGATCTTCAGCATGCTCACCGCGATCGGTGGCGCGGTGATTCTGTTGTGGTTGGTCGGACTGGTCACCGGACGCCGACGCTGACCTTCGCGAAAAGGGCCGGCAACCTTGAACGGTTGCCGGCCCTTTGCCGTCCCCGGGGGTGATTGCCACCGCCGCGGAGTGCGGGGAGCATGGCCGGTATGAACAACAGCTACGACGTCATAGTTCTCGGCGCCGGACCGGTGGGCGAGAACGTCGCGGACTACGTCGTCCGGGGCGGCGGCCTGACGGCAGCGCTGGTCGAGGTCGAACTGCTCGGCGGCGAATGCTCCTATTACGCGTGCATGCCGAGCAAGGCGCTGCTCCGGCCGATCGCGGTCGCCGCGACGACCCGCGACCTGCGCGGCGTCCGGCCCACGACGATCGACATCGATGCCGTCCTGGCCCGCCGCGACTATTGGGTGAGTGACTACGACGACGCCGGCCAGGCGTCCTGGGCAGCCTCGGCCGGTATCGAGGTGGTGCGCGGCTACGGACGGGTGGTCGGTGAGCGCCGCGTCGAGGTGGGGGAGCGGACGCTGACCGCCCGGCATGCGGTCGTGGTGGCCACCGGCAGCCGGCCCGCGATCCCGGCGGGGCTGGCCGGTGTGCGGCCCTGGACGAATCGGGACGTCACCGGTGTGGTGGAGGTGCCGCCACGGCTGGCGATCGTCGGCGGCGGGGTGGTGGCCTGTGAGGCGGCGACCTGGATGGCGGCGCTGGGTAGCCGGGTGACGATGCTGGTCCGGCACGGTTTGCTGGACCGTGTCGAGCCGTTCGCCGCCACCCTGGTGCGGGAATCGTTGCAGCAGGCCGGGGTGGAGATTCGGCTCGGCGCCTCCGTGCAGTCCGCGGAACGCGACGGGCACCATCAGGAGCGGCTCGGACGTCCGCACGGCGGCCCGGTCCGGCTCGCGGTCGACGGTGAGACGCTGGAGGTCGACGAGGTGCTGGTGGCGACCGGACGGGTGCCGAACATCGAGCCGTTGCCGAGCGGCAACCGCCCGGATTGGCTGCACCTGGTCGGTGACGTCTCGGGCGAACCGGCGCTGACCCACTGGGGCAAATACCGGGCCCGGTTGCTCGGTGCCCGGCTGCGCGCCGAGGCGCTGGGCCGTCCGGTCGCCGACGAGCCGGACAACGTGCCGGTGCCGCAGGTGATCTTCACCCATCCCGAGGTGGCCACGGTCGGCGCCACCCTCGACCAGGCACAAGCCGACGACCCGGACGCCCGCGCCCTCGACGTTGCGATGAGTTCCGCCGCGGGTGCGGCGCTGCTGGTCGACCATCCGATCGGTTCGGCGCGACTGGTGGTCGGCAGCGACGACCGGATTGTCGGGGCCACCTTCGCCGGCGTCGAGGTCGCGGAGTTGTTGCATGCCGCCACGGTGGCGATCGTCGGCGGGCTCACTGTGCAGCAGCTGTGGCATGCCGTGCCCAGCTACCCCACGGCGAGCGAGGTGTGGCTACGGCTGCTCGATCAGGCGATGGGCTGAGAGGGCCGGGTCAGCCGTTCTTCAGGGCGCCGGCCAGCATCGGGGTGAGCTTGTCCACCACGTAGGGCAGGCTGAGCGGAGAGGCGAAGTAGATGGCGCCGGCCAGCTCGCCGCCGGTGTAGAGCGAGCGGCCCGCCTGCACCGCGGTCAGCGAGCTGAAGCCGGGCACCTTCTCCAGCGCGGCCCGGTCGGCGTCCTTCTCGGTGCCCCAGAGCAGCACGTCGGCCGAGTTGAGCACACTGATCTTCTCCACCGGAATGTAGGCCTGCTCGCCGTCCTTCACGTAGGGATCGATCTCGGCGGGGATCTCGAAGCCGAGATCGGTCAGGAACTCGGTGCTGAGCCCCTTCGGGTAGGCGATCAGGCTGCCGTCGTAGACGGCGTTCTGCAGGAAGATGGCCTTCTTGCCGGCGAAGCTCGGATTGCCGGCCGCGGCATCGGTGAACTTCTGCTGGACGGAGTTCGTCAGCTGCTCACCTTCGGCGACTTTGCCGACCGCCTGGGCGATCGCCGCCAGCATCTCGGTCCAGGGCGAGAACCACATCGCGTCTGCGCGGGCATGGGCGATGGTCGGCGCGATCTTGGACAGCTTGGTGTAGTCGGCCTGCTTCATCCCCGAGTTGGGGCCGACGATCAGATCGGGCTTGAGCTTGGCGATCTCCAGGAACTGGAAGCCGTCGTCGTTCTTCAACACCTTGGGTTGTGCCGAACCCAGCGCCGCCTGCGCCCAGGGCCAGGTGGCGTAGGGCTGGTCGCCGTACCAGTCGGTGACGCCGATCGGAGTGACGCCGAGGGCGAGCAGGAAGTCCTGCTCGGTGACTCCGACCGAGACCACCTTGCTGGGCTGGCTCTCGATGACGGTGGAGCCGTAGGCGTGGGTGACGGTGGTGGGGAACCCGGCCGGCGTGCCGTCCGACGGCGCCGCGGACGGGGAACCGGAAGCGGCTGGCGCGGGGGCGGACCCACACCCCACCAGGCTCGCACCCGCGACACCCAGCGCCGCCAGGCCGAGGCCGCGGCGGCTCAGCTTGTGCGCCCATACCGAATCGTTGTGCCCCATTGCCCATCCTTCGTCGTCGCGATCAACGCAGCACACACTAATCGGACTTAGGTAAGGCAATCCAAAGTTTCTCGTACTGTAGGCGCGTGCCAGCGCCCACCACGACCCGCGACGTGCGGCGCGTCCCGGTTCGGGTGGGCGGCACCGCGCTGTCCAGGGCCACCGTGCTTCTTGCGATCGGCGCCCTGCTGGCCGCCTGCCTGGCCAGCCTGATGGTGGGGGCGAATCCGCTGAGCCCCGCCCAGGTATGGGCCGGCCTGCTCGGGCAGGAGCAGGAGGCGATGGACGTGGTCCGCGGCGGCCGGCTGCCCCGCACCGTGCTCGGACTGTTGATCGGATCCGCGCTGGGCGCGGCGGGGGCGGTGATGCAGTCGATCACCCGCAATCCGTTGGCCGACCCGCAGCTGCTGGGCGTGAACGGTGGCGCGGCCGCCGCGGTGGTGACGGCGATCAGCGTCTTCGGCATCACCCAGCCCGGTGGCTACATCTGGTTCGCGTTGATCGGCGCGGCGTGCGCGGCGGTGCTGGTCTATCTGCTCGGCACCGGACGCCGCAGCGCGTCCAACCCGGTGCGACTGCTGCTCGCCGGTGCCGCCGTCCAGGCCGCCCTGCAGTCCTATGTGGTGGCCACCATGCTGGCCGACCCGACCGCCTACTACAGCTTCCGGTACTGGGACATCGGCGCCCTGACCGGCCGGACCCTGGAGGATGTCGGCCCGGTGGTGTGGTTCCTGGCCGCCGGCCTGCTGGGCATGATGCTGCTGGCCCGCCCGCTCAACGCGCTGTCACTGGGCGAAGAGGCCGGACGCGCGCTGGGCGCCAACATTCCGGGCACCCGGACGGCGAGCGCGGCGGTGATCGTGATGCTGTGCGGGGCAGCCACCGCCGCCGTCGGCCCGATCGCGTTCGTCGGGCTGGCCGTCCCGCATCTGGCCCGGCTCACCGTCGGCGTCGATCACCGCACCATGCTGCCGGCGTCCGCGCTGCTGGGCGCATTGCTGCTGATCAGCGCCGACGTGGTCGGCCGGGTGATCGCCTGGCCGCAGGAGATCGGGGTCGGCATCATCACCGGAATCGTCGGGGCACCGGTGCTGGTCTGGCTGGTCCGCGCCCGGAGGGTCGGCCGGCTGTGACCACCTCCACCGATCTCGACCCGCGCCGGCGGCTCCCGGAACCGAGCACCCTGCGGCTCGGTCCGTGGCGGGTGCTCGCGTCATGGCGGGGCGCCCTGGTGACTCTCGTGCTGGTCTGCTGCGCGGTGCTGATCGTCTTCGCCACCCTCGGCACCGGACCGTTGCCGGTCAACCCGTCCGAAGTCCTCGACACCGTGCTGCGCCGCACCGACGAGTTCGACTTCGTGGTGCTCGACATCGGATTGCCGCGCGCCTGCGTCGGCCTGCTGGTCGGCGCCGGGCTGGGAGCGGCCGGCTCGCTGCTGCAGGCGTTGACCCGCAACCCGTTGGGCAGCCCCGACGTGATCGGCTTCGACTCCGGCGCCGCGGCCGGAGCACTGGTGGCGATGCTGACCTTCGGTATCAGCGATCGCACCGAGACGGCGATCTTCGCCATCGCCGGCGGGGGAGTCGCGGCACTGGTGGTCTTCCTGCTGTCGTCGGGGGCCCGGGGCACCGGCTACCGGATCATCCTGATCGGCATCGGGCTCGGCGCACTGCTCGACTCGGTGTCGGCGTATCTGCTCACCCGCAGCGGCGTCCGGGAGTCGATGGAGGCGACCCGCTGGCTGGTCGGCAGCCTGAACAGCAGCGACTGGCCGGACGTGATGGTGGCCGGCCTGGGCCTGCTGATCCTGCTGCCCGCCGCGATCGCGTTGGGGCGGCAGTTGCGGCTGGTGCTGCTCGGCCCGGAGGTGGCGTCCGCGTTGGGCGTCCGGCTGGGTTTCGTGACCGGGGCCACGCTGGCGGTGTCGGTCGGGTTGTCCGCGGTGGCGGTGCTGGCGGCGGGACCGATCTCGTTCGTGGCGCTGGCCGCGCCGCAGCTGGCGGCTCGCCTGGTGGGTCAGCGGCGGACGCCGTCCGTGGTGGCGTCGGCGGCGATGGGTGCAGTGCTGCTGACGGCGTCCGACCTGATCGGATCGCGCGCCTTCGGTGACACCGACCTGCCGGTCGGAGTGATCACCGGCGGAGTGGGCGGGGTGTATCTGGCGTGGCTGTTGTCCCGGGAATGGCGAAGGAGAATGTGATGAGCGGCGAGACGTCCAGGCTGGTCGCCGAGCAACTGGAACTGCGCTACGACGACCGGGTCGTGGTCGAGGGGCTCGACATCGCCGTCCCCGACGACCGGTTCAGCGTGATCGTCGGGCCGAACGCCTGCGGCAAATCGACCCTGCTGCGTGCCCTGGCGCGGATCCTGCGGCCGCACGCCGGGAAGGTGCTGCTGGACGGCCGGACGATCCACTCGATGCCGGCCAAGGAGGTGGCCCGCACGCTGGGCATGCTGCCACAGTCCGCCGTCGCGCCCGAGACCATCACCGTGCTGGACCTGGTCGGACGCGGCCGCTTCCCGCACCAGAGCCTGCTGCGACAATGGTCGGACGCCGACCAACAGGCGGTCGAAAAGGCGATGGACGCCGCCGGGGTGACCGAGCTGGCCGAACGCCCGGTCGATGAGTTGTCCGGCGGCCAGCGGCAGCGGGCCTGGCTGGCGATGGTGCTCGCCCAGCAGACCGAGATCCTGCTGCTGGATGAGCCGACCACCTTCCTCGACATCACCCATCAGCTGGACGTGCTCGACCTGTGCGCCGATCTGCGGGCCGACGGCTACACGATCGTCGCGGTGCTGCACGACCTCAACCACGCCGCCCGCTACGCCGATCACCTGATCGCGATGGCCGACGGCCGGATCGTCGCCGCGGGCACTCCGGACGAGGTGGTCACCCCCGAGCTGGTCGCCGAGGTGTTCGGACTGGCCTGCACGGTCGTCCCCGACCCGGCCACCGGCACCCCCATGGTGGTGCCCGCGGCCCGCACCCGCCGCCGGCGCTAAGGATGTGCTCATCAAAGCGCCTTCCCTCGTCATCCCGGACTTGATCCGGGATCTCTCCCGCCTGAGATCCCGGGATGACGCGAATGAACAGTGATCGTCCGGTTCCTGCTACTTCCAGCCCAGTTCGCGAGCCACGGCGACCAGGTTCTCGAACAGGTGAGCGTTGTAGTCGACGCCCAGCATGGACGGCAGCGCGAACAGCACGTAGTCGGCCTCCTGCACCGCCTCGTCGCCACGAAGATCGGCGACCACCTGCTCGGGCGGCCCGGCGAAGGTGGGCCCGGAGCGGGCGGTGGTGCCGTCCAGGAAGCCCACGCCCTCGCCGCCCCGCTCGAGCCCGAAGTAGGAGCGGTCCTCGGCGGTGGTCAGCGGGAACACGCTGCGGGTGACGGCCGCCTGCCCGCCGGAGGTGTGCCCGGCGGCGGCGAACGCCGTCCGGTAGTCGCGGACCTGATCGGCCTGCTGCAGATGGAACGGACGCCCGTCGTCGGCCAGCAGCAGGGTCGACGACAGCAGGTTGTAGCCCTGCTCACCGGCTCGGACGCCGGTGGCGTGGCTGCCCGAACCCCACCAGATCCGGCTGCTCAGGCCGGGGGAGAGCGGCCCGATCGGCAGGTCCGGTCCGCGTCCGGCAGCCAGCGCACGATGCGAGTGGGCCACCGGCTCGCCGGCGATCGCCCGGCGGAACAACTCGGCCCTGTCGTGGGTGACGGTGGCCCAGTCCTGCCCGTCTGCCAGCCGGTAGCCGAAGGCGGCCTGGCCGTCCGCGGCGGGCTCGGGGGATCCCCGGCTGATGCCGAGTTGCAGCCGTCCGTCGCCGATCAGGTCGGTGGCCGCCGCCTCCTCGGCCAAGTAGAGCGGATTTTCGTAGCGGAGATCTACCACGCCGGTGCCCACGTCGATGGTGGACGTCCGGGCCGCCATCGCGGCCAGCAGCGGGAAGGGTGCCGACAGGCTGTGGTCGAAGTGGTGCACCCGCAGCCAGGCGCCGTCCATTCCGGCGGCCTCGGCGGCGACGGCCAACTCGATGTGGTCGCGCAGCGCGTCGCCGGCGCTCCGCACCCGAGAGCCGGGAACGTCACGGTGGTGCCCGAAGGAGAGGAAACCGATCTTCTTGGTCATGGTCCCCATCCTTGCGCGCTCAGTGCGGCAGGTAGCGCCGCAGCCAGTTGTGCAGCGGGCCGGTCAGCGCGAGCAGGAACATCGGCAGATAGCTGAGCACGGGAAACACGATGGTGAGCAGATAGGCGAGCGCGAACAGCGCCGAGGCGATCGCGTCGGCGAGGATGCCGCTGCGCAGATTGGCGACCGGCATGTCGTGCAGTTCGGGGTGCCGCAGGGCGTACCAGCCGAGCACCGTCATCATCACGCTGGTCGCGAACAGCGAGCCGATGTACAGCGTCTTCTGCACCGGGTCGTTGTCCATCAGACCGACGATCGCGGTGGCGACCGGTAGCCAGACGATGGTGAACATCCACGCGATGGTGAGTACCAGTAGCCGTCCGGTGACCAGGTGGACGCGGTCGAACAGCCGGTGGTGGCTCAGCCAGAACGCGCCGATCAGCACGAAGCTCAACGCGAAACTGAACAGCTGGTCACCGTTCTCGGTGACCCATTCCGCGGCGTTGCCGCCTTCCCTGGCCACCTCGCTGACGCTCTCCATCAGCGGCAGGATCAGCAGTGTCATGGCGATCGCCACCACGGCGTCCGCGAACGCCTTCAGCCGCTCCGCGGAGGCCAGCCGGGACCGCTGGTTCTGCTCCGGCGGTGGGGTGGCGCCGCCTTCCTGGGTCCGATCCATACCCGGCATCCTGCCGCGCCAGGCGGGTGTTCGGAACCCGACTCGGCGGTGGTGTCGGTCAGGACGGCGGTTCGACCGGCCCGAAGAGGGCGTGCGGGGCGCCGGTGCTGAACGCCCAGTACCGCTCGCCGTAGGACCAGTGCCACCACTCGGTCGGGTAGTTGACCAGCCCGGCGTCGGTCAGCGTGCTCACCAGGATCGCCCGGTTCGCCGCCGCCTCGCGGGGCACCTGGGCGGCCGTGAAGCAGCTTCCCGAGCTCTGCTCAGGGGTGGCGTCCAGCGGCGATCCCAGATCGAGTTCGACGCCGTCCGTATCGCACAGGGTGAGATCGACGGCGCCACCGGTGCAGTGCGGGGCGACCTCAGGCGGCGCCACCCAGCGGGTGGCGAGGTGGTAGAGCCGCGGATCGGTGAGGCCGGGGTAGTGGGCACGCAACTCGTCGCGGTAGCCGTCCCAATAGCCCCGCTGCCGTGCCGGGCTGCGGAACGCCTCGACGATCAGCAATTCGATTCCGGACGGCAGCGCCGCGGCCGCGTTGGCCAGCCGCTCGGCCAAGCCGGCGCGGGCGTGATGCCAGCCGCCGGTGTGGTCGGCCTTGCGGGGGTCGATCCGCAGCCGCGGGATGGGACGCAGGTCGACCAGGGGTTCGTTCGACTCACGAACCTCGATCGCGGTGACGCGCGGGTCACCGATCAGCACGATGCCTGAGTCCGCCACCGGGTAAGTCTCGCACGCGGCATGGCGCGGCGCTCAGCCTCGATCGCCGGATCGAAGCTGAGCGCCGTGGAGGGTCACAACTTCTTCATGCAATACACGGTGCCGTTGCCCTTGTTCCGGCCCTCCCAGTAGACGCTGGTGGTGTCGGGGAACTCCTTGCAGGCGCCCATCCGTGCCGAGATCTGGCTCTGCTTCTCGACGATGCCGAGAATGGAGTACTGCGCGTCGGCTGAGCTGCAGTCGACGACCTTGACGTCGTCCTCGCCGACCTGCTGGACGCAGTCGCCGACCTTCATCGACGGGCTGTCGAAGACGCCGCTGCGCACGGCGATGCCGATGGCGATGGCGACGATCACTCCCACGATGGTGACCAGGAAGCGCTTGAGCACGCTCTTCTTCTGCGGTGCCGGCGGCTGGGGGGCGAAGGCTGCGGGCGGGTAGGTGCCGGGTGCGGCGTCCGGTGCCTGTGGCTGGCCGGCTGTGAAGGCCGGGTCGGCGCCCGGCGGGGGAGACTGCGGAGGTCCGGCGGGCGTTTGGGGCGCGTTGTTCTCGGGAGGTTGATTCGCGGTCATCGGGGGTGGTCCCTTCTTGGCAAGGCAAAAGATCGGCCGCCATTGTGTCAGCCCAGAGGGTCGGGCCAGCGCGGTGGATCTCGGAGCGGGCGCCACGACCGTAGGATTCGACCGAGGCGAGAGGACGGGTGATGTCGATAGAGCCGGAGATGCTCGAGACCGAGCGTCTCGTCCTTCGCCCCCAAGTCGTAAGTGATGCTGCCGTCTTCCATCAGTTGTGGACGGAGCGGGACGTCCGCGTGCCGCCGCATCGACAGTTGAGCTCCGATGGCCGTCCGACGGTGGCCGACATCGCGGCGCAGATTCAGGACGCGTCCGAGACCTCGAAGCCGGGACTGCTGACGGTGCAGCGTAAGGACGACGCCGCCGTGCTCGGCTATTGCGGGCTGGTGTTCACCGGGAACGGCGCACCCGACGAACCCGAGCTGGCTTTCGAGCTCCTCCGAGCCGTCCACAATCGTGGCTACGCCACCGAAGCCGGCCGGATCGTCATCGAATGGGCCCATCGGTCCGGCTATCCGCGCTTGTGGGCGACCGTTTGGGACTGGAACGTGGCCTCGCGGCGGGTTCTGCAGAAGCTCGGCTTCCGCGACACCGGAGAGACTCACGGCGAGTCCGTTCACGGTCGTAGTCTGCTGACTGTGCTCGATGTTGATCGACCTCAATGAAAGGGATTGTCCGATGACCCGCGTTCTGTTCGTGATCTCTGCCGCCAACGGCTGGACGTTGGCTGATGGCACCGTGCATCCGACTGGCTACTGGGCCGAGGAGGTCGCCGAGCCACATCGTGTGTTCAGCGAGGCGGGTTGGCGGATCACCATCGCCACACCGGGCGGTGTGGCACCCACGCTCGACGAGTTGAGTCTCGGCATCGCCGGAGGCCTGCCGGGGACTCGGAAGAAGATCCGGGCTTACCTGAACTCGATCACCGACGAGTTGAACCATCCGGTCAGCCTCGACGGTGTCGACGAGAGCGAGTTCGACCTGGTCTTCTACCCAGGCGGACACGGGCCGATGGAGGACTTGGCCGTGGACGCCGTCTCGGGTGCGTTGCTGACCCGCCGGCTGGCCTCCGGAAGGCCGCTGGCGCTGCTGTGCCATGCGCCCGCGGCGATCCTCGCTGCCACGAATCCCGACGGTACGAATCCCTTCGCCGGACGCCGCATGACCGGCCTGTCCAACACCGAAGAGCGCCTCAACAGCTTCGCCCGCAAGGCGAAATGGCTGCTGGAGGACCGGCTCGTCGAGGTCGGCGTCCGCTACGACAAGGCCCGGCTTCCGCTGCGCCCGCACGTGGTCGTCGACGGCAACCTGTACACCGGTCAGAATCCGCAGTCCGCGACGGCGCTCGCCACCAGGCTGGTCGAGGCGCTTTCGACACCGTCTACTTAGGGAACGCTGACCAAAGCTCGCCATCGTCCTCCCGGACTTGATCCGGGATCTCTTCCACCTTCAGATCCCGGGTCGGAGCCCGGGATGACGTGAATGCTCAGCCTCGAGGGCTGTCACCCTTGGAGGATCTGGCTGATTCCCTCGCGGTAGCCGGTAACGACGAAGTCGGGAAAGCGTCCGGTGAACTTCGAGCAGTCGAAGATGTTGTCTCCGCGGTAGCGGGGGAGCAGCTCGTACACCTCCCGCAACGGCTGGGCCAGCCGCCGGCCGATGCCGAAGACGAACCAGGGCAATACCGTGGACCGGATCCGGCGGCCGGTGACCTGCTCGGCGGTCCGGATCATCTCGGCATAGGTCGGACGCGCGGTGTCGACGGGCAGGTGCCAGGTCTGGCCGTAGGCGTCGGGGGAGTTGCCGATCAGCGCCATCGCCCGGCTGGCGTCCGGCGTCCAGATCAGCGAACGGTGTGCCTTGGCGTTCAGCGGAACGAAGGGCCGTTTGCCGGCCTTGATCCGGTCGAAGACCAGCGAGTTGGTCAGGCTCTTCGTCTTGGCCGGCCCGTAGAACTCGGGTGCGCGGCAGATCGCCGCGTCCACCGATCCGGACGCCATCGCGTCCAACAGCATGGTTGCGAGTTGCGCGCGGACCCGGCCCTTGCGTCCGTTGGGCTGGAACGCGGTCGTCTCGGTCTGCGGGGTCGTGGTGCCGGGATACATGTAGGTGTTGTCGAAGAAGACGAGTTTCGTGTCGTGTCTGGCGCAGGCGTCGATGACGTTGCGCATCATCACCGGAAACTGCCTCTCCCACAGCTCCGAATCCATCGGCAGGCCCACGGTCAGGTAGGCGATCTGGCTGCCCTCGACGGCCCGGCTCGTGGCCGCGGGGTCGGTCAGGTCGGCGCTCACCAACTCGTCGGTGTCGTGGACTTTCCTAGGACGGCGACTGACCAGCCGGATGTCCTGGGTGAAGTTCCGATACAACTCGCGAGTCAGCTCTTCGGCGATCTGCCCGTTGGCACCGAGCACCGTCTGCATCCGATTCACACCCTTCGTCACTATGAGGAATCACCATGGTGTCACTTGACCCGTGTGAAAGAGAGGAGTGCGAAGAACGTCCGCCCATGGCTTTCTGACATAATGTTGCTTATCGGACAGTTGTGCCGTCCGTCCCTAAGGGGTTAGTCGATGGATGCGGGCGTCCTCTCACGGGTCTTGACCAGGCTCGCAACGGTCGCCACTGCGATCGTCGCTCCGATGAACGTCAGCGAGAACCAGATCGGGATCTCCGGCGCCCAGGTGACCGGCTGCCCGCCGTTGACGAAACCGAGCTCGTTGACGTGCAACGCATGCAGCACCAGCTTCACGCCGATGAACGCCAGGATGACGGCGAGGCCCTGTGCGAGATAGACCAGACGCTGTAGCAGTTCGCCCACCAGGAAGTAGAGCTGCCGCAGGCCCATCAGGGCGAACGCGTTCGCGGTGAACACGATGTAGGGCTCCTCGGTCAGTCCGTAGATGGCCGGGATCGAGTCCAGAGCGAACACCAGGTCGACGAAGCCGATCGCGACGATCGTCAACAGCATCGGGGTGACCCAGCGCCGGCCGTCCTTGTGCACGGTCAGCTTGTCCCCGTGGTAGTCCTCGGTGACCGGGAGTACCCGCCGGACGAACCGCATGAAGCGGCTGTCGGTGGGATTGCCTTCGTGCCCGCCGCGGGCCTGCTGGTAGGCCAGCACGAGCAGGAAGGCTCCGAAGAGGTAGAAGACCCAGGAGAAGTTCTCGATCAGTGCGGCCCCGACGGCGATGAAGCCACCGCGCAGGACCAGAGCGATCACAATGCCGATCATCAGCACCTTCTGCTGGTAGATCTTCGGCACGGCGAAGCCGCTCATCACGATCAGGAAGACGAACAGGTTGTCGATCGACAACGCCTTCTCAGTGAGGTAGCCGGCGAAGTACTCGCCGCCGTAGGTCCAACCCGAGACGAGGCCGACCCCGACGCCGAACAACAACGCCAGCCCGATGTAGAAGGCGGACCAACGGGCGGACTCCCCCATCGACGGCGCATGTGGTTTCCGGACGTGGGCGAGGAACTCGTAGACGAACAGGGCGATGGTGACGGCAATGGTCACGGCCCAGACGAGCGGCGTGATCTGCAAGGGGGTGCTCCAACCTTGGTGTGACTGATCGACACCAAGGTCTCTTCCATTCCCGAGAATCAGGAACCGGTGGCCCGGGATGCAGGGCATCCGTAATGACGAACCGACCGTGGCGGAGTACTCCCCTTGGACCACCTAGCGTACGCAACGCCGGAGATTCGCTCAAACCGGCGCCCGGACCGGGGTGTTAGTCGAGGCAGAACTCGTTGCCCTCGGGATCGCGCATCACGATGAACCCGCCGCTGAACGGCGGCTCGGGCTCGAACCGTTGCACGCGGACGGCGCCGAGGGCTGTCAGCCGCTCGCACGACGCCTCCAGGGCCGTCATCCGCTCGTCACCGGCCAAGCCCGGCGCGGCACGGACGTCGAGGTGTACCCGGTTCTTGGCCTGCTTGCCCTCCGGCACCTGCTGGAAGAAGATCCGTGGACCGCGTCCCTCGGGATCGATCAGCGCCGAACTCGAGTTCCGCTGCTCGAGCGGCACCTGGGCGCGCTCCAGGAACTCGTCCCAGGCGTCCAGCGGGTCGACGCCGTCAGGCACCTCCACCCCGGGCGGGCCCGGATGGACGTAGTCGAGGACGTCGCGCCAGAAGATCGACAACGCCCGTGGATCGTGACAGTCGAAGGTGACCTGGAACTCGAGACTCATAGCGCGAGCTTAGAACATAGTTTCGATTAATGCTAGATGTCGGCGCCTAGCCGTACAGGTCGCGGCGTCGCACCTCGACCGCCCAGACGTAGCTGATCAGCCATCCGAGCAGCCAGCTCGGGGTGAGCCACGCCTGGATGCCCTGCGCGGTGGCGGCGCCCGGCACGGCGAGTAGGACGAACACCGCGCTGAGCACGACCCAGGTGACGTACCACCCGCTCATCGCCGACATCAGGATGCGTCGGCGTCCGATCTGAAACGACAGGACGGTGAGTGCGAACGGCACCACCATTGTCGACGTACTGCTCGGTACGACCACCGCACCCACGATCACCGGAACGATGCTGATCGCCAGCCACGCGACCCCGACCCAGATCGCGGTGGGCGACTCACCACGCAGATAGTGGCGGCGGACACGGCGGCGTGTGGCCGAGGGGTACACGGGCGGTGCCGTCGGGCGGACCGGTGGTGGGGTCTCCGGATAGGCCGGGCCGTATCCGCCGTGATGCGGCGGCTGGCCCTGTCCAGCCGCCTGGTGCGGGCTTGTCGGTGGATCCGGACGCCAGGGCGCCTCGGTGCCCCAGGAGTCTTCGAAAGATTGATCCTCGGCGACCATCGGGTCAGGCGCCTGTGCGGCCTCGCGCTCGGCCTGCAGCGTTGCGTCGTACGCGGCGCGGCGCGCCGGGTCCTTGAGTACATTCCAGGCGGTGGTCACCTCACTTGCGACCCGCTCGTCGCCGTCACCCGTGTCCGGATGGAAGGCCTTGGCCAGCCTGATGTAGTTGCGCCGGATCTGCTCGGCTGTTGCGTCCTGCGCTACGTGGAGCATGGCGTAGTAGTCGGGCGTAGGCATGGCTCAACGACCGCGGCCGATCGAGGCCGTCGGGTTGGTGAGCTGATAGACGAACTGCTCCACCTGCCACTTCCTCGAGCCGTCCTGACGACTGGCCAGCACCACGATGGCTTCGGACGCGTTGTGCTTGAGGGCGGTCACCGTCCAATAGACCGAGCCGTCCGAGCGTGAGTACCGCACCGCTTCGGCACAGAAGAGCTCTGGCGGATTGGCTCGCGCCTCGACACCCTCGCGCACCCGACCGGGCAGGAAGCTCAGCGCATGGTCGGCGTCCGACTCTCTCCCCTGCCTGGCCCCGCCGTCCGCGGCGGCGCGGGATTGCGCATCGTCGGCGACGTCACCGACCCGGCGTACCGGTGGCTGTGCCGCGGTCAGGGTCCGATAGATCGGTGCCGACCAGGGGCCCGCCACCTGAAACCGTCCGTCAGGTCGGGCCACCAGTTCGCGATGACTGCGAGCCAGCACTACACCGCTCGGGTCGGCCGCCCAGGCCTGCCGTCGCTTGTAGAAGCTGCCGTCGGATCGCCGCCGGGCACCGCTCTCTTCGACGGCCATGCTCACCGCCGGACGTCCCATCGACGATGGCCAGCGGACACCCATCTGGGCGGGCGTCAGGACGTCACCGGACCATTCCGCCGTTGTGACATCCCGTCCAGTACTGGGGTTGGCACGCGCACTCGGTGACGGGCGGGCCGGCGTCCCTTCGCTTCGGCGGATCAGGTTCGACATCTCGAAACTCCTTGCGGTGTCGATCCTGACGCTAGCAGGAGGCACCGACAAGGCTCCTGCTCACTCGAAGAGGATGTACTCCGGCTGGGGCTTCAGCTTCAGCACTTCCTTGGCGGTCATCAGCCGCTTCCCGGTCTGTACGTCCTCTTGGTAGAAGAGCTTGAAACCCGGATGCACATACGACGGCCGGGTCTTCATCACCCGCTGGTAGGTGCCGATCTTGGCGGCCGGTGCGCCGATGCCGTCGACCGAGTTGATGTAGACCACGCCCGGGTGCTCCTTGAGCGCCTTGGGCTGCTTCACGATGGTGACGTGCAGCTGGTGGAACAGCATCACCTTCTCGGGCAGGTTGTTGGCTGCGGTCAACTCCGAGAGATAGATGGCGACATCGTTGAGCTCTTTGCCGGTGGTGCTGCCGAAGACCCGGCCGGGCAGCTGTCCCTTGCCGACCGCCCATTCGGGGTCGAGCGCGACGCCGACGTTGGGGTATTTCAGCCACTTCTCGAAGTACTTCACTTCGTCGATGAAGTCGGCCCGGCCGGGTTGGATGTTGAGCAGCAGCATCGCCTTGTGCTTGGTCGCCATGTCGTGCCAGCGCTTGATCAGCGACTCCGGCGCCCGCGTCCGGTACATGCCGTCCTTGCCCGGCGAACCGTGCACGGTGACGGCGATCAACTCCATCACGGGCATCAGTTCGCGGCCGCCACGCCAAGCCTTGCCGCGCTGCTCGATCTCTTTCACCCGGGTTTCCAGGTCACCGATGCCGAGCCGCCCCTGCCCGGGGGCTCCCGGGTAGCCGGAGTAGCCGAACAGCCGGTAGCGCGGGAACAACTCCCGGCCGCCGCGCGGTAGTTCCAGCGCCGCGGGGGGCTCCGTGGTCTGCGGCGTCGACGGAGTACCTCCCGGCGAGCCTGACTCGGACGGCGTGGTGGCACGCCCCTGTGACGGCGGTGTCGTCTGGCCGGCGGGTGGGGCGACGCTGCAGCCGGCCAGCAGCACGACCATGGCGAAAGCGGCAAGACGATTCGAGGGCATTGCCCCATTCTTACAACGGCTCGCTCGGCGTCGCGCAGGTCGTCCGGCGGTTCGGCGGATCGATGTGTGGCGTTTTCCGGACGTAGTTCACCGGAGCCTCCGTGTGGTCTCCCCGGCGGCCGTCGACTCCAGAAACGCAACTGACCGGGCCCGCGACGCGGACCCGGTCAGAGACAGGTAGTAGGTGGCTGCTCAGAAGTTGATCATGTGTCCGGCGATGCCTTCGACGGCTTCCTTGAGCGCCTCGGACAGCGTCGGGTGGGCGTGGATGTTGCGGCCCACCTCGTCGGCGGTCAGATCCCACTGCTGGGCCAGGGTCAGCTCGGGCAGCAACTCGGTGACGTCGGGGCCGATCATGTGGGCGCCCAGGATCTCGTTGTGCTCGGCGTCCGCGACGACCTTGACGAAGCCGGTCGCGTCGCCCAGGCCGTGCGCCTTGCCGTTCGCCGAGAACGGGAACTTGGCGACCTTGACGTTGTAGCCGCGCTCCTTGGCCTGCTCTTCGGTGTAGCCGAACGAGCCGATCTGCGGCTGGCAGTAGGTGGCCCGCGGGATCATGTCGTAGTTGATCGGCATGGTCTCGGCGCCGGCGATCGTCTCGGACGCCACCACGCCCTGCGCCTCGGCGGTGTGCGCCAGGGCGAGCTTCATGGTCACGTCGCCGATCGCGTAGATGCCGGGCACGTTGGTGCGCATGTAGTCGTCGATCTTGATCGCGCCGCGCTCGGTGAGCTCGACACCGAGCTTCTCCAGGCCGTAGCCCTGGGTGCGCGGTGCGAAGCCGATGGACTGCAGCACCCGGTCGGCCTCGAGCACCTTCTGCTCGCCGCCCTTGGCCGGGCTGACGGTCACCTTCACCGATGATCCGGTGTCCTCGATCGCCTCCACCTTGGTGGAGGTGAGCACCTCGACGCCCATCTTCTTGTAGGCCTTGGTCAGTTCGCGGGAGATCTCGGGGTCCTCCAGCGGCACCATCCGGTCGAGGAACTCGACGATGGTCACCTTCACGCCGTAGTTGGCGAGCACGTAGGCGAACTCGGTGCCGATCGCACCCGAGCCGCAGATGATGATCGAACCCGGCAGGTTGTCGGCGAGGATCTGCTCCTCATAGGTGAAGACGCGAGCGCTGCGCGAGGTGCCGGGGATCATCCGGGTGGTCGAGCCGGTGGCGATGATGCAGTTGTCGAAGGTGACCGTCTCGGTGCCGGAGTCGGTCGCCACCTCGATGGTCTTGGCGTCGACGAAGGTGCCCCAGCCGTTGAGCTCGGTGATCTTGTTCTTCTTCATCAGGTAGTGGATGCCACCGACCATGCGGTTCGACACCTCACGGCTGCGCGAGAATGCCTTGCCGAAGTTGAAGGTGACCTCGCCCTCGATGCCGAAGAAGTCCTTCTCGTGGGTGAAGATATGCGCCAGCTCCGCGTTGCGGAGCAGCGACTTGGTCGGAATACAGCCCACGTTGAGGCAGACGCCGCCCCACCACTGCTTCTCGATGATGGCTACTTTCTTGCCAAGCTGCGCGGCGCGAATGGCGGCCACATAACCACCCGGGCCCGCTCCCAGGACAACGACGTCGAAGTGTGCGCTCATGAGCAGCACCCTAGTGGACCGCCTCCCCAGTTTTCAGCCTGCTGGACGCCCCGTGATCACCCTTGCCGCAGGAGGGTCGCAATCGGGGCTGGATCTGATGGCTTAAGCTTCCGGGGTGACAGAACTCTCCCCTACCAGCATCGGGTACCTGATCCGGGACGCCCGCAGGCAGCGCGGACTCTCTCAACAGGAGTTGGCGGACGAGCTGGGCACCTCACGTGAGACCGTCAACGATCTGGAGGCCGGCCAGCGGGAACTCTCCGTCGATCTGGTGAACAGGATCGCCGAGGCGCTGGAGCAGCCGCAGACCACCAGCGGTGCGCTGCACCTGCGGATCCACGGTGAGGCGACGCTCAGCGGGTCGATCAAGGTCCGGTCGTCCAAGAACGCAGCGGTCGCGCTGCTGTGCGCCTCGCTGCTGAACCGCGGCCGCACGGTGCTGCGCGGGATCGCGCAGATCGAGGAGGTCAACCGGATCCTCGAGGTGCTCACCAGCATCGGGGTGAAGGCGACCTGGTCGGACGACCGCACCGAACTCGAACTGGTCCGCCCGGACCGGTTGGAACTCGCCAAGATGGACGTCGAGGCCGCCCGCCGGACCCGCTCGATCATCATGTTCCTCGGTCCGCTGCTGCACGACGAGCAGACCTTCGAACTGCCCTACGCCGGCGGCTGCAACCTGGGCACCCGCACCGTCACGCCGCATCTGCAGGCGTTGCGCCACTTCGGCCTCGACATCAAGGCCACCGAGGGCTCCTACCACGCCCGGGTTACTCCGATCGACCCGTTCGCGCATCGCTCGATCACCCTCACCGAGCGCGGCGACACGGTGACCGAGAACGTCCTGATGGCGGCGGCGCGGCACCCGGGTGAGACCGTCATCCGCAACGCCAGCAGCAACTACATGGTGCAGGATCTGTGCTTCTTCCTGCAGCAGCTCGGCGTCCACGTCGACGGCATCGGCTCGACCACCCTGCGGGTGCGCGGACTGCCGCTGATCGACACCGACATCGCCTTCGCGCCGTCCGAGGATCCGATCGAGGCGATGAGCCTGCTCACCGCGGCCATCGTGACCGGCTCCGAGCTCACCGTGCAGCGGTGCCCGATCGAGTTCCTGGAGATCGAGCTGGAGATTCTGGCCGAGATGGGCCAGTCGTTCGACCTGTCGCCGGAGTACCCGGCCGAGAACGGCAACACCCGACTGGTCGATATCACCGTGCATCCCTCCGAGCTGTACGCCAGTTCGGACAAGATCCACCCGATGCCGTTCCCCGGCCTGAACATCGACAACCTGCCGTTCTTCGCGGTGATCGCCGCGGTGGCGCAGGGCCGGACGATGATCCACGACTGGGTGTACGAGAACCGGGCCATCCACCTGGTCGAGCTGACCAAGCTGGGCGCCAACGTCCAGCTGCTCGACCCGCACCGGATCATCGTCACCGGCCCGACCCGCTGGCGCGGCCAGGAGGTCATCTCTCCCCCGGCCCTGCGCCCCGCCGTCTGCCTGCTTTTGGCCGCCCTCGCGGCCCGGGGCACCAGCGTGCTGCGCGACGTCTACGTGATCAACCGCGGCTACGAGGATCTGCCGAACCGGCTCAACGCCCTGGGCGCCAAGATCGAGGTCTTCCGCGACTGACCCGCAACCGGTACGAAGGGACGGTTCTTTTCGTTCCACCGAATTGCTGTAGGTGGAACGAAAGGAACCGTCCCTTTCGAACCGGGGTCAGCGCACCTGGTGGACGTCGAAGTGGTACGTGGGGGTGACGATCTCGTCCTGGGCGGCCACCAACTGGAGCTCGGACAGGCCGGAATCGGCGGTCTGCTTGAGCACCGAGTAGACGATGTCGGCGGTGGCGCCGACCGCCTCCGCAGCGGACTGGGTGCGCAGCCAGTGCGCCAGGAACATGGCGGCGGTCAGATCGCCGGAACCGGTGAAGGTGCGGTCCAGCCGCGGGGTGGTCACCTGCCAGGCACCCTCGCCGGTGACGGCCAGCATGGTCAGCGAATCGTCATCGGTGGTGTCGGTCACCACGGACGTCACCAGCACCGTCTCCGGGCCGACGGCCCGCAGCGCGTGGGCGGCTTCGATCACCTCGTCCAGGGTGTGCGTCTCGCGGCCGGTGAGGAAGTCGAGTTCGAAATGGTTCGGGGTGACGATCTGCGCCTTCGGCACCACCTGGTCGCGCATGAACTCCGGAATGCCGGGCCGGACGAAGAAGCCGCGTCCGACATCGCCCATCACCGGATCACAGCAGTAGATCGCGCGCGCACTGCGCTCCTTCACCAGGGCGACCGCGTCGAGCACCACGGCGCCGACCTCTTCGGCACCCTGGTAGCCGGACAGCACAGCGTCCACCCGTGGCAGCACGCCCCGCTCGTCGATGCCCCGGATCACCTCGGCCACGTCCTCGGCGGCCAGCAGCGGTCCGCGCCATTCCCCGTACCCGGTGTGGTTGGAGAAGTGCACGGTGAGCACCGGCCAGACCTCGACACCGGACCGCATCAGCGGGAAGGTGGCTGCGCTGTTACCCACGTGGCCGTACGCGACGGACGACTGGATCGACAGGATTGTTGTCACGAGGCCCTATTGTGTCGCACACCGTCGTGCGGTGGAAACGCTCTCGGCGATCAGCACAGGAAGGCGTCCAGCGCGGCCGCCTCAGCCTCCAACTCGGCAGCCCGCTGTTCCTCACCGCGGGCCCGGTAGTCGGCCGCCGCGGCTAGCCGCTCGTCGCGTTCCGCACTGACGATCTCCAGGGTGTGGTCCTCGTCCAGCTCGCGGCGATCAGCCTCGGCCACCCCGACGCCGACCGCAGTCCCGGCCACATGCTCACTGGTCGCGGGCGGGCCGCCGGTGGTCTCGGGCACGACGGCCTCGGCGTTCTCGATGGCTGCCAGTGCCGAACGGATCGCATTGCGCGCAGGGGTGTCCCGCGCCTTCATTGCGCCCGGCAGGGCGTCCCGCAGGGCCTGACGAATGGGTGCTGAAGTCTCCGACATGCCCCGATTATGGCCCCCATGTCCATCCCTCACCCATACTGAACGCGTGCAGGCCGGTGACTACCGCTACTTCGACACACGGTTCGCCGCCATGGCGCACCGCGGCGGCTTCCTCTCCGAGGCCGACCGCCCGCGCGAGAACACCCTGTACGCCTTCAGCCGGGCCGTCGAGCGCGGCTATCGCTATCTGGAGACCGACGTCCACGTCTCCGCCGACGGCGAGCTGTTCGCCTTCCACGACAACACCCTGGACCGGGTCACCGACGCCACCGGCGTGCCCGAACGGCTGCCCTGGCGCGAACTGAGCCAGGTGCGGATCGCCGGCATCGACCCGATTCCCACCTTTGACGAACTGCTGGAGGCGCTCCCGGAGGCCCGGTTCAACATCGACCTCAAGGTGCCGCAGGCCATCGAACCGCTGATCCGGGCGCTGGACGCCCACCATGCCCACGACCGGGTGTGCGTCGGTTCGTTCTCGTCGGCCCGGATCCGGGCCTTCCGCCGGCGCACCCACGGACGCGTCGCGACCGCGGCCGGCCCGGCGGGGGTGGCCTGGCAGGCCTACGCACCACTCGGACGGCGCCTCGTCGCCTCGCCGGGCGTCGTGCTGCAGATCCCCGCGCGGGCCTGGCACGACCGGATGCCCGTCCTCACCCGCGGCCTGATCCGGACGGCGCACGCCGCCGGCCGCGCGGTGCACGTCTGGACGGTCAACGACCGGACCGAGATGGAACGACTGATCGACCTCGGCGTGGACGGCCTGGTCAGCGACCGGATCGACGTGCTGGCCGAGGTGCTGACCGAGCGCGGCCTATGGGAGGGCAACTGATGGGTGACGTCCGGCAGAAACAGCGCAGTACACCGCAGCAGCGCGCCTGGTACTGGTACGACTGGGCGAACTCGGCCTATGTGACGACGACCGCGACCGTCATTCTCGGCCCTTACCTGACCAGCCTGGCAACCAACGCCGCCTGCCCCGACCTCGAATCGGGCGCGGTCTGCGAGAACCCGGTGTCGCTGTTGGGCTTCGGTGTGCTGCCCGGAGCAGTGCATCCCTTCCTGGTCACCATCTCCACGATCCTGACCACGATCGCGCTGCTGCTGGTCGGAGTCATCGCCGACCGCTCCCGGCATCCGCAGTGGTGGCTCGGCGCTCTGGCCTGGGTGGGCGCGGCGGCGGCGTCCGCGATGTTCTTCCTGAGCGGCGACAACTGGCAGCTCGGCGCCGTCCTGATGATCGTGGCCAACCTGTGCATCGGATCGTCCCAGGTCATCTACGACGGCATTCTGGTGCGGATCGCGTCCCCCGACGACCGTGACCGGGTGTCCAGTCGCGGCTGGGCGCTCGGCTATCTCGGCGGCGGACTGCTGCTGGCGCTCAATCTGGTGGTGATGACCGCCTACGAACCGCTCGGCATCAGCTACGGCATGGCCATCCGGCTCAGCCTGCTGTCGGCAGGCCTGTGGTGGGGCGTGTTCACCATCATCCCGGTGCTGGGCCTGCGTTCACTGCCGCAACGCACCCTGGCCGAGGTGACCCACTCCCCCCCGGCCCGGCGCAATCCGCTGCGGCAGCTGGCCGACACCTTCATCGACCTGCGGCGCTACCCGCAGACCCTGCTCTTCCTGGTCGCCTACCTGTTCTTCAACGACGGCATCCAAACCGTGATCGGCCAGTCCAGCCTGTACGCCCAGCTCGAACTGGGCATGAACACCTCGCAGGTGATGATCACCTTCCTGCTCACCCAGTTCGTCGCCTTCGGCGGTGCCCTGCTGTTCGGACGCGTCGCCGCCCGGCTGGGCGCGAAACGCACCGTGCTGATCGGCATCGTGATCTGGTTCGGCGTGGTGTCGGTGGCCTTCTTCCTGCCGGCCGGCATCTTCGGCGCACTGCTCGCGCTCGGTGCGGCGATCGGGTTGGTGATGGGCGGCACCCAGGCGTTGAGCCGGTCGATGTACTCCCAGCTGGTGCCCAAGGGCCGCGAGTCGGAGTACTTCAGCTTCTATCAGGCGATGGAGCGCGGGACCAGCTGGCTGGGCACGTTGAGTTTCGCGCTGGTCTTCCAGTTCAGCCACTCCTACCGCTGGGCGATCCTCACTTTGGTGCTCTTCTTCCTAGTCGGAGGCCTGTTGCTGAGCCGGGTCGATATGCGCCGGGGAATCACCGAGGCCGGAAATGCGTTACCCAAAGTCCTGTGAGCGGCTTGGGGTCACCCGGTAGCGTGGAGACGGCCGGTCGACCGCTGGGTCGTCCGGGGTGGAGGGAGAAATTATGGCTGAGCGATCACTGCGCGGCTCGGGCTTGGGCTCGAAGAGCTTCGCCGACGGCGCCGGCGTCGAATTCGCGGCACGTCAGGAAACTGGTTTCGACTGCCCCAAGGGTCACCACTTCAGCGTCACCTTCGCCGAAGAGGCCGACCTGCCCACCGAGTGGGAATGCCCCCGGTGCGGCGCGGTCGCGCGGCGTTCGGACGGCGTCGAGCCCGAGGCCAAAGCGGTCAAGCCCCCGCGTACCCACTGGGACATGCTGCGGGAGCGACGCTCCATCGAAGAGCTGGAGGAGCTGCTGGCCGAACGGCTGGACGAGATCCGCGGCAACTGACGGCTGCAAGCAAGCACTGACCACCGCTGGTCGAGCCTGTCGAGACCCCGGCGCCACATCGCGCTGAAAGAGGTTTCGACAAGCTCAGCCGGCGGTGGTCGGGGTTTAGGGCTCGATCTCGCCTTTGATCACGGTGGGATCGGACGCCTGACCGGGCGGTTTCGGCGCGCTGTCGCGGGTGGGCTCCTCGGGTACGGCCTCACCGCGGATCACCGTGTCGCGCTCCATCTTCGCCCGCATCACGTTCAGGTCGATGCCGGAGCGGGCGGCCCGCCGCGCGATGAACAGTTGCAGCAGCCCGCGGGCCAGCGGCCGGGTGAACGGCAGCAGGAAGATCAGCCCGAACACGTCGGTGAAGAAGCCCGGCACCATCACCAGCACCCCGCCGACCATGATCAGCACCGGGTCGAGCAGTTCGCCGCCGGGCAGCCGTCCGGAACTGACCGATTCGTTGAGCGCCCGCCATGCCTTGGCGCCCTCACGTCGCATCAGCCAGCCGCCCAGGATCGCCTGGCCGATCAGGATGGCCAGCGTGGGCAGCGCGCCGATCTGCTGTGCGACGCTGACCAGCAGCCATACCTCGACCACCGGGACGAGGACGAGGAACAGCAGCACCAGCGGCGCCAGCCAGGGACGCCGTCCGCGTGCGGGCTGCTGCGGAACGGTCATTTGCTTGCCCGGCGCTTGTGGAAGCCGAGGTAGTTCTTCACCTGCTGGCCGCGCTTGGCGACGCCCCACCGGGTGGTCAGCAGGGCCGCTTCGACGGCGATGCCGCTGCTCATCTTGGAGTCGCCCCGCTCGCGCTCGATGAACTCGATAGGTACCTCGACCACCCGAAAGCCACGTTCCACCGCACGCCGGGCCAGATCGATCTGGAAGGCGTAGCCGGCCGACTCAACGGTATCGAGATCGATGCCGCGCAGCGTGTCGGCCCGGAACGCGGTGAATCCGCCGGTGATGTCCCGCAACGGAATGCCGAGCATGATCCGCGACCACAGCGAGCCGCCCAGCGAGATGAACTTGCGGTGCCAGGGCCAGTTCTTGATCGACCCGCCGGGCACCCACCGGGAGCCCTTCACCATGTCGGCGTCCTTCAACGCCCGCAACATGCTCGGCAACTGCTCCGGCTGATGCGAACCGTCGGCGTCATGCTCCACCAGCACCCCATAGCCATGCTCCAACCCCCAGGCGAAGCTGGCCAGGTAGGTGGCACCCAGGCCCTCCTTGGCCCGTCGATGCAACACATGCACCTGCTCGTCGGAGGCCGCCAGGTCGTCGGCGATCCGGCCCGTGCCGTCCGGCGAGTTGTCATCGGCGATCAGGATGTCGGCGTCCGGCACCGCCGCACGCAACCGCTGCACGATCGGAATGACGTTCTCGGCCTCGTTGTAGGTGGGGATGATGACGAGCACCTTGCCCAACTCTGCCCACTCGGGCGTGGCTGTGGCGTTGCTCGCGGTTTCGGTCACATCGTCTCCTGGGTCGATACAGAGCTTCCATTCTGCCGCATCCGTCCGGCGCTCCCCCGATGCCGCCACCCGGTCCAGACCAAGGCCAGCACGGTGGTCCCGATCAGCACCGCTTGCACGATGCCCGAGTACAGCACCGCGGGGGTGGCGCCGGTGCGCAACGGCAGTTCGGTGACTCCGGACGCCGACTGGAACTCGGGCAGGGTGAACGCGACGCTGCCGTCCGGACGGATCAGGCCGGAGGTGCCGGTGGTGGTGACCACCAGGATCTCGCGGCGCAACTCCGCCGCCCGTGCCCGGGTGATCTCGAACTGCTGCGCCACCTGACGGGTGCCCACGTACATGGCGTTGCTGCTCTGCACCACGTTCACCTCGGCGCCCCCCTGCACCGTGTCGTGCACGGTGCCGTCGTAGGCCACCTCGTAGCAGATCAGATCGCCGACCTGGATCGTCCGGCCGGGCAGGCTCACCGGAAGGACGCCGGGTCCGGTGCCGGGGATCGACTGCGCCCCCACGTAGCGCACCACCGGGAACAACGGCTCGAGGATGGACCGCAGCGGCACCCACTCACCGAACGGCACCAGGTTGCGTTTGTCGTAGCGGGCGCCCGGTCCGGTGTTCGGGTACCACATGATGGCGGCGGTCTGCCGCGTGTAGGCCGCCGGGTCCTCGGTGATGGTGCCGACCAGGATCGGGACGCCGACCGCGCTCACCGCCGTCCCCACGGCGGCACCGGTGCGGACGTCGCGGAACGGGTCGAGGTCGGTGCCGTTCTCGGGCCACACCACGAAGTCGGGTTTCGGCAGCTCGCCGGCGTTCACCTTGGCGGCCAGCCGCTGGGTTTCGGCCAGATGGTTGTAGGTGATGGTGCGGGGCGCGCCGAGACCGTAGATGCCGCCGCCGGGCGCGTTGCCCTGCACGTACCCGACGCTGACACTGCCCTGCTCGGCACCCGCGGGCACCAGTAGCCCCAGCAGCCCGCTGAGCAGGACGGCGAGTGCGGCCGCGGCGCCGATCAGCCGGCGGCGTCCGTGGGCGGTGAGCACGATCCAGGCGATCAGTTGGGCGATCAGGGCCATGGCGAACCCGGCGCCGGGGACGCCGACGAGCGGCAGCAGACCGGCCAGCGGAGAGTCGACGGTGGTGTAGCCGAGCCGCAGCCAGGGGAAGCCACCGAAGGGCACATTGCCGATCAGATATTCGACGACCAGCCAGCTACCTGCAGCCAGCAGCGGCCAGAACCGCGACCGTCCGGCCAGCCGCAGCAGCACGCCGAACAGCGCCAGATAGCAGGCCTCCAACGCCGACAACGCGATCATCGCTTCGACGAAGACGACGCTCATCCAGGTGACGCCGGTGAGATACCAGGCGAGTCCGAAACAGAAGCCGGTCACCGCGGCCTGCCACCAGCTCGGTGCGGGCAGCGCCAGCAGGGTGAGGCAACTCATCGCCAGAATCAGCACCGGCCACCAACCGGTGGGTGCGAAACCGAGGGTGGCGGCGGCACCCGCCAACGCCGCCAGCGAACTTCGCAGCCACCACGGCAGGGCGCGCAGGCGGTCGGTCACGGAGGGCATGCTACCCAGGGCTGGGAAGCCCGATCAGAGAACGGCGCGCCCCCGGAACGGGACGGACAACACCAGCGTGGTGTGGGTGGACGCGCCCGCCGCCAACCGGATCTGGGTCAGCAGCGTCTCCAGCGCGGCCGGGGTGGCCACCTGGACGATCAGGATGTAGCTGGCGTCGCCGGCGACCGAATAGCAGGACACGATGTTCGACAGGTGGGAGAGCCGTTCGGGAATCTGGTCATCGGTGGCCGGGTCGGTGCCGTTGAGCGCGATGAACGCGGTCAACGCCAGACCGAGTGCTTCCGCGCTGAGTTCGGCGCGATAACCGGTGATCAGACCGCGTTGCTCCAGCCGGCGGACCCGCTGCTGGGCCGCGGACGTCGACAGTCCGGTCTCCCTGCCGATGTCGGTGTACGACATGCGACCGTCCCGAGACAGCAGCGCGAGAATTTGGCGGTCCGTGCTCTCCATGGCCCAATCGTGTCACTATGTGCGGGTGAAACCGGAATCTTTGCAGCTTTATGACACAGCATCGCTGTATTTCCGGGCTTTTTTCGGTCTACCGAGCTCGCTGCGGGCCCTGGACGGCCAGCCGGTGAACGCCGTCCGGGGTCTGCTGGACTTCCTGGCCCGGTTCATCACCGAGTACCGGCCCACCCATGCGGCGGCCTGCTGGGACAACGCCTGGCGTCCGGCGTGGCGGGTCGAGCTGGTACCCAGCTACAAGGCGCACCGGGTGCTGGCCGGTGACGTCGAGGTCGTCCCCGACGAACTGAGCCCGCAGGTGCCGTACATCCGCGCCGTCCTGGACGCCCTCGGCATCGCCATCGTCGGTGCGGACGATCACGAGGCGGACGACGTGATCGGCACCCTGGCGTCGACGGCGTCCGTGCCGGTGGACGTGATCACCGGCGACCGGGACCTGTTCCAGCTCATCGACGACGAGCGTCAGGTGCGAGTGCTGTCGGTGGTGAAGGGCGTCCGCAACCACGAGCGGGTCACCGACGAGGTGCTGCGCCAGCGCTACGGCATCGACGGCGCCGGCTACGCCGATTTCGCCACGCTGCGCGGCGACGCCTCGGACGGCCTACCGGGCGTGGCCGGGATCGGTGAGAAGACCGCCGCCCGGCTGATCGCCGACCACGGCGACCTGGAAGGGGTGCTGGCGGCGGCGTCCGCGAAACGGCTCTCCCCCGCCCTCACCAACCGGCTCACCGCCGGCATCGACTACCTGGCCGGTGCTCGCGAGGTCGTCCGGGTCAAGCGCGATCTGCCGCTGGGCGTCACCCTGGACGACCTCCGCCTGCCCGGCGCGCCCGTCCAGCCGGAGGTGTTCGCCGAGCTCGCCGAACTGCTCAACCTGGGCGGCGCCGCCGACCGCATCGTCACGGCGCTGGCGGTCAACGCCTGAGTGTCGTCGCGACATTGCGAACTCCGGGGTTACTCTGGTCCCGTTCTCAGTCGATGGAGTACCCGATGATCAGCCTGAGTGTTCCCACACCGCGGCTCGTCGGCGTGCGGATAGCGAGCATGACTGAGACGCCTCTACCAGTTCCTGGTGCTGCCACCGTTCCGCGCTTATGCGGAACGGTTTCTTTTTGCCCGCAGCCAGCGGGAAGGAGTATCTGAATGGCCGTGCTCGTCCTGAATACTGACAACACCGCGCTGCACACCGTGTCCTTGCAGCATGCGATCGGCATGCTGCTGCGCAAGGTGGCGGTGATCGAATCCGCCCATCCCGACCTGGTGTTCGGCAGCTATCCGCAGCCGGAGGTGCTCCGGCTGGTGCGCTACGTGAAGACCACATTTCTCTACGGACGTGCGCCCGGCTGGACCAAGCGCGGGGTGCTGAAGCGGGATTCGCACACCTGCGGCTACTGCGGCGACCGGGCCACCACCGTCGACCACATCCTGCCCCAGTCCAAGGGCGGCCGGAACACCTGGACGAACACCGTCGCGGCTTGTCACACCTGCAATGCCCGGAAGGCGAACCGGACGCCGTCCGAGGCCGGGATGCCGCTGAAGACCAAGGCGTACGCGCCCAGCCGATTGCAGCTGATGGCCGCCTGACGTCGGGGCGTGTCATCGCCCCTATGCTGACCCCGGAAATTCCACATTGTGTCGAGGGGAAGCATGAGCCGTCCAGAATCACGGAGCGCGACGCTGCCCCCGGATCCCAGCGCCGAGGAGCTGGCCGACCTGGTGGCGTCCACACCGCCGTCGGGCAAGCGGCGTCCGATCGGGCTGCTGGTGGCCGTCGCCACCCTGGGCTCGCTGCTGTTCGGCTATGACACCGGCGTCATCGCGGGCGCACTGCCCTACCTCTACCTTCCGATCGCCGGCGGCGGACTGGCGCTCACCCCGCTCGATGAGGGCCTGGTCGGCGGCTGCCTGGCCGTGGGTGCGGCGATCGGCGCCATCGTCGGCGGACGGCTCGCCGACCGGCACGGACGTCGGCACAACATCCTGCTGCTCGCGCTGATCTTCATCGTCGGCACGGTCGGCTCGGCGCTGGCCGGCAACGTACTGATCCTGTCGCTGTTCCGCGTCGTTCTCGGCTTCGCTGTCGGCGGGGCCTCGTCCAGCGTGCCGATGTATCTGTCCGAGTCGGCGCCGCAACGCATCCGCGGTCCGCTGGTCGCCGTCGATCAGTTCATGATCGTGTTCGGCCAGCTGCTGGCCTACTCCACCAACGCCATGCTGTCGGCCTCCCGCGGCGGGCCCCAGGTGCAGGTGGCGTCCGACCCCAGCGGGCAGTTCGCGGCCGGGTCGTGGATTCCGTGGGATCTGGCCGGCCACATCGAAGGGCTGGTGGTCGCCGCCGGCAACGGCGGGGTGTGGCGGTACATGCTGGTGCTCGGCACGCTGCCGGCCATCGCGTTGTGGATCGGCATGCGGCTGATGCCCGAATCGAGCCGCTGGTACGCCGCCAAGCACCGCTACTACGAGGCCATCGGTGCACTGAAGCGGATCCGCGACGAGCGGCGCGACGACGTCGGGGTCGAGATCCAGGGCATGGTCGAGGTGCAGCGGGTCGAGGGCCGGCAGGCGCGCTGGACGCTGCGGCAGGCCTGGTCGACCCGGTGGACCCGTCGGGTGCTGGTGATCGGCTGCTTCCTGGGCATCTTCGATCAGCTCACCGGCATCAACACCGCGATGTACTACCTGCCGAAAGTCCTGGTCGCGGCCGGGTTCTCCTCGGCCGACGCGATCACCCTGAACGTGGTCACCGGGATCGCCTCCACGATCGGTGCCGGCATCGGCATCTACCTGGTCGGACGGCTCGCCCGGCGTCACGTCGGCATCTACCAGGAGACCGGCATCGTGCTCGCGCTGTTCTCGCTGGCACTGGTCTTCGGCTTCGGCATCGCGCCGCACATCGACGCGTCCGGCGCGATCGCGGCCACCGTGCCGGCCTACCTGCCGTGGCTGGTGCTGGCGCTGGTGACCCTGTTCGTGTTCTTCAAGCAGTCCGGCACGGTCAACTGGGTGCTGGTCTCGGAGATCTTCCCGGCCCGCATCCGCGGCACTGCGCAGGGCGTCGCGGTCGCTGCCGGCTGGATCATGAACGCCGTGGTGACCTTCGCGTTCCCGGTGATGATCGCCTACCTGGGCCCGGCCTGGACCTTCGCCTGCTTCGGCCTGTTCAACGTCTTCGCGCTGCTGTTCTACCTGCGGATCGTGCCCGAGACGAAGTTCGTCAGCCTGGAGCAGCTGGAGCAGGATCTGCAGGTCCGATTCAGCTGAAAGCGCCGATCTGTCGGTTGGGCTCGTCGAGACCCTGAGCCGCCGGCGACGAGGGGTTTCGACAAGCTCAACCAGCGGTGGTCGGCAAGGGAGGGTTTCGACAAGCTCAACCAGCGGTTGGTGGGCGTCAGGACGCCGCGAGCCGGGCCACGTTCGCGGCGAACGCGGCCTGGGGGCCGCCGGGCGGGTCACCCAGGACGTGGCGCCGCATGGCCTGCCGGGCCGGCCGCAGAGGGTCGGCGCCGAGGGCGGCGTCCAGCACCTGATCGA
>NZ_JASGEN010000131.1:0-6095 GCF_047606365.1 Micropruina sp. | reverse complement strand
GTGATCAACCCGGCCCTGCGCGAACTCGACAACGTGGTGCTACAACCCCACATCGGCAGCGCCGGCGGCACCACCCGCGACAACATGTGCCGCCTCGCCGTCCGCAACGTCACCCAGGTGCTGGCCGGCCAGCCCGCCGAAACCCCGGTCCCGCTTCCCTGAACCGAAAGGAACCGTCCCCGCGGTCACCGGGGACGGTTCCTTTGGTCACCGGGGACGGTTCCTTCGGTCACCGGGGACGGTTCTCTCGGTCACCGGGGACGGTTCCTTTGGTCACCGGGGACGGTTCCTTTGGTCACCTCTGTCGTCCAGGGACGCGACTCAGCGCGGACGTCGCGGCGGCAACAGCAGCACGACCGCCGCGACCACGATGGTGGCCACCTGGCTGACCACGTTCAGCCACTGGTCGAGCGTCTCGTACACGTGCAGATGAGACACGTGGTAGGCGAAGTGCAGGCTGGAGAACACCAGCCAGCCGAGCCCGGCCAGCCGCGCCTCCACCAACCCACCAGTGATCGCTGCGAACAGCGCGATGATGCCCAAGGCGAGGAACATCGCGCCGACGTCGCGGACCAAGTGCTCGTTGTACGGTCCGTCGACCGCGACCCAGGCCGGCCGAACCACCGGGAAATCGGCATAGAACGACTCCGGCAGGAACGCGGCCCACACTCCCGGCATCAGGCCGAAGAAGACCCCGAGGACGACCAGCAACACACGCGTCAACGCCCGGCTCATGACCTGCCACCGTTCACGACGGGCCGGGCCTGCGCCGCGGTGCGGTTCAGCCAATGCTCGAAGGTCTCGCTGCCGCGTGGTCCGGACCCGGTGGGGAGCAGACCGCCTGATGCCGCCGCCCGCGCCACCGCGCCGATGGCCGGCAGTTCCCACACCGGACGGCGCAGCGCTCGTGCCCGCGCCAACTGCCGCACCAGGTCGGCCATCCGGTAGATCGCCGGACCGGCCATCTCAGGCACCCGGCCGCCCGGTGCGCCGTCCGCGAGTTCGAGCAGATGACCGGCCACCTCGCGCGCGGCGATCGGCCGGCTCAGCATCCGCGGCACCACAGCGACGGGCCCCGGCACCAGGTTCAGCATCTGCTCGGTGAACTCGTAGAACTGGGTGGCCCGCAGGATCGTCCACGGCACCGCACCACCGGCCACGACCTCCTCCTGGCGCCGCTTGCCCGCGTAGTACCCGGTGTCGACGCGGTCGATACCGACGATCGACAGGGTCAGGTGATGCCGGACGCCCGCGCGCTGCCCGGCAAGAACCAGGTTCTCCGAAGTGGACCCGAAGAAGTCGATCGCCACGGACCGCTTCGCCGCCGTGGTGTTGGTCACGTCGATCACGGTGTCCACGCCGTCGAGGGCGGCGTGCAGCCCGGCTCCGGTGAACAGATCGACTCCGCTGGAGCGCGCCAGCACGACCGGCGTCCAGCCGTTCTCGCGTGCCAGAGCGACCAGCATCCGGCCGATCAGACCGGTTCCACCCGCCACGGCGAGTCGCCGTCGATTGCTTGTCATGCTCTTCCTTTCAGTTTCTCCTCACCCATGTGACACCGCGATCACCCGGAATGTGACGCGAGCACCGCTCGGACGCCCTCCGCATACGGAGTAGCGGTGAGTCCGAACACCTCGGTCGTGGCGCTGCCGTCCACGATGAAGGGCTGCTCGAACTGGTAGATCAGTTCGGCGCCCTCGCGGGCCAGCGGCAGCACGGCGCCGAGCGCGCGCAACTGCCACCGCGTGGTCGCGGTCACCCTGGCCCGATGCCCCGCCTGGGCTGCGGCCAGCGCGATCAGTTCGCGTCCCGTGGTCGGACGAGGGTGTGGGACGTGCCAGATCCGGCCGCTCTCGCCGTCGTGCTGCCCCACGGCGGCTATCGTCCGGGCGAAGTCGTCGACGTAGGTGGGCGTGATCGGCAGGTCGGGGTCACCGAACCAGCGCGCGGCGCGCCCCCTGTGCACGTTGCCGAAGACCGTGCCGGCGATCATCGAGCGCACATGCGGTCCGTAGAGTTCGCCCGCCCGCACGATGGACAGCCGGATGCGGCCTGCGGCGGCTGCATGGCTGAGGCGCTCGGCGAGCCAGGCCCGCAGCACGCCCAGGCGACCGACGGGCCGAGACGGCAGCTCGGGCGTCATCGGGCCGCTGACCCGGCCGTACATCCAGGTGTCGTCGGCGTAGACCACGCGTGCACCGGTCGCCGAGGCAGCGTCGATGATCGAATCGGTCAGCGGTGGAAAATCGCTCAGCCATCGCCCGATCGGCGGCATCGCGCAATGGTGGAGGGCGACCGCACCCTCGGCGGCCTCGGTCAGCGCGACCGGATCGGATGCGTCCACGGCCCGAAGCTCTGCCGCCGGCGAGCCCACAGCGCGACCGTCCCGGGTCAAGGCTCGAACCCGGCAGCCGGCCGCCAGCAGATGCCCGACCACCAGCCGTCCGGTCACCCCGCCAGCACCGACCACCACATGCAACCCCTGCGTATCCATGACCGTTCCTCTTCCGCTACATTTGTAGCACTACATTTGTAGAGGCTACACTACACATGTAGCAACTGTCATCAAGGGGGATTCCGTGCCCGTCACCACCGACCGCCCGCAACTCTTGGCGGATGCCGCGATCTCGCTGATCGCCGACAGCGGCATCCGCGCCCTCACCCACCGTGCGGTGGACGCCGCAGCGGGCGTGCCCAGCGGAACGACCTCGTATCACTTCCGGACGCGGCGGGAACTGCTGCGGGGCGTGCTGGTCCGGATCGCGGAGGTCAACGCCGACCGGCTGTCCGGAGTGCCGGGGCCGCCCACCAGCACGCTGGATGCGCCGGCGGTCCGCAAGGACAGGCTGGCCGAGGCCGACCAGCTGGCGAACCGGGTGGCGGCCTTCATCGACGGTCAGATCGGTGAGCGTCGGGACAGCACGCTGGCGCGGATGGCGTGCGAGATCGAGGTGGCGTCCGACCCGGATCTGCGGGAGATCCTGCACGCCGGCAGCGTCTTCCGTCCGCTGGCGATCGGGGCGGTCACCCGGTTGGGTGCCGCCGATCCGCCTCGTCACGCGGACGGCCTGATCGCGCTGATCGACGGGCTTCAGTACGACCGATTGGTCGGAGTGGGCTCGCTGACCGCGTCCGCGGCAGGTACGTCCAAGTCACGAGCCGAACTCGCCGCCGTCGTCCGCAGCTACCTCGTTGGGCTGGTGCCCGCGTAGCGCAGACGTCCTCCTGGTGACCAAGAGAACCGTCCCCGGTGACCGAAAGAACCGTCCCCGGTGACCGAAAGAACCGTCCCCGGTGACCGAAAGAACCGTCCCCGAGCATTCGCGGGGCGGCATAGGGTGGCGGCATGGTCCACCTCACCAAGATCTACACGCGCACCGGTGACGCCGGGCAGACCCGGCTTTCGGACAACTCGGTGGCCGCCAAGACCGATCTGCGGGTCGAGGCCTACGGCCAGGTGGACGAGGCGAACGCGGTGCTGGGTGTCGCGACCGCCCGGGGCGACCTGCCGGACGAGCTGAACGCCGCGCTGCGGCTGATCCAGAACGAGCTGTTCGACCTGGGCGCCGACCTGTCCACGCCGCTGGCGGAGAACCCGCCCTGGGAGCCGCTGCGGATCGTCGCCAGCTGCATCGAGCGGCTCGAGGGCTGGTGCGACGAGTACTCCGCGCAGGTGGGGCCGCTGAACTCGTTCATCCTGCCCGGCGGCACCCAGACCGCCGCCCAGTTGCATGTCGCGCGCACCATCGTCCGGCGCGCCGAGCGGACGGCGTGGCGGGCCGCTCAGGAGTACGGCCTGGACGTCGAGGGCGGCCTGAACCCGCTGGCGCTCACCTACCTGAACCGGCTCTCCGACCTACTCTTCCTGGCTTCCCGGGTGGCGAACGCCGAGATCGGCGACGTCCTCTGGGTCCCCGGCACCGACCGGACGCCAGTCGAACCCCGCGCCGCCCAACGTCGCGCCAAGGCGGAGCAGAGCAACGCCGCTGAGTGAGAACGGGGTCTCGACAAGCTTCGACCAACGGTGGGTGGGCAGGGTCTCGACAAGCTTCGACCAACGGTGGGTGGGCAGGGTCTCGACAAGCTCGACCAACGGGTGGTGAGACAAGCTCGACCAACGGGTGGTGAGGCACGGTCTCGACAAGCTCGACCAGCGGTCGTGAGTCCGGCACTGACGCAACCTCAAAGCGGAGTGGGCTGCACCCCGTCCGGGTAGGTCGGGCGTAAAGCGCGCGAGCCCCGCCCACGGACTGAAAAACAAAAGCAGAAGTGGCGAGCTGCGCACGGGCGGGACGGGGTGCAGCCCACTCCGCGGAACAGAACCCAACCACTAAGAACCCGACCACAGAACAGAGGTCTCGACAAGCTCGACCGACGGTGGATGGGCGAGGCAATGAAGATCCCGGCTTTCGCCGGGATGACGTGAGTGTGGCGGGTCGCTACTCCGGGGATTGCGGTGAATGCCGGTAGCGCATCCCGGGCGGCGCCGCCTCCAGCCAGCTGAGCAGCCCGGTCAGGGAATCCGGCGCCATCGCCAGCTCGATCTGCTCCACCGGCCCCTCCAGGCTCACGATGCGCTGGCCCTCGAGCAGCCAGGCGACCTCACCGGCGTCCGGGAGGCGCTGCTCACCGGCGCGCACCAGGCCGCGGTCGAAACGCTGGGTCGGCCACAGCGACAGCGAGAAGGCCGGGAACCACTGCAACTCATGCTCCCGATAACGGGCGACTCCGAGCACCCAATGGGTGCCCGGAGTCCGTTTGGCCGGGTGAAAACTACAGGCGAAGCTGCCGCCGGCACGCGACAGCCAACGGCGCCTCAGCCAGAAGCCGGCGAGAGCGGCGACCAGAATCAGGACGACGACGATCAGCAGCCATTCGACAGCGCTGATCACGTCCATTTCTGAAGCCTCCTCGCACGCTATCGATCAGGAGACCTGTGCTTGCTGGGCCTTCTTGGCTGCCGCGAGTTGAGCGTGGGCGCGATTGAAGTGCTGCCGGGTGGCCTCGCTGTTGTCGCCCTCGTTCATTCTTTTCCACGCCGCGCGGCGCTCACGCTCCGCTTCTTCCACCAGGATCTCGTGGGCCAGCCGGCCGTACTGACTGAGAATGGCAACCCGGTTCTCGGCCACCGAGATGAATCCCCCGTCGACGGCCAGCACCTCGCGCTTGCCGTCCTTGGTGAGGATCTCGGCCGCGCAGGGCACCAGCAGCGCCAGCAGCGGTTCGTGGTTGGCCATGATGCCGATGTCACCCTCGGTGGTGCGGGCGATGACGGACAACGCCTCGCCCTCCCACACGCGGCGATCGGCGGCCACCACCTCGACGAACAGGACGTCGCCTTCGGCCACGATCAGCCTTCCTTCTGCATCCGGTCCCAGTTCTCCATGACCATGTCCATGCCGCCGACGTTGAAGAAGGCCTGCTCGGCGATGTGGTCGACCTCGCCGTCGCAGATCATCTTGAACGACTCGATGGTGTCGGCCAGCGGAACGGTGGAACCGGGCACGTTGGTGAACTTGGTCGCCATGTAGGTGTTCTGGCTGAGGAACTGCTGGATGCGCCGAGCCCGGCCGACCAGGGTCTTGTCCTCTTCGGAGAGCTCGTCGACACCCAGGATGGCGATGATGTCCTGCAGTTCCTTGTTGCGCTGCAGGATCTGCTTCACCCGGGTCGCGGTCTCGTAGTGATCCTTGCCGATGAACTGCGGATCAAGGATGCGGCTGGTGCTGGTCAGCGGGTCGACCGCCGGGTACAGGCCACGCGAGGCCACCTCGCGGGAAAGCTCGGTGGTGGCGTCCAGGTGGGCGAAGGTGGTCGCCGGTGCCGGGTCGGTGTAGTCGTCGGCCGGCACGTAGATCGCCTGCATCGAGGTGATCGAGTGACCCCGGGTCGAGGTGATCCGCTCCTGCAGCTGACCCATCTCGTCGGCCAGGTTCGGCTGGTAGCCCACCGCGGACGGCATCCGGCCCAGCAGCGTGGAGACCTCGGAGCCGGCCTGGGTGAACCGGAAGATGTTGTCGATGAACAGCAGCACGTCCTGCTTCTGCACGTCGCGGAAGTACTCCGCCATCGTCAGCGCGGACAGGGCCACACGC
>NZ_JASGEN010000130.1:0-24753 GCF_047606365.1 Micropruina sp. | reverse complement strand
CGCCACCTGGTCCGCTCCGCACTGGTCGCCCTGGCTGTGCTCGGTGTCCAGCTCGACCCCGCCGAGCTGGGCGACCCCGCCACCCTTCGCGCTCTCGGCCGCCACCTCGCCGCCGCAGGGGTCGCGGCCCGCTGGCTGGCCCAGTATCAGCCCATGCCGACGCCCGAGGCTCGGCCCGGAACCTGTGCGGCGCGACCGTGGGCGCACGTTAGGGACGCCGAGCGCACGACGGCGCGCGAGGCCCACGCCCGCTACCTGGCCGAGCGAGTTGCGCGGGTCACTGCGGCCGATCTGCGGCTGTCCGTGCCGTCCACGCCGGACGCCGGCCTGAGGGGCTGCCTGCTGTGCGGCATCGCGGCGGTCATCGTGCCCGCGGCGCAGGTCGTCGCGATGGGCGGCGCTGACCTGGCCCGGTCGGCTGCCTGGCGAAAGACGATCGCGGCGACGCCCTCGGTTCTGGGCGCGCCCGCCTCACCCGAGCCGATCCGCGGATGGCTCTGTCCGCACTGTGCGGACGCGGTGGACCACACGGGCGCAGTCGGGCCGGCCGCGATGGAGCGGGCACTACGTGAGCACCTGCGCACCGCTGGCCGCGAGGACGAGCTGCGGCGGATCGAGCACGGCCCCGATGACGAACTGATCGGCCTGACGTCCTGGGCCGGCCGGGTGCTGCGTGCCCGACGCTCCGGACGCCTGGTGCGGCCGAACGCGGCGCCCTGGGATCACGTCCGGGTCAACGGCGCCGCCCCGGCGCGGCGCGGCTGAGGGGAGGGGTCACGATGGCAGGACGACCACGCCGACGTGCTCGGCTGCTCGCCGAGGACGAGGCCCGCAAGCTGGGCGAGCCACCACCGCGCCGCCGACCGGTCAACACTCCGGCCTCGGGTATCCGTGCCGGTGGCCCGGGCAAGGGCGACGCCTCGGGCATCCCCGCGTCACATCGCCTGGCTCCGGCGCCGATCGTGCATGGCGCCCGGAGTCCGCGCGTCTATGGGGAACTGGCCCAGATTCTCGCCGCAGGTCTGAGCGCCGAGCGTCCCGACCTGGCGGCGTTCCCCGAGGCGGTCGCCGCCTGGGCGACGTCCGAGGCACAGGCCGCGTTGTTGCGTCGCCACCTGGCCGAGGTCGGCCCGGTCGATCCGGACACGGCCAAGCCACGGACGGGCAGCCTGGACGCCCTGAGGCAGTTCGAGCGCTTGGCGGCCGAGTCCCGGCGCACACTCGGGCTCGACCCACGCAGTGAGGCCCAGTTGGCGCGTGACCGGGCCGCCGCGGTCGCCCTGACCGTGGACCTGGACGCCTTGGCCGAGCGAGGCCGTCAGGCCCTCGCCGGGCAGGTGGTGCCCGTCGGGTCGCCACCTCAGCTCGACCCGGCCCCGACCGTCTTACTCGGCGTGGACGACCTGGCCGGCGAGGTGCTGGCCGCCGAGCGCGCGGCCTACCTGGCCGAGTGGGCGCAGGCTCAGCCGGGCCACGCCAAACCGCCGGGCCAGGCAGTGCAGGCCGACAACCTGGCGGAGGGCGAGGCATGACGACGACCCGGCGACTCGACCCGCTCGCGATCCTCGGTGGCATGGTGCTGGAGGACGGCCGGCGCTGGGGTGAAGCGGCCTACCCGTGGCAGCGTGCGGACGTCGCCGCGGTGCTCGGCCCGGCCCCGGGCGCGCCACGGCGACATTTCACGCTCCGCGGGCGCGGCATGAGCAAGACGACCGACGTCGCGGCCCTCACCCTGGCCCTGCTGTTGACCGAGGCGCCGCCTCGGGCACGCTGTCACGTCTACGCCGCCGACGCCGACCAAGCGGCCGTGTTCGCCGACGCCCTGGCCGGCCTGGTCACCCGGACGCCGGGCCTGGCGGGTGCGGTCGAGTTGGGCGCCCGGACGGTCACGGTCCGGGCCTCGGGCGCCTCGCTGGCCGTGGAGGCGTCCGACGGCGCGAGCGCGTTCGGCCTGCGGCCGTGGCTGACCGTGGTGGACGAGTTGGGCGCCTGGCCGGCCACGACGAACCATCGCCGCCTCTGGTCGGCCATCGTGTCCGCAGTGCCGAAGGTGCCCGGCGCCCGCCTGCTGGTGATCGGCACCGCGGGCAGCCCGTCGGGCCTGGGTGCCGAGGTCTGGGCCGAGGCGGAGAAGTCGCCGCACTGGCGGACTAGCCGGACTCCCGGCCCGTCGCCCTGGTGGACCACCGAGGACGTGGAGGCCACCAGGGACAGCCTCACCCCGAGCGAGTGGCGCCGGCTGATCCTGTGCGAGTGGGCCGAGGGCGACGACAGCTTGACGACCCCCGAGGACGTCGCGGCCTGCGTCCGGGCGGGCTCTGCCACCCTGGCCCCTCAGCGTGGACACGACTACGTGGCGGCCTTGGACGTCGGCACCCGCCGAGACCTGACCGCCCTAGCGGTGGGCCATCGGGAGCGCACCGAGGCGGGCCGCGTCGTCGTGATCGACCGCGTTCTCTATTGGCGGCCTGAGGCCGGCGAGGGCGGACGGGTCGATCTGGCCGAGGTGGAGGCCGCCGCGCTGCGGCTGTGCCGCGAGTATCACGCTCGGCTGAGGTTCGACCGCATGCAAGCCGAGCAGTTGACCGCCAACCTGGCCCGGGCCGGAGTGTCGGTTACGGAGTTCGTTTTCAGCACGGCCGGCACCAACCGGCTCGCGCGGGCGCTGTGGGGCGCGCTGCGCGACCGCTCGCTGAGCCTGCCGGACGAGACCGAGACGCGGGCGGAGTTCGTGGCAACGCGCCTGGTTGAGACCGGGCCCGGGACGGTCAAGCTCGCCAACCCGCCCGGCGCCCATGACGACATCGTGACGGCCGTGGGAATGGTCGTCGCCGACCTGGCCGAGCGGCCGGACGTGGCGGGTACCGGGCGGATCAGCAACCCGTCTCGCCTGCGGCCTGGTCCGATCACTCGCACGTTCACGGGCGGCCGGCCCAAGCTGCCGCTCCGCGTCGCCCTGCGGCAGGCCGCCGGCGAGATGCCGCCCGGCATGCCCGGCGGCGGGGCGATCGTTCTGCCAGGAGGTCCGCGTCAGGAGTTGCGGAGCATGCTCTCGTCGTCACCGAACACCTCCCGGACGATGAGGTCGCGGAACCACGGAAACTCTCCGTAACGCATCTTCAAGAGCTTGGTCTGTAGCTCGCAGTCACTCCTGAGCAGCCTCTCCTGAAACAGTTGCTCACGGGTGGGAGGTTGTGGCGGCACGGCCTGCTGGGCGGCGTAGGCCGACCTGCTCGCGGTGTTGAGAGTGGACATGGCTTGTTCCCTTCGGGATTCGGATTGGGCGCCCCGGGAATCTCCCGGGGCCATGCCCTGCCATGCCATGCTCTGAGTCGGGCACTGGCCGGCCCGACTAAGAGCCATGATATCCGCCCGACCCGAGACGCCCACGGCGGGCTGGTCACAAGCTGGTCACAAAAGGCAGAGGACGGGGCCGGATGAGAGCGGACGAGATCGGGCGGAACTAGGTCCGCTGAGCGGTGGGAGCGGTCAGGAACGGACGAGAACGGCAACCCGGTGGAGACTTTGAATCAGGATTAGCGAAGTAGGTTCGACTCCTACCCGGGGAGCGCATGCGCGAAGCCGACTCCACGGCGGACAACCGGACCGTCTCGCGCCATCACCCGATCCGCTTTGATCCATCTTGCTCCTGTCGTGAGTCCGGCGGCCTTTCGGAAGGTTCAACCCCTCGGAACTCGTTGACCGCAGCGACAATCTGCCGGCTGCCGCCAGTTGAATCGGTCCCCTTTCGTCATCCCGGACTTGATCCGGGATCTCCGCAGCCCGAAACACTCGGACGGAGAGATCCCGGCGTCCGCCGGGATGACAGACCCACCGTTGGTCGAGCTTGTCGAAACCCTGACTCGCCACCGTTGGTCGAGCTTGTCGAGACCCATCCCACACATGCGCACATTTCTCGCCCCAAGTTCAGCCTGCACGCACTCCACGATTCTTCGCCCTATCCGGGTGGTCGGAATCGTTGATGACATCGTGGCCGTCGATGTTTATCCACGAACCGGGGCGGAATCACCTCCGCAATCCCATCGGCCGAGATACGGATCTGCCATTGCAACTCCGATGCCCGTTTCGTATCAGGTTCCAACAGATTGTGGTGATGTTTACACAACAAACACAGATTCGACAACGCTGTTTCACCACCCTGAGCCCACGGCTGGATGTGGTGCGCGTCACAATCAGCAGCCGGCCGGTCACAACCAGGAAACACACAACCCTTGTCCCGCACATGGAGAGCATGGCGAATATCAGGAGTGACGAGCCGCTGTTCTCTTCCGACGTCCAGCACCCCGGAGGGGCCGCCGAGGATGATGGGCAGGATCCCGGCGTCACAGGCGTACTGGCGTAGCTGGCCGGCAGTCAGCATGGTGCCGTTAGCCAAGCCTGCGCCTCGGCAGTCGCTGAGCAGATCCTCGTAGTCGATCAACACCACCACATGGGGACGGCCACCACCATGTTTGGGTGCTGCTTGCTGGATCGCGACCCGGCGGGCCAACTCCACCAGGGCGTCAGCACGACGTTGCGGCCACGACGGCTGCGGCACACCCGAATCGCGTAGCTCTAGGGCGGTGCGGTGCATCTGCTGCGCGAGCGCTTCAATCTGGGCCTTGATCAACGCTGCATCGGCGGTGGGGAGGGAGCCTTTGATGCTGGTGGAACCGTGCCCGTCGTCGGCAAAGTTCAGATGTCGAGCCTGCTGTGCGTCGCGTAGTTCACGTTCTTGTCGTTTCGCTTCGGCTTCTTCGGCAACCTCGGGTGCGACAACCTCCAACAGGTACCGCGACAGGCCAGCAAGTTCGTGGCTGTTGAACTCCTGACAATGGCCGACCATCGTGGCCTGTGCTTTGGCTTCGGCTTCGACACCCAGGTCGGTGGGGAGCTTCTTCAACACCTGGGTCACCGCCGCCGCTTGCCGGTCGTTCGCGACACCGTCGCGCAACGCGTCACCGATCTGGCCGAACCGGTGCAAATCATGAGCGTGGTGCAGCATCGCAGCGGCCTGCCCCCGGGTGTAACGCAACTCCGACGCCAACCACGACACCGTCGGGACGCCATGCGCGGTCATCGCAGACTCCGCACGATCGACCTGGCCGAGCACGGTGTGCACCACACCGGACAACCGTGACTGCACCGTGAGCAGGTCAGCAACCAGGTCCAGCTGCTTCCGATCCGCCAGTAGTGCCACCTGGTCGTAGTCGAGATCATCGAGCAGGCCGGCTACCACGGTGGCGAAATCCGCCACCGTCGTCCCCAGTTCTACATCGATGCTCATACCGTTGACCTTAAACGTCGCCACTGACAGAAATCTTTCACCGACCGGTCAGGGATAAATCCCGTAGCCACACCAGTGATCCGATTCATGAAGACCACGATAGGGGTCGGGTCTGACACTTTTAGTCGGTCAGGTTCGTATCGGGCGACGATTCTGAAACTGACAACACCCGAATGGGTTCTGACAACACTGTGACAACACCTCCATGCCGCCCGGGTCATTCGAGAGCGCTACCGGACAGGGTCTCGACAAGCTCGACCGACGGGGACACACCGAATGGTCGGAGTAGCGCGGGAATCGGGGTGCAGCGATGTCGAGATCGCTCACTGATTTCGGGAGAGCCTTCCCGGTTTCGGGTCATAACACGAAGCCGAAACGTGTTTCCCGCCAGCAGTCACCGATGTCGAGATCCCTGCCGCCACCGCCGTCTGTCGCTGAGATCCCGGCGTCCGCCGGGATGACGGACGTGCACGTGGGTTCGGCCACCAGCACGAGCTGTTCACAGTGGGACGAAAAGAACCGTCCCCGCGTCCCACACGGCACGAAAAGAACCGTCCCCCGCGTCCCAATAGTGGGACGAAAAGAACCGTCCCCGCGTCCCACACGGCACGAAATGAACCGTCCCCCGCGTCCCAACAGTGGGACGAAAAGAACTGTCCCCGCGTCCCACACCAGCGTCCGGCGTCCGCCGGGATGGCGGGCGCCCGACCGAGGGCGGCGCCTCGGGCCTGGCTGCCACGCGCGGTCCGCGAGCGGGGTCTCGGCAAGGTTCGCCAACGGTCGCCATGGCACACGACGCAACCACCGCGCCGAGAGCGTGAACCGAGGAACCACGCGTTGCCAAAATATATGCCATAGGTATATAACTAAGGCATGGATGATTCGTCGGCTGCCGATGACCTGTTGCGGCTGGCTGGTGCTCTCTCGCGCTGGGCCAGTACGCAGGCAGGCCTGGACGTCCCTTCAGGGGTGCTGCGTCTGCTGGCCATCGTGGAAGAGCGGGGACCCATTCGCATCGGCGACCTGGCCCACGCCGATCAGACGAGTCAGCCCGCGGTCACGCGGCAGGCGAGTCGTCTGGAAGAGCTCGGCTGGGTCGAGCGAATCGCCGACCCGGCCGATGCCAGGGCCACCCTGGTGAGCGTCACCGACGCCGGCCGATCAGCCCTTCTCAAGGCGCGACGTGCTCGCGGACGGGCCGTCGGCCGCCTCCTGGACGAAGCTGATCTGCCCGTCCAGCGCATCCGTGAGACCACTCAATTACTCGAACAATTGCTGCAGGCCACCCGTCGCGTGGCCGGAGAGGAATGACGCCGATGTTGCGTCAATCGCGGACCGTCTGGTCCGTCGCCTTCGCATGTGTCATCTCGTTCATGGGGATCGGCCTGGTCGATCCCATCCTGAAGCCGATCGCCGATGAGCTCGGTGCCGGCCCGTCCGAGGTGTCGTTGCTGTTCACCAGTTACATGGCCGTGATGGGCATAGCGATGCTCGGCACCGGCTGGGTGAGCAGCCGGATCGGCGCCAAATGGACACTGCTCGCCGGCCTGGCGCTGATCATCATCGGTTCCGCTGCCGCCGGCATGCAGGACGGCGTGGCCGGCATCGTCGCATTCCGTGCCCTGTGGGGCCTCGGGAACGCGCTGTTCATCGCCACCGCGCTGGCCACGATCGTGCGCGCCGCCACCGGATCGGTGGGTCAGGCGATCATCCTCTACGAAGCCGCCCTGGGTGTGGGTATCGCCGCCGGTCCGCTGCTCGGCGGCTGGCTGGGCAGCATGTCGTGGCGGCTGCCGTTCTTCGGCGTCGCGGTGCTGATGGCTGTGGCCCTGGTCGCCACGCTGGTCAGCCTGCCGGCCGACCGTCCGAACGAGGGAGCGGGAACCTCGCTGGGTGCCCCGCTGCGAGCACTGCGTGACCGCGGCCTGCTGACCGTCGGCATGACGGCACTGCTGTACAACTTCGGCTTCTTCACCCTGCTGGCCTTCACGCCGTTCCCGCTGGCCATGGGTGCGCTGGAGATCGGCCTGATCTTCTTCGGCTGGGGCATCCTGCTCGCACTGTCCTCGGTGTTCCTGGCGCCCTGGGTGCAGCGTCGGATCGGTACCTTCGGCGGCATCGTCGCGGCGCTGACCGGCTTCGCGCTGGTGCTGGCCATGATGGCGCTGTTCACCGAGAACAAAGCCGTGCTGGCCACCGGCGTGGTCATCGCCGGTCTGTTCCTCGGTGTCAACAACACCCTGATCACCGAGGCTGTGATGAAGGTCTCGGACGCCGAGCGCAGCACCGCGTCCGCCGCCTACAGCTTCGTCCGATTCACCGGCGGCGCTGTCGCGCCCTGGCTGGCCGGCGTGCTCGGCGAATTCTCGCTGCACCTGCCGTTCTGGGTCGGTGCGGTGGCGGTGGCCGCCGCGATCGGGGTGCTGACCCTGGCCCGCGAGCGACTGCTCGCCGTCGACGCCGAACCCGACCATGGCGCCGAGCCGGTGAACTCCGTCACCGAAGCTGAGGCGCTGTCCTACGGCGACTCCTGAGCCGCCGTCCCGACCCTCCCACCACCTTCCGCTCGCCGGACTACTTGGGGCTCGCTGAACTCGGCGAGCCCTCAATAGTTCGGCGAGCGCGGGGACGGGGCATCGTCGGCTTGCCAGCAGTGTCCGTGACGTCCATTAGGCTGACGTCAGACCTCACGGTTCGAGCGAACCTCGAGCCGTAGCCCGCGTGGCCCATCGACCTCTTGGAGAATTCGTGTCCACTACCGACCAGGGGCGCGTCGCCGCCGTCGTCATCATGGCGGCCGGTGCGGGTACCCGGATGAAGTCGGCCACCGCGAAGGTGTTGCACCCGCTCGCCGGCCGTTCGATGCTCAGCTACGCCGTCGAGGCGGCCAGTGCGCTAGAGCCGGAGCACCTGGTGGTGGTGATCGGCCATCAACGCGAGCAGGTGCAGGCGCATCTGGACGAGATCGCCCCGCAGGTGGTCACCGCCGTCCAGGAGCAGCCTCGCGGCACCGGTGACGCCGTCCGTTCCGGGCTCGCCGCACTGGGTGAGCTGACCGGCGAAGTGGTGGTGACCAGCGGCGATGTTCCTCTGCTGACCGGCGACACGCTGCGCGAGCTGATCCAGGCGCATCGTGCCGAGGGCAACACGGTGACCCTGCTGACCACGATCGTCGACGATCCGACCGGCTACGGCCGCATCGTCCGTGAGGCCGGCGAGGTCGCCCGGATCGTCGAACAGCGCGACGCGTCCGACGACGAGCGGCAGATCACCGAGATCAACGCGGGAATCTACGTCTTCGACGCCGAGACCCTGCGCGCCGGCATCGCCGCGCTGAGCACCGACAACGCCCAGGGCGAGCTGTACCTCACCGACGTGATCGCGTTCGCCCGCAATCGCGCGGGCCGGGTCGGCGGCACCGTGCTCACCGATTCCCTGCAGGCCGAGGGGGTCAACGACCGCGTCCAACTGGCCACGCTGAGCGCCGAACTCAACCGGCGGATCCTGCGGCGCTGGATGACCGAGGGCGTCACCGTGCTCGACCCGGCAACCACCTGGGTGCACGATTCGGTCGACCTGGCCGCCGACGTCACGCTGCTGCCCGGCACCTCGCTGGAGGGTGCCACCTCGGTGGCCACCGGCGCGGTGATCGGCCCCGACACCACCCTGATCGATGTCGAGGTCGGTGCGGGCGCGCACGTCGTCCGCACCCACGCGACGTTGGCGGTGATCGGCGAGAGTGCCGAGGTGGGTCCGTTCTCCTACCTGCGCCCCGGAACGCAACTGGGTGTCAAGGGCAAGATCGGCGCCTTCGTCGAGACCAAGAACGCTGAGATCGGCGACGGCGCCAAGGTGCCGCACCTGACCTACTGCGGTGACGCCACCGTGGGTGAGGGTGCCAATATCGGTGCCGGCACCATCTTCGCCAACTACGACGGGGTGCATAAATCGCACACCACCGTGGGCAAGGGCTCGTTCGTGGGTAGCGACTCGGTGCTGGTCGCCCCGGTCGAGATCGCCGACGGTGTCTATGTCGCCGCCGGCTCGACGATCACCTCCGCGGTTGGCCCCGGCGAGCTCGCCGTCGCCCGCGGTCAGCAACGCAACATCAGAGGCTGGGTGGCCCGAAAACGACCAGGAACCCGGACGGCGGCCGCAGCCGAAGCGGCCCTGGAGCAGGCAGCCGGTCAGGAGCGCGATCAGTGAGCGGCATCAAGCGACCCACCGAGAAGCACTTGATGCTCTGCACCGGACGGGCCTATCCAGAGCTCGCCGAAGAGGTCGCGGAACTGCTCGGCGTCGAACTGGTGCCCACCCGGCAGGTCACCTACGCCAACTCCGAGATCTACGTGCGCTTCGAAGAGTCGGTGCGCGGCGCGGACGCCTTCGTCATCCAGAGCCACCCGGCGCCGGTCAACGAATGGCTGATGGAGCAGCTGATCATGATCGACGCGCTCAAGCGCGCGTCGGCCAAGCGGATCACCGTGGTCTCGCCGTTCTACCCCTACGGACGTCAGGACAAGAAGCACGCCGGTCGTGAGCCGATCTCGGCCCGGCTGATCGCCGATCTGTACAAGACGGCCGGTGCCAACCGGCTGATGAGCGTCGATCTGCACGCCTCGCAGATCCAGGGCTTCTTCGACGGCCCGGTCGACCACCTGTTCAGCATTCCGGTGCTCGCCGACTACGTGGCGGCGAACTACCCGCTGGACAACATGACAGTGGTGTCGCCGGACGCCGGACGGGTCAAGCTCGCCGACAACTGGTCCGACCGGCTCGGTCTGCCGCTGGCGATCATCCACAAGCGGCGCGACCCGAACAAGGCCAACGAGGTGGCCGTCGGCGAGGTGGTCGGTGACGTGAAGGGCCGGGTCTGCCTGCTGGTCGACGACATGATCGACACTGCCGGCACCATCTGCCAGGCCGCTGCCGCACTGCGCGAGCACGGTGCCGCGCAGGTGATCGCCGCAGCCACCCACCCGATCCTGTCCGGTCCGGCGGCGAAGCGGCTCAACGCGTCCGCTTTCGAAGAGGTCATCGTCACCAACACGCTGCCGATCCGCGACGACCTGCACATTCCGAAGCTGACCGTGCTGTCCATCGCGCCCCTGCTGGCCAAGGCCATCCAAGAGGTCTTCGTCGACGGTTCGGTGACCTCGCTGTTCGACGGGGTCGAGTAACCGCGTCGGTCGAGGTTCGCTGACACTACCGTCGGTCGAGCTTGTCGAGATCCTCGATTTCGACAAGCTCAATCAGCGGAGGGACAAGCTCCATCAGTGATGGACCCGGCCGCGGGCACCATGACGGCATGCGCCGTCCGCCCCGCCTGACGATCGTCAACCCGATCGCGGTGCCGGCCATGCTCTGGTGCGCGGCGTTGCTGCTCGCGCTGCTCACCACACCCAATGTGCGTGTAGACGAGCATCCGTTGCTGTTCGTCCGCGGGCTGGTCTGCCTGGTCGGCTTCGCGGCCTCGCTGACGCTCGCGCTGCCCTGGCTCTGGGTGCGGGCCGATTCCGACGGTGTCGGGGCCTCGGTGGGATCCTTCCTGTGGACTCACCGGATCGAGGGTTTCGGAGTGGCCGCGCGCAAGCTCGGACGGCTCCGGCTGTACGTGGTGACCTGTGCGTACGGGGACCGGACGGTGGTGTTGCGTGCCACGGCGTCGCGGCATTGGTGGCGTGCCGCTGCCCATCGGCGCCGGCTGGAACTGTGGTGGGCCGAGGCCGCCGCGCAGCAGGCTGTCCACGCAGGTCGGACCCGCTGATCCGGGTTGCTCGCCCGCAGGGCCGATGTTAGGTTTGAGCGCGGCTGAAAGCGTTTAGCGAGATGCGCGGGCAGCCCGTCTTGCGGTCGTAGTGACGTCTTCACGTAATGGAGAGGCTGGCCCCGATGTTCGACCTACCCGAGGCGTGGGTGTGGGATTTCTGGATCGTGGACGATGGCGACCGGTTCCACATGTTCTTCCTGTACGCCTCGCGCGCGCTCAAGGATCCCGACGCCCGGCACTTCCGTGCCTCGATCGGTCACGCCGTCTCCACCGATCTGACCAACTGGACGCGGGTCACCGACGCGCTGGTGCGCTCCGATGCACCCGCGATCGACGACATGGCCACCTGGACGGGCTCGGTGACCAAGGGTCCCGACGGCCGCTGGTACATGTTCTACACCGCGGTCACCGCCGCACCGGGTGGGCGCAACGTCCAGACGATCACCTACGCCACCTCCGACGACCTGTACGAATGGACGAAGGCGTCCGTGCCGGTGCTCAAGGGGGACCCCCGCTGGTACGAGCCGCTGACCGACGACCAGCAGTGGGGTGACGAGGCCTTCCGCGACCCCTGGGTCTTCCCCGACCCGGACGGCGACGGCTGGCAGATGCTGGTCACCGCGCGGGCCAATCACGGACCCGTCGACGACCGCGGCATCGTGGCCCACGCCACCTCGCCCGACCTGGTCAACTGGACGCTGCAACCACCACTGACCGAGCCTGGTCAGGGTTTCGGGCAGCTGGAGGTGTGTCAGACCGTCGAGCTGGACGGCGGCCATTACCTGCTGTTCAACTGCCTGGACACCGAACTGTCGGCTGACCGTCGGGCGTCGGGTGCCTCCGGAGGTGTCTGGCTGGCCCGCGCCGACTCGGCACTCGGTCCCTATGACATCGCCGGCGCGCAGATGGTCACCGACCGCAGCCAGTATGTGGGCCGCATCCTGACCGACCGCGCCGGCCAGTGGGTCTTCCTGGCCTTCCGCTACGACGCTCCCGACGGCCACTTCCTGGGCGGAATCACCGACCCGCGTCCGGTGGCCATCGAAGACGGTCGACTGGTGTTCACCGACGAGCTGGACGTCGCGAGCTGAGCGCCGGCGTCCGCGATCGGCGCCGATTTCGTCGCGTCCGGCAGGGCGCGATAAGCTAGTCAGGTTGCCTCGGCGAGGGGCCCAGGGCCCGTGATCGACAAGGTGTGTGCGCGATGCGCGCGCCCTCCCTCGTCCGAGATTCGAGTTGCAAGACGAGGTATGAGGAGAAGCCATCCATGGCTGAAGTGAAGATTCCCGCGGTCGCACGGACCGAATTCGGTAAGGGCGCTGCCCGTCGGACGCGTCGCGCCGGCCTGGTTCCGGCGGTGCTCTACGGTCACGGCGCTGACCCGGTGCACGTGTCGCTGCCGGGTCACGAGACCCTGCTGGCGCTGCGCGTCGCGAACGCCCTGCTGTCGATCAGCGTCGACGGCGCCGCCGCGCAGCTGGCGCTGCCGAAGCAGGTGCAGCGGAACCCGGTCAAGGGCACCATCGAGCACGTCGACCTGCTGATCGTGAAGCGCGGCGAGAAGGTCTCCGTCGAGGTGCCGCTGGTGGTGCTGGGCGCCGACGAGCGGGCCGACCGCATCGTCGTGATGGACCAGCAGACCATCGTGCTGGAGGCCGAAGCCACCCACATTCCGGCGTCCGTTGAGATCGACGTGACGAACCTGGAGATCGGCGATTCGATCGCCGCCAAGGACCTGAACCTGCCCGAGGGCGCGGTGTTCCCCGGTGAGCCGGACGACCTGATCCTGAGCATCACCGCCGCGAAGACCCAGGAGCAGCTGGACGCCGAGCTGGCCGGCTCCGGCGACGAGGCGGAGGCTGAGCCCGTGGAGGCTGCGGCCGAGGCCGAGTAACACGCACGAATGCCTGTTTGGCTGCTGGTCGGGCTCGGGAATCCGGGCCCGACCTACGCGTCTCACCGACACAACGTCGGTTTCATGGTGGCCGATGAGCTCGCCCGCCGAGCTGGGGCCGGTTTCACCGCTCCGCGTGGCATGCGCGGTGACATCTGCGAGACCCGGATCACCTCCCTCGGCATGGGTGCCGTCGGCGCCGACGCCCAGCGGGTCGTCCTGCTGAAGCCGCGCACCTACATGAACGACTCCGGCGCCGCCGTCGCCAAGGCCTGCGCCTACTACGGGATCAAACCCGCCGAAGTGATCGCCGTCCACGACGAACTCGACCTCGATTTCGGACGCCTTCGGCTCAAGCGCGGCGGCGGAGACAACGGGCACAACGGCCTCAAATCCATCCGGTCGTCATTGGGCACCGGTGATTTCCTCCGCGTCCGGTTCGGTATCGGACGCCCGCCCGGCCGCCAGGCGCCGTCCGACTTCGTGCTGTCGCCCTTCCCCGCCTCGCTGCGGGAGGAGTTGGCCTTGGAAGTCGATCGATCCGCAGACGCAGTCGAGACCCTCATCAACAGCGGCTTGGAAGCGGCACAGAACTCCTTCAACAGCTGACCCTGCGCTCAGCCGGCTGATGATTACGCTGGCCGCATGACACAGGAGTCAGCCGCGAACGATCCGGTGACCGACCGCCCGCCGGAAGCCGATGCGCCCGCCGACCCTGTGCTGCAGGCGGGATCGCCGACCGGCTGGACTCCGGCACGGACTCAGTCGGACTGGGTGGGACCGCCGCCGCCTGTGGCTGCCGTCCGCACGCCGGGCCGCATCATCGCGGCCGTCCTGACCCTGGTGGTGGGCGTGGGGCTGCTGATCTGGGGTATTCCGGCGGTGATTCTCCACGTCCAAGCCGCCAGTGGCATGCTCGGTGAGATGCCGTCCACCCACGGCTTCGTGCGCACCGCGGCGGCGTTCCTCGGCTTCTTCCTGACCTTCGTCGGCGCCGGTGCCCTGACCAATGTGCTGCGCAACCAGCGTTAGTTCATACGTGCACGAGTTGGGGTCGCAGATCGTCCGCCGGTGCGCCCGCAGCCGGGACCTGGTTGATCAGCGCTTCTCTCGCGTGGGGTGTCGTTGATCCGAGGGACTAATGTGTCCCGGTGACTTTGTCGGGACTGGTTGAACTCGTCGCCTCCGACCCCACCATCGCTCGTGCCGTTGCGGACGCGCGTCTGGGGCGTCCGCGGGCCCTCGATCTGACCGCGCCCGAAGCGCTGCGCCCGGCACTCGTCGCCGCACTGAGCGCCGGGACGGGCCGCACCAGCCTGCTGATCACCTCGACCTACCGTGAGGCGGAGGCCGCGACCAGCTCGCTGCAGTCGCTGCTCGGTGACGAGGCCGTCGCCTACTACCCGGCCTGGGAGACACTGCCGCATGAGCGGCTGAGCCCCCGCTCGGACACCGTCGGACGCCGGCTCGAAGTGCTGCGCCGGCTGGCCGGCAACGACGAGCTGCCCGCGCCGCGGGTGGTCGTAGCACCGGTGCGCTCGGTGCTGCAGCCCCAGGTGCGCGGCCTGGGTGAGCTGCTGCCGGTGAGCCTGCGCACGGGGGAGGGCCACGACCTCAGCGACGTCGCCCGGGCCCTGGTCAACGCCGCCTACATCAGGGTCGACCTGGTCGAGCGGCGCGGCGAGTTCGCCGTCCGCGGCGGAATCCTGGACGTCTTCCCGCCCACCGAGGAGCACCCCGTCCGGGTGGACTTCTTCGGCGACGAGGTGGACGAGATCCGCACCTTCGCCGTCGCCGACCAGCGGTCCTTCGGCGATCCGCTCGCCGAGGTGGTCGCGTCACCCTGCCGCGAGTTGTTGATCACCGACGCCGTGAAGGCCCGGGCCGCCGAACTCGCCGACCGGACCAGCAGCATCGAGGGCAACCTGTCCGAGATGCTCGACAAGATCGCCCAGGGCCACGCCGTGGACGGCATGGAAGCACTCTCCCCGGCACTGGTGGACGGCCTCGAACTGCTGATCGACGTGCTGCCCGCCGACACCGTCGTGCTGGTCTCCGACCCCGACCGGGTCCGGGCCCGCTCCCGGGAACTGGTCACCACAAGCCAGGAGTTCCTGCAGGCGTCCTGGGCCGCCGCGGCGTCCGGTGGGAAGGCGCCGATCGACCTGGCCGCCGGCGCCTACCGCGAACTGGCCGACGTCCGGAGCCGCGCCTTCGACCGGGGCCAGCTGTGGTGGTCGCTGTCACCCTGGGCCGCCGCACCCGACCCGGTGGTCGCCCCGCTCGACGACTGGGACGAGCCGATCGAGCTGAGCGTCGGCGAGGCCGACCTGGCCGGCGTCGAGTCCCGCACCATCGAGGCCCGCGAGGGCGAGGTGTTCCGCGGCGACGCCGAAGCCGGCCTGGCCGCCGTCCGAGCCCGGGTGAACGCCGGCGACCGGGTGCTGCTGGTCGCCGACAGCCCCGGCCTGGCGACCCGGATGGGCGAGGTGCTGACCGAGGCCGGTGTCCCCGCCCGTGGTTCGGTGGACCTGGCGACCCCGCCCGAGCCCGGTGTGGCCACTGTGGTGGTCGCCGAACTGCGGCACGGCTTCACCCTGCCCGGCGTCGAACTCGCGGTGTTCACCGCGGCCGACCTGGCCGGCCAGCGCGAAGTCGACAAATCGGCCCGCCGGATGCCGGCGCGGCGCAAGAACACCATCGACCCGTTGGAGCTGACCGCCGGCGACCCGGTGGTGCATGAGACCCACGGCGTCGGACGCTACGTCGAGATGGTGCAGCGCACCGTGCAGGGCGCGACCCGGGAGTACCTGGTGCTCGAGTATGCGCCGTCCAAGCGTGGCCAGCCCGGCGACCGGCTGTTCGTCCCGATGGACCAACTGCACCTGATCACCCGCTACATCGGCGGTGAGAACCCGACCCTGGACAAGATGGGCGGCTCCGACTGGTCGAAGCGCAAATCCCGCGCCCGCAAGGCCGTTCGCGAGATCGCCGCCGAACTGATCAAGCTCTACGCCGCGCGGCAGGCGTCCAAGGGGCACGCCTTCGGCCCCGACACGGTCTGGCAGCGCGAACTCGAGGACGCCTTCAGCTACGTCGAGACTCCCGACCAACTGGCGGCGATCACCGAGGTCAAGGCCGACATGGAGCAGCTCGTTCCGATGGACCGGCTGATCTGTGGCGACGTCGGCTACGGCAAGACCGAGATCGCCGTCCGGGCCGCATTCAAGGCGGTGATGGACGGCAAACAGGTCGCCGTCCTGGTGCCCACCACGCTGCTGGTGCAGCAGCACCACGCCACCTTTGCCGACCGCTACGCCGGCTTCCCGGTCACCGTGGCCGCGCTCAGCCGGTTCTCCACCGATGCCGAGCGGAAGAAGGTGATCGCCGGCCTGGCCGACGGCAGCGTCGACGTGGTGGTCGGCACCCACGGCCTGTTCGCCAACAGCGTCCAGTTCAAGGATCTCGGCCTGGTGGTCGTCGACGAGGAGCAGCGTTTCGGCGTCGAGCACAAGGAGGCGCTGAAGAAGCTGCGGTTGAACGTCGACGTGTTGTCGATGAGCGCCACCCCGATCCCGCGCACCCTGGAGATGGCGATCACCGGCATCCGCGAGATGAGCGTCATCGCCACCCCGCCCGAGGAACGCCACCCGGTGCTCACCTTCGCCGGTCCCTGGGACGAGGCGCAGGTGCGGGCCGCGATCCGCCGCGAACTGGCCCGCGAAGGTCAGGTGTTCTACATCCACAACCGGGTCAACTCGATCGAGAAGACCGCGAAACGGATCGCCGAGGCGGTGCCCGAGGCCCGCGTCGCGGTGGCGCACGGCCAGATGAACGAGCACGCCCTGGAACAGGTGATGGTCGACTTCTGGGAGCGCCGCGCCGACGTGCTGGTCTGCACCACGATCGTCGAGGCCGGCCTGGACATCTCCAGCGCCAACACGCTGCTGATCGAACGCGCCGACCTGCTCGGCCTGTCCCAGCTGCACCAGCTGCGCGGACGGGTGGGCCGCAGCCGCGAACGGGGCTACGCCTACTTCCTGTACCCGCCGGAGAAGCCGCTCACCGAAACCGCGCACGACCGGCTGGCGACCATGGCCGCGCACACCGACCTGGGCGCCGGCATGGCGATCGCGATGAAGGACCTGGAGATCCGCGGGGCCGGCAACCTGCTCGGCGGGGAACAGTCTGGGCACATCGCCGAAGTCGGCTTCGACCTGTACATCCGGCTGGTCGGCGAGGCGGTCGCCGACTTCCGCGGCGAGCAGGCCGAGCCCGAACCCGAGATGAAGATCGAGCTGCCGGTCGAGGCGCATCTGCCGGTCGACTACGTCGAATCGGAACGGCTGCGGCTGGAGATGTACAAGCGGCTGGCGCTGGTCAACGACGAGGCCGGCATCGCCGAGGTGCGCGACGAACTGGTCGACCGCTACGGCCCGTTGCCGGAATCGGCGGAGGCGCTGCTGGCCGTCGCCCGGTTCCGGCTGCTGGCCAAGTCCAAGGGGATCACCGAGATCATCATGGCCGGCACCGCCGTCCGGTTCTCTCCGGCCGATCTGCCCGACTCGAAGCAACTGCGGCTGAACCGGCTCTATCCCGGCTCGCAGATCCGCAAGGCCGCCGGGCACGTGCTGATCCCACGTCCGATGACCCGGCCCATCGCCGGTCAGCCGATCGTCGACCTGCCCCTGCTCGAATGGGCCACCACCGTCCTGAACGACATCTTCTGACCACCGCCTCGTCATCCCATCTCGTCATTCCCGGCGAACGCCGGGATCTCGGGATGACGTGGCTTGTCGTCGACCCGGGATCTCGGGCGCCGCGCTGAGATGGTCGGGTCTGGCCGTCCGTCAGCCCTCACGGTGCCGAGCGGTTAGGATCGCTGGGGACTCTGGAGGGTGAATGAAGAGCGTGCGTTGGGTGCTGGCCCTGGTCGTGGCCGGCCTGCTGGTGTTGTCAGGGTGTTCGATCCCGGGGGCCAACGTGGCCGCCACGGTCAACGGGGTAGACATTCCGAGCTCTCGCATCGAGAGTGCGGTGGCAGCGATCGGCAGCAGCCCGGGCCAGTTGGCCGAGCCGCACGCCATCGTGCTGACCTGGGCGATCCGTGGCGAGGTGGCGCGGACGATCGCCGCCGAGCAGGGCATCCAGCTCACCGGTGAGCCGCGCACCGCGCTGATGAGCACCAACCAGAGCCTCGAGCAGTACGCGAAGGTGCCGCAGGCGGCGGACTTCGTCAACGACCTGATCGACGCCACGCTGGTGATCAACAAGGTGGGCGAGGCGCCCTTCGTGGCAAAGGTCGCCGAGACCAATGTGCAGGTCAACCCGCGCTTCGGTGCCTGGTCGGCCCAGACGGTCACGGTCGACCAGACCGGCGGTCAGCTCTCCGTGCCCTGGACGGCGCCCAGCACCCCGGCGCCCTGAGCACCATGCCGCACTCCGAGGTGGAACGCCTCATCGAGGTGATGCACACCTTGCGCCAGAAGTGCCCGTGGGACGCCGAGCAGACCCACGAGTCGCTGATGCCGTACCTGGTGGAGGAGACCCTCGAAGTGGTCGAGGCCGTCGAGGACGGTTCGGACGCCGCCCTGGTCGAGGAGCTCGGTGACCTGTTGCTGCAGGTCGCCTTCCACGCCGAGATCGCCGCACAACAGGGCCGTTTCGACATCGACGATGTGGCCCGTGGGATCGCGGACAAGCTGGTGGCGCGGCATCCGCACGTATTCGCGTCCGAACCGTTGCCCGACGACATGCTGTCGACCTGGGAGCAGCGGAAGCGGGCCGAGAAGGGCCGCACCTCGGCGCTGGACGGCATTCCTGGGCGGATGTCCGCACTGACCCGGGCCGCCAAGGTGATCGCCCGCAGCGAGCGGCACGGTCTTGATGTCGCGCCGACCTCGGGCGGTGACGATCTCGGGCAGCGGATGCTCGCCCTGGTCGCCGAGGCGCACGCCGAGGGCTTGGACGCCGAACAGCTCACCCGGGCCGCCGTCCGCGACCTGGAACGCCGCGTCGTCCAGGCCGAATCGAAGGGCTGACGGCGACCGCTCCGACTCCCCGGTGCGACCTTGCGAATGCCGATTGGTTTCGGTGGGAGATCGGTGGTTCGTTCCTCGTCATCCCCGGTCCGTTGCGGGGCGTTGACCGCTAGGGTGAGGAACGACGTTTCCACCACCCGAAAGGCACTGCATCGTGGCAAGCATCGAATTCGTCGACGCCCGCGAAATTCTCGATTCGCGCGGCAACCCCACCATCGAGGTTGAGGTCATCCTCGACGACGGCTCCCAGGGTCGCGCCGCGGTCCCCTCCGGCGCCTCCACCGGCGCTTTCGAGGCCGCCGAACTGCGTGACGGCGACAAGGGCCGCTACGGCGGCAAGGGCGTGCTGAAGGCCGTGGAGAACGTGCAGCAGCAGCTCTCCGCCGAGATCACCAACGTCTTCGAGGCCGACGCCCAGCGCGCCATCGATCAGGCCATGATCGAGCTCGACGGCACCCCCAACAAGTCCAAGCTGGGTGCGAACGCGATTCTCGGCGTCTCGCTGGCCGTGGCACACGCCGCCGCCGAGTCGGCCGGCCTGCCGCTGTACAAGTACCTGGGTGGCCCGACCGCCAACCTGCTGCCGGTGCCGATGATGAACATCCTCAACGGTGGGTCGCACGCCGACTCCAACGTCGACATCCAGGAGTTCATGATCGCCCCGATCGGCGCCGAGACCTTCGCCGAGGCGCTCGAGATGGGCGCCGGCGTCTACCACGCGCTGAAGGCCGTGCTGAAGGGCCGGGGCCTGGCCACCGGCCTGGGCGATGAGGGCGGCTTCGCCCCCAACCTGGAGAGCAACCGGGCCGCGCTCGACCTGATCGTCGAGGCGATCGGCAACGCCGGCTTCGAGCCCGGCAAGGACGTCGCGCTGGCGCTCGACGTGGCTGCTTCCGAGTTCTTCAACGAGGACGGCACCTACCAGTTCGAGGGCGCCGCCAAGTCGTCCGCCGAGATGGTCGCCTACTACGCCGACCTGGTTGCCAACTACCCGCTGGTCTCAATCGAGGATCCGCTGAACGAGGAGGACTGGGACGGCTGGAAGGCGATGACCGACGAGCTGGGCGAGAAGGTGCAGCTGGTCGGCGACGACCTGTTCGTCACCAACGTCGAGCGGCTCAAGCGTGGCATCGACTCCGGCACCGCCAACGCGCTGCTGGTGAAGGTGAACCAGATCGGTTCGCTCACCGAGACCATCGACGCGGTCACCATGGCGCATCACGCCAAGTACTCCACGATGATGAGCCACCGTTCCGGCGAGACCGAGGACACCACGATCGCCGACCTGGCCGTCGCTCTGGGCTGTGGCCAGATCAAGTCGGGCGCCCCGGCACGTACCGAGCGGGTCGCCAAGTACAACCAGCTGCTGCGCATCGAGGAAGACCTCGAAGACGCGGCACGCTACGCCGGTGCGGCCGCCTTCCCGAGGTTCAGCACCAACTGACCGTACGCTTGACCTGATGAGAGGTCAGGTCTGATGGCCCGCGAACGGCGGCCAGCACGTACATCGCCAGCCGGCCCGGGGCGCTCCACGCGCACCCGGGCCGGCTCGCGCGCGTCCGGGGCACGGTCGAGCTCGACCCCGGTGCCCGACGAGACGAGCGCCACCACACCCGACGCCGCCAAGGCGCCGCGGCGGCTGCCGAAGCTGCCCAGCCGGCTCGGCCTCACCCGACGGGCCCTGGCCGTGCTCAGCGTGCTGATCGTGCTCGCGCTGTCCTACGCCAACTCGCTGCGGATCTACCTCGATCAGCAGCGCGATCTGGCCGAGGCGAACCAGCAGATCCAGGAGCGCACCGCCCGCATCGCCCAGCTCGAGGACGAGGTGCAGCGCTGGAACGACCCCGCCTACATCAAGGCGCAGGCCCGCGAACGGCTGGGCTGGCTGCTGCCCGGCGAGACCGGCTACCGGGTGATCGGCCCGGACGGCAAACCGCTCGGCAGCGTCGTCCTGGACTCGACCAACGAGTTGCCCCCCGGTGAGCACCCGGCGATGTGGTTCGACCGTCTCTGGGGCTCGGTGGAGACCGCCGACAACCCCACCCGCCGCGTCGGCCGCTGACCCACCGCCGATCGAGCTCGCGGCACGCGGGGACGGTTCTTTTCGTCCCACTTTCGGTGCATTCCGGTACGGAGGGACGGTTCTTTTCGTTCCGCTCCTAGCGCATCGCCCCATGTCGGACGCGGGCCGCACTTCGACAGCCCCACCGGCCAACGGGCAGAATGACAGCCATGCCCGCGTCCCTGATTGATCCCGCCGACATCGCGGCGATCGAGGAACAGCTGGGTCGGACGCCGCGTGGTCTGGTCCGGGTCGCCTGGCGATGTGCGGACGGCAGCCCGGGCGTGGTGGTCACCACGCCGCGGCTGCCCGACGGGACGCCGTTCCCGACCACCTACTACCTGACCTGCCCGAAGGCGGTCGCCGGCTGTTCGACGCTGGAGGCCCGCGGGGTGATGGCCGAGATGACCCAGCGGCTGGCCGAGGACGACGAACTGGCGGCCCGCTACGCCGCGGCGCATGAGGCGTATCTGGCCGACCGTGCCACGTTGGGCGAGGTGCCCGAAATCGACCGGGTCAGTGCCGGCGGCATGCCGACCCGGGTGAAGTGCCTGCACGTCCTGGTGGCGCACGCGCTGGCCGCCGGACCCGGGGTCAATCCGCTCGGCGACGAAGCCGTCGAGTTGTTGCGAGAATTTCCGTTCGGCGAATGTCTGGGGGAGCGATGAAGGTAGCGGCGATCGATTGCGGCACCAACTCGGTACGACTGCTGGTGGCCCAGCCGAGCACGGACGGCGGACTCGTCGACCTGGAGCGGCGGCTCATCCTGACCCGGCTGGGGCAGGGCGTGGACGCCACCGGCCGCTTCCACCCTGATGCGTTGCAGCGAACCCTGGACGCCTTCGCCGAATACGCCGGCGTGATCGCCGACTTCGGTGCCGAACGGGTCCGGCTGGTCGCCACCTCGGCCGCGCGGGACGCGTCCAACCGTGACGAGTTCTTCGCCGGTGCGCGCGAGCGGTTGGGCATCGACGCCGAGATCATCAGCGGTGACGAAGAGGCGGCGCTGTCGTTCCGCGGCGCACTCACGGCGCTGCCCGACGTCGCCACACCCGCCCTGGTGATGGACATCGGCGGCGGCTCCACCGAACTGGTGCTGGGCAGCGGCGGCACCACCCCACGCATCGAGCACGGACTCTCCCTCGACATCGGCAGCGTCCGGGTGCGTGAGCGGTTCTTGGCCGGCGACCCGCCCACCGGCGACCAGATCGCCGCGGCGTCCGACTACATCGACGCACTGCTGGACGGCTCCGGGATTCCGTTCGCCGATGTCGCCACCTGGATCGGCGTCGGTGGCACCGCCACCTCGCTGTCGGCGGTCAACCAGCGGCTCCCCGAATACGACCGGACGAAGGTGCACGCCTCGACCATCGCCCGCGACGAACTGTCGGCACTGACCCTGCGGCTGCTCAGTTCCAGCGTCGCGCAGGTGCGTGAACTGCCGTCCATGCACCCCAAGCGGGCGGACGTGATCTGCGCCGGCGCCCTGATTGCCGACCGGGTCGGACGCCGGGTCGGCGTCGACCTGACCGTCAGCGAGTCCGACATCCTGGACGGCCTCGCGCTCGGCCTGCTGGAGCAGTAGCACCTCGGCCCGGATCGACGCCCAGTGGTGCCGGGCGTACCGCCACGCACTACGATCAGGCCCGTGCCCCCGTAGCCCAATCGGCAGAGGCAGGCGGCTTAAACCCGCCCCAGTGCGGGTTCGAACCCCGCCGGGGGCACGCGTCAGGGCCGTCTGCCGGTTTCGCTGCGACAACGCCGTCCGGAAATCCTATGAATCCGCCCATTGCCGGGCCAGATCAGGGACTTCCCGGGGCAGGGAAGCATCGCGGCGATGGATGCGTTGCCTACTATGGACGTACATCCACAAGGAGAAAGAAACTCACATGCGTAGCTCCAACCCCGTTCTTTCGAGGCCGGACGCTTTCACCCCGCAGCAGCAGGCGAATCAGTACCAGCAGTACGGTCAGCCGCAGCAGGGTCAGTTCGGCTATCAGCAGCCGGGCCAGCCCTACCCCGGCCAGCCCTATCCGCAAGACCCCGTCCCGGGCGTCCAGGGGACGATGACCATCGACGATGTGATCACCAAGTCGGCGATCACGATGGGCACCGTCATCGCGACCGCGGCGCTCACCTTCATGTTCATGCCGGAACGGTTCCTGTTCCCGGCGGTGATCGTCAGCGCGATCGTCGGATTCATCACAGTGATGGTGGTGGCCGCCCGCCGGGTGATCAACCCCGGTGCCGTGCTCGCCTATGCCGCCATCGAGGGTGTCTTCATCGGTGCGATCAGCAAGGTCTACGAGTACGCATGGAACGGCATCGTCCCGGCCGCGATCATGGCCACCCTGGTCACCGCCGCTGCGACGCTGGGCGCCTACAAGTTCTTCCGGATCAAGGTCACCAACAAGTTCCGCAAGATGGTGATGATCGGCACGCTGGCCTACGCCGGCCTGCTGTTGGTCAACTTCGTCCTGTCGATGTTCGGCATGGGTTTCCTGTTCTCCGGCGGCAACCTCGCCATCCTGCTGCTGATCTCCGCGATCGGTGTCGGCCTGGCCGTGTTCAACCTGATCCTCGACTTCGACTACATCGAGCAGGGCATCGCGATGGGCGCCCCGGCGTCCGAGTCGTGGCGTGGCGCGTTCGGTCTGACCGTCACCATGGTCTGGCTCTACATCGAGATGCTGCGGCTGCTGTCGTACTTCCGCTCCAACTGAGGCTGACCTCGCACAACGCCGCCGGTTCGTCCGGCGGCGTTGTCGCGTTCGGACGTCCGATTCCCGCGCTCGCCGAACTATTCAGGGCTCGCCGACTCAGCGAGTCCCAGATAGTTCGGCGAGCGATGGTTCGGACGCGGTGGCGTCCGCGCTCAGCCGGCGCTGCGGCGGCGATAGCCGAACCGCGCCGCCAGCGTGGTCAGGTGCCGTTCCAGCAGGGCCCGGGATCCGGCCGCCCAGTGCAGCCGGTGCCACTGCTGCAGCGGCACCCAACGGGCGGACGCGGTGGTGCCGCCGACGTCCTGGACGACCGGATCGGTCGGGTCGGGGCAGGTGGCGGCGTAGATGATCCGGACGGCGTGGAAGTCCTCGACGATGCCGCTGGGGGAGCGTCCGATCCAGTGATCGGTCTGCACGTCCAGCAGCTGGGAGATCTCGATGTGCTGCGCGGTCTCTTCGACGGCCTCACGGATCACCGTCTGGCTCGGGTTCTCGCCGGGGTCGATGCCGCCGCCGGGCAGCCCCCACGAGTGCGGCACGGCCGTCCGTTCGGAGAACTCTGTCGCCAGCAGGCCGCGGGCACTGAGCACGATCGCATAGGCGGCCAGCCGTTGCCGCACGATCGGCTCGCCGATCTCGTCCTGGCTCAGTCCCGGGTCGAGGGCGCGACGTCGCTGGGGTCCGCGTTCGGCGACCCGGCGGCCGTGCGCCGACACCTGCACGGTCAGGGTCAGGTCGTCACCGACGCCGGCGGCCGAGAGTGGCCGGACGATCCGGTAGCCGAGTTCCCAGGCCAGCCGGTGCGGATCGGCGCCGTGCACGAGCGGACGAGTGAAGACACTCGACCCTCCTGCCACGACCACACCGACGATCCGCATCTGCCCATGATGACCGAGGCATCTGGGCTCGCCAAACCGACTCCCCGAGGTCCGCCGGGCCCTCCCTAACTAGTTCAGCCCTCCCGTCGACGGGAGGG
>NZ_JASGEN010000129.1:0-60037 GCF_047606365.1 Micropruina sp. | reverse complement strand
GGCCCAGGCTCGCCCGACGGCGGTGGACACGACGGCGGCGTGCCAGGCGTCCGGGTCGCGCAGCGCACGCAGCGCCCTGTCGTCGGCCGTCGCGGCCAGCACGACGGCGAAGCGCCGGCGTCCGGTCGGCAGGGTCAGCAGCGACCACGACGGCTGGTGGGTGAGAATGGGGCCGGCCTGCGGCAGCGATCCGTCCGGAGCCTCGAAGTGGCGGCAGAAGAAGGTCAGCCGAGGGCCGTGGCAGAACTGCTGGGGTGGGATGCCGTAGGTATCGTGCAGCCAGCCGGGCATCGGCGAGTGCCGTCCGGCCGCGTCGATCACCAGCGCCGCGGGCACGTCGTCGTCTTCGGTGCGCAGCCCGCCCAGGCAACGTTCCCCGTGCCGGGCAGGCAGCACTCCGGTGGCTCGGGTCGCGAAACACAACCGGATGTTCGGCTCCCCGGCCGCGAGGTTGCTGAGCACCTGCTCCAGCACCGCCCGGCCGACGGCCACCGTGCCGAACCGGTCGTCCCCGTCGCGCGCCGCGCCGATCGTACCGGGGTCCTGCAGGTGCAGCAGGTTGACCGGACGGGCACCAGCCGTCAGCAGGGCCGGCACCAGGTCGGGCAGGGCGACATCCATCTCGTGGCGCCAGCGCGGCAGCAGCACGTGCGGCAGCCCGAATTGGCTCACGCCGGGCCGGCGCGGCACTGCGGACCCGTTCAGGCTCTGTCGCCCGTCGGCCTCGCACACCGTGACGTGGTGGCCGTCACGAGCCAGCAGCAGCGCGGCGGTCAAGCCGGTGGGTCCGGCGCCGAGAACGGCGATATCGAGCGGTTGCTGAGTCATCGGAAGGCTCCTTCGGTCAGCCCCCACGATGCGACCGATGGGCGCTCACCCTCCAGGCCGGTCCCTGCTCACTTTCTGCTCACTCGTGCTCTGCTCCGTCGGGTTCCGCTCAATCCCGGTCGCGCTGACGGTGCCGACCTCGACCGCCCACAGCACGTCGCAGAGCCGTCGAACCGCCTGGGCGAGGTGTCGCCGGTAGGTGCTGAAGGGCAGATCGAGCAGCTCAGCCGCCGCCTCCTGTGAGGGTGCGCCGCGCAGGTAGCTGCGTTCCAGCACGCGACGATGCTCTGATCCCCGCGGCTCGCTCGACAGCCCGGCGATCGCGGCAACGAGCACATCGGCCAGGACTCCGGGCTCGCGGGTGCCGGCCAGAGCGGTTCCGAGCAGCGGCGAGCCTGCCAGGACGTCGGGACGCCGAAGCGCGGTCAACGCGGCCCGCACGGCCAAGTCGAAGTCGGCACGGCTGAGCGGGGCGGGCTTGAGCAATTCAGCAGGCGGGGGCCCGCTCTCACCGCTCAGCTCGCGCTGCGCCATCATCTCGAACATGCCGTCGACGTCGAGGCGCCGGCGGTCCCAGGCCCAGCCGCCGACCGGGCCGTCGCCCAGGTCGAGGCTCAGCATGTGCCGCATGCCCAGGTACTCGAAGAACGGCCCGTAGTGCTCGGGGGCCGGCGCCACCAGGAACGTCCACGCCGCGGTGTGCCGGCGCCACTCGAACGCGTTCGAGGTGCCACTGACCAGCAGCATCAGCGGATCGGTCAACTGTCCCTCGACGCCACCGAACCGGTTGACGTGAATACGTTCGCCGGGGCGCAGCGCGCCGTGAGCGTCAACCAGGTTCCAGATCGTGGTGGCGACCGGGTCGGCGAGGTCGTCCGGCGCCGCGTCGAGGTAGCCGTGATAGGCGAAGGCGCGTGGGCCGCCCGGAACGACGATGCGGTAGCCGCTGCCGGTGACGTCGGCGAACCATCGCGCGGCCAGCCGGGCGGTCCGCTCGCCCTGAGTTCGTTCCACGAGGTCCAACATCCAGCTGTGATCGGCGGCGGTGGCCCGCTCCACCGGCGGCACCGTTGCGGACGGCAGGTCGGCGACGTCGCGGCCGAGCGGACTGCGCCGGTGCAACAACAGGATCTCGGTGGCCGCCCGTAGCGAGTGCGGCTCGCCCCGATCGTCCACGCGCTGTGCGAAGTACTCCCGAACCGTGCGGTGCAACCCGACGTACGCCTCGGGCGAGCGATGCCGGAACTCGGCCTCGAAGAGCCCCCGGACCACGTCGTGCAGGTACAGGCCGAACGGACCCTGCCGCACGTAGGGACGCGCCGCGAGCCAGGCCCAGACCGGCTCGGCATCGTCGCCCACGGTGCGCCGCAGCAGGTCCTGGGTCGCCTGCGCCGCATGCGCGCAGGTGGCCAGGCCGAGGCGGTGGGCCGGGGTGGGTACGTCGTCCATGATCCGGGCACAGAGCCGGCTCACCACGTCGGGGGCGTCGGCGAAGTCGGCGAGCCCGGGCCGCCGCCGGCTCGCCTCGGCGAGCAGGACCAGCACCAGTGGATGACCCGTGGACAGCCGGATCAGCTCGCTGCGAGCCGCTGGCGGCACTCCGAGCCCGCCGAGCAGGCTGGCGCTATCGGCCGCGTCCAGGGGTTCGAGTTCATGGGTCACCGCCAGCGCTCGCCAGCCGGCGTCCAGCAACCAGCCGTCGGACGGCGGGGCGCGTCCGGCCAGCACGGTCACCGTCTCGGACGGCAGCGCGGGCAGGAAGACGGCCCGGAACCACTCGTCCAGTGGCGCCAGCAGTTCGTAACCGTCGATCAGCAGCAACGCCGGCATCTCGGCGCGTGTGGCCGGCTGGTACCAACGCATGACCGAATCCACCGAACCGACCACGTCACGGGCGTCCAGCCGCAGAACGGTGCGGGTCGCAGCGTGACCCACCCGTTGTGCCGCGTCGAGCAGCGTGGTCTTCCCGATGCCGCCCGGGCCGTGTACGAGGTGCACCCGGTGTGGCTGGATGCCGTCGACCGAATCCTTGATGGCCGCCAGCGGGGCCGCGCGTCCGACGAATCCGGCGGCGCGATGCCGCTCCAGACGCTCGCCCCAGGCCGCGTCAGACACGGACGGCGTCCGGCGGGTGCCGCGCGATCCCACCGCCGAGGACGGACGTCGGCGTGCCCATCGGGCCACACTATTCGCGGCCCGCCCGGGTGTCGATGGGCCGGGACCGGTCACGCCGCGGGACGCCTCGGCCCGTTGGTCCGTCGTCTGCCTATAGTCGCCCGCATGATCATCTGGCGTGGCTGGGGAATTCTGGCGATCCTGATCGGCGGTCTCGCGGCAGGGCTGGGTTCGGCGATCTCGGTGGTGAATCCGGCGCTGAGCCCGATTTTCATCGGCCTGATGCTGATCGGCGGCGGTGTGGGCACCTGGTTCCTCGGTGACTACCTCAACCAGAAGCGACCGGTGGCCGAGTTCGACGGCTGGTATGCCCGCCGCCGCGAGGAGGTCGCCGCCCAGGTGCGCGGCGGGGCGTACAACAATGTGCCCGACCCGCAGCGACCCGGACAGCTGGCCGACCCCTGGGCGGTCGGTGAGTACGTGCTGAAGCAGGAGAGTGCGAAGGTCCGTGCCGCGCTCACCAACCGGCATTCACTGTTCTTCGTGCCGCTGCAGTACCTGGGCTTCGTGATGGGTGGCATCGGCATCGTGGTGATGGTGGTCGGCCTCTTCCGCTGAGTGCGCGGCCGGTTGGCGATGCCCGGACCGGCGTCACACCTCCCAGTCGGACGAGTAGCTGCGGGCCCGCAGCAGCTGAGCGAGTTCGACGTGTACCCGGAGGGTCTTCTCCAGCCGGTAGCCGCGATCGTCCGACAGTTGGTCGTCCACCCAATCCCGGCCCGAGACATAGCCGACGTACGGGTTGATGATGCACTTGAAGTCCGCCATCAACGACTGACCGATCGAGGTGGTGGCCATGTAACTGTGCGGCAGTCCCGCCGCGCAGACGAATGTGACGACCTTGTCGAACCACGCCGCCGTGTGTTCGCCATCTCCGGTGGCGCCGGTGGATTCGATGAGCCATTTGACGGTGGCTCCCGGTGCCCAGTTGTAGATCGGGAAGGACAGCACGATCCCGTCCGCCGCGCGGATCGTCTCGTGCAGTCGGGCGAAGAGTGCGGTGTCGAAGACCCGGTCATTGTCGAACGTCGGCAGTCCGGTGGCGGCCAGGTCGACCAGTTCGGTGTGGTGGCCGGCTTCGCGCAGCAGCGCCACTGAGGTGACGGCGAGTTCACGGCTCTTGCTGCGAGGGTCCAAGCTGCACGAGAAGACCGGGAGAACCAGGGCCGACACGCGAACACCTTACCGAAGCGGTTGTCAGCGGCTGACAGGTGCACCGGGCAGAACTGTCAGACCCGGACGATAGATTTCCACCGTGATCGCAGACGACATCCGTGCCCGGCACGCCGCGTTGGCTCAAGAGATCGAGGAGCACCGCTTCCGGTACTACATCACGGACGCCCCGACGATCAGCGACGGCGACTTCGACGTCCTGATGCGCGAGCTGGAGGCGATCGAAGATGCGCATCCCGAACTGCGCACGCCCGATTCGCCGACGCAGAAGGTCGGCGGTGCGCCGTCCGCCACCTTCGCGCCGGTTACCCACCTGCGGCCGCTGATGAGTCTCGACAATGTGTTCTCGCACGAGGAGTTCGAGAAGTGGGCCGCCAGGGCCACCAAGGAACTGACCGTCACCGCCTGGCTGTGCGAGCTGAAGATCGACGGGCTCGCGCTCGACCTGGTCTACCGGGGCGGACGGCTGGCCAGCGCGGCCACCCGCGGCGACGGCAGGGTCGGTGAAGACGTCACCGCCAACGTGCGCACCATCGCCTCCATCCCGGCCCGTCTGACCGGCGACGTCCCCGACGTCGTCGAGGTGCGCGGCGAGGTGTTCATGCGCCCCGAAGACTTTGCGCTGCTCAACGAGGGGCTGGTCGCGGCCGGCAAGGCGCCGTTCGCCAACCCGCGCAACTCGGCGGCCGGGTCGCTCCGGCAGAAGGACGCCCGGGTCACCGCGTCCCGCAACCTGCAGTTCCTCTGCCACGGGCTCGGCGAGGTGTCCGGTGTGACGATCGACAGCCAGTCACACGGCTACGAACTGCTGGCGACCTGGGGCCTGCCGGTCTCGAGCCACTACCGGGTGGTGCCGACCATCGAAGATGCCTGGGGCTATATCGACCACTACGGCGAGAACCGGCACGGTGTCGAGCACGAGATCGACGGCGTGGTGATCAAGGTCGACGATCGCGAGCTGCAGGACCAGCTGGGCAACACCTCCCGGGCACCACGCTGGGCGATCGCCTTCAAATACCCGCCCGAAGAGGTCACCACGAAGCTGTTGGAGATTCGGGTGAACACCGGACGCACCGGACGGGTCACGCCGTATGCGGTGATGGAGCCGGTGTTCGTGGCGGGTTCGACGGTCGAGCAGGCCACCCTGCACAACGCGTCCGAGGTGAAACGCAAGGGCGTGTTGATCGGCGACAGCGTCGTGCTGCGCAAGGCCGGCGACGTGATTCCTGAGGTGGTCGGCCCGGTGGTGGCGCTGCGTGACGGCACCGAGACGGAATGGGTGATGCCCACCCACTGCCCGTCCTGCGGCAGCGAACTCGCCCCTGAGAAGGAGGGCGACGCCGACCTGCGCTGCCCGAACACCCGTTCGTGTCCCGCGCAGTTGCGCGAGCGGCTGTTCCATCTGGCGTCCCGGCAGGCGCTCGACATCGAGGTACTGGGTTGGCAGGCGGCCGATGCGCTGCTGTCGGCCGGGCTGCTGACCGATGAAGGCGACCTGTTCGCCCTCGACGCCGACCAGCTGATGCGCATTCCGATGTTCACCCGTGGCCCGCGCAAGGGCGAAGATCCGCAGGGCCGCTACCTGTCCGCGAACGGCGAGAAACTGCTGGCCAACCTCGAGGAGGCCAAGCACCGGCCGTTCGCCCGCTTCCTCGTCGCGCTCTCCATCCGGCACATCGGCAAGGGGGTGGCACCCGACGTCGCCGCCGCCTTCCCCAGCATCGAGGCGCTGCGCGAGGCGTCCGAAGAAGAGCTCGGCGCGGTCGAGGGCATCGGCCCAACCCTGGTGGCGGCGATCCGCGACTGGTTCACGGTCGAGTGGCATACCGAGATCGTCCGCAAATGGCAGCGGGCGGGTTGTGAGCTGTTCGATGAGCAGGCCGAAGCCGCCGAGGGGTTGCCGCAGAACCTGGCCGGCCTGTCGATCGTGGTCACCGGGTCACTGCCCGGCTACACCCGCGACAGCGCCGCCGAGGCGATCACCTCGCGGGGTGGACGGTCCGCGGCGTCGGTGTCGGCCAAGACCGACTTCGTCGTGGTCGGCGAGAACGCCGGCAGCAAGTACGACAAGGCGGTCGCGCTGAAGCGTCCGATCCTGGACGCCGATGGCTTCGAGGTGCTGCTCGCCGAGGGTCCGGACGCCGCCCGCGCCGTCGCCAAGGAATCCTGAGATCCACGTCGCCGAGTTGTCGATTCGGCACCCGCCCGGACGACTCGACGCCCGACTAGACTCCACGACGTGGAGGGCCTCAACAGCAACCTGAATCTCAATGCCGGCGCGCCGCCACGGGTGTGGCCCAAGCTGGGGGAGTGGGGACCGGCCGAGGTGCCGTCCACTCGACAGAAGAAGCGGCTCCGCTGGTGGGTGTCGCTGGGTTTCGTGGGGGCCGCCGCTGTGCTCTTCGCCTACGGCTGGTACATCTTCACGATGATGAGCGGCGGAGCCGGCTGAGAGTGGCCGGCGGTTGCATCGACGCCGTTACCTGCCACCGACACAACCGCCACCTCGGCCCCCATCCTCGGTGGCCGGGCGAACATCAACACTTGATCGGGAATGGTGCCGCATCAGCGGCACGGATTCCGTCATCAACTGCGATCTGCGGCGCAAAGCGCACACAATGCCGCCCGAACCACTTGCGACCTTAGCAGAGCTAGGTTCAACCCATTGGGTGTCGGTGAAATCGGCGTCAGCCCGTCAGTGCAGCCAAATGCCGTAACCGGGCGAGTTCCGATTTGATGAACGCCGGGCCACCGGTGCGGGCCAGGACCAGCGCCGACCGGTTCTTCAACGGCGCCGCCGCCAGCAACATCTCGGGCCAGCCCGGCAACCATCCTTCGTCGACCTCCACGTAGCCGGAGGAGTTGAGATGGGCCAGCGGATCGAGCGGCAGCCGGTCCACCTCGGGGGCCATCGCCGTCCGGTCGAGCACTCGGCCGTCACCGCTGTCGATCTGTGCGGCCCAGTTCACCCGGAACACGGTGGGAGCGGCCTGGGTCAAGATGGAGGCCGCCTCGGCAGGGTTCTCGGTCATCTCGTCCAGCACGGCCACATCGGCCTGCAAACCCCAGCCCTCCGGATAGTGCGAGAACCACAGCACCGAGACGTCCTCAATCGTGGTGCAGGCCGTGATCAGTGCATCGGGCAGAGTGCCCACCGGCACCTCCACCATGAAATCGTCCACCGCGAAACCCGAGTGCTTCTCGACGATCTCGACGGCTTGAATGTCGGCGCCGACGGTGCCGAGGGCAGTCGCTACGGCACCCAGCGAACCGGGTCGGTCGGGCAATCCCACGCGCAGCAGAAACACGCTCTATTGTCCCGCATATTTGTTACAACCGATGGAGTCCCGCGCCTGAGGAACGGATTCGCCGGGCACCGTGGTCGGGGCCTCCGATCCGTCGGCTCGCCGTTAGAGGTTCCGCAGGTAGGGCTGTCGAGTTGGGCGTCGTTCCAGTGCTCAGGTGCGTGCTGGGACGACGGCCAGCCGACTGTCGCCTACCTGCGGAACCTCTTAGGATGGGCGGTCGGACGAGAGCGAGGAGCATCTGGTGGCCCTGACCACAGCCGAGGTGGCACGCCTGGCGGCATTGGCCCGAATCGAGTTGTCAGATGAGGAGTTGGCCCGACTGGCCCCGCAACTGGACGTGATCCTCGACGCGGTCGCGCAGGTCACCGAGGTGGCCGGCGACGACGTCCCGCCGATGTCCCACGCGCTCCCGTTGACCAACGTGTTCCGTGCCGACGAGGTGCGGCCCTCGCTGCCGGTCGAGCAGGTGCTGGCCGGCGCCCCGTCCGTCGAGGACGAGCGCTTCCGGGTGCCTCGGATCCTGGGGGAGGAGCAGTGAGCGAGTTGCTGCGGGCCAGCGCCGCGTCCCTGGCCGAGCGGATCGCCGCCGGTGAGGTGTCGTCGCGCGAGGTGACCCAGGCGCATCTGGACCGGATCGCCGCCGTCGACGGCGAGGTGCACGCCTTCCTGCATGTCGACGGCGAGCGTGCCCTCGCCGCCGCGGACGCGGTGGACGCTCGACGCGCCGCCGGCGAGGAACTGGGCCCGCTGGCCGGTGTCCCGATCGCCGTCAAGGACATCTTCTGCATGACCGGCGCACCCACCACGGCCGGCTCACGCATCCTCGAGGGCTGGCATCCGCCCTACAACGCGACCGTCACCCAGCGCGTCCTGGACGCCGGGCTGGTGGTGCTCGGCAAGACCAACCTGGACGAGTTCGCAATGGGCTCGTCGACCGAGAACTCGGGCTATGGACCGACCCGGAACCCGTGGGATCACGACCGTATTCCGGGCGGCTCCGGCGGCGGTTCCTCGGCGGCTTTGGCCGCGTTCGAGGCGCCGTTGGCGCTCGGTACCGACACCGGCGGCTCGATCCGGCAACCGGCGTCGGTCACCGGCACGGTCGGGGTGAAGCCGACCTACGGCGGCACCTCCCGCTACGGGGTGATCGCGATGGCGTCCAGCCTCGACCAGCCCGGCCCTTGCGGGCGCACCGTGCTGGACACCGCGCTGCTGCACCAGGTTATCGCCGGCTGGGACCCGATGGACTCCACCTCGGTCAACGCCCCGGTTCCGGACGTGGTGGCCGCCGCCCGGCAGGCTGACGTGGCCGGCATGCGGATCGGCGTGGTCAAGGAACTCGGCGGCGAAGGCTACGCGCCCGGCGTCGAACAGCGTTTCCGTGAGGCACTGGACGCCCTGGCCGGGCTGGGCGCCGAGATCGTCGAGGTGTCCTGCCCCAACTTCCGTTACGCGCTGGGCGCCTACTACCTGATCATGCCCAGCGAGGTTTCCTCGAACCTGGCCCGCTTCGACGCCATGCGCTACGGCCTGCGGGTCGGCGACGACGGCACGGCGGGCGCCGAAGAGGTGATGGCCCGCACCCGCGGCGCCGGCTTCGGCGACGAGGTGAAGCGGCGGATCATCATCGGCACCTACGCGCTGAGCTCCGGCTACTACGACGCCTACTACGGCTCGGCGCAGAAGGCCCGCACCCTGATCGCCCGCGACTTCGAGACGGCCTTCGAATCGGTGGACGTGCTGGTCTCGCCGTCCACGCCGACCACGGCGTTCCGGATCGGTGAGCGCACCGACGACCCGCTGGCCATGTACGCCGCCGACCTGTGCACCATTCCGTCCAATATGGCGGGCAACGCAGCGGGTTCGTTCCCGTGCGGGCTGGCCGAAGAGGACGGCCTGCCGGTCGGCTTCCAGGTGATGGCCCCGGTGCTCGCCGACGACCGCGTTTACCGGGTCGGCGCGGCTCTCGAAGGTGCGCTGCAATCTCAGTGGGGTGGCCTGCTGACCGACCAACTGTGGACGCGGGAGAACGGGGGAGCGCTGTGACGCTGATGGCCTACGAAGACGTGCTCGCCGCCTACGATCCCGCGCTGGGTCTGGAGGTGCATGTCGAGCTGAATACGGCGTCCAAGATGTTCTGCGGCTGCTCGACCGCGTTCGGCGCCGCGCCGAACACCCAGACCTGCCCGGTCTGCCTCGGCCTGCCCGGCGCGTTGCCGGTGGTGAACGCCAAGGCGGTCGAATCGGTGATCCGGATCGGCTTGGCGCTGAACTGTTCGATCGCGAAATGGTGCCGGTTCGCCCGGAAGAACTACTTCTACCCCGACATGCCGAAGAACTTTCAGACCTCGCAGTACGACGAGCCGATCTGCTTCGACGGCTGGACCGAGGTCGAGGTCGACGGGGTGACCTACCGGATCGAGATCGAGCGCGTCCACATGGAGGAGGACGCCGGCAAGCTCACCCACGTCGGCGGCTCGACCGGCCGCATCCAAGGTGCCGAATACTCGCTGCTCGACTACAACCGGGCCGGCGTTCCGCTGATGGAGATCGTCACCAAGCCGGTGCTGGGCACAGGGGCGGCCGCACCGAAGGTGGCCCGCGCGTACATGACCCAGCTGCGCGAACTGCTGCGCGCGCTCGGCGTCTCGGACGTCCGGATGGAGCAGGGGTCGCTGCGCTGCGACGCCAACGTGTCGCTGGCGCCGTCCGGTTCGGACATGCTGGGCACCCGTACCGAGACCAAGAACGTGAACTCGTTGCGGTCGGTGGAACGTGCGCTCACCTACGAGATCCAGCGGCAGGGCGAGGTGCTGGCCTCGGGTGGACGCGTCCATCAAGAGACCCGGCACTGGCACGAGGACGACGGTTCGACCTCGCCCGGACGCTCCAAGGAACAGGCCGAGGACTACCGCTACTTCCCCGAACCCGACCTGGTGCCGGTGGCGCCGGCGCCGGAATGGGTGGAGGAACTCCGACTCACGCTGCCCGAGCCGCCCGCGCAACGGCGCCGTCGGCTGGTCGCCGAGTGGGGCTTCACCGAGCTGGAGATGCGGGACGTGCTGGGCACCGGCTCACTCGACCTGATCGCCGAAACGGTGGACGCCGGCGCGACGCCCGGCGCGGCCCGCAAGTGGTGGTCGGGCGAGCTGGCCCGCCGCGCCAACGCCGCCGGCGTCGAGCTCGAGGACGTCGGCATCACCCCTGCTCAGGTGGCGGAACTGCAGACCCTGATCGAGGCCGGCACGATCAACGACAAGCTGGCCCGGCAGGTGATCGACGGCGTGCTGGCCGGCGAGGGTTCGCCGTCCGAGGTGGTCGAGGCCCGCGGCCTGGCCGTGGTGTCGGACGACGCTGCGCTCACCGCTGCGGTGGACGCCGCGATCGCAGCCAACCCTGACGTGGCGCAACGGATCCGGGACGGCAGGGTGCAGGCCGCCGGCGCGCTGATCGGCGCGGTGATGAAGGCGATGCGCGGCCAGGCCGACGCAGGCCGCGTCCGTGAGTTGATCCTGGAGCGGCTCAGCGCCTGAGCCACGTGCGCCGTCATCCCGCGGGCGTCGTCATCCCGGCGGACGCCGGGATCTCTACCGACCAAGTGCGCCGCGCCGGAGGATCAACGCAACCACCGCTGGTCGAGCTTTGTCGAGACCTCGCATGTGGTTTCGACAAAGCTCAACCAGCGGCAAGGGGTTTCGACAAGCTCAACCAGCGGTGGCATGTGGTTTCGACAAGCTCAACCAGCGGTGGCAAGGGGTTTCGGCAAGCTCAACCGGCGGGGGCAAGGGGGTCTCGAGAAGCTCGACCGGCGGAGACCTAGTCGGCGTCGGCCAGCAGCGGCACGGCTGGGAAGTCGACCGGGACGTCCAACGCGATGTTGATGTAGTTGGTGAACAGGTTGAGCGCGACCTGGGCGATGGTTTCGACGATCTCGCCGTCGTTCCAGCCGTGGTCACGCAGCCGCTGGATGTCGTCGGCGTCGACCGCACCCCGCCGGTTGACCAGGGCCACCGCGAACTCCAGCAGGGCCCGGACGCGGGGATCGTCCACCTCGGTGCCTTGAGCGGCCCGCAGCTGCTGCTCGCTGACGCCGGCCTTCAACCCGAGCACGGTGTGGGCGGCGAGGCAGTAGCGGCAATTGTTGCGGTCGGCGACCGCGACCGCGATCTGCTCGCTCACGGCTGCACCCAAGGCGCCCGTGGAGAACGCGCCGAACGCTGCCCACATGGATTGCAGCGCCGCCGGTGAATTCGCGACGGCGCGGAACATGGCGGGCACGGTGCCGAACGCGGCCCCGATCCGATCGAGGCTGGCTCGGCGCTGTCCGTCGGTGGTGCTGGGGTCGACGAGAGGAACTCGGGACATGGGATCTCCTTTTCGTTGGACGCCGCTTCCGATGCGGCCTGTTCCCACTCTGGCCGGACGGGTTGGACGTTGTGGCACGGATAGTCCGTATTAGTTGTCTGATCGTCTAGCATTCCGTCCATGGCACCCATTGATCGGCTCGATGATCTGCTGGTGAGGTTCACCGTGCGGGCACGCCAGTTCCACACCGGTCCCTTGTGTGGCCGGCGCCGGTTCGAGGCGGTCGCGGGGCGTGGGTTCCTGCACATCCTGCGGGCGGGCGAGCTGACCATCTTCGACGGCCCGGACGGCGCACGCCGGCTGGTCGCCGAACCGAGCGTGCTGTTCTACCCGCGCAGCCACGACCATGTCTTCCAGACCGAGGGCATCGGCGTCGATCTGGCCTGCGCGACGCTGGAGTTCAGCGGCGGCGACGACAATCCACTGGTCAGGGCACTTCCCGACGTGGTGACCGTGCCGATCGCGGAGGTCGCTGGGTTGGCCGGATCCCTGGAGTTGCTGTTTGACGAGATCGACGACTTCCGGTGCGGACATCGTCACGTGGTCGATCGGCTGTTCGAGATCACCCTGATCAAACTGCTGCGCTGGCTGCTCGATCACTCCAAGGACGCCGGCCTGCCGCCCGGACTTCTGGAAGGTATGGCGGATCCCCAGCTCGCCCGCGCACTGACCGCCATGCACGCCGATCCGGGACACCCGTGGACGCTGGCCGAACTCAGCAAGGCCGCGCAGATGTCACGCAGTGCGTTCGCAGCGCGGTTCAACCAACTGGTCGGCAGCACGCCCCACGACTACCTGACCAGCTGGCGCATCCTGGTCGGTCAGCAACTGCTCCGTCGCGGTGATCCGGTCACCCGGGTCGCCGCCGAGTTGGGCTACACGGGCAGCTCGTTCTCGCGGCTGTTCACCCAGCGAGTCGGCAGTTCACCGCGGGCCTGGCTGGCGACGTCCGAGCGCTGAGCAGTCTGGTGCTCAGTCCCCGGTCCGCGAGGTCAGCAGCCAGCACAGCGGCAGGTCGGCACCAGCCCGGTTGAGCGCCGGATCGACGGTGAGTCCGAACCGCTGGTCCGATGCGAGCTTCACCAGGGTGTCGAGCGGGACCGGAAACGCCCTGGTCTTGGGGTTCGCGTGATAGCTGGCATGCGCGATCTCGAGTTGCCCGCCGGGGATCGGACGCGTGATCCGCACGGTCGCCGGATACTCCTCGGGTACGTCGAACTGCCAGGAGATGGTCAGCTCGCCGCGCCGCTCGCAGACGTCCATGCCCTTGCAGCCGTAGGTCTCGGGACGCACCTGGGCGGTCACCTTCTCGCCATCGCCGGAACCCAGGTAGACGGTGCCGCTCACCGCCGCCTCGGTTCGTGAACTGTCGCCCGCTGCACAAGTGCCTTGGACCCGTTCGGCCAACAGCGCAACCAGTGCCTGCGGCGTGACCTGCTCGGTGGCTTGGCCCGTCGCGGGTATCGCCGGCAGCAGCTCCGCTCGGGGCGCGGCCTTGCAGTCCGGGTCGTCACGCCACGACGTCGCCGGCGCCTGCGGTGTCGCGGTCGTCCCGAGACGGGGATCCTGGGCGAGCGCGATCAGCTTCCTCACGGACTCGGACAGTTCTCCGGTCGGGGGAGTCTTCGGCGCCGGGTCGTCGCCGGCCAGGGTGGCAACCGCGACGCCGCCGGTGCGGACCGACGCCACGTAGACCGTTCCACCAGGGTTCCAGGCCAGCCGCACACCGTCGCGTTCGACGCACTTGACCACGCGCTCGTTCTCCCAGAAGCACGTCGACTCGCCGGTCGCCCAGTCGGGACCGGGCCCGAATGCCAGCGATACCCACCACTCAGGTACCCCCGGCGTCGCGGCGTGCACGACGATACCGGTGGGAGCGTCCTCGGTGCTGCTGTCGGCATACGCGCCGAAACCGACCCCGAACTGCTGCTCGGTCAAGGCGGCGAGACCTCGGGCGGTGACCGGAGCCGATGAGGGTGACGGAGACTCGGCTGGTTGCGGTGCTGGGGTGCATCCGGCCAGCGTTGTGAGCGCGACGGCCATCAGGACGGCGACCCGAGCCAACCAAGGCGACTGGGGGTGATTCATGCCCAGAGTGTAGATATGCCGATGGGCACCGGATCGGACGGCATCGGCGGGCGGGCTCACCAGACGGGTTCGGCGCGGCGGCGGCGCTGCCAGGAGGAGTAGCTGCTGCGCCCCCGGACCCAGTAGCTGGCATGTGCCCAGGCGGAGTCTTCGTCGATCGAGAACGGGGAGCAGCGGACGGCGCGCTGGGCGCGCATGCCGATCAACCGCTCGATCAGGTCATCGGTCTTCAGGCGTTCGCGGAGTTGGTCGAGCAACTCGCCTTCTTCGCGCCCGCCGGAAGCCAGCAGTGCGTAGGCGACGGTGACCACCTGGTCGTCGGAGAGGCCGTCCAATCCGGTTCGGATGACCTCTTGATGGATGATCGGTGCGGGAGGCGGGCTGAGCAGCATCTCAGCACGCCAGTCGTAGCCGGGATCGGCGAGCGCGCTACGCAGCGTGGGCAGCACCTGGTCGAACAGGCAGTCCCGCTGCGCCAGCGGCAGCAGGCGCCGCAACCGGGTGGAGACGCCGTTGCTGGAGCGACCGAGCCGGCTGGCCAGGGCGGGCAAGTCCAAGCCCTCACGGATGCCGTCCACCAATGACTCGTAGTCGGACGGCTGCCAGGTCAGGCCGGAGCGGTTGGCCGGCTCGGTTCGGTCGGGATGGCTGAACAGCGGCGTGACGGACTCCATGGCGGCACCTTTCGGATCGAGTGCCGCCAGGATGTCGGTTCAGTGTTGCCAGGACTGTTGTCCGTCGCGTCCCGGGTGTTGTCGGAGTTGAGCGGTTTACAGCGCGCCGCCGGCAGCCTCGGGCGCTGAGCTGTCATGGCCCGAATCGCCGACCGCCTCGCGAGCGAGGAACTCCTCCAGGTGGAACCAGTTGTCGCCGGCGCGCTCAGCGACCGCCAGCAGGGTCGACATCGACGAGACCTCTTCGACCTGCTCCTTGAGGAACCACAGCATGAACTGCTCGCCCAACGCGTCGTCCTCGGCTCTGGCGGCACGGAACAGGGCTTCGATTTGGCCGGTCACCTCTTTCTCCTGGCTCAACGCGAGAGCGATCGGGGCGGTCACCGAATCGAAGTCGGTCTGCGGGTCGTCCAGGCCCTTGATCACCGGATTCACATCGCGGTCGAGCAGGTACTGCACCAGCATCATCGCGTGATTGCGCTCCTCGACGGACTGGCGGTAGAAGTGCGCCGCCAGTTGGGGCAGATCCTTGGCGTCGAACCAGACCGCCACCGCGATGTACTGCTGGCTGGCGGAGAACTCGTTGCGGACCTGGGCCTGGAGCAGGCCCATGAAGGTGGAATCGGTCGCATTCATGCGTCCACGCTACGCGCGATCTACGCCTCCGCAAGGCAGGAGAGCCTTGCCTAACGACCCGCCCATCCCCGCTGATCGAGCTTGTCGACCCCCGCTGATCGAGCTTGTCGAGATCCTTCTGAGGGTCTCGACAAGCTCGACCAACGGGTGTGTCAGTGAGGGGTCTCGACAAGCTCGACCAACATAAGGCTCAGAGCAGCCGGGCCGACAGCACCCCTTCGATGTTCCGGATGCGGTCCACCAGGGACTCCGGAATCGCGCCCTCGACGTCCACCAGGGTGTAGGCCAGATCGCCACGCGACTTGTTGAGCAGGTCGGAGATGTTCAGCTGGGCGTCGGCCAGCATGGTGGAGATCTGACCCACCATGTTCGGCACGTTGCTGTTGGCGATCGCCAGCCGCCGGGTACCCTCGCCGCGAGGCAGCCGGGCGTCCGGGAAGTTCACCGAGTTCTGAATGGTGCCGTCCTCGAGGTACCAGCGCAGCTCGTCGGCGGCCATCCGAGCGCAGTTCTCCTCCGCCTCGTTGGTCGAGGCGCCGAGGTGCGGCAGGGTGACCACCCGCGGCCGCTTGTTCAGCGTCGGGGTGGGGAAGTCGCACACGTAGCCGCGGATCTGGTTGGCTTCCAACGCGGCCAGCAGGCTCGGCTCGTCCACGATCGGACCGCGGGCGAAGTTGAGCAGCACCGCGGAGGTCTTCATCGCGGCGAACTGCTCAGCGCCGATCAGGCCCTTGGTGCCGGCCACCAGCGGGACGTGCAGGGTGACGATGTCCGAGCGCCGCAACAGGTCGTCGAGCGAGGTGACGTGCTCGACCTCGGACGACAACGCCCAGGCGTGCTGCACGGTGATGCCCGGGTCGTAGCCGAGCACATGCATGCCCAGCGAGATCGCCACGTTGGCCACCTCGACGCCGACGGCGCCGAGACCGATCACGCCGAGCACTCGTCCGGGCAGCTCGAAGCCGACGTAGTTCTTCTTGCCGGCCTCGACCAGCTTGTCCATGGTGGCGTGGTCACCTTCGAGCCGGTGGGCGAAGGCGGCGGCGTCCACGATGTTGCGGGCGGCCAGGAACAACCCGGCCACCACAAGCTCCTTCACCGCGTTGGCGTTGGCGCCGGGGGTGTTGAACACCGGGATTCCGTGCTTGGAGTATTCGGCGATCGGAATGTTGTTGGTGCCGGCACCGGCCCGTGCGACGGCGAGCACGGAGGGGTCGATCGGCTGGTTGTGCAGGCTCGCCGACCGCAGCAGCAGGGCGTCCGGCTGGGTGATGTCGTGACCGACCAGGTAGCGGTCGCCGGGCAGCCGCGACAGGCCCGCCTGGCTGATTGCGTTCAGGGTACGAATGCGAAAAGGCATGGTGATCTGTGAGCGTCAGCCGTTGGCGCGCTCGAACTCCTTCATGAAGTCGACGAGTGCCAGGACACCCTCCAGGGGCATGGCGTTGTAGATGCTAGCCCGCATACCACCGACGCTTCGGTGGCCGGCCAGGTTCGTGAGACCGGCCTGCGCTGCTTGGGCGACAAAGGTCTTCTCCAGTTCGGGCTTGGCGACCAGGAACGGCACGTTCATCCACGACCGGCTGTCGGGCTGGACGGGGTTGCTGTAGAAGTCGGAGCCGTCGATGAAGCCGTACAGCGCGTCGGCCTTCGCCTTGTTGCGCTCAGACATCGCGGGCAGCCCGCCCTGGGCCTGCACCCACTCGTAGACCAGGCCGAGCAGGTACCAGCCGAAGGTCGGCGGGGTGTTCAGCATCGAGCCGTTGGCGGCCATCTTGGCGTAGTTCCACACCGACGGTGTGCTGGGCCGGGCACGCTCCAGCAGGTCGTCACGGACGATCACCACGCACATGCCGGACGGCCCCATGTTCTTCTGGGCGCCGGCATAGATCAGGCCGAACTTCGACACGTCGATCGGGCGGGACAGGATCGTCGAGCTCAGGTCGGCGACCAGCGGGACGCCGCCGGCGTCCGGGATGTAGCCGAACTCGACGCCGCGGATGGTTTCGTTCGGCGTGTAGTGCAGGTAGGCGGCGTCACCGTTCACCTGGAAGGAGCCCTCGGCCGGCACCCGGATGTAGTTGTCCGGCTTCTCGTCGGCGATCACCCGCGCTGTGACGTACTTGTTGGCCTCGGCAATCGCCTTGGCCGACCAGTCGCCGGTGTTCAGGTAGTCGGCGGCATCGCCGTCCGCCGCGAGGTTCAGCGGGACGGCGGCGAACTGTCCCATCGCGCCGCCCTGCAGGAACAGCACCTTGTAGTTGTCCGGAATGCCCATGACGGCGCGCAGGGTGGCTTCAGCGTGCTCGGCGCAGGCAATGAACTCCTTGCTGCGGTGCGACACCTCCATCACCGACATCCCGGAACCGTCCCAGTCGAGCAACTCGTCCTTGGCCCGCTGCAGAACGGGCTCGGGAAGCATGGCGGGGCCGGCAGAGAAGTTGTAGACGCGCATGAGTCGATTCTTTCAGCGTTGCGCGTTGGGCTTCGCCAGTCCGCCGTTTTCGGTCAGGCCGGGACGGGTGGCCGTCGGCGACCCTGGCACACTGGGCCGGTGCCCACCCGGTCGAATCCCGTCACACGTCCCGACGCATCCGCGGGCGTCCGCGCGAGCGCGCCGTCCGGCCCGCGATGGCTACGGATCGCTCTGGTCGTTGCGCTGGTGTTGGCGCTCATCGCCCACCTGTACGGGTTGTACACACCGGGTGAGCCGGGTGCCTCGGAATGGTTCCCAAACTCCGACAAGGTGCTGCACTTCTTCGGCTTCGCCGCGCCCACCCTGCTGGCCATGCTGGTGATTCGGCATTGGTGGCCGGCCGTGGTGTTCGCGGCCCACGCGGTGATCAGCGAACTCGTCCAAGCCTGGCTGTTGCCGGGTCGCGACGGTGACATCTGGGACGTGGCCGCCGACGTGTCCGGCGTAGTGGTGGCGACCGCGGCATGGCTTGCCTTGGTCCTGCGCCGGCCTCCGGATGGCACGAGGAAATTAGCTCGGTCAAGTGGCGCCTCGGAGCGTTGAAATGAGCCGCCAAATCGTTGGATTTGCGGCCGCAGGGATGTGTGTTGGTCTGACCATGTTGGCGGGCTGTTCCTTGACCGGAGAAGGACGCGAGCGAGGCTGTGATGGTCAGGAGAAGACGGCGCTCCTGCAGGGGGCGGATGAGTTAGCGCGACGAGTTCCCGGAGTTGTATTGACTGGATATGTCGGCTGTGACAGCGGCGATAGCGCCTATGTCGAGTGGACCCACCCATCCTTCGCAAAGCTCAAGCAGGAAGTCTTGGCGCTGGATTGCACGCATGTTCCTGAGGCGACCTCAGATCAAACTGGTGGGCTGGACTGTCTGTGGGCCGGTCAGTTGTTCGGCGTTCGCTACTCCGAAATGTCCGACAAGGCGGTGCGGGGAAGTGTCGACCTTGGCTCCGAGTAGGCCGGACGGGCTTGCGCAGAGCGGTCTCGGGAATGTCACCGCACTCCGTCAACCGGTGGCGCGTACCCTGACCTGGTGGTCCGGAACTGGTGGCCGGCCCTGGTGTTCGCCGCCCACGCGGTGATCAGCGAACTCGTGCGGGCCTGGCTGTTGCCGGGTCGCGACGGTGACATCTGGGACGTGTCCGGTGTCGTGATGGAGATCGCGGTATGGCTTGCCTGCGTCGGCCTTCGGATAGCCCGAGGAAGTAATTCCTCATCCATCCAGGTCCGAACTCTGAAGTCACGCCAGGTGTCCGGGAAGTAGGCTTTCAATGGGTGAATACGACGGTCTGTTCTTCGAGATCCCCGAGATGCGCGGGAGGCAGATCGATGGAGTATGGCATCGGTTCAGGAAATTCAATACAATTCGTCGTCGTTTGGAACAGTCCCGCGATCGCCTGGATGTCGATTTTGAAGGCTTTGTCGCTTCCGCGGCTACTGCTCCGGGAACTGTGTATCGGTTTGAGATTCAGTTCTCGTGGGGCGAGAAACCCTGGCGCATTCGTCGGCACGCTGTCGGTGGGAGTATCGTCTGCGAGCTACGTGTCTATGTTCCGCTGGATGTGCATTTGATCGCAGATGACGACGCTTTGGATTTGGCGTTGAGGCGCTGGCTTTGTGTGGCGATCGATGAGACTATTCCAGAATTGAGTGCACATTGCTGCTTCCAAGGCCCAGTGCCGATCGTGCCGCTGCTTGCGCTCTCGTGTATACCGCGGTCCGGCGCAGGCGATCGATGGCATCGAAACCGCGACGTCGATGCATATGCTAAGGCCGCCCGCGTGCTGTGTGAACTCGCGGCACCTGTGCTGCTTGAACGACGGATAGCCGATTCCTGGCCAGTGCTTGAACTAATTCCCGGAAATAAGGTCAGCGAGGTATCGCCCTGCGAGCAGGGGCGGGCCTATTTGGTCTCATGTAAAGGCGCGAGCACCTTGGACAATGCTGATCTTGCCGCTCGGGTTGCCGCCGATTTTGTGTCCGCACTAGAGATCCGAGCGGGCGAGGGTCAATCCGACCTGCGGGAGCTCGGAAGGGCTTTGAGCCGGCATTGGAAAGCGGAGGGCTATCAATTGTCGTTCCAGACGGCTGTCGTTCGTCGTCAGGGGCACCATCGGTGGCTTCGTCTTGACTATCGAGGAAGTGTGAGGGGTGGCACCATGCGGGCTGTTGTTAGAGGTGGTGGGCGCGTATCCCTCGGCCACTGGCAGGCAGTGAAAGGGGGCGCTGAAGCGTTTGCTCAATTTGAGCCAGGCGTCGAGTACTCCTGGCTGGCCGATGGTCGGATCCAACTGTCGTCACCGGCACTGCGCCCGCCACTTCAAATCTATGCGGCAGATCTAGCCGCTATTGATCCACTCGAGGCTCTCCCCGATGTTCGTAGTGTCGCAGATTGCTGGAGGATGGTAGATGCCGCGCGCAGTGTTGTGGATGTTGAGTCGATGGAGGATCTGTGTCGAACCCTAGTGGCGCATGTCGCGACTTTTCGGGAATCGTCGATGCTGGTGTTCGGCGCTTGGTGGACGGAACTCAATCGGGCGCTATCTGAGCCAGCGATCTGGGATGCGGCCAATGCGCGCTTGGGCTTCGTTTCAGATGATGTATTTGAGGATGTTCGAGGATGGATTATCCTGCAGGGTGAGCGAACCTATCGAGACGTCAGGGAGGATCCGGGCGTGGTTCGGGGACTTGATATGGAGGGCCTGGATCGCGTGGAGAGTCTTACTGGGGATCTCCGAGAAGTATATGAGATGGTTGTCGGCGAGCCGCTCCAAGATTGATCCTGACGTCACTACACAGCACGCCTGTAGGTGCAGAGAACAACGAACACCAGTGCAGAATTCGAAGGTTGTCGGCTAGTTCACCCACTACGTGCGCCATGCTTCAGCGGCGCGCTTCCTCGACAGCCGATTCCAACCCGACGTAGCGGACGTCGGCCGCGGCCCGGCGTCCGAACGCGTAGAGCAGCAGTTCGCTCGGTTCGCCGATCACGGTGACCACGCGATTGCCGGAACCTGCCCGGACGACGCGCTCGGGGCGTCCGGACCATTCCAGGGCGAGCGCGACCGGGGGACGGCGCAGCATCAGCTTGCCAACGCGGGTCAGTTGTGACCATGCCCAGGACTGAAACTCCTCGTCACGGGCCGGTTCGGGCAGGTCGTTAGCGCGCCGGACGTCCATGCCGTGGATCAGGAACTCGGTCGAGTTGGCGACCGCGTCCATGGCCGGAATCGCGAACAGCGATCCGCGCGGCGGACCTTGGCGCAGCTTCTCGACGACTTGGGCGTAGTCGCTGCTCTTCAACTCGGCCACCCGTGCCTCATAGCGGTCGGCGAATGCCGGAATGACGGCACCGATGGCGTTGGAGACTTCACCGTCGCGGATGATCAGGTGGGCGAGCAGATCGTTGGCCGCCCAGCCCTCGCACAGGGTGGGGGCGGTTGGCCCCACCGCCAGCAGGGCGTCGCAGGTGTGGGCTCGTTCGACCCGGGCTCGCTCGTTCACGGCTGGCATTCGCTCAGACTAGTGCGTGTCTACGTGGGTGCTGCGCGGCCCTGCGCGGCTTGGGCCCCAGGGCGGATCATCCGCAGGCCCTGACACAATGAGCCGGTGAGTCTCGACCCTGCCGTCGCCGCACGGCTCAAGCGGAATGCCGACCAACTGGTGCCCGCCGTCGTCCAGGACGCCACCTCCCGCGAGGTGCTGATGCTGGCCTGGATGGACGACGAAGCGCTGGCCCGCACCCTGGCCACCCGACGCGGCACCTACTGGTCGCGCAGCCGCAATGAGTACTGGGTGAAGGGCGAGACCTCGGGCAACACCCAGCACGTCCGGCAGGTGTCGCTGGACTGCGACGGCGACACCCTACTGGTGCTCGTCGACCAGACCGGCCCCGCCTGCCACACCGGCACCCGGACCTGCTTCACCGACCGCACCCTGTTGAGCGAGGAGGGCCGATGACCGACCTGCCCGTCACCCCCGACCTGGACGAGTTTCTGGAGTTGGCCCGTGAACGCCGGGTCATTTCGGTCTACACCCGGCTGCTCGCCGACGACCTGACCGCGGTCGGGCTGTACCACCGGCTGTGCGGCGATCGCGATCACACCTTCCTGCTCGAGTCGGCCGACAACGGCATGTGGTCGCGCTGGTCGTTCGTCGGCGTCCATTCGGTGGCCACGCTGACCGAGTCCGGCGGCGAGGCGCACTGGACCGGACGCCCCCTCGAAGGACTGCCGACCGGCGGCGATCCGCTGCAGGTGCTCGCCGAGACCCTGCAGATCCTGCACACGCCGGCCGACGAGAACCTGCCGCCGCTGACGTCCGGCATGGTCGGCTATCTGGCCTATGACGTCGTCCGGCGCCTCGAGGTGCTGCCCGACGGCAACCCCGACGACCTCGAATTGCCCGAGTTGGTGATGATGATGGTCAGCGACATGGCCATCCTCGACCACCACACCGGCGAGGTGTGGCTGCTGGCGAACGCGTTCAACTTCGACGATTCGGCCGAGCGGGCAGACGCCGCCTGGGCCGACGCCCGCGACCGGGTGCTGGCGATGGCGGCGCAGCTGTCGGAGCCGTTGACCCCTGCGGTCGCGGTGGTCGACCCGGACGCGTCCGCTCCGGAGATCCGGCGGCAGCGGACTCCGGAGGAGTACGAGGCGGCGGTACTGGCAGCCGTCGAGGAGATCAAGGCCGGTGAGGCCTTCCAGATCGTGCCCAGTCAGCGATTCGACATCGACACCGACGCCGATGCGCTCGACGTCTACCGCATCCTGCGCCGCACCAACCCCAGCCCGTACCTGTATCTGCTGCGGTTGCCGGGCCTGGCCGTGGTGGGCTCCAGCCCCGAGGCGCTGGTCACCGTCAGCAACGGACGCGCCGAAACGCACCCGATCGCCGGCTCCCGGCCCCGGGGCAGTTCGGCGACCGAGGACGCCGCGATGGAGGCCGAACTGCTGGCCGACCCGAAGGAGCGCGCCGAGCATCTGATGCTGGTCGACCTGGGCCGCAACGATCTGGGCCGGGTGTGCCGTCCGGGATCGGTCGAGGTGGTCGAGTTCATGAAGGTGCGGCGCTACAGCCACATCATGCATCTCGAAGCCGCCGTGGTCGGCGAGCTGTCGCCGGGCCGCAGCGCGCTCGATGTGACGCTGTCCTGTTTCCCGGCAGGCACCCTGTCCGGGGCACCGAAGGTGCGGGCGATGGAGATCATCGACGAGCTGGAGGTGTCGCGGCGCGGCCTGTACGGCGGCGGCGTCGGCTATTTCGACTTCGCCGGCAACTCAGATGTGGCGATCGCCATCCGGACGGCGGTGCTGGCCGGCGGGGTGGCCCACGTCCAGGCCGGCGCGGGCATCGTCGCCGACTCGATTCCACGCAACGAGGAGCTCGAGGTGCGCAACAAGGCGGCGGCCGTGATCAGAGCCATCGAGGGCGCGCATCGACTGCGCCGGCTCGACCGGGACTGACATATGCGCAGATGGGCGAACGTCGTCCTGTGGCTCGGCTGCGCTGCCGCGCTACTAGGCACCACCCAGCCGTGGTGGTCGGCGGGGGAGCGGACGTCGGTCAGCGGGACCCAGGCCACCTCGGGTGCCGCGCTGGCCGTGATCCTCGCCGCTGCCGCCGGTGCGTTCCTGGGTAACTGGCTGCGGCCGGTGGCGCGGCGGATCGTGCTGGGCATCGTCGCGTTGCTGGCGGTCGGTGGGGTGATGGTGGCGGTCAACGCCGTCGTGCCGACGCTGCCGGGCAGCACGCTGGGCGATGCCTTCACCCTGGTGGCGACGCCGTGGCGCTGGGTCTACCTCGCCGGCTGTGTGCTCGCGGCGGCCGGTGCGGTCCTGCTGCAGTTCGCCGGACGTCCGGCGGCACGGGTCAAAGCGACGCCCGACCCGGCACTCGATGCCTGGAAGGCGCTGGACGCCGGAGAGGACCCCACTACGGGTTCCGTGCGTGGCGAGGGTGGCGAAGAGGCGGCGAAGCGGCCAGAATAGGGCGCACCACATCCGAGGGACGCAGGAGAGCACCATGGCCGAAGGCGGCAAGCACTATCACCACGGCCGCACGCCCGCGGCCTGGACCGGCAGCATCATCTCCGGTGTCGGCTTCCTGCTCGGCACCATCGCCTTCCTGATGGGCCCCAACTGGATCTTCGTCTGGGTGTCGGTGGCGGTCATCCTCGCCGGCGCCGTCGTCGGCGGCATCATGAGCAAGATGGGTCTGGGCCAGGCCTGACGATGGGTGTGCTGGACGAGATCGTCGCCGGCGTTCGCGAGGATCTCGACGAACGTCGCGCGCGCCGCAGCCTTGACGAGTTGGCCGCGGTGGTGGCCACCATGAGCGGCACCCGCGACCCGATGCCGGCCTTCCGGGCCGCGCCGTTGGCAGTGATCGCCGAGGTGAAGCGGTCCAGCCCCAGCAAGGGTGCGTTGGCCGACATTCCCGATCCGGCCGCGCTGGCCGCGCAGTACGCCGCGGGTGGAGCGTCCGCGATCTCAGTGCTCACCGAACGGCGCCGGTTCAATGGTTCGCTGGCCGACCTGGAGGCCGTCCGGGCCGCCGTCGACACCCCGCTGCTGCGCAAGGACTTCATCGTCACCGACTACCAGCTGTGGGAGGCGCGTGCCGCCGGTGCTGACCTGGCACTGCTGATCGTGGCGTCGCTGACCGACGACGAGTTGGCCGCGCTGATGGCCACCGCGAAATCGCTGGGCCTGACCGCACTGGTCGAGGTGCACACCCCCGACGAGACCCGCCGGGCAGTCGACGCCGGGGCGTCCCTGATCGGGGTCAACAACCGCAACCTGCAGACCCTTGACGTCGACCTCGCCCAGTTCGAGCGTCTGGTCGGCCTGATCCCCGGCAACGTGGTGAAGGTCGCCGAATCCGGGATCCTGTCGGTCGACGACGTCCGCCGCGTCTCCGACGCCGGTGCCGACGTCATCCTGGTCGGCGAGGCTCTGGTCAAGCACGGCGACCCCCGCACCGCCGTCGCCGACTTCATCGCCGCCGGCTCCTGAATCCCGGGGGACGGTTCCTTCGGTCACCGGGGATGGTTCGGTCACCGGGGACGGTTCTCTTGGTCACCAAGGTCGGTTCCTTTGGTCACTCTCGAACGCCCGGGGACGGTTCTTCCGCATTCGAATTTCGAACGTCGCAGAACCGTCCCCGGACGTGCGAGATTCGCATCTTCGGGGACGGTTCTTTTCGGTCCACCCACAATCAGGCTGTGACGCGGACAGCCTGGGCGGGAACTACAGGGCATGAGACGCATCACCGGAGACCGCGATCGGGCCTGGCTCGAGCAGCTCTTCGACCTGCATAGCCGGCGTTTGAGGGCGTTCGCCACCCGCCGGGTGGGTGAGGACGCTGCCGATGATGTGGTCTCAGTGGTTTTCACCACAGCTTGGCGCCGACGTGATGCGGTCCCGGAACCGGCGCTCGCCTGGTTGTTCCAGACCGCTCGGCACGCCGTCATGCATCACCTCCGCAACACGACGCGCAGAACCGCTCTCCATGCGTCGGTCCGAAACCAGACGCTGCCGGACGCAGCCCCATCCGCCGAGGATGAGGCGCGGGTGCTGGTGGAGGCTGTGCTGGGCGAGCTACCGGCGACCGAGGCCGAGATCCTTCGGCTGACCGTCTGGGACGAACTCACCCCGTCCGAGATCGCCGTGGTGCTCGAGATCACCCCAGGGGCGGCGCGGACCCGACTGATGCGAGCCCGGCGGCGTGCACAGGAGCTGTACCTCACGCAACTGCGCGACACCGTCCCCGATCCCGTTCCCACACCGGCCGAGCAGTGCTCGCCGCGGCACTGAGGAGGAACCGATGACCATGCTGTTCGAAGACAGGCTCCGGGCCGCCGACCCGGCCGCCGAGGTGGGCCCCTACGATGCCGACGCACGTCGTCGACTGCTGGATGCCGCGATGACGGAGGCGATGGATGTCGCGCCACTTCCGCTGCCCCGGCGTCGCCGTGTCCGGATGCTGCTTGCGGCGTGCGCGGCGCTGGTGGCGAGCGGGCTGGGCTACCAGTCGATCACGGCGAGCGTCGGCGCTGCCCAGGCCGCGGATGTGCTCGGCCAGGCGGCGATCCATGCGTCCGATCCACCCGCCAAGCCCGGCCAGTTCTGGGAGATCACCCGCATCGGTACCAACCTGTACGACGGTGGTGATGGCCAGGTCGAACGGACATATCTGGTCAGGACCACTCACATCGACTACGTCGCGGTCGACGGCCGACGGCCAAGCTGGTTCGTGCGACGACCGGCGTCCACCATTCGGCAGGTGTCCGGTCCAACGCAGGATCGCGGGGGCCGCGGCCGTGGCTTCAGTTGGACGACGAACCTCAGCCCGGAGCAGAAACCCGCCTGGTGGAGCGAGCCCTCGCCGTCCTGGTTCGCGAGCCTGCCTCGTGACGTCGACAGGCTGCGCGCCCGGCTGTACGCCGACACCGAGGGCCATGGCAGCAACCACGATGACGAAGCGTTCATCTACATCGCTGACGTGTTGCGTTCGGGTGTGGTGCCCGCCGACCTGCGAGCAACCCTCTACAACGTGCTGAAGACCATTCCGGGCACGACCGTCACCGACCGCCAAGTGAAGCTAGCGGACGGCCGCAGTGGCGTGGCGATCGGGCGCAACGACATCTTCGGTAGCCACAACGAGTTGGTCATCAACCCCGAAACCGGCGACGTCATCGGTGAGCGCAGCTTCATGCGGCTGGTGCCGTTCGTCGGGGAGCAGTTCGAGCTCAGCACGGGCGTGCAGCGCAGGCTCGTGAACGCGATCCCGGCCGACATCCAGCGCACCGCGGATCGACAGACCTGCAAGGTGGTCAACGGTGAGGTCGAGTGCGACTGAGCACGACGTGCGGCAGCGCTATCGTGGCCCGATGGCATCGGTCAGGCAGGTGCAGGTCACCTTCGACTGCGCGGATCCCGAGCGGGTGGGTCGCTTCTGGTGTGAGGTGCTGGGCTACGTTCCGCCTCCGGCGCCGGAGGGATTCGCCAGCTGGGCCGAGTTCGATCGGACGTTGCCGGCTGAGAAGCGGGGCGCCTGGTTCGCCTGCACCGATCCGTCGGGTGCCGGTCCGCGGTTGTTCTTCCAACGGGTTCCCGAGGGCAAGGTCGTGAAGAACCGGCTGCATCTTGACGTGCGGGTCGGCAGCGGGCTCGTCGGGGACGAGCGGGTGGCGGCGCTCGAGGCGGAGTGCGCGCGCTTGGTCGCGCTCGGTGGGAAGCGCCTCTATCTGCTGCCCGCCGATGAGGACGACGAGTCGTGCCTGGTGATGCAGGACGTGGAGGGCAACGAGTTCTGCCTCGATTGACGGAGATCGTCGTGAACCCGGCATCCCGTCGGGCGCGCGGACGTTCCCAGCGCTGACCGTCGTTGGCTGCGGTGGGGGAGAGTGAGGTGGTGGTGAGCACACCCCGGCTGTATCCGATCTCGCGCAGTGGGCCCGGACGGCTGTGGACGATGGCGGCGCCGGAGGGCGACGACCGGCTGGGGGAGCAGATCGCGGCACTGAGCGGAGCGGGTGTCAGCACTCTGGTCAGCCTGCTCGACGAACGTGAGGCCGCCGTCCTCGGTTTGGCGGACGAGGGCGTCCTCGCCGGACGGGCCGGCGTCCGGTTCGTGCAGCTGCCGACGTCCGATTTCGGTGTCCCGAAACGCGACGCTGCACTGACTGTGGCGCGCGAACTTCGCGACGACCTGCTGGCCGGCAAGGGGGTGGCGATCCATTGCCGGGCCGGCATCGGGCGCTCCTCGCTGCTGGCCGCCGTTGTGTTGCGACTCGAGGGCGTCCGACCGGCCGAGGCCTGGGCGACGATCGGCCGCGCCCGCGGCGTCCGGGTGCCTGAAACCCAGGGCCAGCGTGACTTCCTCGACGACCTCGACAGCACGCCGTGAGGACACTGCCCTCTTTTGGCGTGATCGCACCCGTTCAAACAGAGGCGATCACCCCGAACGGGGGCGACGTCAGCTCGGGGGAGGACGCCGCCGGCAGATCAAGGGTCGCCGGTCGAGAGGGTGGCGACCGGACCGGCGCCGGATGCGTAGAGTGGGGCGTCCACACCCATCAAGAACCGAGGATTGATCGTGTCGCTACCCGATGCCGCGGGGCATTACGACATCTTCGGGGGCAAGTACGTCCCCGAGGCGCTGTACGCCGCACTCGCCCAACTGGAGGCTGAGTTCGACAAGGCGATGGGTGACGAGACCTTCTGGCGCGAGTTGGACGATCTGCGCCGCAACTATTCCGGACGCCCCACCCCGCTCACCGAGGCGAAGCGGTTCGCCGAACACTGCGGCAACGCGATCGTGCTGCTCAAGCGCGAAGACCTGAACCACACCGGTTCGCACAAGATCAACAATGTGCTGGGCCAGGCGCTGCTGACCAAGCGGATGGGCAAGACCCGGGTGATCGCCGAGACCGGCGCCGGCCAGCATGGTGTCGCCACCGCAACCGCCGCCGCCCTGCTCGGCCTGGAGTGCCGGGTCTACATGGGCAAGGTCGACACCGACCGGCAAGCGCTCAACGTGGCCCGAATGCAGTTGCTCGGCGCCGAGGTGATCGCCGTCGAATCCGGTAGCCAGACGCTGAAAGACGCGATGAACGACGCAATGCGCGACTGGGTCGCCAGCGTCGACAACACCCACTATCTGATCGGCACGGTGGCCGGCCCGCACCCGTTCCCGAAGATGGTCCGCGAACTGCAGCGGGTGATCTCCACCGAGGCCAAGGCCCAGGTCCTCGAACGGTACGGACGGCTGCCCGACGCGGTCACCGCGTGTGTTGGCGGCGGCTCGAACGCGATGGGCATGTTCGCCGACTTCATCGACGACCCGACCGTCGCGCTGTACGGGTTCGAGGCCGGCGGTGACGGCGTGGAGACCGGACGGCACGCGTCCGCCATCTACGGCGGCTCGGTGGGCGTGCTGCACGGCATGCGCACCTACATTTTGCAGAACGAGGACGGCCAGACCCTGGAGTCGCATTCGATCTCGGCCGGCCTGGACTACCCCGGCGTCGGCCCCGAGCACTCGTGGCTCGCCAAGACCGGACGGGCGACCTACGAGCCGGTGACCGACACCGAGGCCATGGAGGCCTTCAAGCTGCTCACCCAGACCGAGGGGATCATGCCGGCCATCGAGTCCGCGCACGCCCTGGCCGGGACGATCCGGCTGGGCAAGCGGGTCGCCGCCAAGTACCCCGACGCCCAGCCGATCATCGTGGTTTGCGTCTCGGGTCGTGGCGACAAGGACGTGGACACCGCGATCAAGTGGTTCGGACTGGACGGCTCGGCGGACGCCAGCGTGGGAGGGGAACAGTGAGCGCGGGCATCTCCGGGCGGACCTTTCAGGCCGCCGCCGAACAGGGCCGCAAGGCACTGGTCGCCTACTACCCGGTCGGTTTTCCCGACGTCCCCGGCTCACTGGACGTGCTGCGCACCCTGTGCGGCGAGGGCGACCAGCCCGGCGCCGACCTGATCGAGATCGGCCTGCCGTACTCCGATCCGGTGATGGACGGGGTGGTGATCCAGCGGGCCGGCACCCGGGCGCTGGCCCGTGGCGTCCGGACCAAGGACGTCTTCGCCGCCGTCGAGACGGTCGCCAACACCGGCACCACCCCGGTGGTGATGACCTACTGGAACCTGGTCGACCGCTACGGCGTGGACGCCTTCGCCCGCGACCTGGCGGCCGCCGGGGGAGCGGGGCTGATCACCCCCGACCTGGTGCCGGACGAGGCGTCCGACTGGTTCGAGGCGTCCGACGCGCACGGCCTGGACCGGATCTTTCTGGTCTCGCCGTCGTCCACCGACGAGCGCATCGTGGCCACCGCGAACGCCTGCCGGGGCTGGATGTACGCCACCGCCGTGATGGGGGTCACCGGCACCCGGACGGCCTCGTCGTCGGCGGCCCCGGAGCTGGTCGCCCGGATTCGTGCACTCGCCCCCGACACCCTCGTCGGCGTCGGCCTCGGCATCTCCAACGGCGACCAGGCGGCGGACGTCGCGGCCTTCGCCGATGCGGCGATCGTCGGCTCGGCGTTCGTGAAGCTGATGGTGGCCGCCGACGATGCCGGAACCCCCGGCGACTTCGACGGCTTGCGCACCCTGCTCACCGACCTGGTGGCCGGCGTCCGGCGATGAAACGGCTGGCGCGGCTGATCGTCGCAGGCATCGCCGCGGTCGCTCTGGCGGCCTGCGGCGGGCCGGCGGCGGTCGTCCGTCCGGTGGGTAGTCCGACCGCGACGCTGTACGGCGGCGCCGAACTGACCGAGCCGTACACCATGCCGGACGCCACCCTCACCGATTCGACGGGCCAGAAGTTCGGGCTGCGCACCGGCAGCGACAAGCCGGTCGTGGTGGTGTTCTTCGGCTACACGAACTGCCCGGACATCTGCAAGACGACGCTGTCCGACCTGGCCAGCGCCCTGAACCGGGTCAGCCCGGAGACTCGCGGCAAGATCCAGGTGCTGCTGATCACCACCGACCCGGCCCGCGACACCCCCGAGGTGCTGAAGGCCTACCTGGCCCGGTTCGACCCGACCTTCATCGGGCTGACCGGCTCACTGGACGAGATCAAGAAGATCGCCGCCACTATGGGCGTCGTCATCGAGGGCACCACCAAGACCCCGGACGGCGGCTACGAGGTCACCCACTCCACCCAGGTGATCGGTTTCGATCAGGCCCGCAAGGGCCGCCTGGTCTGGACCCAGGGCACTTCGATCGGCACCTACAAGGACGACTTCGACCGGTTCGCCTCCACCCAGGGCTGAACGGGGGCCGTGTTGGTCGGGGCTGTCCGAACCTCGGACATCGGGGGACGGTTCTTCGACGTTCGAATTTCGCATGCGGAAGAACCGTCCCCGGCGTGCGCGAGGGCCCGGGTTGGTGCGGGCGAACTAGAGTCGCGAGGGTGACCGTCGGCCACCCACCCCTGACCACGGACCGATCATCCCCGAGCGCCCTCCGCCCGGAGCGTTTCGGCCCGCCCACCCGGCGTCTCGCGGGGTTCATCGGCCTGCTCGCTTTCGTCCTCAACGCCATCGCCGTCGGTGTGCCGCGGCCTTGGCGGGACGAGGCCGCCACCCACATGGCGAACGAGCGCACCCTGCCCGAGCTGTGGTCGATGCTCGACCGAATCGACGCAGTGCACGGCAGCTACTACCTGCTGATCCGGGTCTGGCAGCATCAGTTCGGCGAATCAATTCTGAGCCTGCGGATGCTCTCGGTGCTGGCCCTCGCGGTCAGTGCCGCTCTGATGACCCTGCTCGGTGCCGAACTGTTCGATCGTGCCACCGCGTTGTGGGCCGGGCTCGGCTACGCGCTGCTGCCGGCACTCACCGGTGCGGCGTCCGAAGCCCGCTCCTACGCGCTCGCCGCGGCGCTGGTCACCGCGGCGATGCTCGCGTTCCGGCTCGCGACACGGCGGCAGGGCTACCTGTGGTGGGTCTGCTACGCGGTACTGGCGGCGGCCAGCATCTACGTGTTCCTCTATGCCGCGCTGGCCTATGTGGTGCTCGCGGTGATGCTGATCTGGTTACCGGCGAGGGCCCGGCTGGTGGCCTGTGTGTCGACCGTGGTAGCCGCCGCGCTGACGGTGCCGCTGCTGCTCAGGGTCAGCGGACAGGCCGCTCAGGTGTCCTGGCTCGAGGACTATCACTACGGCCCGCCACAGATCATCGCGGACGCCTTCTGGGGCCAGGTCGACTGGCTGGCCTGGGTGGGGGTCGGGTTGTCCCTGGTCGCCGTCGGCCACGCCGTCCGGTTGTGGAAGGAGCCCGCGCTGCGGGCACCGGTGGTGTGGGTGCTCGGCTGGCTGGTGCTGCCGAGCGTGATCCTCTGCACCGTGGGCGCCTTCGCCGCCGTCTACCATCCGCGCTATCTGGCCTTCTCGGTGCCGGCGCTCGCCCTGGTGATCGGCCTGCTGCTGAGCCGACTGTCCGGACGGCGGCTGACCGCTGCGCTCGTCGTCTACGCGGTCGCCTGCCTGCCACCGCTGGTGACCTCGCGGCTGCCGGAGGCGAAACCGACCGTGGCGGCCGCCATCGCCGTGCTCGCCGAGAACAGCCGGCCCGGTGACGGGCTGTACATCGTCCGGTACGACCGGCACGCGCTGTCCTGGTCGTTCCCGGACGCGGTCCGACAACTCAACAACGTGGGTGCCGACACCGGTGACGGATGGCGTGCGGAGGAGTTGAAGCAGCCGTCACGACCGGTCCGCAAGATCGCCGACCGGCTGAACTCGGTGCAGCGCGTCTGGATCTTCGCCGACAAGGGCTGGCGACTGCCCGAGACCGAGGCCGCCTTCGCGCGCCTCGGCTTCCACCCCGTCCGGACCCTGACCGTCGATCCCGGCTATCCGGTCACCCTGGTGCTGCTGGAACGCACCGGCTGAGCCGGCTCCCGCCCGCCCGGGTCACCCGCGGCCGGTCCACCCACCGGCCCGCACCGTGGGGTTCCGCCGATGAGGCAGGATGGGCGCGTGCTTTTGTCCATCCCGTCCCCGCCGATCAGCGGCTGGCAGATCGGCCCGTTCTTCCTGCACATCTACGCGCTGTGCCTGATCGCCGGCATGGTCGCTGCCTGGATGATCGGCAACCGGCGCTGGCAGGCTCGCGGCGGCAAGCCCGAGCAGTTCGAGACGATCGTGCTGGTCGCCATCCCGGTGGGCATCGTCGGCGCCCGGATCTACCACGTGCTGACTCACCTGGGCGACTACTTCGCGCCCGGCATCGACCCCTGGAGCGCGCTGCGGATCTGGGAGGGCGGCATCGCCATCTACGGCGCCATCGGCGGCGGCGCGCTCGCCGCCTGGCTGATGTGCCGACGCTACAACGTCCGGTTCAGCTCGTTGGCCGACTCGCTGGCGCCGGGAATCGCGGTCGGTCAGGCCCTCGGCCGGTTCGGCAACTGGTTCAACCAGGAGTTGTACGGTCTGCCCACCGACCTGCCCTGGGGGTTGGAGATCGACCCGGCGCACCGCGTCCCCGGCTTCGAGCAGTACGCCACCTTCCAGCCCACGTTCGCCTACGAATCACTGTGGAACCTGCTGGTTGCTTTCACCCTGATCTGGGCCGATCGGCGTTTCCGTCTCGGCCGCGGCAAGGTGTTCGCCCTCTACATCGCGATGTACGGATTCGGCCGTTTCTTCACCGAAGGCATCCGACTGGACTTCTCCTACGACACCTTCGGCCCGATCCGGTTCAACCAGGCCGTCGCCGCGCTGATCTGCCTGATCGGCGTCTCGCTGCTGATCTGGCTGGTGAAGAACCGTCCCGGACGCGAGGAGTCGGTGTCGCTGGACGCCCCGGCCGGCGGGAATCCGCCGGCGGACGGCACCGAGGCGGCCGCGGAGGATGGGGTTGACGCCGCGGTTGATGAGTCGGACGCCGAGGTGCCGGCTTCGGAGAGCAAGGGCTCTCCGAGCAGCTGAGGATCTGTTGCTGCGGAAGGGTCTCGACAAGCTCGACCAGCGGTCTCCTCCGGCAAGCTCGACCAGCGCCGCTTGCGTCAGCGGCGGATCTGACCCTCCTGGAAGTCGTCGGGGTTCAGTCCGGCGGCCCGGAAGTCGTTGGCGTCCACCGATCCGGACGTGCCCACCCAGCGCCGGTTGCGCTCGTCCATGAAGTAGCGGTCGGCGCCCGCGTCGACCTGGACGTCCTCGCCGGACGCCGTGCGCACCGTCTCCTCCTCGCGCATCATGTTGACCCACGAGTGCTGCGCGTCCAGCCCGGGCGATTCGGTCCCGCCGCCGGCGACGGGCTGATTCAGCCGATCCAGGAAGGCAGCGGTGCTCGCCTCGCCCATCGCGACCCGCTGCTCGTGGATCGCCGTGTTGGCCGCACCTGCCGCGGCGATGTCGCCCATCCGCTGGTTGTGCATGGTCTGGTTGAGGTTGGTCCACATCGCGCTCTGCTGGGCGTTGATCGCCTGCTGGTTCGCGAACAACTGATTCTGCCCGGCCTGCCACTGCTGGCTGGTCCGCTCCGAGTACATGGCCCGGTGCAGCAGCGCCGGGTCGGGCTCGCCGCCGGTGGCGAAGAGGATGCACACGTCGGCCATCCAACTGGGGCCGAACGAGTTCGTCGAAGCGATCGCGAGAGCCTCGACGGCACGTCCCTGATCGGTGAAACCGAACCGTGCCGAGGCGCCTGTGCACCGCACCTGGACTCCGTACTCGACGGCCCGTCGTTGCGTCGCTTCGACCAACTCCGGTTCGGCGTGGACGGGGTCGACGCGGAGCCCGGGCGCCGCGCCGAACCGCTGGCTCAGATACTGCGGCAGGAACACCTCGGCACTGACGTAGCCGGCCAACTGTTGCACGCCCTGCTGGACGAACATGCCCGACCACGGTTCGTAGAAGTCCGGCAGATCCGGATCGTGCAGGCTCAACCGCAGTGAACTGTCGGGGGAGACCGCCCGCACCACCCGTCGCAGCGCTGGTCCGACCCGCAGCAGCCGGACGTCGTGGCTCCAGCCGGCCGGTAGATCGACCGTGAAGGAAGCCTCGTTGGCGTCGGTCACCGACTGCCATTCCAGGGCTGTCATGCAGACAGGGTAGGCGGGTTGTGCGGCGGCGTCGAGGCAGTCGCCGGATGTGACGGTGATGTGAAGATTTGTCGTTCTGATGGTCATTTCAGCCTCGAGGCGACAAACTTGACGGCCAGGCCCGTCGGCGAACGTCAGCGCTTGCTCGTCCAAGATGCAAGCGTCCGTAACCTTGCCGAAACGTTGGCGTCTGTATGCTGCGCAGGCGTGCAGCGTCGACGCCGGGCGGCGGACGTTCTTTTTCGCACCCCGGCTGCGAGCCTGCGCACCCGGAATGATGAGGAGAACGCCGTATGGCCGAAACATCGATGCCCGCGAGACCCGCTCAGGGTCTTTACGACCCATCCTTCGAGCATGACGCCTGTGGCGTCGCCTTCGTTGCCCAGCTCAGCGGCGAGGCCAGCCACGACATCGTGGCCAAGGGCCTGACCGCGCTGGAGAATCTTGATCATCGCGGCGCTACCGGCGCGGACGCGGCCGCGGGCGACGGTGCCGGCATGTTGCTGCAGGTTCCGGACGCCTTCCTGCGCGCCGTCGCAGACTTCGAGCTGCCGGAAGCCGGCAGCTACGCGATGGGCATGGCGTTCCTGCCCACCTCGCCGGTCAAGCGGGCCGGCGCCAAGCGCACCATCGAGTACATCGCCATCGAGGAGGGCCTGGACGTCCTCGGCTGGCGTGCGGTGCCCACCGACGACTCCACGCTGAGCCCGATCTCGCGTGAGGCGATGCCGGTCTTCGAGCAGCTCTTCCTGTCCTCACCCGGCGGTGAGACCGGTATCGACCTCGACCGGCTGGCCTACCCGTTGCGGCAGCGTGCCCGCAACGAGGCCGACATCTACTTCGCCTCGTTGTCCGCCCGGACCACGGTCTACAAGGGCATGCTGACCACCCAGCAGCTGGCCGAGGTGTTCCCCGACCTGACCGACGAGCGGATCGCCTCGGCGCTCGCGCTGGTGCACTCGCGGTTCTCCACCAACACCTTCCCCGCCTGGGAGCTCAGCCATCCGTACCGGCTGATTGCCCACAACGGCGAGATCAACACTGTCAAGGGCAACCGCAACTGGATGCGGGCGCGTGAGGCGCTGCTGGCCAGCGACCTGATCCCGGGCGACCTGGAGCGGCTCTTCCCGATCTGCACCCCGGGCGGCTCCGACTCGGCGTCGTTCGACGAGGTGCTGGAGTTGCTGCATCTGGGCGGGCGCTCGCTGCCGCACGCGGTGATGATGATGATCCCGGAACCCTGGGAGAACAACGCCGAGATGGATCCGGCTCGCCGAGCCTTCTATTCGTTCCACTCCTCGCTGATGGAGCCCTGGGACGGCCCGGCCGCGGTCTGCTTCACCGACGGCTCGCTGATCGGCGCCACGCTGGACCGCAACGGTCTGCGTCCGGGCCGCTACTGGGTGACCGACGACGGCCTGGTGGTCTTCGCCTCGGAGGCCGGTGTGCTCGATCTGCCGCAGGAGTCGGTGATCGCCAAGGGACGCCTGCAGCCCGGCCGGATGCTGCTGGTCGACCTGGCCGAGCACCGGCTGATCGACGACGCCGAGATCAAGTCGTCGCTGGCCGCCGCCCACCCGTACCAGGAATGGCTCGAGCAGGGTCGGGTCGACCTCGAGGACCTGCCCGAGCGCCAGCACGTGGTGCACAGCGCCGCCTCGGTGCTGCGCCGGCAGCAGATGTTCGGCTACACCCACGAGGAGCTGAAGCTGATCCTGGCGCCGATGGCGAACAACGGCGCCGAACCGATCGGCTCGATGGGCACCGACACGCCGCTGGCGGTGCTCAGCAAGCGGCCACGGCTGATCTTCGACTACTTCGCGCAGCTGTTCGCCCAGGTCACCAACCCGCCGCTGGACGCCATCCGCGAAGAGCTGGTCACCTCGCTCAGCTCGACGTTCGGACCCGAGGGCAACCTGCTGGAGCCCGGTCCGGATTCCTGCAAGCAGATCGTGATTGGCTACCCGGTGCTCGACTCCGACCAGCTGGCCAAGCTGGTCCGGATCAACCGCGACGGCACCATGCCCGCTTACGACACCCACGTGGTGCGCGGGCTCTACCCGGTCGAGGAGGGTGCCGAGGGTCTCAAGGCCGCCCTGGACGAGCTCTGCCAGGAGGTCACCAACTCGATCGAACGCGGCTGCCGGACGATCATCCTGTCCGACCGGCATTCCAACGCCGACCTGGCGCCGATCCCGTCGCTGCTGCTCACCGCGGCCGTCCACCACCACTTGGTGCGCGAGAAGAAGCGCAGCCATGTCGGCCTGATCGTCGAGGCCGGCGACGTCCGCGAGGTGCACCACCTGGCGTTGCTGATCGGCTATGGCGCGGCGGCGGTCAACCCGTACCTGGCCTTCGAGTCGGCCGAGGACCTGGCCCGTCGCGAGTGGCTGGTCAAGGTCGACCCCGACAAGGCGGTCGCCAACGTCCGCAAGGCGCTCGGCAAGGGCGTCCTGAAGGTGATGTCGAAGATGGGCGTCTCGACCATCGCCTCCTACACCGGTGCGCAGATCTTCGAGGCGCTCGGGCTCAGCTCCGAGTTCGTCGACAGCTACTTCACCGGCACCCCGAGCCGGGTCGAGGGCATCGGGCTGAACGAGATCGCCCAGGGCATCGCCGCACGGCACGCCCAGGCGTACCCCCGCGACCGGATCACCCTGCCGCACCGCACCCTGAACGTCGGCGGTGAATACCAGTGGCGGCGCGAGGGCGAACCCCACCTGTTCGACCCCGAAACCGTGTTCCGGCTGCAGCACGCCACCCGGTCGAAGCGCTACGACATCTTCAAGGCCTACACCGAGCGGGTGAACGACCAGGCCGAGCGGCTGATGACGCTGCGCGGGCTGCTCGAGTTCGCGTCCGACCGCAAGCCGGTGCCGATCGATCAGGTCGAGCCGGTCAGCGAGATCGTCAAGCGGTTCTCCACCGGCGCCATGTCGTACGGCTCGATCTCGCGCGAGGCGCACGAGAACCTGGCCATCGCGATGAACCGGCTGGGCGCGAAGTCCAACACCGGTGAGGGCGGCGAGGACGTCGACCGGCTCTACGATCCCGAGCGCCGCTCGGCGATCAAGCAGGTGGCGTCCGGACGGTTCGGGGTCACCTCCGACTACCTGACCAACGCCACCGACATCCAGATCAAGATGGCCCAGGGCGCCAAGCCCGGCGAGGGCGGCCAGCTGCCCGGCCAGAAGGTGTACCCGTGGGTGGCCAGCACCCGGCACTCGACCCCGGGTGTCGGCCTGATCAGCCCGCCGCCGCACCACGACATCTACTCGATCGAGGACCTCAAGCAGCTGATCCACGACCTGAAGTGCGCCAACCCGGTCGCCCGGGTGCACGTGAAGCTGGTCGCCGAGGTCGGCGTCGGCACGGTCGCGGCCGGCGTCTCGAAGGCGAAGGCCGACGTGGTGCTGATCTCGGGCCACGACGGCGGCACCGGCGCGGCGCCGCTGACCTCGCTCAAGCACGCCGGCGGACCCTGGGAGCTCGGCCTGGCCGAAACCCAGCAGACCCTGCTGATCAACGGCCTGCGGGACCGGATCGTGGTGCAGGTGGACGGCCAGCTCAAGACCGGCCGCGACGTGGTGATCGGCGCCCTGCTCGGCGCCGAGGAGTTCGGCTTCGCCACCGCACCGCTGGTGGTGTCGGGCTGCATCATGATGCGGGTCTGCCACCTGGACACCTGCCCGGTCGGCGTCGCCACCCAGAACCCGGAGTTGCGGGCGAAGTTCAGCGGCAAGCCGGAGTTCGTGGTCAACTTCTTCGAGTTCATCGCCGAAGAGGTGCGCGAGATCCTCGCCTCGCTGGGCTTCCGCTCCATCGAGGAGGCGGTGGGCCACGTCGAGGTGCTGCAGGCCCGCCGGGCGATCGACCACTGGAAGGCGCAGGGCCTCGACCTGGAGCCGATCCTGCACTGGGTCGACACCGACCAGCCGCTGCACCGGATCACCGTGCAGGACCACGGCCTGGACGCCAAGCTCGACACCAAGCTGATCGAGTTGGCCCAGCCGGCGCTGACCAAGGGTGAACTCGTCCGGGCCGATCTGGCGGTGCGCAACGTGGACCGCACGGTCGGCACCATCCTCGGTCACGAGGTGACCAAGGCGACCCGCGGCAAGGGGCTGCCCGAGAACACCATCGACCTGACCCTGCGCGGCACCGCCGGGCAGAGCTTCGGCGCCTTCCTGCCGGCCGGCGTCACGCTGCGGCTCGTCGGCGACGCCAACGACTACTTCGGCAAGGGACTCTCGGGCGGACGGCTCACCGTGCGGCCCGCCGACGGGGTCGCCTTCGTCGCCGAAGAGCACATCATCGCCGGCAACGTGATCGGCTACGGCGCCACCTCGGGTGAACTGTTCATCCGCGGCCAGGTCGGCGAGCGGTTCTGCGTCCGCAACTCGGGTGCCACCGCCGTCGTCGAAGGCGTCGGCGACCACGGCTGCGAGTACATGACCGGCGGTGAGGCGCTGATCCTGGGCCGCACCGGACGGAACTTCGCGGCCGGCATGTCGGGCGGCGTGGCGTACGTGCTCGACCTGGACCGCGATCGGCTGAACACCGAGATGGTCGACCCGCTCGATCCCACCGATGGTGACGTGACCAGGATCCGGCAGTTGCTGGTGAAGCACGTCGAAGAGACCGGATCGGCGGTGGCTGAACGGCTACTGGCGTTGGACGACCTGGCTACCAGGTTCACCACCGTGATGCCGCGCGACTACGCCCGGGTGGTCGCCGCCCGGGTCGAGGCCGAGCAGGCCGGACTGGACGAAGAGGCAACCACCGCGATGATGATGGAGGCCGCACATGGCTGACCCCCGAGGTTTCATGACCACCCCCCGCGAAGTCGCCGAGCGCCGTCCGGTGGCCGAACGGGTGCACGACTGGAACGAGGTCTACCCGGGTTCGCCCGGCAAGGCCGTCCTGCCGATCATCACCAAGCAGGCCGGACGCTGCATGGACTGCGGCATCCCGTTCTGCCATCAGGGCTGCCCGCTGGGCAACCTGATCCCGGAATGGAACGACCTGGTCTGGCGTGACGACTGGCGCGGCGCGACCGACCGGCTGCACGCCACCAACAACTTTCCCGAGTTCACCGGACGGCTCTGCCCGGCACCGTGTGAGACGGCGTGCGTGGTCGGCATCAACCGCGACCCGGTCACCATCAAGAACGTCGAGGTGGCGATCATCGACCGGGCCTGGAGTGATCGCCGGGTGACCGCGGTCACCCCGGAGTGGCACACCGGCAAGACGGTTGCCGTGATCGGCTCGGGCCCGTCCGGGCTGGCCGCGGCACAGCAGCTCACCCGCGCCGGTCACACGGTGGTCGTCTACGAGCGGGCGGACGCCATCGGCGGCCTGCTGCGCTACGGCATCCCCGAGTTCAAGATGGAGAAGGCCGTCCTGGACCGCCGGCTGCGGCAGATGCGGCTGGAGGGCACGGTGTTCAAGACCGGCCGCCGGATCGGTGGCGAGGGCGAGTTGACCGGTGAGCAGCTGCTCGATCGGTTCGACGCGGTGGTGCTGGCGATCGGCTCGACGGTCGCCCGCGACCTGCCGGTGCCCGGCCGCGAACTGAACGGCATCCATCAGGCGATGGAGTTCCTGCCGCAGGCCAACCGGGTCGCGCTGGGCACCGAGGTGCCCGACCAGATCACCGCGACCGGCAAGCATGTGGTGATCATCGGCGGTGGCGACACCGGTGCCGACTGCCTGGGCACGTCCATCCGTCAGGGTGCGGCGTCGGTGACCCAGCTGGAGATCCTGCCGATGCCGCCGGAGCAGCGGCCGGCGAACCAGCCGTGGCCGACCTACCCGATGATCTTCCGGGTCTCCTCGGCCCACGAGGAGGACGGCGAGCGGGTCTACTCGGTGTCGACCAGCGAGTTCGTCGGCGACGCCGACGGCAACGTGGCGAAGCTGCGACTCTCCGAGGTGGCCTTCAACAACGGCCGGTTCGAGCCGGTGCCGGGCACCGAACGGGAGATCCCGGCCGAGCTGGTGCTGCTGGCAATGGGCTTCGTCGGGCCGGAGAAGGCCGGCCTGGTGGAGCAGTTGGGTGTCGATCTCGATCCACGCGGGAACGTGGCGCGTGACGAGAACTACGCCACCTCGGTGCCCCGGGTCTTCGCCTGCGGCGACGCCGGACGCGGCCAGTCGCTGATCGTCTGGGCGATCGCCGAGGGCCGTTCCTGCGCCAACGGCGTGGACGCCTACCTGCAGGGCAGCTCCCGGCTGCCGAAGCCGATCCTGCCCACCGAGCGACAGCTGATGGTCTGAGGAAGCGCTGATCAAAGCACCTCCCTCGTCATCCCGGGCTTGATCCGGGATCTCTCCCGCCTGAGAGCCCGGGACGACGTGGGTGATCAGCGCTTCTCTCAGCGGCCCACGCGTCCGCCCCGCCTTGACCGGGCCGGGCACTGCCCGCAAGGCTTACCTTCCCCCGTCGGATGAGGAGGCCAGGTGGCCAAGAAGCTGAAGAAGATTCTCAAGCGTGCCCATGAGCTGAGCTACCTGCCGTTCCCCGACCGCTCGCCGGCGGATCCGCCGCTCGAGGCGCCGATGGACCTGATCAAGGCGTTCGTGAAGGCCTGGGACGCCAAGGACGCCGACGCGATCGGACGGCTGTTCGTCGAGGATGCCGACTTCATCAACGTGGTCGGTCTGCGCTGGACCGGACGGCACTCCATCGTCAAGGCCCAGCGTTTCGGTTTCACCACCGCGTTCGCCGACGCCGAACTGGACCTGATCGAGGTACATCAGCGCTTCCTGGGCGACGATGCCGCCGTGGTGATCGCCCGCTGGCAGATCACCGGTCAGGTCGACCCCGAGGGCGAGCCGGTCGATCCTCGCCGCGGTGTGATCAGCGCCACCTTGGTGAAACTGGCCGACGGCAGCTGGCTCGGGGTGAGCTGCCAGAACACCGACATCGCCCCGGCCGCCGACACCAACGTGTCTCGTGGCGGCACGATCAGCGCCGCCAGCTACATCAAGGGGCCGTCGCCCGCCGCCCTCGCGGCGTCCGATGCGGTGGAGGACTGAGGCAAGCTGCCTCATCCCGGCCGAGCTGGTCGGCTCGGGGTTGCCGGGGTTGCCGTCTGCCGAGCTTGTCGAGTTCCCGTCGGTCGAGCTTGTTGAGACCCTGTACCAACGGATGCATGCAGTCTGGTCTGGTCTGGTCAGCTACCATCAGTAGATGGCCACGGTGAACATTCAGGAAGCAAAGACGCATCTGTCACGTCTGGTGGAGCGAGCCCAGGCTGGGGAGCGCATCACCATCGCACGTGCCGGCAAGCCGCTGGTGGAGTTGGTGGCGATCCGTCGCCCAGACATCGTCTTCGGTGCCGGGGCCGGGCAGGTCATCATCGATGATGCCGCATTCGAGGAATCGGACGCCGAAGTGCGCGCATTGTGGAGCAGCGATCTGGGGGTCGACCGTTGATTCTGCTCGACACCCAGGTGGCGCTGTGGCTGTTGTACGCGCCCGAGCGCGTAGGCAAGCTGGCCCGGCAGGCGATCGAGGAAGCTGAGGCAGTGGCATTCTCAGCGGTTTCCATTGCCGAGATCACCATCAAGAAGATGCTCGGGCGCCTTGATGTGCCTGACGACGTCGCTCGACAGCTGGAGCGATCGGGTCTTACGCCGCTGGCGCTGGACATCGATCATGCGGCTGCGCTCGACGTGTTCAGCGAGTTGGTCCGCCATGACCCGTTCGACCGACTGATCCTTGCTCAAGCACGAGTCGAGCGCGCCACCTTGCTCACTGCCGACAGAGTCTTGCTGAGTCTTGATCTGCCACCGGTGGACGACGCCCGCCGCTAGCGCCACATCCGGGTGGGAGTGCCGGATTGCAGAAGCGCTGATTATTCACGTCAGACCGGGCTTCGACCCGGGATCTCCGGCGGGAGAGATCCCGGATCAAGTCCGGGATGACGGTTGGAGGTGCTTTGATCAGCGCATCCTTGAGTACTCGACGGCCCCGTTCGCAGCTACGGGTTGACCGCGGCGAGCACCCGATCACAGACGGCGATCAGCTGCTGGCGCAGGGCGCTCGCCCGGTCACCGAAATCGCGCTGGGCTTCGATGTACTCAGCCTTGCCGGCGGCTGTCTCGATGGTGACGGGGGAGTAGCCCCAGTCGGTCAGGTCGTAGGGCGAGGCGCGCATATCCAACTCGCGGATCTCCCGGGCCAGCTCGAAACAGTCCGCGACCAGTCGGCCGGCGTGAACGGGGCCAGCTTGTGCGCCCACTTGTAGACGTCCATCTGGGCGTGCAGACAGCCCGGCTGCTCGTTGCGCATCCGGTCGTCCAGCGTCGGACGCAGCGTGTTGCGGGGTGCGGCGTCCGGGGTGAAGAAGCGGTAGGCGTCGTAGTGGCTGCAGCTGATCCGGTGGCTCTCGACCACGGCGTCCGTGCCTGCCGCGCCGAGCCGCAGTGGAACCTGGTTATGCCGCAGGTCGCCGGAATCCAGCCGATAGACCATCGCCCACTCGTGCAGCCCGAAGCAGCCCAGCCGAGCCGGACGGCTCTGCGTCGCGGTCATCAGGTCGCGAATCCAGCGCACCTGGTCAGCTCGGCGGTGGGCCAGAGCGGGGTCGATGAAGGCCGTGTCGCCGTCCACCATGAAACCCCGGACGGCGCCGAACCGGGCGACATCGCCGGCGAGCACGACGCCCGACCCGGGATGCCAGGTGCGCAGCGCTTTGGGGGAGTAGGAGTAGTACTCCCAGAGGAAGTCCTCGACCGGGTGGCGTTCGTTGCGCGACCGGCGACGCAGATGCGGCTCGGTCCAGGCGGCGACCCGCTGATCATGCCGATCGGCGCGGGGTCGCCACTCAGCCTCAGTCAGCCGGACGTCCACGTCCCCGACCTTAGCTCCGCGTCACCGGTCTGCGCTCGCCGCAACCGCCGCGGGTTGAGCTTGTCGAAACCCCTTATCGGGACCGTGTAGCCCGAGGTCTCGGCAAGCTCGACCGGCGAAACTTCGCATCGACCATGGCTTCCTTCGACCTCAGGCCGGGTCGCCCTCGTGGATCCTGAGCAGGGTGCTCTTGCCGAACAGCGACTCGACCAGATCGACCGCCAGCTGGGCGGTGGCGTTGCGGACGTCGAGCGCCGGGTTCACCTCGACCAGGTCGATCGAGGCCAGCTGGCCGCTGTCGGCCAGCATCTCCATGCACAGCGACACCTCGCGGTACGTGGGCCCGCCGACCACCGGCGTGCCGACCCCCGGCGCGATCGTCGGGTCGACGAAGTCCAGGTCGAGGGACAGGTGCACGTGGGTGTTCTCGTCGACGCCCTCCAGCGCGCGCTCCATCGTGCGGCGCATACCGATCTCGTCGAGGTAGCGCATGTCGAACACCTCGATGCCCTGCTCGCGCAGGAACAGCTTCTCGCCCGGGTCGACGCTGCGCAGGCCGATCTGCCGGATCTCGCTCGGATCCATGGCCGGGTAGCGTTCACCGATCCGGGTCAGCTCCTCGGGGCCGTGGCCGGTGAGGCAGGCGACCGGCATGCCGTGGATGTTGCCCGACGGGGTCAGCTCGGCGGTGTTGAAGTCGGCGTGGGCGTCCACCCAGATCACCCGAAGCTTCTTGCCGACCCGGCGGCAGTGATCGGCGATGGCGGCGATCGAGCCGATGCCCAGGCAGTGGTCGCCGCCCAGCACGATCGGCATCCGGCCATCGGCCAGCTCGGCGGACATGGCGTCGTAGAGCGCCTTGTTCCACTCAACCACCTCGGGCAGGTGACGGTAGCCGTTCACCGGAGGCTGCTGCGGGTTGTCGGGTCCGGCGAGGTCGCCGACGTCGCGCACATCGCATCCGAACGCTTCCAACGCGGCCGTGATGCCGGCCACCCGCAGACCCTGCGGTCCCATCCGGCATCCGATCGTGGACGCACCGATATCGGTCGGTACGCCGATCAGACTCACCTGCTGCATATTTTGTTCCCTTCTCCGCTTTGTCCAGCAAGAATGCAACCATGGCGGCGAGTCCGCGGCAACCCTTTCTGTCACTTCTTGCTGTCCACATTCCGTGGCCACCGGGCTGCTGTGAGTCGGACGACGTGAGTCGGACGATCCGCCGGCGATAGTCTCTGGGCACCGATCGAAGGAGTTCTCGATGGCGCACGAAGCCCTCAGCCGCGACACCCTCGCCGTCGTCACCGGACGACCCGGCCGGGCGCCGGGCACCCCGGTCAGTCCCGACATCGAGTTCTCCTCGACCTACGTGTCGTGGGGCCCCTACGGGTACGGCGAGTCGATGTATGCCCGCGGGGACAACGCCACCTGGAAGCTCTTCGAAGAGGCCGTCGGAGCCCTGGAGGGTGCGCCCGACGGAGCAGTCGCCTTCCCTTCGGGGATGGCGGCGGGGACGGCGATCCTGGAGTTGATACCTGACGGCGGCCGGCTGGTGATGGCCGACACCTGCTACAACACCATGCTGGCGCTGGCGTCCGAGCGGGCGGCGTCCGGACGCCTGCAGCTGACCACCGTGGACGCCTCGGACACCGCCGCGGTGGTGGCGGCGCTGCCCGGTGCGGACTGGTTGCTGCTGGAGTCGCCGACGAACCCGCTGCTGCAGATCGCCGACCTGCGGGCTTTGTGCACGGCAGCCCGGGAGGTCGGCGTCCGGGTGGGGGTGGACAACACTTTCGCCACGCCGATGCTGCAGAACCCGCTCGCCCTGGGCGCCGATGTGGTGATGCACTCGGCCACCAAATACCTGTCGGGGCATTCCGATGTGCTACTGGGCGTGGTGATCGCCGCCGACGCCGAGCTGGCCGGTCGAGTGCGGCAGTACCGCACCGTGCAGGGCTCCATTCCCGGCCCCATGGAGACCTGGCTGGCACTGCGCGGGCTGCGCACGCTGCCGGTGCGGTTGGACCGGGCCCAGGCCAGCGCAGGCGTTCTGGCGGAGCGCTTGGCGGCGCATCCGGCGGTCTCCCGGGTGCGCTATCCGGGCTTGCCGGACGACCCCGGCCACGCGGTGGCACAAGCCCAGATGCGAGGATTCGGCGCCATGCTGGCGATCGAGATCGCCGGTGGCGAAGCCGCCGCCCAGGCGGTGGTCGAGGCCGTCCGGCTGTGGGTGCCGGCGACCAGCCTCGGCGGCGTCGAATCGTTGATCGAGCGCCGGCGGCGGATCCCGTCCGAACCGGTCTCGGTCCCGGAGAACCTGCTCCGGCTCTCGGTCGGGCTCGAGGACGTCGAGGATCTGTGGGCCGATCTGCGCCAGGCGCTGGATGCCGTGTGACCGATGGGCCAGCACGCGGGCGGTGACGCACTCGAGATCGGCTGGATCACGGTGTCCGGGGTGCCGTCGGCCGATCCGGCCATCGATGTCGGGCCACCGCCGGAGCTGGTGAGCCGCACGGTCGAGCGGGGCGTGAGCGTTCGCAAAGGGATCATCGAACTCGCCCAGGACCGGGAGGCGGCCTTCCGCGACGACTGGGGCGAGAACACCGGACCGGTGCGCGTGCAGCGTGGCCGGGTCGGCCTGGTGTCCGCCGCCCGCCATCACCGCCCCGAGGTGCGGCTCAGCGCTTACGAGGCTGGTCCGCCGCCGATCGACGACGGGCCGGACGGACCCTCGACGGTGCTGGGAACCTGGCTGGTCATCTTTCCCCGGCGCACGGTCGAGGTGTGGGGCGGCGAACTCGCTTGCGGCGACGCACCGCCGCTGGAACTCCCGCCCTCGCCGGGAGGCCGGTATCTGATGCGGGTGTGGGTGGGCTATCGGGATCTCGGCGGCGAGCCGCTGAAGCGCTGGATCGCCGGGTACCGCAAACGGCACGGCGAGCAGCCGTCCGGCCTGGAGCGGTTCGTGGTGGACGTGTGGCCCGACCCCTTCGCCGCCCCGGTGCCGAGCAGCTGGGCACTGTCGTTCGAGCCCGGCCCGATCCGTCCGGTGGGCTATCGGGAACCGGACGAGCCGGACGGGCGGTTCGACCAGGTGGTCGAGCAGCGGGTGAGTGCCGGGCACGGACCGATCGAGATCGCCGAGGCGAGTGCGGCGGGACGCGACGCCTGGGGACGCGACCGGGGCCGCGTCCGGATCCAGCGCGGCAGAGTGGGCCTGGTGTCGGCCGCGCCGGATCACCGGCCGGAGATTCAGCTGAGCGCCTACACGGCCGAACCGCCGGCGGTCGAGATCCCGGGTGCGGAGACGGTGGTTCCGCTGGGCACCTGGCCGGTGCGATTCGGGCGTCGCCGCGTCGAGGTGTGGAGCGACGCCGCGGACAGCGGACGGGGCCGGCCGCTCCGGTTGCCCAAGGCGAAGGGCGGCCGGTACTTGATGCGGGTGGTCGCCGTCTATCCCGACCTCGGCCCGGGTGGGCTGGAGGAACGGATCCGGCCCCATCGCGAGCAGAACGGCCGGGCGTTGGCCGGCTGGGAACGATTCGTCGTCGAGCTCTGGCCGGCTTCCCCGCAGACCGATTCCGAGCGCGACGGTCACGAGCCGTCGTCGGGGGAGTCGGTAGGCCCGGCCGCCCGGTTGATCGAGCGGAAAGTGGGCGCCGGCTACCGGGCGATCCTGATCGCCACTGACGAGGCCGACTACGACGAAGAGCAGGAGCAGGACGGGCCGGTGCGCATTCAGCCCGACCGGATCGAGCTCGAATCGGCGTCCGACCTTCATGCGCCCGAGGTCCAGGTCAGTGCCTATCTCGCCGAGCCGCCGCCGGTGGAGAGCCCCAGCGATGTGCCGATGGAGACATTGGGGGTCTGGCCGGTCACCATTCACGACCGCGAATTGCGGGTGTGGAGCCTCGACGGCACTCCCGGAAAGAAGACGGTGACGCTGCCCGAGGTGAAGGGCGGGCGCTATCTGGTGCGGGTCGCGGTCGGCTACCGGAGCACCCGGGGACTGTCCCTCGACGACTACGCGATGGACTACTACGAGCGGCACGGCACCACCCTGCGTGGCATCGAGCGCTTCGTCGTCGATCTCTGGCCGGCCCGCTAGGGGGCGCGCTGATCGAGGCCTCCCCATCGTCATCCCGGGCTTGATCCGGGATCTCTCCCCGCCGGAGATCCCGGGTCGAGGCCCGGGACGACGTGAAGGATCAGTGCTTCCCTCACGACGAGCTGCCCTAGGCTTCGATCGAAGCCTCCCGGCCGGGTTCACACCGTGGTGAACCGTCGAACGGCTCGGGGACGACTAGGAAGGACGGCCGATGACCGCCGCGCCCTACACCCAGGTGGATCCCGAAGAGGTCGGCGTCTCCAGCGCCACTCTCCGCAACATCGACGCTCTGCAGGACAGATTCCTGGCCCAGAACGCCTATCAGGGATCGGTGGTGCTGGTCGCCCGGCATGGCAAGGTCTGCTACTTCAAGGCCTTCGGCAAGGCCGACGAAGAGGTGCCGATGGCGACCGACAGCATCTTCCGGCTGGCCTCGATGTCGAAGGTGGTCGCGGCGGCCGCGGTCATGCAGCTGTTTGAGCGTGGGCTGATCGCCCTGCACGAACCGCTCTCGGTGCATCTACCCGAGTTCGCCGACCCGAAGGTGGCCGTGGTCAAGGACTGGCAGGTCACCCAGTTGCGCACCGCGAGTCGTGAGCTGACCCCGCACGATCTGCTGACGATGACCGGCGGCATGACCAACACCTGGTGGTACCGCATGTTCGAACCGCCGATCTACGGGGTGGTGCCGAAGCTGTACCACGAGGCCGGGCTGGTCGACGACCTGAACACCCCACCCACCACGCTGCAGGCGAACACCGAACTGATCGCCTCGCTGCCGCTGATCGCCGACCCGGGCACCATGTTCGACTACTCCAACAACAGCGTCGACGTGCTCTGCCGGCTGGTCGAGGTGGTCTCCGGGATGGACTTCAACAGCTACCTGACCAAGAACATCTTCGAACCGCTGGGTATGCGCGAAATCTGGTTCTTCCCGCCCGAGGACGTCTGGCACCGGATCGCCGCCGTCTACTGGGCGGGCCGCGACGAGAAGCAGACCGAAGCCTCACCACTCGGCCTGGGCAAGCTCGGTCCGCAGTACACGTTCAGTGAGCACAAGACGTTGTTCAGCGGCGCCGGTGGCCTGCACGGCACCACCGCCGACTACTTCCGGTTCGCCCAGATGCTGCTCAACAACGGCGAGCTGGACGGCGTCCGGGTGCTCAGTCCGGCGTCGGTGCGACTGATGACCAGCAATCAGATCGGCGAGCTGAGCAACTGGCAGCTGACCCAGAACAAGTGGGGTTACATGCTAGATATCCAGGCCGGTGAGAACGCGCCGGCGGGTTCGCTGCACTACCTGGGCGGTCCGGGTGCCTACTCCTGGCAGGGGTTCTTCAGCACGAAATTCGTGAACAACCCCCGGTTGGACACGGTGATCATGACGATGTCCACGCCCGGATTCGACGGCGCCCTGCCGCACAATCTGCGGCTGGTCGCCGCCGCCACGGCGGCCGTCGTTGGCGACTGACCTTCTTCGTCACCGCCTCCGGTACGCCCGCCACCCAAGGCCGTTCCCGAAGGAAGCGCTGATCCATTCACGTCATCCCGGGCTCCGACCCGGGATCTCAGGCGGGAGAGATCCCGGATCAAGTCCGGGATGACGATGGCGGGGTTGACTGGTCGCGACGTCGGAGTGCTGGACGGCCGGGGCGACACGCCGAGCGGACGGCGTCCGATCCGGGTGTCGCCGAGAACCGTCGGCGGGCGGGGTTAGGGTAGGGCTCTCCGCTGGACTTCCCCCTGGCGATCCGCCCGGTCCACCACCTGACTCATGGAGGTCGAAACCGCCGATGGCCGATGGGTTCGTGCATCTGCACTGCCATTCCGAGTACTCGATGCTGGACGGCGCCGCGCGGCTGAAAGACCTGGTCAAGGGCTGCGAACAGATGGGCATGCCCGCCCTGGCGGTCACCGACCACGGCAACCTGTTCGGCGCCTACGAGTGGTACAAGGCGGCCAAGGGCAGTGCGGTGAAGCCGATCATCGGGCTCGAGGCGTACCTGACCCCGAAGACGCACCGCAGCGAGCGCAAGCGCGTCCAGTTCGGTGACGGCACCGGTGACGACGTCGCGTCCAAGGGAGCCTACACCCACATGACGATGTGGGCGCAGAACTCCGACGGCATGCACAACCTGTTCCGGCTGAGCTCGCTCAGTTCGCTGGAGGGGTTCTTCTACAAGCCGCGCGCCGACCGGGAACTGCTGCACCGCTACGCCAAAGGCCTGCTGGCCACCACCGGCTGCCCGTCCGGTGAGGTGCAGACCTACCTGCGGCTCGGCCAGTACAAGCAGGCCGTCGAGTCGGCCGCCGAGTTCCGCGACATCTTCGGCGCCGGGAACTTCTACTGCGAACTGATGGACCACGGCCTCGACATCGAGCGCCGCGTCCGGCACGACCTGCTGCGGCTGGCGAAGGACCTGAAGCTGCCGCTGGTCGCCACCAACGACCTGCACTACGTGCACGCGAATGACGCCGAAGCCCACGACACCCTGCTGTGTGTGTCGTCCGGCTCGAACCGGGACACCCCGAACCGGTTCAAATTCGACGGCAACGGCTACTACCTGAAGAGCCCGGCCGAGATGCGCGAGATCTGGCGTGAGCTGCCTGAGGCCTGCGACAACACGCTGGCCATCGCCGAACGCTGCGAGACGCACTTCGACGAGGGCACCGGCACCTACATGGCCCGCTTCCCGGTGCCCGCCGGCGAGACCGAGGAGTCCTGGTTCGCCAAAGAGGTGCGCCGCGGGCTGGAGCGCCGCTTCCCCGAAGGCGTCCCGGACTACGCCACCGACCAGGCCGAGTTCGAGCAGGAAGTCATCATCGGCAAGGGTTACGCCGGCTACTTCCTGGTGGTCGCCGACTTCATCAACTGGGCCAAGAACAACGGCATCCGGGTGGGCCCGGGCCGTGGTTCCGGTGCCGGTTCGATGTGCGCCTACGCGCTGCGGATCACCGACCTCGACCCGGTGCCGCACGGACTGATCTTCGAACGCTTCCTGAACCCCGAACGTCCCTCGATGCCCGACTTCGACATCGACTTCGACGAGCGTCGGCGGGGTGAGGTGATCCGTTACGTCACCGAGCGGTACGGCGACGACCACGTCTGCCAGATCGTCACCTACGGCACCATCAAGGCCAAGCAGGCGATCAAGGACGCCGGCCGGGTGCTGGGCAAGCCGTTCGGCCTGGGCGAGCGGATCACCAAGGCCTACACTCCGCCGGTGATGGGCAAGGACGTCCCGCTGCCCGAGGTGTTCAACCCGCAGCACGCCCGCTACGCCGAGGGCGGCGAGTTCCGGGCCATGTACGAGTCCGAGCCCGAGGTCAAAGAGGTCGTCGACACGGCGATGGGCATCGAGGGCCTGAAGCGGCAGTGGGGCGTCCATGCCGCCGGCGTGATCATGTCGTCGGCGCCGCTGCTCGACGTCATCCCGATCATGAAGCGGGAGTCCGACGGTCAGATCATCACCCAGTTCGACTACCCGAGCTGTGAGTCGCTCGGCCTGGTCAAGATGGACTTCCTGGGCCTGCGCAACCTGACCATCCTGGACGACGCGATCGCCAACGTGAAGGCGAACCAGGGCATCGACCTCGACCTGGACGAGCTGAGCAAGGACCCGACCGACGCCAAGACCTACCAACTGCTGGCCTCCGGCGACACCCTCGGCATCTTCCAGCTGGACGGCTCCGGCATGCGCGTCCTGCTGCGTCAGATGCAGCCGGACAACTTCGAGGACATCTCCGCGGCGCTCGCGCTGTACCGGCCCGGTCCGATGGGTGCCAACAGCCACACCAACTACGCGCTGCGCAAGACCGGCAAGCAGCCGATCACCGCGATCCATCCCGAACTGGCCGAACCGCTGGCCGAGATCCTCGACCTCACCTACGGCCTGATCGTCTACCAGGAGCAGGTCCAGCAGATCGCGGTGAAGGTGGCCAACTACACCCTGGGTGCGGCCGACCAGCTGCGCCGGGCGATGGGCAAGAAGAAGAAAGAGGTGCTGGACGCCGAATTCGTCAACTTCGAATCCGGCATGCAGGCCAACGGATTCTCCGCCTCGGCGATCAAATCGCTGTGGGACATCCTGGTGCCGTTCTCCGACTACGCCTTCAACAAGGCGCACACCGCCGCCTACGGGCTGATCTCGTACTGGACGGCCTATCTGAAGGCCAACTACCCGGCCGAATACATGGCGGCGCTGCTGCAGTCGGTGAAGGACGACAAGGACAAATCGGCCATCTACCTGGCCGAATGCCGCCGGATGGGCATCAAGGTGCTGCCGCCCGACGTCAACGAGTCCGACGGCATGTTCACCCCGGTCGGCAACGACATCCGCTACGGTCTCGGCGCCATCCGCAACGTCGGCGACAACGTGGTGAAGGGCATCGTCGAGGGCCGCGAAACCAACGGCAAGGCGTCCGACTTCAACGAGTTCCTGGACAACGTGCCGCTGGTGGTGTGCAACAAGCGGGTGATCGAATCGCTGATCAAGGCCGGCGCCTTCGACTCGCTGGGGCACACCCGCCGCGCGCTGATGGAGTGCTACGAGCAGAAGGTCGACGAGGTCATCGACCTGAAGCGCAACCAGGCCAACGGCCAGGACGACCTGTTCGGCGACTTCGGCGGGGGAGAGGCGCTGGTCAGTTCCCCGGTGCCCGACGTCGAGGAATGGGAGAAGCGGATCCGGCTCGCCTTCGAACGCGAGATGCTCGGCCTGTACGTGTCGGACCATCCGCTGCTCGGCCTGGAACATGTGCTGCTGGCCAACCGTGACCATTCGGTGGGCCAGATCATGGCCGAGGACGGCCCGCGCGACATCCAGACCACCATCGCCGGCATGATCACCCAGGTCACCCGCAAGCAGACCAAGAACGGCGACCTGTGGGCCATCCTGTCGGTCGAGGACCTGGACGCCTCGGTCGAGGTGCTGCTGTTCCCGAAGGTGTACAACACGGTGGCGTTGCAGCTGGCCACCGACACCATCGTCCGGATCAAGGGCAGGGTGGTCGGCAAGGACGAGGGCGTCGAGATCCGCGCCACCGAGGTGAGCTTCCCGGACGTCTCGGAAGGGCCGTCCGGGCCGGTGGTGATCTCACTGCCGGCGGCACGCTGCACCCCGGTGGTTGTGCAGCAGTTGCGCACGGTGCTGACCAGCCATCCGGGCACCACCGAGGTGCGGGTGCGGCTCACCACGTCGAACCGGACCACGGTGTGGAAGCTGGAGGAGACCTTGCGGGTGCTGCCCTCCCCGCCGCTGATGGCCGACCTGAAGGCGCTGCTCGGACCGTCGTGCGTCAGCGTGTGAGTGCCGGCGGCCTCCCACTAGGCTGTGCCGGGTGAGTGCCGCGCCGACTCCGACTCCCACCGGCCAGGTGGCGGTTGCGGCGCGCCGCGACGACCGCACCGCGGCCGCCATCATGGCTGGCATCGCGGTGATCGCCGGCGTCGCCGGGGCCGTGCTGTGGCGGCTGGTGGTGCACCTGCCGGCCTACGTCGTGCAACCGGACGGCTCGGCCACGGTCAGTGAGCGGGCCCTCACCGAGTTCTTCGCCGGAGACGCCTGGTACACCGTGATCGGGGTGGTGGTCGGCGCGGGGCTGGGCATTGCGAGCTGGCGCCGGTTCAAAGGCATCGGCTGGCCGTGCGCCTTCCTGGCCGCCGGCCTGGGGCTGCTGGCCGGACTGATCTGCTGGCAGCTCGGCGAGATTCTCGGCGGCGTCCCGTTCGACGAGCGGCTGGCTGCCGCGAAGCCGGGCGACACGGTGCCGATCGCGCTCGCGTTGCGGTCGCCGTCCGCGCTTGCCGTCTGGGCCTTCGCGGCGGTCACCCCGATCCTGCTCGGCTCGGCCCTCGGCCCCGACGAAGAGGCCGCACCCCGGCAACCCCGCCGACGTCGTCGGCAGGGCCCCCCTCAGCAACCCGAGCAGCGCGAGGTCGTCGACGACCTGGGCGTCGTCCGCACCGAAGAGAACGCGAGCAACCAGTGACAACAGCCTCCGACGTCGTCCTCGACTATCTACGCATCCAGGGCGACGTGATCGCCGGTCGCGCCGACGACGTCCGGGTCGACGCCCCGGACGCGGTGCACCGCAGCCGCGTCGCGACGCGGCGTTCGCGCAGCGCACTGCGCACCTTCGCGCCACTGTTCCGACGTCCGCCGTTGCGGGCGCTGCGCAACGAACTGGCCTGGCACGCCGACCATCTGGGTGCGCCGCGCGACGCCGAGGTGCTCAAGGAACGACTGCTGGCCGCGCTCGCCACCCTGCCCGTCGACCCGGCCTACGGGCCCATCGCCGACCGGCTGGCGGCCTCGCTGGATGAGACCCATGCCCGTGCCCACGCCTCGCTGGTGGAGTCGATGGCGACCGACCGCTACACAGCGCTCCGCGACGCGCTCGCCGCTTTCCTCGCCGACCCGCCGGTGCGCAAATCCGCGCGTGGCGAGGGTGCCGAGGTGCTGCCGGACCTGCTGGCCGGCGCCGTCGATCGGGTCGGACGGCTCACCGAGCGGGCCGCAGAGATCGACGACGACGCCCACCGCTGGCACGAGGTGCGGAAGGCCGCGAAGGCCGCACGCTACTGCTCGGAGGCGCTGATACCTGCCTTCGGCGACGACGCCCGCACCCTGGCCGAGGCCTGGGAACAGGTCACCGAGTCGTTCGGTGAGCACCAGGACACGGTGGTCGCCGAGACCTACCTGGCCACCGAGGCCGTCCGGGCCAGCCAGGCCGGTGAACCGGCCGACGGCTACCTGGCGCTGATCGCGCTGGAACTGGATCTTCGTGAGGAATCACTGCACACCGGGCAGCGCGCCCTGCACGAAGCACTCGAGCTGCCCCTGCCGTAGTCACCCGCTGGTTGAGCTTGTCGAAACCTTTACGCGGGGTCTCGACAAGCTCGACCAACGGTGGGGGTCTCGACAAGCTCGACCAACGGTGGTGGGGGTCTCGACAAGCTGGGGCAGGCGACGGAGATCCCGGCGTTCGCCGGGATGACGTACCGGTGGGCACCACGCCGTGGTCAGCGGGGTGGACCACTGGAGTCGCGCACCACCAGCTCGACGGGGGCCAGATAGTCCCCGGCGCGTTCACCCCGCAGGTGACGGACGGCTTCGGCGCCGACCGCGCGCCGGTCCAGGCGCACGGTGGTCAGTGCGGGTGCCAGGAACTCGGAACTGGTCAGGTCGTCGTGGCCGACCACCGACAGGTCACGCCCGATCTCCAGACCGCAGTCGCGGGCGGCGCGGTACACCGAATGCGCCGACCAGTCCGAGTTGGCGATCACCGCGCTCGGCCGCTCCAGCGGGTCGGCGAGGGCGTCGAGCAGCCGCGTGGTGATGGCGGCGCCGCGCAACTCGGTGTGCAGGGTGAGCGGCGCGATGCCGTTCTGCCGGCAGCGGGCGAGGTAGCGCTCCAGTCGATCACCGTCGGACATCAGGCTGTACGGCGCGGTGAGGAAGCCGATCCGGCGGTGGCCCAGCTCCCACAGGTGATCGAAGGCCAGGTCGACAGCAGCCGGATCGGGGGCGACATGGTCCATCCCGGCGTCGGGTTGCACGCTCGAGTTCAGCAGCACCACCGGAGCCTCGGGTTGCGCGGCCCGCCACTCGTCGACGGCCGCCGCCACACCGACCGGTGCGATGGCCAGCCCGGAGACCCGCCGCGACAGCAGGTAGCGGATGTGCCGCCGCTCGTGGTCCTCGGAGTAGTCGGAGTCCATCATCATCACCGCGACGCCGTGCTCGAGGGCGGCCGCCTGCATCCCCGACAGCACGTCGTTGAAGTACGGATTGGCCACGTTGCGCACCACCAGGGCGAAGACGGCACTGCGTCCGGTGCGCAACTCCCGCGCGATCGGATCGGGCACGTAGCCGAGTTCGAGGGCGGCGGCGACCACGCGTGCCCGCGTCTCGGGTGCCACCCCGGGACGGTCGTTGAGCGCCATGCTGGTCTGGGAGACCGAGACGTCCGCGGCCTGCGCCACCATCTTCAAAGTGACCCGGTCAGGGTTCGGCTTGGTCATCGTGGTGCCTCGTCGCCGCGGATGAGAACACCACTGTACCGACCGACGCGGCACCGTTGGCCGAGCTTGTCGAAACCCTTGCCAGGGCCGGTTCGACCGAGGTCTCGACGAGCTCGACCAGCGATGGTCAACGCTCAGTCTCCGCGCAGCGCCCGGGTCAGTTCGGACGGCAGCGGCACCCGCAGCACGACGTTGCGGTCGTCCGGGGTGCCTTCGGCATGGATGCCGCCGACGCTGCCCGGATCGTTGGCGGCCACCTCGCGGTGCAGTCCGGCCAGGCCGGCCGTGGTGAGGTCCCAGTCCACCGGCGCCAGTGAGTCGATCATGGTGGCCGTGATCACCGCACCCTGCTCGGTGACGTCGAGGGCGAGATGCCGCAACTGCACCGGCCATTCGGCGATGGCGCTGGTGATCACCTCCCAGAATCCGCCACCGGTGGCCGCAGGACGGGCCACCACCCGGTTCACGTGGACATGCCCGGACAGCCACGCCACCACCTGCGGGTGCTGGTGCAGCAGCGCCCGGACGTCGCCGGCGAGGTGAAGCCCCGCGTCGTCCGGACCGGTGGCGTTGTCCATGGTGTCGAGACCGTGGTGGGACAGCAGCAGCACCAGCCGCGGATCGTCCGAATCGGGCCCGACCTCGGCCAGCCGGTCCGCCAGCCAACCGAACTGGACGTCGTCCACGCAGCCGTTGACGTCGCCGTACGGGTTGGTGGTGTCGAGGCTGATCAGCCGGACGCCGGGCACGCCGTCCCAGACGTAGTACGCGGTGCCGGAGGCCACATTGTCCATGGTGTAGCCGTGCCCGTCCGGGTCGGCGCCCTGCCGGAAATGTGCCGCGACATGCTCGGTCTTGGTGACGCTGCCGCGCCGCTCGTCGCGCTCGATCGGAGCGCGGGTGCCGGTGCTGACCACCCACGGATCGGCCATGTAGTCGACCATCGCGTCGCTGTCGGGCAGGTAGTCCGACGGTGGGAGCACCGGCTTGGCAGGGCCGGTCAGGAAGGCGTCGTAGTCGGGCGGGAACGGCGTCCGGCCCTGCAATAGGCAATCGTGGTTGCCGTACACGCTCAACCACGGCACGCCCACCCCGGCACTGACGAACGGCGTGCGTGCCGCGTCCAGGGCACCCGGGACGTCGGGCAGGCCGCGGGCGCTCCAGGCGTCCGTGCTGCCCGGTTCGGGATGCCAGAAGCTGTCGTCGGTGCCGCCGGTCGGGCTGGCCGGGTGACCGACGCCCAGGTCGTCCGGCCGGATCTCGCCACCGTCGAGCGCGGTCAGGTAGGCCTCGACCTCATTGCGTTGCGCCGAGTCGGTGTTGTCGCCGGTGGTGACCAGCACGTCCACCGCGCACTGCTCGGACGCCTGTCGCGCGGTGGCGGCGACGGCCGCCAGCGCCTGCAGCTCCAGGAACTCCTGCGGACGGTACGCCGGCAGCATCCGCTGCCAGCGCGGTTCACCGTCGAAGCGTTGCAGGAACTCGGTGCGGCTGGGGGAGAGCAGGTCGGCCAACTGGAAGTCGGTGATGTGCAGCAGGCTGAGCAGCCGCGTCGACCCGCCCCAGCCCTCACCGGTGCCGAACTCGGTGCGATCGCGGTGTGCTTCCCCCGGTGCCGGGCGCAGCGGAACGTAACCTCCGTCGTACTCGCCGACGCGCTCGATCCGAGCCGACGTCGTCCAACCCTGGTCAGGCATTCTTCGCAGCCTTGGCATTGGTCGGGTCGAGTTCCTCCAGGCTCCGGTGCAGGGTTTCCGGTGCGAGCGCGATGCAGATCACCAGCCCGGCCAGGCCGATCACGGCGAAGAACCAGAGCGCGGCGTTCGCGCCCCACAGAGCCACGAAGTTGGGGAAGACCAGCACGCCCATGATCGAGCCGATGCGGCTGACCGAGGTGGCCAGACCGGCCGCGCTGGCCCGGATCGAGGTGGGGAACAACTCGGTCGGGTAGACGAAGTTGAGGATGCCGCCACCGGCGTTGGAGAACAGCACCGCGGTGCTGAACATGACGATCAGGAAGCCCAGACCGGGGTCGGTGTTCAGTGCCAGGATGACCAGGGACGCGGTCAGGCCGGCGAAGCTGGTGATGATCAGCGGACGGCGTCCCCAGCGGTCGACGACGTTCATGCCGATGATCGAGCCGACCAGGCCGAGCACGGCAACCAGGCCGCTGCCGATGATGGTCAAGGTGCGGTCGTTGCCGGTGAACGGGGCCAGGATCGTCGGGGTGTACATCGAGATGCCGTAGTACGCGGTCGCGTAGCAGAACCAGAACCCGCAGACGAAGAAGGTGCGGCGTCCCAACTCGCCCTTGAACAGGTCGCGCACCGGAATGACCGGCGGCTTCTCCAGCGAGATGTTCGGGTCGACCTCGACACCGGTGACCTTGCGAAGCACCTCGCGGGCGTCGGCCTCGCGTCCGTGCGCCACCAGCCAGCGCGGCGACTCGGGCAGCTTCACCCGGAAGATGAAGACGACCAGCGCGAACACGGCGCCGAGCAGCAGCAGCGCGCGCCAGGCGAAGTCACCCAGCGGCGCGAGCAGCAGACCGAAGATGTAGGCGGCCACGGCGCCGACGAACCACATGCCGGCCAGTGAGGTGCCGTGCATGCCGCGGCGCTTGTTGGAGCTGAATTCCGACACCAGGGTGGCTGAGATCGGATAGTCGGCGCCGATCCCGACGCCGAGCAGGAACCGGAAGATGATCAGCGGCCAGATGTCCCAGGCGAACGCGGTGAGCGTCGCGAATACGACGAAGGCGAGCAGGTCGACCACGTACATCGCCTTGCGGCCGTATTTGTCGGTCAGGTTGCCCAGCCAGCTGGCTCCGATCAGCGAACCGATGATCGCCGACGACACGATCAGGCTCTGATCGAGAGCGGTGATGTGCCACTCTTCCTTGATCATCGGCAGCGCGACCGCGATGACGGTCAGGTCGAAGCCGTCGAGGAAGGTGCCGCCGGCCGAAAGCAGGGTGACCCGGCGCTGGAATTTGCGTAGTTGCGGGGTGTCGACCTCGTCGAAACCACTGGTGGTGAGAACTGCTGGGCTGGACGAGCCCGGCTGCGCCCCGGTCATATCGGCCTCCATGACGATCGGACGATCCGTTTGCCGTCGCTGGCGATACGAATCGATTCGGACGCGCGGCAGCCTATTTCAGAATCGATTCGGAGCTCAAGAGGTGGCCAGGTGAACGTTGCGCGAACCAGTAGGGAATGTGTCCTGAACGCACCGATGCCCCCGAAGAATTGGGGGCATCGGGAATGTGCGGGTGGAGAATCGCGTCAGTGGGCCGCGGGCGGCGCCGCCACGGGCTCGGGCTGACCGATCTCGGACAGCAGCTGCAGGTACCAGTCCTGGCCGATGTCGAACGGCTTGCCGCCCTTGATCCGGTCGAAGGCGATGGCGCTGAGCACGTCGTCGTTCTCTTCGTCGTGACCGATCACCCCGGGCTGGCCACGCAGCGCCGAGGCGACCGCGAGGTCGGTCATGGAATGGATCAGGTCGAGGTCGAACTGGTTGGCGGCGGCCGAACGGGCGTAGTAGCCGGACTTCTGCACCAGGGTCTTCTCGGCGCCCAGCATCTCGGCGAACTGCTGGCCGAACCAGGCCCCCGGGTTCACCTTGTCGAGCCGGATGTGGCCGAACGCGTCGCGCGGCACCTCCTGGCCGGCCTTCTCCATCTCGGCGACGATGCTCTCCACGCCGGCGCCCTCGGAGACGAAGATGTTCACGCAACCGACGGTGTCCATCACTTCCTTGAGCCGGGCGGCCTCCGCCTGCAGGTCGATCTCGGCCTCGGGGACGAACACCGCGTGCACGTCCCAGGCCTTGGAGTCGAGGCCGATCTCGGGCAGCCATTCGGCGGCGGTCAGCCATTCGCGGTACTTGCGGGCGGTGGCGGCGGTGAGCCAGCCACAGTTGCGGCCCATCACCTCGTGCACGATCAGCAGCCGGGTGCCCGCGTTGTGCTCGGCCAGCACGTTACGGGAGAACCGGGCGCCCATCTCGGCGGCCGTGTCGGCGCCGAGCGACTGCCGAATCGGCACCACGTCGTTGTCGATGGTCTTGGGCAGGCCCACCACGGTGAGGCCGTAGTCGTTGCTGGCCAGGTAGGCGGCCAGGTCGGCGGCGGTGGTGTTGGTGTCGTCGCCGCCGATGGTGTGCAGCACGTCGACCCCGTCGGCGACCAGCCGGTCGGCGGCCACCTTGAGCGGATCGACGCCCTCGGCCACGAGTCCGCGCTTGACCAGGTCCTTGGCGTTGGTCAGCTTGACCCGCGAGTTGCCGATCGGCGAACCGCCGTAGAGGTGCAACAGGTGGGCCTTCGCGCGGACCTCGGGGGTGACCTCGAGGAAGTCGCCGGTCAGCAGCCCCTGATAGCCGTAGCGATAGGCGATGATCTCGACCTCGGGCGCCACCTCGGTGTAGCGCTGGATCAAGCCACCGATGGCCGAGGACAGGCAGGGGGCGAATCCACCGGCGGTGAGCAGGGCAACCTTCTGAACCATGAATTGGGCCTTTCTGGCAGGCGAGATGTGAGAGTCAGCCTAACGGACCGCCGCCGCCGAGGTGTGGGCGACAATCTGCCGCGAAGCCTGTGGACAACCACCCACCCGGGTGCCGCTCGGTGCACACTGAACGACATGCGAGGCAACGGACGCGACGAGCGCGGCCAGGCGCTCTCGGTGTTCGTGCTGGTGACCGTGGTCGCCCTGCTGCTCGTCGCCGGGCTGGTGGTGGACGGCGGGCGCAAGACCGCCG
>NZ_JASGEN010000128.1:0-28894 GCF_047606365.1 Micropruina sp. | reverse complement strand
GTCGCGGGTGGCGCGATCGGCGGCGTCTTCGCCGGTCTCGCCGGCGCCGGCACCACCGCCTTCGTGTTCCCGTCGCTGATCGCACTGCCGGCCTACCTCTCCACGCCGAACCTGCCGCTGTTCTTCATCGGCCTGGCGCTGTCGGTGGCGATCGGCTTCCTCGGCACCCTGTTCTGGGGTGTGAAGGATCCCGCTCCGGTGGCGGCGGCGTCCGAGGCTGTCGAGGTTCCCGCCGAGACCGCTGCGGCGTCCGCACCGGCCGCCGCCGGCACCGAGGTGATCGTCCGTTCACCGATGGACGGCACCCTGGTCGCCATCGGCGACGTCCCCGATCCGGTCTTCGCCAGTGGCGCGATGGGCGCGGGCATCGGTGTCGAACCGACGTCCGGCACCGTCTATTCGCCGGTCACCGGCACCATCATCGTGACCATGGGTTCCGGCCATGCCTACGGCATCCGGACGGACGAGGGCGTCGAGGTGCTCGTCCACGTCGGCATCGACACCGTCAACATGAAGGGCGAGGGTTTCGAGCCGAAGGTGGCCCAGGGTGACCGGGTCAGCGCCGGCGACGTGCTGGTCGAGGTCGATCTGGGCAAGATCACCGAAGCCGGGTATTCGACCACCACGGTGGTGATCATCACCAACACCGCCACCCAGAAGGGCGTCGCGCCGGGTTCGATGGGTGCCGTCAGCCACGACGACGCCGCGCTGATCGTCACGGTCTGACCGCAAGCGACGAAGGACAGGAGAGAATCAAGCCATGAGCACGACGTTTCCGGACGGCTTCCTCTGGGGCGGCGGCACCGCCGCCAACCAGCTGGAGGGCGCGTACGACGCCGGCGGCAAGGGTCCCTCGATCCAGGACGTGATGCCGCGCGGCATCGCGGCCCCACCGACCGACGAACCCACCCCTGACAACCTCAAACTGGTCGGCATCGACCACTACCACCGCTACGCCGAGGACATCGCGCTGTTCGCCGAGATGGGCTTCACGGTGTACCGGTTCTCGATCGCCTGGAGCCGGATCTTCCCCAACGGCGACGAGGAGACCCCGAACGAGGAGGGCCTGGCCTTCTACGACCGGCTGCTCGACGAGTTGGAGAAGCACGGCATCGAGCCGCTGGTCACGATCAGCCACTACGAGACCCCGCTGCACCTGGCCAAGACCTACAACGGCTGGGTCGATCGCCGGATGATCGGCTTCTACGAGCGCTACGCCCGCACCCTGTTCGAGCGGTTCGGCAGCCGGGTGAAGTACTGGCTGACCTTCAACGAGATCAACTCGGTGCTGCACGCCCCGCTGATGTCCGGCGGCATCTGGACGCCGAAGGAACAGCTCAGCGAGGCCGACCTGTACCAGGCCATCCACCACGAGCTGGTCGCGTCGGCGTCCGCGACGAAGATCGCCAAGGAGATCAACCCGGCCATCCAGGTCGGCTGCATGATCCTGGCCATGCCGATCTACCCGCTGACGCCCGACCCGGCCGACGTGCTGAAGGTGATGCAGGCCGACCACGGCAACCTGGCGTTCAGCGACGTCCATGTCCGCGGGGCGTACCCGGGATACTTCCTGCGCACCCTGCGGGACAAGGGCATCGAGCTCGACATCACCGATGCCGACCGGGAGACCCTGACCAATACCGTCGACTTCGTCTCGTTCAGCTACTACATGAGTATCTGCGAGGCGGCGTCCGGCGGCGAGGTCGGCCAGGGCAACATCATGGGCGGCATCAAGAACCCGAAGCTGCCGGCGTCCGAATGGGGGTGGCAGATCGACCCGGTCGGCCTGCGGATCGTGCTCAACCAGTTCTGGGACCGGTGGGGCAAGCCGCTGTTCATCGTGGAGAACGGTCTCGGCGCGAAGGACGAACTGGTCGAGGTGGACGGTGTGCCGACCGTCGAGGACGACTACCGGATCGCCTATCTCAACGATCACCTGGTGCAGGTGCGTGAGGCGATCGCCGACGGCGTCGAGCTGATGGGCTACACCTGGTGGGGTCCGATCGACGTGGTCAGCGCATCCACGGCGCAGATGTCGAAGCGCTACGGATTCGTCTACGTCGACCGCAACGACGACGGCAGCGGAACGCTGGCGCGGTACCGCAAGAAGTCCTTCGGCTGGTACCGCGAGCTGATCGCCAGCAACGGTGCGACCCTGTCCTGACCAGGGCTGATACGAGGATTCGAAGGGGGTGGGCGCGATGAAGGTACTGCGGGTGTTCAACAACAACGTCGTGCTCACCCGTGACGAACTCGGACGTGAAGTGGTCGTCACCGGGCGGGGCGTGGGGTACCAGGCCCGGCCCGGTGACGCTATCGACGAGGCGCTGATCGCCCGTCGGTTCGTGCCCGCCGACAACCCGGATTCGGTGGCGAAGGTGATCGCCGACATTCCGATCGAACGGCTGGCGCTGGTGGAGCGGCTGTTCACCGAGGCGCTGCGCGAGTTGAACGCGGTGCTGCCGCCGCTGGCGATCGTCGCGGTGGCCGACCACATCCATCAGGCGATCGAACGGGTGCGGCGCGGCGAGGTGATGGAGTACCCGTTGCGCGCCGAGGTGGCCCACCTGCATCCCGGGGAACTCGAGGTCGCCGAACATCTGCTGGCGAAACTGAACCGCCAGATCGAGACACCGCTGCCGAAGGGCGAGGCGATCGCGCTGGCGATGCATCTGTTCCATGCCGTCACCGGCAGCCCCAGCATGGAGCAGACCTTTCTGCAGTCCCGGCTGATCCGGCAGATCTTCGACATCATCGGGCAGGCCTACGGCGACGAGTTCGACCCCGATTCGATCGACGCCGCGCGTTTCGCCACCCACCTGCGGTACTTCTTCGCCCGCGCCCGGGCAGGCAAACAACTCTCCGGCGGTGCGCCCGCGGTCGCCGTCGTGGTCTCGGACAGCAACAGCCGGGCCTATCAACTGGCGCTGCGCATCAAAGCGGTGCTGGAACTGCGGCTGCAGCATCCGGTGACCAACGACGAAGTGGTGTACCTCACCATGCATGTGGCACGGCTCGAGACGGGTATGCGCACCCGGGCCTGAGTTGCGCCGGCTGGTCCGGACCGTTCGGCCGCTTCTGCTGATTGAGCTTGTCGAAATCCCTTGTCCCGAACGCTGTCGACCGACGGGCCGTGCTGACCCCTGGACGTGCGGAGAGCCGGGTCCTGGACGCTCCTCCTGCGTCCTGACCCGGCTCGATCCGTCTTCACCGCTGTGGGCAGTTCCCCCCACCGTTTCCGCGTCCCCCCGAACGCGGTCTCGGTAGCTGCTCTCTGTGGCGGCTTGGCCCCCCGACCTGAGAAGAACTTTGCCGGACCGTGCTCAACGGTTTGTAAAAGCAACCTCAAGGTGGCCCCAAGATCCGATGGGGATCGGATCCGTTGCTAGGCACCGTCATCCCGGACTTGATCCGGGATCTCATCCAGAGCGTTCGGCGGCGGAGATCCCGGCACCCGCCGGGATGACGACAAGCGTCCCCGGACATGCGAACCGGAGGGGAGCCGGGCCCGGAAGTCGACGGGCCTGACTACGACTGGCCGGCTCGGGAGCCGATGGCGGTTTGCAGAGCGGCAGTGGCACGGAAAGGTGTCAGTCAGTTGAGACGTCCGCCCATAACGGACGCGGACGCGCGGAGAGCCGGGTCCTGGGCGCTCCTCCTGCGTCCTGACCCGGCTCGATCCGTCTTCACCGCTGTGAGCAGTTCCCCCACCGTTTCCGCGTCCCCCCGAACGCGGTCCCGGTAGCTGCTCTCTGGCGGCTTGGCCCCCCGACCTGAGAAGAACTTTGCCGGACGGTCCTCAACGGTTTGTAAAAGCAACCTCAAGGTGAGCCCAAGGTCTGGTCGGGATCGCCCCTATTGCTCTGCGCCGGTCATCCCGGGCGTGATCCGGGATCGCCTCCGGAGCGTTTGCTGGGTGCTGAGATCCCGGCATCCGCCGGGATGACGACAGCCAGTCACGCCCGTCTCGCACATCCGGGGACGGTTCTTCGGCGTGCGATTTTCGAACGAGAAAGAACCGTCCCCCGACGTGCGAAATTCGAACGAGGAAGAACCGTCCCCCGACGTGCGAAATTCGGATGTGGAAGAACCGTCCCCGGAGGTGCGAGATGCCGGTCAGGCATCGCCCAACTCGAACTCGTCGGCGTAGATCAGGCGGTTCTCCCTTGTGGGAGGGCTGTTGGGGTCGCCCAGGTTCTCGGGGTCGCCGACGAAGGTCTCCCATTCCTCGATTCGGACGCGGTGGTCACCGGCGGTGGTCGGACGGGTGAACGGCAGGCCCTCGGGGACGTCCAGTTCACCGGTCCAGACCAGGTTGGCCAGCGAACCGGCGTAGCCACGCAACACCAGGTCGGTCTGTTCGAGCGTCTGCCAGGCCAGGTCGGAGGTCTGGCCGGCGTCCCGGTGCTGCAGTTTGGCCCGCAGCACCCGGTTGGCGCCGACTCCGAGCGCCAGTCCCGCGGCAGGATTCGCCGCGGTGATGCCGACCGGTGCGAACCCGCCTGCGGCGGGCAGGTCGTGCAGACCCGCCGGCCCCGACACCAGCACCCGGACGCGGCCCTCGGCCGTCCGGCTCACCGACGCCGTCCGCTCGGGCGGGATCTGGACGTAGTCGCACAGCACCGGCTTGGAGATGTGCCGACCGGGCACGCTGTACGGCTGGTAGCGGACCAGCGCCAGCTGCACGAACGGCCAGAACCGGGCCGGGAAACCGATGTCGACGAACCACTTGCGGCGGTCCTCGTTGTACTGCGGCCGGTACGGCACTACCCACACCTTGGTGTTCGGGTCCTCGGCACTCGGGTACTGCTCCGGTTTCCCGGACGGCCCCGCCACCGAGTCGTAGTCGTCCCAACCCACCGCGGCCAGGAACTGCGTCAGCTGCAGAACCTCGCGGTCCGCGACGGCACTGCCGATCCAGAACGGGTCGCCGCCCCACTGGCTGACCCGGGTGGTCTCGGGCCGGTCGCCGATCGCCAGCACCACACCGATCTGCTCGTCGGCGCCGGTGGTGAACCACGGCCGCTCCAGATACACCCGGACGCCGCTGCGCCGGGTCCGGCGCCGCGCCATCGGCTGCGCCGGCTCAGTGCCCTCCTCCCAGCGGAACAGCGGGATCACCGAATGCACCAGCGGCGGCGCCGGCAGCGAGGTGTTCGGCACGTGCACGTCCACTTCGGCGCTGACCGTGCTGCGTCCGTCGTCGATCGGCAACGCCGGATCGTCGGACGGCGGCAGCGGCGCCAGCTCGTCGGGGGAGAAGTACTCCCGGAACCGGGTGGTGGCCCGGAACCGGTAATGCACCAGCCGATGCTTGGTGTCGCCGAACTCGTGCACCGCCTGATGGGCGCGCAGGTGCCCGATCACGGCGTCGTCGTAGGTCTGGTCGGGGTGCCCACCCATCAGCACCGCGACGTCCTCCCACGGCTCGATCGCGGTAGTGGCCGCCACCTGCCGCTGGTTGGCCAGCGTGTGCCAGGCCGGGTCGGACAGGTCGTCGAGCACCTCGTCCCAGCGGGCGTCCACGATCAGCGAATCGGTGCTCGGGCCGTGCAGCTCGACGCCGCCGAGCAGCATCGCGTTGGTGGCGTTCTGCGCCCGGAAGACGGTGAACGCCACCGATTCCGGCGCCCGTACCGGACGCGGCACCGCATGCACCAGAGTGAGCGATTCGGACGGCGTCAACGCCCACAGCCAGCCCCTGGTGGCCGCGTCGAGCACCCCGGGCAGGTTCCGGATCGCGTCCGGCAGCTGCTGCCAGACCCCCATCACCGCCAGGTCGTCGAGCGTCAACGTGGACGACAGCCGGGTACGCAACGCGGTGCCGAGCGGCAGGGCCAGGGTGATCAGGTGCGGCGTCACCACACCGCCTAGTTCCTCGGCGCCACTCAGCACCAACCGGTAGCCGTCGATCGCCGGCCAGGTTCCGGCCTCGTCCGCGGACGCCACCGCACCCGGATAGCGGGCGGTGAACCCTTCGACGCCGAACGGCGGCACGATCGTCCAGTCCTTGCCGGCGTCCGGGAAGACGAAACCGAGGCCGCGGGCCAGCACATCGGGCAGGTATGGGGTGTGCACCAGGTCGGTGCCGTGCACCACGTACTGGCCCGGTCCGGGTGCCTCGCCGGGTGGCAGCGGCAGCGTCTTCAGCTCGCCGGGGGACGCTCCCGGCCCGTGCACCAGCTCGACGCCGTCCTGGGGGTCACGGATCGACGGGTCGCCCAGCCGGGGCAGGTCGAGGTCGAACAGGGTGCCCGATTCGCGGATCGCGGCATGCAGCAACCGGTTCACCGTGGCCGGGTCGGACGAGCCGATCGCGGCGTCGAACGCATTGTGCAACTCGGCCTCGAACTGGCTGGTCTTGGGCGGCACCAGATGCCGCTCGCAGGTCGCGAACCGGCCCGGGTGGGCGGCCGCGAACTGCTCGGGATCGGTGTGGCTGACCGCCAGGGTGGCCGGGTCCTGCTCGACGCCGGACCGGATCACCAGCACCTGGTTCGACTCGCCCTCGCTGTACAGCCGTCGGGGCACGATCGCCGGCGGCGGCACCGGCTGCCAGCGGACGTGCGCCACCTCAGGGGTGACCGCCAGCCGTTCGACGGTGAACAGATCGGCGAGGTCGGGGTTCAGTTCCAGCCCGGACGCCACCACGTCGGGGTTCAGCACCGCGGTCGCGGCCGGTGCCAGATCGTCACGGTCCAGCGCGGAGGCCAACGCGCCGCGCACCTCGGCCAGGGCGGACGGCACCGGCTCGGCGGCCTGCTCGCCGCGGACGACCTGGAGCCGTCCGACGATCTGCGGCAGCACCTGCGCCAACTGCAGCCCCTCGCCGCCGCCTGACGTCGGGAGCGGTTCGACGGCCCGGACGGTCTGGGCCAGCCCGCCCCGCAGTCGCTGCACGGACGCAGTGCCGAAGTCGGTCAGCTCGCGGAAGTCGGCGGTCGGCCGGGCTTCCGGCTGGGCGTCGGGTGGTGGCGGCTGGACCGGTTCGGCCTGCTGCTCACCGCCGGGGGGCGTGAGCCGGTGCGGCCGGGAGTTGCCGGCCAGGTCCACACCCCAGGCGCGGAAGCTGTATCGGCGTCCGAACCGCAGCCGGGGCAGCGTGCCGGGCGCGGCGCGCCGTTCGATGATCACCGGCGTGGACGGGTCGGCCGGCGGCTGCGGGTCGGTGACCACCTTCTCCTCGCCGCCCTCGTTCACCACCGGCAGCGCCGGACGGGCCGCGGACAGGCTCCAGCCGTCCCAGCCGAACACCGCCTCGTGGACGTGCACCGGCGCCTGGTCGGCCCCGGAATGGGTGGCGTTGGTCTCCTGCAGGAATGCGACGTCGTCGAACTCCAGGGTGCGGCCGTCGACCACCTCGGCACGGACCCGCACCTGGTGCAGCGAGCGCCACTTCTTGCTGACGTCGTCGTGCACCTCGACCCGGACGCCCTGCATCACGTCCTCGGTGGTCAGCAGCGGGGTGTTCGCCGCCGACTGGTTCGGCGGCTGGTCGCGCACCGAGTCGAGCAGGCCCCGCTGCCGCTCCATCGCCGAGGCGGTGGTGGCGGCGTTGTCCCGCCGGGCCAGAGTCAGCCCCGAGGACCGCAAAGCCGGGGGTGCGGCGTTGACCGGGGCGCCCTGCAGCGCTGCCGCGGCGGTGCGAAGGTAGGACGACAGGTACAGCTCGGTCTTCAGCGCGGCACCGTCGGCGTCCACGTCGAGCAGGTCGAAGGCGTCCGCGTTGCCGACCGGGAGCCGTCCGTTGATCCAGGCGGTCTCGTCCTCGGCCCGGGTGACCAGCGCCCGTCCGACCGCTCGGCAGGCGACCCTGACCACCTTCGTCGCCTCGGGACGGCCGTCGATCAGCACGCGGCCCAGCAGCCATTCGCTCTTGGCCAGCCGGGCGGCGTCCGCCTTCAGGTCGACCACCAGGCCCAGCTTGCGCTGTAGCGGACCGTGGTCGTTGATCAACGACACCCGGGCGTGGAAGTCGGGAATCTGCTTCTCGGGCGGCGGCGGACCCGGATTGTCCCGCTCCGGACGCGGCCGGTAGTCGGTCTCCTCCTCGGGATGGGAGTAGAACCGACGAGCCTGGTGCAACTCCAGGTTCGCCACCGCCATGGCGGCACCACCCGGCGCGTCGTCGATCCGCGGACGCAGCGTGAAGTACTCCCGCGGGCTGCCGAACTCGGACAGCGGGACGCCTTCGCGGACGTCGGCGTCCAGCCGTTCGGTCTGCTGGGTCTCGAACCGGCCGACGATCTCCAGCGGGTTGTTCTGGCGCCGGCCCTCGCCGCCGCCCAGCGCCCCGAAGACCTCCGTGCCGTACCAGGGCACCTGCTGCACCGTCGGCGGCTCGACGCCGTTGGCGACCGTCGAGTACAGGTTGACCATTTTCGCGATGGCGGTGGTCCGGCCCGGGTGGAAGGTGCGCCACGGGTGCTTCTTCCAGTCCGGCGGCACGTAGCTGGTGACCGGCGTCCGCTCCGGGAACACCTCCTCCCACAGGCCGTCCTCGAGCTTCTCCAGCAGCGGGGTGCACTCGATCTCGCCGTTATCGTCCTCGAGAACGAACTTGGCGTTGGCCAGGGCTTTCGGCCAGTGCAGGAAGAGTTCGGCGACCGCGAGGGTGTCGCGTGGATCGTCCACCTCGATGTCGGGGGCGATGAACAGCGACACGTGGAAATCGGCGTCCGGATCGCACGAATAGGGCAGTGCGACGACGGTGAACTGTTCGCGCATGGTTACTCCTGGGCGAAGGCGAGGCAGTACTCGGACCACAACGGTGAGGTGAAGTCGGGCTGCACGCCCATCACCTCGGCGAACGTCGGATCGCCGTTGCTGCCGGCGAATTTGCGTTCACAGGAGATCTCGACCGACGCCGAGAAGCAGAGCACCTTCACCTTGACGGTGATCACGGCCTTCCCGATCAGCTTGCCGCTGGGGAAGTCGTAGGTGAGCGACAGGTACAGCTCGATGGAGGCGCTGATCAGGCCGAGCACGTCGACCTCGCCGCGCAGCCGGAAGTAGGCGGTCAGCGAGCCCTTGTCGGCCTCCATCCGCAGGTAGAGGCCGAGCGCCATCGACACCGAACCGGACGCCACCCCCAGGTTGATCGACAGGTAGGCACCGGCCTCCAGACCCAGTTCCAGCACTTCCAGGCCGCGCGGGGAGAGCCGGATGCCGAACCAGCCGCCGCCGCCCAGGCAGAGCACCGCCAGGTTGAACGGACGCTCCCGGGTGCAGAAGCCGAAGCCGACCGAGACGATGTCGCCAAGGAACGGCACCCGGACGTCGGCGGACAGCGACATGTTCGACAGGCTGAATACGCCGATCGCCAGGTTCGGCAGTTCCAGGGTGAAGCCGGCCACCACGCCCTCGGGCGAGACGTCCACATAGGGCGGGTCGGAGAAGCCGTCCAGCGGGATCAACTGCTTGATCCGCTCGACGAAGGACAGGATGCCGACGAACTCGATGTTGCCGACGGCGGCGTCCACCTCGACCTTGCCGCTGCTGCCCGCCTTGAACGACAGATGGTCGAACGGCAACTTCGCCATCGGTTCGCCGGGCGGCAGGATCAGCGCGAAGCCGCGCAGTTCGGCCAGCACGTCCGCCTTGGGATGGGCGCCGGCCTGACCCTCGACGGCCAGGGTGAGACCGCGTTCGGGCAGCTGCAGCACCGGCTTGTTCTCGTTCGGCCAGGACTGCAGCTTCGGCTGCCACTTGAACGAGAACCGGGCGTCGGTGACCGCGGTCGCGATGCCCTGGACGAAGTCGATCACCGACTGCACCATCTCGACATCGGACGCCGCGGTGCGCAGCGCAGTGGTGAGCGAGGTGAGCCGGTTCTTGGCCAGCGGGGTCAGTTTCGCGGCAGCCGCTTCCACGGTGGTGAGCGCGGCGGCCAGGTTGCTCAGCGCGGCGGCCAGCTTGCCGGGGGCATTGGCCAGGTCGCCGGGCGCGTCGATGATCGCCTGCAGCACGCCGTCCGCGGCCACGATCACCTGGTTGACCAGATCCTGTGCCGAGCTGAGCGCGTCGTTGGCCTTGGCCAGCACCTCGTTGGCCAGTGCGTTCCGGCCCTGTTCGACCAGGTCGTCGGCGGTCTGCTGAGCCTGGGTGAGCGCCTGCTGGGCCTGCGCGGCGGCGTCGGTGATCGCCTGCTTGAGTTCCTTCAGGTCGGCCATCAGAGCCTCGACCTTGGCCAGCGATTCGGTGACCAGGGACGGTGCATCGTTCAGGTCGACGCCGACCGCGTCCAGGATGTCGATGAGCGAGATGAAGCCGAACAGTTTCGGCAGGGCGTTGGCGAGGAACTCCTTGGGGTCGAAGCCGCCGGTGGCCGTGTTCGCCAGATCGCCGACAGGTCCGGCCTTCCGGGAGAGTCCCTCGATCGGCAGCGACGGTGCGATGAAGCCGCCCGCGCCGCCGGTGGAGGTGCCGCCGGTGCCGAAGCCGAGGGTGGTGGGCGAGGTCAGCTCGGCCCACACCTGGCCGGTGTTCCCGGCCTCGAAGCCGTTGTCGAGCCAGGCCTGGGCGTACTTGATCTGCTGCGGACCGGTCGGCTTCATCCGCTCCACCGCCGGAATGGTGGCCCGGGCGGTGACCAGGCTCGGCACCGAGGTGCCGAGCTGCGGGGTGCCGGTGAAGCTCAGGCCGACGGTCGGCACGGAGTTGTCCACGCCACCCGGCTCGGACGGCGCGAAGGCGATGCTCTGGCCCAGCCCGTTCGTCTCGCCCAGGTTGCTGAACGCCTTGACCGGGTCGTTGTTCGCCGGGAACGGTGGCTTGAAGTGCTCGGCGACCCAGACCAGCGGGGTGGGCAGCTTCACCTCGCGGCCGTCGGCGTCCAGGCAGTGCAGCACGAACTGGAACGGCGCGCCGCCCACGTTGGGCACGAAGAAGGTGTCCTGCGCGGCACCCGGATCGGGCGACAGCGTCGGGGTGATGGTGGGCACGATCTCCACCCGGGTGAACGGCAGGTTGCGGGCGGCGTAGGTTTTCACCGGCTCGCCGACGATCAGGAATTTGCGCTGATAGAGGGCGGCCCGCGGGTTGGCCTTGTCCTTGATCTTGCGTTCGGTGACCTTGACCAGGGTGGCCCGGTGCCCGAACGGGAACAGGTAGCCGGGGTAGGCGACCCGGACGTACTGGTCGCGTCCCATCGGAGCCTCGTGGTCCCAGGACAGGATGGACGCCATTCCGGGTTGTTGCTGCGACCAGGGCAGCGTCTGCCATTGGGCGTGCAGGTCGAGCCAGGCGCCCAGGCTGGACAGGTACAGCCGGGTGCCGTCGATCGGTGCCGGGTCAGTGATCTTCACCCGGTTGCGGGCCCAGGTCTCGCTGGATTGCCGCACGATCATGTGCCGGTCCTTGGAATCCAGCGACATCCGCATCGGCACGTTGTCGTGGCCGAACTCGGTCGTCGCCCAGTTCGGGAAGCGCTCCCGGTCGCGCGCCCAGACGGCCCGGATCCACTCCGGACCTTCGACGACCCCGTCGTCCTGGCGATGGCCGAGCCGGGTGTGCCACAGCTCGACCGCGGTGCCCGAGCCGTCCGGAACCGGTTGGTCGGCGTGCGTCCAGCCACTCTCCGACGACGGCGAGATGACCAGCCGGAACGGCGCCTCGATCGCGGTCTCGGCCAGGCCGGCGGGGCGGCTCAGCTTCTGCGGGTTGCGCGGGATCAGGATCGGGCCGGCGACGATCCGCGGGTCGACGACCAGCTTGCTGATCGAGACTGTGGCTGCCGGTCCGCCCAGGGTCTTGCGGACGTCGGCGAGGGTGCGAGCGAGCTGGGCGACACCCGTGGTGGTGTCGGCGGCGTGCACCTCGGCCATCGGTGGGGGTGCGGCTCCGGCCAGCACGGCGCGGTCGAGCAGGCCGGCATTCACCAGGACGGCGAGCTTGCCGGGATCGAACGTCGTGAAGGTGGCCGTTCGGGCCGGACCGGCGGTGGCCAGCGGATGCACCGCCATCGGGTAGCGGGCCAGGGCGTCCAGGAAGCCGGTGGTGCTGACCTCGACGGTGTCGCCGGCCGGCACGGTCACCACGAGCCGGCTGGCCCGGGCGGGAATGCCGCCCACCGGTGTCGGCGGCACGCCGTCCGAAGGGTCGGTGACGTTGGTCGGTTTCTCGGTGGGCTTGGATTCGTTCGGGACGGGGACGGTTTCGCCCTCGTAGGTGGCCTGCTCGCCGAGGTGCTGGAAGGGCAGCGTGAAGATCAGCAGCGCCGGGCCGGGATCGCGGGCGGTGAGTGTGCCGGCGTCCAGGTCGAAGCCGCTGGTGCTGACGATCAGTGACACCAGGTCGGACGACCGGATCACCTCGAAGCTGTGCTCGACCTCGATCTGCTGCGCCGGCGGGACGGCGAGATCGCCCAGGTCGGGCAGATGAATCGGGACTCGCCAGATCGGGTCGAGCCTGTCGATCGGGACGCGAGGATCGAGGACGGGAGGGGTGAGCACCGGCTTGAGCCCGCCGACCGGGAGGCGTCCCCGGCCTGGATCGAGCGGCTGTCCTCCGCCGACCGGGCGCTCCCGTTCCGGTATCCGCTCAACGGGGATCCGTTCGACGGGAACGCGTTCGACGGGAGTGCGTTCGACGGGCTGGTTCTCGACGGGCTGCCGTTGGACCGGGATGCCATCGATGGCGCCGCCGACGGGGCGATCGAGGCGCACCTTGCGGCCGGCCGCCGCGGGCTGTTCCGGCTCGGCGGGTTTGCGCTTCTTCGCGGACGCGGCGATCTTTGCGGACGCGGCGGCGTCCAAGCGCGCCGCCTTCGCTGTGCGCTTCAGGTTCTTGCCGGGCAGTTCGGTCGATCCGGACACGGTGACCTCCTCCGGAGTGCGGTCCAGCAGTCAGTCTTGACCGCTTTCCGGCCGGTCACCACGGGAAAAATTGCGTAGTATCGCGAGGCTCGTTCAGCCACTCCGGGAGGCGTCAGGAGATGCCGGCCGCCCTTGCCTCGTCCGGGGTGTCGACGTCGGCGGCGATGCCCGGCGCGGGGATCTGCCGGACGTTCAGCCCGGCCATCAGCCGACGCACCGACAGCGACCGGGTGACGCCCGCCGCGGCCAACTGAGCGTCGAGTGCCGCCCGGTGGTAGCGGGCAGCCAGATACTGCGGGTAGCCCTCCGCGTCCACCAGGCAAACACAGTCGAGGGCGTCCCGCTGGTCGAGCGCTCTCTGCGGGTCTGCCGTCCGCTGGTCGAGCTTGTCGAGACCCTCCTCCGGGTCGGCGATCCGCTGGTCGAGCTTGTCGAGACCCTCGTCGGCCGCCTTTGACTCCTCGCTGGTCGAGCTTGTCGAGACCTCGGTTGCTGCTTCGGTTTCGACCCACTCGACCAGCGGCGCCGCGTCCAGCACCGCCACAATCTCGGCCACATGCGGCAGGTCGCAGGCCAACAGCAGCACCTCGTCGCCGGGCTGCGCCGGCGGCAGCGCTGCCATTCCGGCGGCGATGCCGGCCACCGGACCACCGAAGGGCGGGTCCTCCAAAGTGCATGTCACGCGATCGGCGCCGACGTCGTCCGGCAGATCCGGAGTGACCGCGATGATCAGCTCGCGCGCCGCGCAGGCGTCCACCGCACGCGCCAACAGGGACCGGCCGTCGAGTTGCAGCGACCGCTTGTCCCGGCCCATCCGGGCCGAGCGTCCTCCACCCAGGATGATCGCGAATCGGCGCTGCATCGGGTCAGCGTAGACGGTCGACGATGGCGGGCAGTGAATAGGGATCCCTATCCGGGCGCAGTCCCGCCCACCGCTGGTCGAGCTTGTCGAGACCTTCTGATGTGGGCGGGCACAGGGGTTTCGACAAGCTCAACCAACGGGCGGGTACGGCCGCAATCCCGACCACCGCGGGTCGCGCTTGTCGAGACCTTCCGATGTGGGCGGGCACAGGGGTTTCGACAAGCTCAACCAACGGCCGGGGTGGGGCTGCTTTGCGTGGAAGCACCGGGTGATGAGATCCCGGCGTTCGCCGGGATGACGACCGCTTCGTGGCGCGGGGCTGGCCCAGTTGCGAGGCGAGTCGCTGGGGGAGCGTCATCCCGGGCTTGCCCCGGGATCTCCGTCGGGCACGCTAGCCAGCCGCGCCTGACCGCGTCAGCAGTCGAAGACCGACCAGCAGATGTCATTGCGCAGCCGCTGGTCGTCGAGCACCAGGTCGCGGATGGCGTCCGGGAGTTGCTCACGCTGCCAGCGGCACTCCGCCCGTCCCAACTCGTCGGCGCGGCCCGCCGGCGCGGCCGCCCGGACGGCCTTGATCGCGTAGGCGGCCGCCCCCAGCTCGTGCGCGGCGACATGTGCGACGGCGCCCGCCTGGCCCGCGGCGTACGCGGCGAATCGGGGCGCACCGCGCAGGTCGCGGGCGGCACCCATCGCGTGTCCGCCGGCCGCGCGCGACTGCATCATCGGCACTTCGCCGCGGGTCCAGGCCCGGATATGTTCGATCGCCTGACGTGGCCTTGGGTCGTCCGGTTGGACCGTCTCGAACAACGGCAGTACATGCTCGGCGCAATCGGCCGCCCACAACGCCAGCAGCCGATGATCGGGGTCGGTCAGGGTGCCGCCGCGGCGAATGGTGATGAAGCGCGGATCGCGAACCGCGGGCAGGATCATCGGCCGGCCACCACGTCCGGGTAGGCAGCCGAGCTCTCCCCGGCGGCGCGGCCATCGGCGCGCAGTAAGTCGTCCAGACGCCGCATCAACTGGGCGATCCGGCTCCGTCCGCCGGCGGCGACGGGGTAGCGGCTGACCACGTCGATCAGTAGCGGCGTGGCCGATCGGCGTGAGCGTTCCAGTCGAGCGTCAGCCAGCGCCGGGTCTCCGCCACCCGCCAACTCGCAGATGTGCGCGGTGGTGGCGGAGGCGCGCAGGATGTGGCCCACCTGGTCGGCGTCGGCGATCGGATGCAGATAGGCGGCGGACGCGGCGTCGCCGGCGCAGCGGGCGGCAAGTCGGGAGATCTCGGATGGGGCAGATCGGGCGGCCCGGTGTGCGTCCAGTGCGGTCACCCGCTGCAGCTTTGTCCGGGCGGCCCCCTCTGCGAAGCGCCGGGCGGCCTCGATCGCTGCGCGTGGACGTGGATCGTCAGGAACCGCTGCCTCGAACACCGGCAGAACATCGGTGGCGTCGGCCATGACATAGCGCGCCACCTCTCGGAGTTCGTCCATGGTCAACTGGAAATCGCCGGAGACGATGCTTCTGTCCGATGTCATGTTCCTGAATCGTATCCATGAAGATTCGGTGGAGGATTGTCCGCGAAACCACACAGACATATCCATGAAAACCTCAACAGGAGGTCAGATGCGGCCGGTGGATCTGGCTCGGCGGCACCAGCTCTCGACGCAGGCCGTCCGCAACTACGAGGATGCAGGCATCCTTCCGGCGGCGCGACGAACCCGTACCGGACACCGGCAATACAGCGAGGTGCATCTGACTGGCCTGGCGGCCTATTTGGCGTTGGTCAGTGCGTACGGCTCGGCGCGGAGTCGGCAGATCATGCAGGCGATGACCGGCGGACGGCGCGATGCCGCGCTGGAGATCGTCGAGGCGGGCCAGCAGTTGCTGAGCCGTGACCGCGACACCCTGCGCAGGGCGGAGGCGGCACTGGCCGGCCTAGACGGACTCGGTGACGACCTGGCGATACCGGCCGTCGGCGCAGCATTCAGCATCGGCGAACTGGCTCGCCGCCTCGGGCTCAATCCGGCCACTGTGCGCGCCTGGGAGCGAGCCGGCGTGCTGACTCCCGCACGGGATCCGCGCACCGGGCACCGCCGGTACAGCGCCTCCGATGTGCGGGATGCCGAGTTGGCGCACCTGCTCCGTCGTGGCGGCCAACCGCTGGACGGCGTCGCCGTCGTCCTGGCGGAGCTGCGTGGTGCGGGGAGCCGAGGTGCTTTGGCCGTGACCGTCGAGGAATGGCGGCGCGACCTCCGGCTTCGCGGTATCGCGCAGCTGCGGGCCGCGGGAAAGCTCGCCGACTACATCGACGCCCTGGACCAGCCCGGCTGAGTTGCCAGGTTTGGGAGGACGGCTACGGGCAGTTCGACCATTCGGCGGTGCCGTCGGTGAACAGCTGCCGCTTCCAGATCGGCAGGCGTTCCTTGATCCGGTCGACCAGGTCGGAGCAGGTGGTGAACGCCTGGGCGCGATGGGAGGCGGACACCGCCGCCACCAGCGCCAGGTCGCCGATCGTCAGGGTGCCGACCCGGTGTTCGACGGCGATCGCGTGGACGCCGTCGCGTCCGGTGAACTCTGCGGCGACCTCGGCGAGCACGGCGTCCGCACTCGGGTGGCCGACGTATTCGATGCCGGTGACGCTGCGGCCGTGATCGTGGTCGCGGACCACGCCGGTGAAGGTGACGGTGGCGCCGGCCCGGTCGTCGGTCACTAGCGCGGCGAGACCGACGACGTCCAACGGTTGATCGCGGACGGCGGTTGCCGCCACCCGGGCTGGTGAGGTGGTCATCCCGGCGATTCTATGCCCGGTCATAGTGGCGATGCTGCGTAGCATCGCGGCATGACAGCTGGCTCCGGAAGCGCGCTCGGACGGTTCGTGGGCCGGCTGGCCGCCGTGGGTACGGTGCTCGGCGCGGCGCTGATCGTCGTGCCGGCCTGGTATGTCCGCAAGGTCAGCGACGATCGGATGAAGAGCGTCGACGAGGTGCCCGCCCAACCGGTGGCGCTGGTGCTCGGCGCCGAGGTGTACGCCGACGGGCAGCCCTCGCGGTACCTGCGGGCCCGGCTGGATATCGCCCGCGAGCTGTTCGACGCCGGCAAGGTCGAGGCCATCCTGGTCTCCGGCGACGGCACCCGGCACTACAACGAGACCGGCGGTATGCGCGACTACCTGATCGCCCACGGGGTGCCCGCGCACCGCATCGCCGGCGACTACGCCGGCTTCGACACCTACGACTCGTGCGTGCGGGCCAGGAAGATCTTCGGTGCGACCCGGGTGATCGTGGTCAGCCAGAGCTATCACCTGCCCCGCGCGCTGACGATCTGCCTGGCGATCGGCCTGGACGCCTGGGGCGTCGGTGACGACACAGTCCGGAGCAACCAGGAGATGTGGTCCTACGGCACCCTGCGCGAGCTCGGCGCCAACCTCAAGATGATGTGGGACCTGCTCAGCCGACGCCGGCCCGTCCTCGGACCCCACGACGATTCCCTCGACCGCGCGCTGCAGTCCTGAATCGGACGCCGCCGTCGTTGGTCGAGCTTGTCGAGACCTCTCTGACGGCGCGTCCTCGGTTTCGACAAGCTCGATCAGCGGTGGGGTCGATAAGCGGCTGAGTTCAGCGCCGATTCATGGTCTCCGGGTTGGAGCCGACCCGGTTGCCGGAGTCGACCCCGTCGATAGCGGTCATGTCGTCGGCGGACAGCTCGAAGTCGAAGATGTCCGCGTTCTCCCGCAGCCGTTCGGGGCTGGAGGCCTTCGGGAAGACGATGATGCCGCGCTGAATGTGCCAGCGCAGGATCACCTGGGCGGGCGTCCGGCCGAGTCGTTCGGCGATGCCGACGATCACCGAGTCGTCCAGGTCGGCGCGGCGTCCGAGCGGGCTCCACGCCTCGGTGACGATGCCCAGGCTGGTGTTGAAGTCGACCAGTTCGAACTGGGCAAGGCTCGGGTGCACCTCGATCTGGTTCACCGCGGGGACGATGTTGCTGGCGTCGAGCAGTCGCTTCAGGTGCTGCTGATGGAAGTTCGAGACACCGATCGAGCGGGTCAGCCCCTGCGCCTGCAGCTGCTCCATGCTCTGCCAGGCCTCCACGTAGGTGTCGAACTGCGGCGTCGGCCAGTGGATCAGGTACAGGTCGACCTGGTCCAGGCCCAGCTTCTCCAGCGATTCGGCCAGCGCGGCGGGGGCGTCGGTCTGCCGGTTGTTCCACAGCTTGGTGGTGACGAAGATCTCGTCGCGCGGAATGCCGGACTCGGCGATCGCCTCGCCGACCTCGCGCTCGTTGCCGTAGATCGCGGCGGTGTCGATGTGCCGATAGCCGTTGGCCAGGGCGAACGCCACATGCTCCTTGGTTTCCTCCGGCGGCATCAGGAAGACGCCGAGGCCGAACTGGGGAATGCGGTTGCCGTCGTTGAGGGTGATGGTGGGAACGCTCACGTTGCTCCTCGATCGGGTGTGTGCGGGTCGAGGCCGAGCCTACGCGGCGTCCAGGATCGCCAGGCCGGCGACCGCAAGTCCGGACGCCAGCCAGCCGAGCGCGACCATCGCTCGCCATCGCTCCGGACGGGTCAGCAGCTTCTGAGCCGCCATCACCACTGCCAGCGCCACCGTCGCCCACCACGGGTGTCCGGCGAGCATCAGCACCACCATCGCCGGTCCGCTGACCAGCAGGCAGACGACGCCGTGCCGCAGTCCGTACTCGACCGCGGCCGCGTCGGCGGACGGCCCCGCGAAGCCGACCGGCAGGGTGCGACAACAGCCGCGCAGCGCACGCCGCTTGATCGGGGTCAGTTCCCACGCCCCGGCCGCCAGCACCAGGACCGCCAGCGCGGACGCCGGAACCGGCCCGGGCATCATCGCTAGGAACATGCCGGGAGCCAGCCAGGCCGCGAGGTAGCCGAGGGTGAACAGGGCGAGGGTGCGCTGGCGGCGGGTACGCCGGGTGTTGAAGCCGAGGTAGCGCAGATGCGGGACGGTGGTCGGCAGCATCATCGCGATAACCATCAGCAGCCAGCTGAGCAGCTGGGTATCGATCGGGTGCCAGTGGACGGCGGCGCTGTCTGAGGTGTGGTGGTGGCCGGATGTCAGCGCGCCCGCTGGCTCGAACCAGTCGAGGACGAGGGCGAGTCCGATCCAGGCCGCTGCGGCGAGTAACAGGGCCAGCCATTCGGGGTGTCGGTCCAGTCGGTTGCCAAGTTGCTGACGCCAGGAGGGGGTCTCGACAAGCTCGACCAACGGTGGTTCTGCGAGCTTGGTCGGCAGGGTGGTCATTGGATCAGCAGCGCGATGGTGCCGATCACCACCTCGGGTTCGGGCGGGGCGTCCTCGGCGATGGGATTGACCGGGGCGAGGGTGGCGCGGAACTGCTCGGCGTCCCAACGGTCCTCGGCGTCCAGCCGCTGCACCAACGCGGTGATGTCGAACTGGTAGCTGAGTTCGTGCTCGGCGTCCGGCTGTTGTGATTCGAGCAGGCCGAACAGGGGCAGCGTGCCGACCAACACGGGCTCGCCGCTGGTGGGGTGCAGGAAGACGCCCCATTCGGCGCTGGGCAGCCGGTCGGCGCGGATGTGTTCCACCGACACCAGGAACCGCTGGGCGGCCCGGGTGGTCGGCGCGTCGGTGGGGAAGCTGACCTCGGTGGCGTCCTCGGTGAGCCGGACCGGTGTCTCGGCCGCCCCGACCCGTTGTGGCGGACGGCGATCGCGCGGGCGTTCCGGGCCACGGTCGGGAGTGGGCATCTGTCCTCCTGCGCCCGCCGAGGCGGGGATCGAGGTGTCGGCGTAGCTGTAGCCAAGGTTGGCCAGGTTCAACACACTGCCGCAGGTCGGCTCGATGCGCAGGCCGGAGGCGTCCAGGAACTCGAAACTGCGGTCGACGAAACGGCTGCCGGTCGGGTCGAGACCGATGCCGGTGTTGCCGCGCCAGACCTCCCACAGCCGGTCGAGGTTGGCGTGATGCAGCCAGAAGATGGCGTCGCCGGCGGCCTGGTTGAAGTCGCTCATCTTGCCGGTCGGCCCGCCGACGAAGACGTGCACCGAGCCGTGCGGGGTGATCTCCAGCGGTCCGGGAATGGCGTTCGGGGCGCCGGCGTGGTTGAAGCCGGTCTCGGTGCCGGCGAACGCGGGGTCGAACTGGCTCGAATAGGGAGTCGCGAAAAACCACCCGGCTGCTGTGGTCTGGGCGGGCTGCAGCCGGGCCAGCCGCGGTTCGGGCTCGCCGCGGAACCGGACGGGCGAGTTCACGCCCAGGTCGCGGGCCGGGTCGAACAGTGGGTTCGGGGAACCGTCGTCGAGAGTCGGGGCGCGGAACGCGGGCGGCAGCGAGCTGGATTCGGGACGGTCGTAGTCCCAGTAGGGGAGTGCCCAGGTGGCCTTGGTCTCGTCGTCCACCTCGTCGGATTCGGCGATGATCGAGCGGCAGATCGCTTCGAACGCATGCAGGTACATCCGATGCCAGGGTAGGAAGTACCAGCAGAAGTGTTGACAGGTGTTGCGCAGCCCGTCGTTCGGGTCGGGAAACATGCCGTGCACCTGGGTGTGGTGGCTCCACCAACGGTGCTGCGGGCCGCTGTTGCGCTTCAACTCCCGGACGGCCACCGCATAGGCGGCGATGATCGGATGCGTCGGTGCGCCCTCGGGCTGCAGCGTGTAGACGTCCTGACGAACGAGGGCTTCGGCCTGAGGCGGTGTGAGCATGGCTCCTCCAGGGGCGGTGTCCGTCCGATCCTGCCAAGGCGGCCGCACCGGCGACAGGGGTAGTTCTGCCACCGGCCGAGGGCCTATCCGCGATTCGTCTGAAATCGACCCCAGAGTGGTGGCTGTGTCGAGAGGTCTCAGGCGGTGCTGAGTTCGTCGAGACCCCGACTCTGGGGTCGATATCAGAACACTCTGGACTTGCCACACCCGGAGGACCGGCGCGAGAGTCGGCCAGAATGGGTCGTGGCACTCGCGAAATGACGGTGTGCCGAGCAGCCGGGCATCGACCGACGGGTGGCCCGTTTCGACAAGCCTGGCCCGGCGGCGGGAAGATGGATGACGTGCTTTCCCTGCCCGTGTTGCTGACCGAACGTTTCCAGGCTGTCACCGGGGTCGATCCGGAGCTCCGTCCGGCGACCAAGCCGCAGTTCGGGCACTTCCAGTCGAATGTGGCGCTGCGCCTGGCGAAGGCCGAGGGCAAGCCGCCGCGCGAGATCGCCCAGCGGATCGTCGCCGAGGCCGACGTCGCCGACCTGTGCGAGCCGCTCGAGGTGGCCGGCCCGGGCTTCATCAACATTCGGCTGCGCTCCGATGTGCTGGCCGGGGTGGTGACCGGCATCCTGCGCGACCCGGACGGCGTCATCGAGCAGACCACCGATCCGCAGCGGGTGGTGATCGACTACTCGGCGCCCAACGTCGCCAAGCAGATGCACGTCGGGCACCTGCGGACGACGATCATCGGCGATTGCTTCAACCGTGTGCTGACCGCGGTCGGGCACGACGTGTTGCCGCAGAATCACATCGGCGACTGGGGCACCCAGTTCGGCATGCTGGTCGAGGAGGTGCTGGACGAGGGGATCGACGCGTCGGCGCTGACTCTTCCGGAGGCGGAGGATTTGTATCGTCGCGGGTCGCTGCGGTTCCGGGAGGACGCCGAGTTTGCCGCTCGTGCACGCCGCCGGGTGGTCGCACTCCAGGCTGGTGACGAGCTGACTCGCACGATCTGGCGCGACCTCATCAGCATCTCCCTGACCGGCTTCAACGCCACCTATGACCGGCTGAACGTGAAGCTGACCGACGAACATCTGGCCGGGGAGTCGATCTACAACGATGATCTTGCCGCCGTCGCCGCCGAACTGGAGGCCAGCGGTGTGGCTGTCATCGATCAGGGGGCCTTGGTCGTGTTCGTCGACGGCTTCAACGCCCCGATGATCGTTCGTAAGTCCGATGGTGGCTACGGATACTCGATCACAGATCTCGCGGCGGTGCGGTATCGGGTGCGAGAGCTGCACACCAACCGGATCATCTACGTCACGGATGCCCGCCAGAGCGACCACTTCGCACAGGTGTTCGCCGTGTGCAGACTCGCTGGGTGGCTGCCCGATGACGTCGTTGCACAGCATGTGGGCTATGGCATGGTGCTCGGCCCGGACGGCAAGCCCTACAAGACCCGTGAGGGCAAGGCGATGCTCCTGTCGGACCTGCTCGACATGGCAGAGGAGCATGCGTCACCGGAGATCGCGCTCGCCGCTATCAAGTACGCCGACCTTTCCAGTGGATTGCAGAAGGACTACGTCTTCGACGCCGACCGGATGACGGCCACCACCGGCAACACCGGCCCCTACCTGCAGTACGCCCACGCCCGGGTGAGCGGCATTCTGCGCAAGGCCGAAGCGGAAGGCTGGGCCTCCGACGGTGTCACCGTGCTGGACGATCCGGCCGAGCAGGCACTGGCCCTGCTGCTGTCCCGGTTCGGCGAGGTGGTCGCCGAGGTCGCGACCGGACTGCAGCCGCACAAGCTGTGCACCTACCTGTCCGACACCGCCACCGCGCTGAGCACCTTCTACGAGCGCTGCCCGGTGCTGAAGAGCGAAGGTGAGGTACGGACGTCGCGACTGGCGATCTGTGCTGCCACCCGGACGGTGCTCGCCAAGGGACTCGACCTGCTCGGGATTGTGGCGCCCGACCGGATGTAGACCTCTCCTCTGGAGGGTTGAGCTTGTCGAAGCCCGGTCTCTGCGGATGCGCTGATCAAGAGCCGCTCCATGACGTGAATGATCAGCGCTTTCCCAAGAGGGAAAGGTCTCGACAAGCTCGACCAGCGGTGGTCACCCAGCGGTCAGCTGCTGAGCTTCGGCGTATAGGTGATTCGCTTCCCGGTGCGATCGGTATAGGCGATGGAGCGCACCAGGCGATGCGTCGAGGAGTCGGAGTGCACCTCCTGGTCGGATAGCACGAAGTACCAATGGGTGCCGTCCGGCATGGTTCCCACTGTCCAGCGGGCCTTCTCGGCTGGCGTGATGGTGACCGCCGTGGCGTCGGAAGGAAGCCTGCCGACCGAGGCGCGCCGATCCACGCTCGACAGAAAGATCCGTACCTCGGCATCCGAGGAGCGTTCCCAGACATGGGCCACCCAATAATTGTCGGGAGGACCGAAGACGCCCCAGGCGTCTTGCTCGGCCTCGCGATAGAGGGTCAGTGTGGTGCCGTCGATGGCCAGCCCGGCGCTGGGCAGCACGCCGTTCTGGGTGTGAACCAGGCCGTCCGACCCCATCCATACCAATCGACTTGCTTGCTCGTCGCCGTGAAGCCAGGTCGCGGTTAGGGTGACGCCGGTCTGCCGGTCGGCCCAGCGCCGAAGGTCGTCAGGGGTCCGACCGATGGTCTGAACGGCGTCCACCACATCGGGGATCAGTGCGATCTCGAGGCGGTCGTGTACGCGGGCGGAGAAGAACTGGCCGGGCGGGGTGACATAGCTGTTCCGGCTGATCTCGCCGGGCCTGCCGACGACCTCCTCCGTGACCGTGATCAGCACCTGAGCGGCGGTGCTTTCCGCCCGTACCGTCACCAGCTGACGAACGACCGGATCGCCCACCGTGAAGCCGAACACGCCGGTCGCTGTGCCCGGCCGCACCATCGCGCTGGCCAGTGGGGCCGGCTGCACAGTGACCGGACGCGGAGCGAGAGCGAACCAGCCCAGTAGACCGGCGGTGGTCACGGCCGCGCACGCCGCCACCAACTGGCGGATGCTTCGCTGCCGGTGACGACCCTCGACCAGGGCGATCACGTCCACCGCCCGGACGTTCGGGTCGGCCTCTTCGGCGAGTTCACGCAGGCCGTCGCGCAGCCTGTCCTCGGCGATCCTCATGACAGGTCTCCTTCCCTCATTGGGGCGTACCGGGCGCGCATGCCGGCCAGTGCCCGCGAGCAGGCGGACTTGACCGCACCCACGCTGATGCCCAGGCATTCCGCGGTCTGCGCCTCGGTGTAGTCGTCGAAATAGCGCAGCACGACGATGCTGCGCTGCCGCGGGGTGAGGGTGGCGAGCATGCGCTCCACCTCGTCGCGGTCGCTGACCCGATCGTGGGGCCATTCGTCGGACGGCGGATCCGCCCATTCGGCCGGGACCGGACGGCGCCGGCGCCGGTGGTCGATGCTGAGGTTGACCAGCACCCGGCGGGCGTAGCCGGTCGCATCCTCCAGCCGGACACGCTCCCAGGCGGCATAAGTCCTGGTCAACGCCTCTTGGACGAGTTCATCAGCGAGATCCTGGCTGCCGGTCAGCAGGTACGCCGTCCGGCCCAGATAGGCCGACGACGACGTCACGAAGACGGTGAACTCCGCCTCCCGGCGGGACCGTGCGCCCATCCCGACCATGCGATCTCCTCCATCGACTACCACTCTCTACGCAGCGGAGGTCCGAATGGTTGCCTCTCGGCGAGAAAGAGAGGAGGACAGGTCGTTGAGCGTCTCGTCTCATCGGCCCATCAGCCGCACCAACACGACCAGGGTGGCGTGGAGTTTCCGGGTGCGATGGAGAGGCTTGATCAGTGCATTCTTGGGCGTTTCGCAGGACGCCTTAGGCATGGTGCCGGGTTGCTAGGGCGTTCTCATCACGGTGACCGGGTCGAGTCTGGCCGCGAATGCGGCGGGGGCGAGTGCGACGAGGGCCGCGGTCAGGACGGCGAGGGTTCCGACCGCGATGGTGAACGCGATCGGTGTCGCGATACCGATGGTCAGGTTGTAGACGGCGCCGGCTGTGCAGCCGAGGATCGCACCGATTGTGGCGGTGATCGTGGCACGTCCGGCGACCAGTGTGATGAGGTCGGGTCTGGTGATGCCGAGGGTGCGGCGACGCCCGAGATCGCGGCGATGTACCAGCACGTCGGTAAGCACGACGGCGGCGACGAACAGTCCGCCGATGGCGAGAATGAGGAGCAGCAGCGTCCGGCCGGCATCGGCCAGTTGATTGTTCAGGTCTCGGGCGGTTTCGGCCAGAGTGGCTGGTGATTCGACGTAGACGCCCTGCTGATCGGACGGTGCCAGCACCGCCATCACGGCGGAGACCGTCGGCCGGGTGGTGGTGATGCTGTTGATCACCGCTCGTAGTTCACGCCCCGGCTGGTCTGGGGTGGCGGCCATAAGAGCCCCCGCCGCCAGGTCTGCGTTGGAATCGGTGGGGGTGAACGAACCGACGATGGGGTACTGGGTGAGGCCGTCGGCAGTTTCCAGGTAGCCGACTGGTTCCGCCAGGTTGAGCGTGGAGAGCAGAGCGGAGGAAATCAGCACTTCACCGGGCTGTGGCAGCCTTCCACGGACGGTTGCCACCACGTCAGCAATGTCGCCGAGGACAGGCCACACCGGTATCCGAACCCCACCCGGACCGACCGCGCCGTTGACCACGTCGAACGGCGCACCCAGGGCGTTGGCCTGCTCGATGGTCGACATGCCTTGGATGGTGCTGAGCGTCCTTGTGTTGATGAAACCCAGACTCTTGGCGTCGACCACGGTGAGTTTGCGGGCGCCGGCTTGCTCAAGCCTGTGGGCGACTTCGGCCGCAGCGGCGGCCGAGCGGCCGATGGTGGCGAGCGAGGTGAAGCACATGGCCGCGACCACCACCACGATCAGCAGCGAAGGTAGCTTCGCTGCCCAGGTCATACTGAGCGCTTCACGAACCTGAGTTCCCCACCTCACAGCTGCACCACCTCATCGACCTGCTCCAGGACGAACGGGTCGTGACTGGCAATGATCACTGTGCTCGCATCGAGCCGGGCAGTCCCGGTCAGAGCATCGAGGACCAGGGCCGCATTGTCCCGGTCAAGGTTCCCGGTCGGCTCGTCAGCGAGTATGACGTCTGGGGAGTTGATCAGCGCGCGACAGACGGCCAGACGCTGGGCCTGACCACCGGATACCTGCCCGGGGCGGTGCTCCGCGCGCTCGACCAGTCCAAATCGTTTCAGCAATTCCCGTGCCCGCGGTAACTGCTCCGATCGTCGCCCACCCGCATACAACGCCGGTTCGACCACCGAATCGATCACCTTGCGGGTCGGGTCCAGCTCGGAATCCTGGAACACGAACCCGATCCGCCTGGATCGGATGAATGCGCGTTCGGAATCACTGACGTGAGAAACAGGGCGGCCGTCGAGGTCAACCGAACCGGCGGTGGGGGTGAGTAGCAGGCCCAGCACATACAACAGCGTCGACTTTCCACGCCCGGACGGCCCGGTGACCGCGGTCACCGCGCCTGGCGTGAACTTGTGGGTCAACCCCCCGAACAGCTCTTCACCCCCCTTGCGGTAAGCGAACGACACGTCGGTGATGCTCATCATCGCTGCATCCTCAGCGGCTAGGGCTCGGCTGAGCCTGCGGCGCCATCGACTGGGTGCCACCGGCCAGTACCTGGACACGCTCGCCGACCGTGACTCCCTTGACCACCGCGACACCGTCCTGGGAACCCAGCACCGTGACCGTCCGCGATGCACCCGCGCCATCAGCACTCACAACAGTGACCTGGGTCGATCCGTCGGGATTGGTGAGCAGCGCCGCCACCGGGACAGCCGGTCCGGTCGCGGGCGGCACGACCTGGACTTCCGACATGACAAAGATGTCCTCTCCCGCGCCCTCCAGGTTGCAGTTGTTGCCGCACACGGGCCCGCCGGAAGGGCTGGACAACAGCAACCGAGTCTCGCCGTTCTCGGTCGTGGTCGAACTGCTGATGATCGCCTTCCACTTCTTGCCTTGGAGCTCCATGGACACCGTCGCGTCCTGTGGAACCAGCCTGGCCTGGTCGCTGGAAACCACGAGGGCGAAGGACGGTTTCCCTGCGGTGAACACCACCTTCTCGCCCCCCGAGAAGATCGCACCCAACCGCAGCACTTTGGCGTCCAGCAGCACGGGGCTCGGCAACCGGCGGACGGCCACCAGTTCGCCGAGTTCGACAGTGCCGGATTGTTGGAGGCCGAGCTTCTTCTGCCAGGCACGGACGGCCCGGTAGGTCGCCGAGTCGAAGTACCGCCCCTTCGTGCTCAAGTACTTCATCTTGACCAGCGCGTTGCGCAGCTGGGCAACGTCGGTGCCGCGCATGCCGTAACTCAAGGTCCGATAGAACGGCTGGGAACCCTGCACCACCCGCACCGGCACTGCAGCAACCCGGTACAGCACATCCCCGACCTTCTTTGAACCCGACTTGCCGGTCGAGGTCACCACGCCGGCCAAGGAGTTCACCGCCAGGGCAGACTTCCCTTGCGACACCGTCACGTTCAGGTTCAACACTTTGCCGACCGTCTGTTCCTTGACCTCGACGACGACAGACTCCGCCGGCGCATCACTCACAGTCGCGGCCGGCTGCATGGTCACCCTGCCCGCCCAGAAAGCAGCCGTGACAACCCCGACCACCAGAAGGACCGCAACCACCCAGCGAGCTACCCGCGCGCGCCGCAACCTCGCGGCCGGTGTCTTGTCAGCCATGGCGGAATCGTACGGTCTGGGCTGCCAACGGTGGCGCCGACTCCCCTAGGGTTGCCCGAACCAGCGCTACTTCCGCGCTATTCACCGAATACGACAGAGTTGGGCGGCTGCGGAGGGCACAGGCCCAGTATCTTCTCATCGGAGGATGGATAACCTTGCCAGTCTCCACCGGAGGCAACGTACGTGGCGCGGCTCGATGGTGGCTCCACGTTCGGATATCCGTTCTTGGCAAGGCATGGAATCAGCCACTCCACAGTGTAGTCGTAGGCCACACTCAGCAGTGCCGGGCTTGGTGGGCGCATGGCTCGAGCATCTACCGTGTACTTCGCCTCACACTCGAAGAGTGCTTGGTTGTATGCCGACTGTTGCGACGGTGGAGCTTGGCCGCTGATGCCTGTGCCGCCGGCGCTGGGAGTGACTGTGAATCCACGCTCGCCCATGCATGTGGAATAGACCGCGCCGCGTTGGTCCGGGTAAATCCATCGAACTAACGCTGGCGCTGTACTCGGATCGACGCTCAACTCCTTGGCCAACTGTGCCAAATAGCCATCGCGCAGGGTTTTGGCCTCGGCCTCGCTCACGGTCTCACGTGGTACGGGCTCCTTCGGCCGCCACCCATCATTGGGGCGAGCGCTCGCCGACGGAGATTCCTGCACAGGCGCGCTGGCCTGAGTGCATCCAACGAGGAGGGGAACGATCAACGCTCCGACCACAGCACGCAATCGTGAGTCGCGGCTCACGCGTGTACGCAATACCCGTCCCACAAAGTGATCGAACCGGTTGAGCTCACCGTGACTTTGCCCGACCTAACCGTGGAGTACGCATAGATCGTGATTTGCGACGGGTAGCCGTATCCGGAATTCGTTGCACCGGCCGCGTTGACGTACAGCGAGAACGTGCCTCTCACTTTTCCTGCAACAACATGCTGACTGGCGCAGGACACGTTCTCGCTCCAAGGTCCGTCAGCGCGAGCTGTTGCGGCAGGGGCCAGAGCGAATAGCAACCCACCTGCGGCAACGGCTGAGCGCAACTTCATGATGGTCTCCAAATCCTTCGAGAGAGATGCAGCGACACTAGTCCCAATCTGTAGCAATGGGAAGCAATTGCGACAAACGCTAGCTGACTGACAGATCTAAATTAGTCGATTCCACCTCCTTGCGTGAATCTCCATACGGGGTCTCACAGGGCTCTCTTGGAACGAACCTCAAGAGCTGGGACAAGCCCCAGGCTGGCCATCTGAGTGACCAGGCAGCCCGAGGGTAGTTCGCTTCTGTCACGATGGGCGGATGAATGCAGTTGCCGAATCCCACACTGTCGACGGACTGTCCTTCGCTGATGCTCGGTCGATCGTTGCTGAGGTTCTGGCCCAGGTGGATCGAGTGGTGGTCGGCAAGCATGACCAGCTGGCGCTGGTGCTGGCAGGAGTGCTCGCTCGCGGTCACGTGCTGCTGGAGGACCTGCCCGGCGTGGGCAAGACGCTGGCCGCCAACGCGTTGGCGACCGCTCTGGGTTTGGAGTTTCGTCGTGCCCAGTTCACTCCGGATTTGTTGCCGTCGGATCTGACCGGGTCGTCGGTGTATGACCAGCAGCATGCTCGTTTCGAGTTCAGGCCAGGGCCGGTGTTCACCGGTCTGCTGCTGGCAGACGAGGTGAATCGGACGCCGCCGAAGACGCAGGCGGCGCTGTTGGAGGCGATGCAGGAGCGGCAGGTCAGTATCGACGGCGACACCAGGGCGTTGCCGGTGCCGTTCCATGTCATCGCGACCGCGAACCCGATCGAGC
>NZ_JASGEN010000127.1:0-3924 GCF_047606365.1 Micropruina sp. | reverse complement strand
GTGGCTCTGGGGTTGCTTAACAACCCGATCGCCGGCGTGGGTGGCCCGGCCGGGCTGAAGGGCAGCGACGGCGCGGCCGTCCAGGAACTGGCCCGCAGCAGGGGCGGCGTCGAGCACGCCCTAGAGCGGACGGTGTGGGCCCTGGGGCGCCTGCCCGAAGGCACCCGGGTGCTAACGGCCGCCGGTGCGATGGGCGCGGACGCCTGCGCCGCCGCCCCGGGTTTACGTGTGGAGGTCTGTTACGAGCCGGGCTCACCCAGCACCGCGGACGACACGGTGGCCGCAGTCGAGGCGCTGGTACGGCAGGGCGTCCGGCTGATCCTGTTCGCCGGCGGCGACGGGACCGCGCGCGATGTTTTGCGCGGGCTCGCTCCCCCACCCCCGCCGGTGGTTGAGCTTATCGAAATCACTACCGCCGCCAGCGGTCTCGACAAGCTCGACCAACGGCCCGTCGAAACCACTCCCGCAACCACGGGTCCTGAGCGATCGTTGGTTGAGCTTGTCGAAACCACCACCACCAGAGGTCTCGGCAAGCTCGACCAACGGCCGGCCGGCACTCCGATCCTCGGCATCCCGTGCGGCGTGAAGATGTACTCCGGGGTTTTCGCGGTCAGCCCGGCGGCGGCCGGCAGCATCGCCGCGGCCGTGGTCCAGGGCGGCCGGGTCAGCATCGAGCAACGCGACATCGTCGACATCAGCGAGGACCAGATCCGCGCCGGCATCGTCCAGGCGACGCTGTTCGGCACCGCACCCACCCCGGTGGTCCGGGGCCGCACCCAGGCCCGCAAGGCAGCCACCGCCGCCTCCGAAGCGGACGCCGTCCGCGGCGTTGCCGCCGGCCTGGCCGCCAAACTGCAGCCGGGCCACACCTACTTCCTCGGCCCGGGCAGCACGATGGCCGCGCTGGCGTCCGAACTGGGGGTGGCGAAGACCCCGCTCGGAGTGGACGTGGTTCGCGACGGACAGCTGCTGCTGGCCGACGCCAGCGCCAACGACCTGCTCGACTTCACCACCGAATCGCCTTGTCACGCGGTGATCACCAGCATCGGCGGGCAGGGTTTCCTCCTCGGCCGCGGCAACCAGCAGTTCTCTGCCGCGGTGGTCCGCCGGCTCGCCGAACCTAAGTTGCTGATCGGTGCCACCACGACCAAGCTGCTCGGCATCGGCGGCCCCCTGCTGATCGACACCGGCGACGCCGAACTGGACGCCGAACTCGCCGGGCATCAGCGGATCTGCACCGGCGCCCAAGACATCGCACTCGTCCGGGCCGACGCGGCCTCGGCCGACCAGACCTCGCACACCACCAAGCAATCGACCAATCAAAGGGGCAGATCATGAGACTGGCAGGAAAGCGCGCCATCGTCACCGGAGGAGCCGGCGGCATCGGACGAGCCACCGCCGCCGCCTTCGCCGCCGAAGGTGCATCCGTCGCGGTGCTGGACCTCGACGAGGCCGGCGCCCAGGCGGTCGCCGAGTCGATCACCTCCTCCGGCGGCACCGCGATCGCACTGAGCGTGGACGTCTCCGACGAGGCCGCCGTGGCGTCCGCCGTCGAAGCCGTCGTCGCCCGGTTCGGTGGACTGGATGTGGTGTTCAACAACGCCGGCGTCGCCCGCCGCACCACCGCCGTGGAAACCGCGCTGGCCGACTGGGAGCTGTCCTTCGCGGTGAACGTCCGGTCGATCTTCCTGATGTGCAAGTACGCGATCCCGCACCTGGAGGCGGCCGGCGGCGGCTCGATCGTCAACACCGGCTCCGGCTGGGGACTCAAGGGCGGCGCCCGGGCACTGCCGTACTGCGCCTCGAAGGGTGCCGTGGTCAACATGACCCGCGCCCTGGCGATCGACCACGGCCCGGCCAACATCCGGGTCAACTCGATCAACCCGGGCGACACCGACACCGGCATGCTGCGCTCCGAAGCGGCCCAGATCGGCTGGACCGAGGACGCCTTCCTCGCGGACGCCGCCGACCGCCCCCTGCGCCGGATGGCCCGGCCCGAGGAAATCGCCGCCGCCGTGGTCTTCCTGGCCAGCGACGAAGCCTCCTTCGTCACCGGCTCGGCCCTCGTCGTCGACGGCGGCGGCATCGCCTGACCGGTACGCGGGGACGGTTCTTTTCGTTCCACTCCTGGTACGCGGGGACGGTTCTTTCGTTCCACGTCGATCCACCGTTGGTCGAGCTTGTCGAGACCCTGTTCTGTGGTCTGGTTCCGGTGCTTGGGTTATGCCCCGCGGAGTGGGCTGCACCGCTCCTCTGAGGAATCGCCTTCCGATACTTCCAATTGGCTGCCTGACTAGGTGATTCGGACGCGGCGACCCGAGCCGCGGTATCACCGACCGCTCCGCCGGCCACTTGGAGGCAACCACCGGGCCCGTACCCGGGCACACAACGGGAGCCACCATGAACAAGAACCCACGAGTGAATCAGCGAGGTCGCCGGCTGTGGCTGGCCGCCGTAGCAGGGCTGCTGTCCCTACCGCCGCTCGGCCTGGCCACCGAGGCGCACGCGGTCGCGGACGGCTGCGCCGGCGGGATGCGGTCCGACTTCAACGGAGACGGACGCTCCGACGCCCTGGTCGGCGATCCGGGCGCCACTGTCAACGGCCAGGCCCGCGCCGGCCGGATAGTCGTGCTCTACGGCGACGCCGATCTGCTGGTCGGCGAGGGCGCCCGAGACGTGCTGTGGCAGGGCGAAGCGAGTGTGGCCGGAGTCGCCGAGGCCGGTGACCAGTTCGGCTACTCGGTCGCGACCGCCGACATCAACTGCGACGGCTACACCGACGCCGTGGTCGGCACCCCGTTCGAGGACCTGAGCGGACAGGCCGATTCGGGCTACGTCCAGGTCATCTGGGGGGCGGCGTCCGGGCTGGGCACCGGTGCCGCCTCCACCCAGTACACCCAGGCCGGCTTCGGCCAGCCGATCGTCGCCGGTGACCAGTTCGGCTACGCCGTCGACCTGGTGGAGGATCTCGGCCAGGGTGGAACGCCCGCACCGGACGCCTACGCGCTCGCGATCGGGGTACCCGGCGCCAACGTCAACGGACACAACGACGCCGGCGCGCTCGCCGTCCGCGCCGCCTACGACGGCGGGTCGGAAACCTTCTGGATCACCCAGGACACCCCCGGCGTGGTGGGCGCCGCGGAAGCCGGAGACCGGTTCGGCGCTTCGGTCGCCTGCGGCTACCTGTCCAGCCCCACCAGCGTCACCAGCACCGTCGATTGCGCCGTCGGCGCTCCGCGTGAAGACATCGGCAGCCAGGCCGACGCCGGTGCGGTGACGATCGTGGAAGAGATCTATTTCTCCGACGAGTTGAGCAGCTACGCCATCGGCCAGGACGCCCCGGGCGTCCCCGGCAAGGCTGAGAAGGGCGACCTGTACGGCAGCACCCTGGACGTGGTCCGGGTCGGCTCCACCTCGCGGCTCGCCGTCGGCGCACCGGGTGAGGACATCGGCAGCGACGCCAACGCGGGCCTGGTGCAATTGTTCAGCTTCAACGGGCAGACCATGTCCATCGGCTCCTCACTGACCCAGGACACGGCGGGGGTTGCCGACTCCAGTGAGCCCGGCGACGAGTTCGGCGCCAGCCTGGCCTGGATCGCTCCGGGGCTCGGCGACACCCGCACCCGGCTGGCGGTCGGAGTACCGGGCGAGAAGGTCAACGGGTATGAGGACGCCGGCCAGGTGCAGGTCTTCCGGATCGACAGCCTCAGCTCGGAGACCACCTACACCCAGGACAGCGCCGGATTCCTCAGCGGCGCCCGGAAGAACGACCGGTTCAGCGAGCGGGTCGCCACCGTCTTCGGTGCGAGCGAGCGGGTGCTGCTGATCAGCTCGCCCACCGACACCACCTACGCCACCGGGCTGGTGCACGTCGTACCGTTCGGCGGCGGCACGGTCCGCGCCTGGCGACCGGGCGCCGGTGGC
>NZ_JASGEN010000126.1:0-50612 GCF_047606365.1 Micropruina sp. | reverse complement strand
GCTGGCCGCACTCGGCACCGAACTCGCTCGCGGGCGTCGGGAACGCCGGCTTGCCGCCGAACATGACGGCTCGCTGCCCGACGACACCGCGACGGGCGAGTCCGCTGTCCCCGACAACACGATCAACAAGGAGCACTGATGGATATCGACAGCCAGGTTGCCGGCGTGGAGCGCGCGGTGAGCAGCACCGAACAGGACGGCATCGCGGTCCGCGTCCAGAGCCTCGCGCAGCGCTACCCCTCGCCACTCGACGACGTCTGGGACGCCGTCACGTCCGCCGACCGGATCGGGCGCTGGTTCCTGCCGGTGGAGGGTGACCTTGCCCTGGGCGGGCGGTATCAACTGCAGGGCAACGCCGGCGGCACCGTGCTGGAATGCGAGCCGCCCGGCACCGAACGCGCCCACTTCCGGGTCACCTGGGAGTTCGGCGGCGGGGTCAGCTGGCTGACCGTCCGGCTGCACGCCGAGGACGCGGACTCGACCCGGCTGGAGCTCGAGCATGTTGCGCCCGCCGACTCAGTACCCGAGGAACTTTGGAACCGGTTCGGCCCGGGCGCCACCGGTCTCGGCTGGGACGGCGCGTTGCTCGGCCTCAGCCTGCACTTGACCGCGCCCGAGCAGCGTCCCGAGGACCCGATGGCGTGGCAGCTCGGGCCGGAGGGGAAGCGGTTCAACCGGCTCGCGGCCGACCGCTGGGCACTCGCCCACGCCGCCGACGGCGCCGATCCCGAGGTCGCCCGGGCCGCCGCGGACGCCGTCTATGCGGTTTATGTCGGTGAGGCTCCCTTCGAGATGTGAGCGACGCCCGCGCCGTCCGGACCCGGACGGCGCGGGCGGATGATCGGCGGCGATTCTTGTCGGTGGCGCGACCTATGCTGGCCGCCATGGCTGATCCGGAGTCCTACCGCCCGGCGACCGGCACCATTCCCACCCAGCCGGGCGTCTATCGGTTCAGCGACGCCGCGGGCCGGGTGATCTACGTCGGCAAGGCGGTCAACCTGCGGCAGCGGCTGACCTCCTACTTCGCCGATCCTGCGTTGCTGCATTTCCGCACCCGCACCATGGTGCGCACCGCGGCCAAGGTGGAGTGGACGGTGGTGCGCAACGAACTCGAGGCGTTGCAGCTGGAGTACACCTGGATCAAGCAGCACGACCCGCGGTTCAACGTGAAGTACCGCGACGACAAGTCCTATCCGTGGATGGCGGTGACCTGGTCGGAGGAGTTCCCGCGGGTGTTCGTGGGCCGCGGCAAGAAGCGCAAGGGCACCCGCTATTTCGGCCCCTACGCGCACGCCTGGGCGATCCGCGAAACGCTCGACCCGCTGCTGCGGGCGTTCCCGATGCGGTCCTGCACCAACGGCGTCTTCCGGTCGGCGGCGGCGTCCGGACGGCCCTGTCTGCTCGGCTACATCGGCAAATGCGCCGCACCGTGTGTCGGCCGGATCGGTCCGGACGAGCACCGCGCGCTCGCCCAGGACGTCTGCGATTTCCTCGCCGGCCGCACCAACGTGTTGCTGAAGCGGCTGGAGCGGCAGATGCAGGAGGCGTCCGACAACCTCGAGTTCGAGAAGGCGGCGGTGCTGCGCGACCAGCTGCATGCGTTGCGCCAGGCCACCGACTCGAACGCGATCGTGCTCGGCGACGGCACCGACGCCGATGTGATCGCGCTCGCCGAGGACCCGCTCGAGGTCGCGGTGCAGATCTTCCACGTCCGCGACGGACGGGTCCGCGGCCAGCGCGCCTGGGTGGCCGACCGCACCGACGACACCGAGACCCCCGGGCTGATCGAAACCTTCCTGCTGCAGCTGTACTCCGACGTCGACGGCACCGAGGTGCCGCCGGAGATCCTGGTCCCCGAGGTGCCGTCCACCGCAGGCCTGATCGCCGAGCTGCTGACCGAGTCGCGGGGCTCGCGGGTGATCATCCGCACCCCGCGGCGCGGCGACAAGAAGACCCTGATGGAGACGGTGGCCCGCAATGCGGCCGAGGCGTTGGCGCTGCACAAGACGCGGCGGGCCAGCGACCTGTCCACCCGCAACCAGGCCCTGGAAGAGATCCAGCAGGCACTCGCACTGCCCACCGTGCCGTTGCGGATCGAGTGCTACGACGTGTCGCACCTGCAGGGCACCGAGATCGTGGCGTCCATGGTGGTCTTCGAGGACGGACTGGCCCGCAAGAGCGACTACCGGCGGTTCGTGATCCGCGGCATCGACGGCTCCAACGACGTGGCGGCGATCCACGAAGTGATCACCCGGCGGTTCCGTCGCTACCTCGACGAGCAGACCCCGCCGTCCGAGGAGGGCCCGCTGCTGGTCGACCCGACCACGGGGGCGGCCCGCAAATTCGCCTACGCGCCGGGCCTGGTGGTGGTCGACGGCGGCGCCCCGCAGGTCGCCGCCGCCGTCCGGGCGCTGAATGAACTCGGCATCGACGACGTGGCGGTGATCGGGCTGGCGAAGCGGCTCGAAGAGGTGTGGGTGCCCGACGACGAGTTCCCGCTCATCCTGCCGCGGACCAGCGAGGGCCTCTACCTGCTGCAGCGGGTCCGGGACGAGGCGCACCGGTTCGCCATCACCCACCATCGCGGACGCCGCAGCGCCTCGATGGTCGAGTCGGTGCTGGACGCCGTCCCGGGCCTGGGGGAGGTGCGGCGCAAGACGCTGCTGAAGCACTTCGGTTCGCTGCGGAAGCTGCGTGCGGCGACACCCGAGGAACTGGCGGTGGTTCCGGGCATCGGGCCCCGCCTCGCCGCCGCGATCTTCGAGGCGCTCGCCGGCCCGGTTCCCGAGGCGGTGAACCTCACCACGGGCGAGGTGCTGGACTCAGAACCCGCTGCGGCGCCGTCCGCGGATCGGGGATAATCTCCCACCATGAGCACACCCGCCTCCGCGCTCCGCTTCGTGATCGTCACCGGCATGTCCGGCGCCGGTCGCCGCACGGCGTGCCACACCCTGGAGGATCTGGGCTGGTACGTGGTCGACAACCTGCCGCCCCAGCTGCTGCCCGGCATGGTGCAGATCGCCAAGGAACGCGACTTCACCAAGGTGGCGGTCGGCCTCGACGTGCGCACCAGGTCGGCCTTCCAGCAGATCCCGTCCGTCTTCGACGCCCTGGGTCAGGCGGGTGTGGTGCCTCAGATCCTGTTCCTGGACGCCGACGACGCGGCCATCGTCCGGCGCCAGGAGTCGGTGCGCCGGCCGTTGCCGCTGCAGGGCGAGGGCGGGCTGCTCGACGGTGCCCACAAGGAGCGGCAGCTACTGGCCAGCCTGCGGGCCTCGGCCGACATGGTGATCGACACCTCGAACCTGAACGTGCACCAGCTGTCCGACCGGGTGGCGCACGCGTTCGGTTCCGACGAGAACGCCGACCTGCTGGTCACCGTCATGTCGTTCGGCTTCAAGAACGGCATCCCGATCGACGCCGACATGGTGTTCGACGTGCGCTTCCTACCGAACCCGCATTGGGTGCCCGACCTGCGGCCGCAGACCGGCCTGTCGCAGGCGGTCTCGAGCTACGTGCTCGGCCAGGACGGCGCCGACGACTTCCTCGGCCACGTCACCGACCTGTTGGCCCTGGTGAAGCCCGGTTATCTGCGCGAGGGTAAGCGGCTCGCCACGGTCGGCGTGGGCTGCACCGGCGGCAAGCACCGCAGCACCGCGATGGCCGTGGAACTGTCCCAGCGGCTGCAGCAGCGCGGTGTGGCGAGCCAGGTCATCCACCGAGATCTGGGCAAGGAATGAGCGGCCTGAGGCGGGCGCCGTCCGTGGTCGCCTTCGGCGGCGGGCACGGACTGTACGGCGCACTGAGCGCATTGCGGTACGTGACGCCGCACCTGACCGCGGTGGTCACCGTCGCCGACGACGGCGGCTCGTCCGGACGGCTGCGCGCCGAGTTCGACATCCTGCCGCCGGGCGACCTGCGGATGGCGCTGGCCGCGCTGTGCGCCGACGACGACCTGGGCCGCACTTGGGCCGACGTGCTGCAGTCCCGGTTCAGCGGGGAGGGGCCGCTGGCCGGGCACGCCATCGGCAACCTGCTGATCGCCGGGCTCTGGCAGCGGCTGGAAGACCCGGTCGCCGGCCTCGACATGGTGGGCGCACTGCTGCGGATCCAGGGCCGGGTGCTGCCGATGGCCGCGGTTCCGCTGATGATCGAGGCCGACGTGGTGGGCTCCGACCCCGAGCGTCCGGACGACCTCGCCGTGCTCCGCGGGCAGGCGACGGTGGCCAAGACCCGCGGCGACGTCCGTGCCGTGCGGCTGGTGCCGTCCGATCCGCCGGCCCGGCGGGAATCGGTGCAGAGCGTGCTGGAGGCCGACCACATCGTGCTCGGCCCAGGCTCCTGGTTCACCTCGGTGATTCCGCACCTGCTGGTGCCCGAGCTGGCCGACGCCATCACCTCCACCAGGGCGCAGCGCATCCTGACCATGAATCTGGTGCCCGCCGACGAAACCGACGGCTTCCCCGCGTCCCGGCACCTGGAGGTGCTCGCCGACCACTGCCCGGCGCTGCGGCTCGACGCGGTGATCGTCGACCCGACCTTCGCCGCCGACGATCCGCCGCTGGAACGCTTCGCCCGGTCCCTCGGTGCCCGTCTCGTGGTGGAGAATGTACGGATGCGCGACGGCTCCCCGAGGCACGATCACCATCGGCTGGCCGCCGTCTACGCCGAACTCATGCAGTAGCGACCGACCCGGTCGCACCACCACCCCCGAACCTCAAAGGACGAATCCATGGCAATGACGCAGCAGGTCAAGGCGGAGCTGGCCACGGTGCCGGTGACCAAGCCGGCCTGCCGCCGCGCCGAGGTGGCGGCCATCCTGCGTTTCGCCGGCGGTCTGCACCTGGCCGGCGGCCGGATCGTGGTCGAGGCGGAACTCGACACCGGTGGTGCCGCGCGCCGGCTGCGGACGGCGATCGCCGAGCTGTTCGGTTTCAACTCCGAGTTCGTGGTGGTCACCTCGTCGGGGCTGCGGCGCGGCACCCGCTACATCGTCCGGCTGATCCGTGACGGCGAATCGCTGGCCCGGCAGACCGGCCTGATCGACAATCGCGGACGCCCGGTGCGCGGCCTGCCCGCGGCCATCGTCAGCGGCGGCCTGGACGTCTCGGTGGCCGGCTGGCGCGGCGCCTTCCTGGCCCACGGCTCGCTGACCGAGCCCGGCCGTTCGATGGCGATGGAGATCACCTGCCCCGGCTCGGAGGCGGCGCTGGCACTGGTCGGTGCCGCGCGCAGGCTCGGCATCTCGGCCAAGGCCCGGGAAGTGCGCGGGGTCGACCGGGTGGTGATCCGCGACGGCGACGCGATCGCGGCCATGCTGACCCGGCTGGGTGCCCACCAGTCACTGCTGGCCTGGGAAGAGCGTCGGATCCGGCGCGAGGTGCGGGCCTCTGCCAACCGGCTGGCCAACTTCGACGATGCCAATCTGCGCCGTTCCGCGCGCGCCGCGGTGGCCGCCGGCGCCCGGGTGGAGCGTGCCCTGGAGATTCTCGGCGACGACATTCCGGAGCACCTGAAGGTGGCCGGCCTGCTGCGCCTGGAGAACAAGCAGGCGTCGCTGGAGGAGCTCGGCCAGCTGCATCAGCCACCGCTCACCAAGGACGCGGTCGCCGGCCGCATCCGGCGGCTGCTGGCGACCGCCGACAAGCGCGCCGCTGAACTGGGGATCCCCGGCACCGAGGCCAATCTGTCCCGGGAGATGCTCGAGGACAACGACTGAGTCCACCTCCGGCGCGGCGCGGTCCTGCGTTGAGCGCGACCGGCGTCGGAGATGCGCCCCCATGGGTCCGCGCGCTGGGTGCGGATCGCTGGGGCACACCCTGCGTTCATCCTCCGTTCATATGCTTTGTTCAGCCTCCGATACCCGGTTTCCGGAACTCCTTCCCACGGAGGCCTTTTTCTATAGAGTGGGCCCCGTCCACCCTTGCCTGTGCCTGAGAAGCGGGCAAAAACTCAACGAAGGGGAACCATCACATGACGGTGAAGGTTGGTATCAACGGTTTCGGTCGCATCGGCCGGAACTTCTTCCGTGCGCTGACGGCGTCCGGAGCCGACATCGAGGTCGTCGGCGTCAACGACCTGACCGACAACAAGACGCTGGCCCACCTGCTGAAGTACGACTCGATCCTGGGCCGCTTCCCCGGCGAGATCAGCTACGACGACGAGTCGATCACGGTCGACGGCCACAAGATCATGGCCTACGCCGAGCGTGACCCGAAGAACCTGCCCTGGGGCGCGATCGGCGCCGACGTGGTGATCGAGTCCACCGGCTTCTTCACCGACGCGACCAAGGCGAAGGCGCACATCGAGGCGGGTGCCAAGAAGGTCATCATCTCCGCTCCGGCGAAGAACGAGGACATCACGGTGGTCGTCGGTGTCAACGAGGGTGACTACAACCCCGAGACCGACAACGTCATCTCCAACGCGTCCTGCACCACCAACTGCCTGGCCCCGATGGCCAAGGTGCTGAACGACACCGTCGGCATCGTCCGTGGCCTGATGACCACGGTGCACGCCTACACCGCCGATCAGAACCTGCAGGACGGCCCGCACAGCGACCTGCGTCGCTCGCGCAACGCCGCCCTGAACATCGTGCCGACCAAGACCGGTGCCGCTGCCGCCGTTGCGCTGGTGCTGCCCGAGCTCAAGGGCAAGTTCGACGGCTACGCGCTGCGCGTTCCGACCCCCACCGGCTCGGCCACCGACCTGACCTTCCAGGCCGGCAAGGAGACCTCCGTCGAGGAGATCAACGCCGCCATCAAGGCCGCCGCCGAGGGCCCGCTGAAGGGCATCCTGGCCTACACCGAGGATCCGATCGTGTCCAAGGACATCGAGACCGATCCGCACTCCTGCATCTTCGATGCCGGTCTGACCAAGGTGATCGGCGACCAGGTCAAGGTCGTCGGCTGGTACGACAACGAGTGGGGCTACTCCAACCGCCTCGTCGACCTGACCGTCCTGGTCGGCTCGAAGCTCTGAGTCCGGTAATCACCCGATAGATAGTCACAGGAGAGGCCGAAGGTGAAGTCAGTACAGGATCTTGGTGATCTGAAGGGCAAGCGGGTACTCATCCGCTGCGACTTCAACGTCCCGCTCGACGGCGACACGATCACCGACGACGGTCGGATCCGGGCGGCGCTGCCGACCCTGACCCAACTGAAGGACGCCGGCGCGAAGGTCATCGTGCTGGCTCACCTCGGCCGACCCAAGGGTGCCCCCGAGCCGAAGTACTCGGTGGCCCCCGCGGCGAAGCGGCTCGGCGAGCTGATCGGAGCCGAGGTCAAACTCGCCTCCGACACCGCCGGGCCGGGCGCCGAAGCAACCGTCGCCGGCCTGGCCGACGGCGAGATCGCACTGCTCGAGAACGTCCGCTTCGAGCCGGGGGAGACCTCCAAGGTCGACGCCGAGCGGGAGGCGCTGGCGCAGAAGTGGGCCGCGCTGGCCGACGTCTTCGTCTCCGACGGCTTCGGCGTGGTGCATCGCAAGCAGGCCAGCGTCTACGACGTGGCCAAGCTGCTGCCGCACGCCGCCGGCACCCTGGTGAAGAAGGAGGTCGACGTCTTCTCCAAGGTGCTCTCCGACCCCGACCGGCCGTTCGTGGTCGTGCTGGGCGGCGCGAAGGTGGCCGACAAGCTGGCGGTCATCGAGAACTTGCTGAAGCTGGCCGACACCCTGGTGATCGGCGGCGGCATGGCCTACACGTTCCTGGCGGCCAAGGGCTACCAGATCGGTAAGTCGTTGCTCGACGAGGCCAGCATCGAGACCTGCAAGGGCTACCTGGCCACCGCTGAGGCCGAGGGCAAGCAGATCCTGCTGCCGGTCGACGTCCGGGTGGCCTCCGGCATGGACTTCGCGGCCCGCACCGTCGACGGTGCGGTCGAGGTGGTCGCCGCCGACGCGATCCCCGCAGACAAGATGGGCCTGGACATCGGCCACGAATCCGAGAAGCTGTTCGCCGACGCGATCAAGGCGGCGAAGACGGTGGTCTGGAACGGCCCGATGGGCGTGTTCGAGATCGCCGAACTGGCCGGCGGCACCGCAGCCGTGGCGCAGGCGCTCACCGAGGTCGACGGCCTGAGCGTCGTCGGCGGTGGCGATTCCGCCGCCGCGGTGCGTGAACTCGGTCACGACGACAGTGCCTTCGGGCACATCTCCACGGGCGGTGGCGCTTCGCTGGAGTACCTGGAAGGCAAAGAACTGCCGGGCATCGCGGTGCTCGAGGAAGGCAACTGACATGGCGCGCACGCCCATCATGGCCGGCAACTGGAAGATGAACCTCGACCACGTCGAGGCCACCGGCCTGGTCCAGAAACTCGCTTGGACGCTGGATGACCTGAAGTACGACGCGAGCAAGTCGGAGGCGGCCGTGATCGTGCCGTTCACCGATCTGCGCACCGTGCAGACGCTGATCGAGGGCGACAAGCTGCCGCTGAAGTTCGGCGCCCAGGACGTCTCGGTGCACGCCTCCGGCGCCTACACCGGTGAGATCTCGGCGGCCATGCTGGCCAAGCTGAACTGTGGCTACGTCGTGATCGGGCATTCCGAGCGTCGCGACTACCACGGCGAGACCGACGAGTTGATCAACGAGAAGACCAAGGTCGTGCAGGCCGCCGGGATGACCCCGATCGTCTGCGTCGGCGAGAAGCTCGACGTTCGCAAAGAGGGCAACCAGGTTCCGTTCGTGCTGGCCCAGGTCGACAAGTGCCTGGCCGGGCTGTCCGGCGACGAGGTCGGCGCCCTGGTGATCGCCTACGAGCCGGTCTGGGCGATCGGCACCGGCGAGGTGGCCACCCCTGAGGACGCCCAGGAGGTCTGTGGCGCGATCCGCGTCCGGGTGGCCGAACTGGTCGGCCAGGCCGCAGCGGACGCCGTCCGGATCCAGTACGGCGGCTCGGTCAAGTCGGGCAACACCGTCGACATCATGGCCCAGCCCGATGTGGACGGCGCCCTGGTCGGTGGCGCCAGCCTGGACGCCGCCGAGTTCGCGAAGATCATCACCTTCTACCAGCGGGCCTGATCGCCGATTCGGCGGTGGCCGAGGCGCTCGCGTGGTTAGGTTAGGATTCACCCTGTGATTGTTGTGCCCATGTTGACGTGGCCGATTCTGACCCTGTCGATCGTGCTGATCCTCACCAGCGTCGTGTTGGCCCTGTTCGTGCTGCTGCACAAGGGCCGCGGCGGTGGCATGTCGGATCTGTTCGGCGGTGGCATGTCCACGTCGATGGGTGGCGCGTCGGCCGCCGAGCGCACGCTCGACCGGCTGACGGTGATCATCGGTCTGGTCTGGCTGGCCACGATCTTCGGACTGCTGGTGCTGTACCGGTTCTTCCCGGATTACGGCACGCTCTGATCTTCCCCTGCCCTCGACGTAGGGCTATTCGACAAGGAGAAACACGTGGTTGGTGGTAGCGCGATCCGGGGCAGCCGGGTTGGTGCGGGGCCGATGGGCGAGGCCGAGCGGGGCGATTCCGCGCCGCGGTTGTACGTCTCGTACTTCTGCTCGAACCAGCATGAGACCCGCCCCGCCTTCGCCGCCGATGCGGTCGTCCCCGAGACCTGGGACTGCCCGCGCTGCGGACTCCCGGCGAACCTGGATTCCGAGAACCCGCCGCCTCCGCCGAAGATCCAGCCGTACAAGACGCACCTCGCCTACGTGAAGGAGCGTCGCAGCGACGCCGAGGCGGCAGCGATCCTCACCGAGGCGCTCGAGGGCCTGCGGGCCCGCCGGGCCGCCGGCGAGGTCATCTACTGACCGAACGCTGAACCGAAAAGGAACCGTCCCCGAACTTTCGGGGACGGTTCTTTCGCGTGTGATTTTCGCACGTTGGGGGACGGTTCTTCCAGGTGCGATTTTCGACGATCTGGGGACGGTTCTTCGGAGTGCGAGTTTCGAATGCCGAAGAACCGTCCCCGGAGGTGCGAATTTCGAACGTCGGAGAACCGTCCCCGGAGGTGCGACGACGGCTGGTGGTCGGGCTTGGTGAGAACTGTGCCGGCCGCGTGCCTACAGGGCGCAGCGGAACCAGGGGAGTCCGGCGGCGGCATCGCGGTCGATGAACCACAGGGTGTCGTCGGTGCCCCGGACGACGCCCGCGGGGATCTCCGTGGAGCCGGCGATGGCGCTGGCGGCGACGTCGGCCTTGTCCAGGCCGCTGAGCAGGAACCAGACCTCGTGCGACCGGTTGAGCGCCGGCACGGTCAGCGAGATCCGGTCGTCCTCGCCCTTGGGAGAGTTGGTCAGCCCGATCACGGTTTGGCTGCTCTGCGTGTCGAAGGACGGATGGTCGGGGAAGATGCTGGCCACATGGCCCTCGGGGCCGATACTCAGCAGGCAGATGTCGAAGACGACGTCGCCCAGCTCCTTGGTGTAGGTGGCGGCCGCGGCGTCGGCGTCCGCCACCCCGTCGGCGGCCGGCATCGGGTGCGTCCGGGCCGGGTCGAGGGCGAACTGACCGGCCATCATGGCCAGCGCCACACCGGCATGGCGCGCCGGGTCGTCGGTCGAGGTGAACCGCTCATCGGTCCACCACAGCTCCAGCCGTCCCGGATCGACCCCGGAGCCGTCGACGCGGCGTCCGAAGCCCTCATAGATGCGCTGCGCGATCCGGCCGCCGGTGAGGCACAGCTGGACGACCCGTTCGGGATCGGCCTGGATCGTGACGATCCGCGCGACCAGGAGGGCCGCCGCCTGTTCGGCGAGGTCCTCGGCTCCGGAGAACCGCAGAACCTGATCGTTCACGCGCTCGTCGCCTTCTCCGCATCGCGTCGTTCGCAGCGCTCGACCAGCACCCGCATCGCGGAGGCGAAGATGTCGTCGACATCGAGTCGCCGCAGTTCCTCGGTGATCAATGCGTCGATGTCGCGGCGCCGCAGCGCCACCTGCCGGCGGGGCAGGCCGGGTGCCGAGAAGGTGGCCATCCGGCCGTCCTCGCGGGCGATCACGATGTCGCCCTTGCTGGTGTGCAGGGTGACATTGGTGATGCCGACGCCCTTGCCGCCCTCGCTGCTCTCGACCTTCACCTTCAGCCGATCCTCCAGCCATGCCGCCAGCAGCATGCTGGCCGCATTGTTGGGGCCGGCCTCCACCGACACCGCGGTGATCTTCGCCGGGTAGGAGTCCAGTGCGGACGCCAGCAGCGCCCGCCAGGGGGTCAGCCGGGTCCAGGTCAGGTCGGTGTCGCCGGGGGAGTAGTTGCGGGCCCGCCGCTCGATGGCTGCCAACGGACGGGAGGATCCCATCGCGTCGGTGATCCGGCGGGCGGCCAGCTTGCCCAGCGGGTCCTGTCCGGGCTTGGCCGGGGCACTACCGGGCCACCACGCCACCACCGGCGAGTCGGGCAGCAGCAGCGCCAGCACCACCGACGCGCGATGCTCGGTCAGCTGGCCGTGGAAGCGCAGCGAGATGATCTCGCCCGGCACCTCCTCGCCGAGCCGGATCTCGGCGTCCACATGGTCGCCGTCGGCGTCGCCGTTGGTGACCAGGATGATCCGGGACGGGTGCTCGCGGCCGGCGTCCTCGCACGCCTTCAGGGCGCGGTCGTAGTGGCGTCCGTCGGCGATCACGATCATGGTGAAGACCATGGACGAGGCGACGCCGATGTTGTGCCTGGCCTCGACCAGCGCCATGTGGATGCCGGTGGCGGTGGTGTCGGGAACGTTGATGATCATCGGTCCTCCTAGGGCCGGCGCCAGACGAAGCCGTCGCGGGCGAGCATGGCCTTGCCGCAGGGCGGACCCCACGAGCCGGACTGGTAGCCCTCCGGCTGGGTGTCCTGCTCGGCCCAGAAATCCAGGATCGGATCGAGGATCTTCCACGCCAGTTCGACCTCCTCGTGCTGCGGGAACAGCGGTGGATCGCCCAGCAGGACGTCCAGGATCAGCCGCTCATAGGCTTCCGGGCTGGACTCGGCGAACGAGGTGCCGTAGGCGAAGTCCATGGTGACGTCGCGGATCTCCATCAGCGTGGCCGGCACCTTGGCGCCGAACCGCAGCGTGATGCCCTCGTCGGGCTGGATCCGCATCACCAGGGCGTTGCTGCCGAGCGCCTCGGTGTCGGTGTGGCTGAACGGCAGGTGCGGCGCCGGACGCAGGTTCAACGCGATCTCGGTCACCCGCCGCGGCATCCGCTTGGCTGAGCGCAGATAGAACGGGACGCCGGCCCAGCGCCGGTTGTCGATGTCGACCCGGATCGCCGCATAGGTCTCGGTCTGCGATTTGGGGTCGATGCCGTCCTCTTCGAGGTAGCCCTTGACCAGCTGGCCGCCGGCCCAGCCGCCGAGGTACTGACCCCGGGCGGTGTGCGCGGCGATGTCCCTGGGCGGACGGGCCGCCGCCAACACCTTCTTCTTCTCGGCCCGCAGTTGCTCGGCGTCGAACGAGGTCGGCTCTTCCATCGCGGTCAGCGCCAACAGCTGCAGCAGATGGTTCTGGATCACGTCGCGGGCCGCGCCGACACCGTCGTAGTAGCCCGCCCGGCCGCCGATGCCGATGTCCTCGGCCATTGTGATCTGCACATGGTCGATGTAGTTGCGGTTCCAGATCGGCTCGAACAGCTGGTTGGCGAAACGCAACGCCAGCATGTTCTGCACGGTTTCCTTGCCCAGATAGTGGTCGATCCGGAACACCGACTGGGAGTGGAAGACCGATGAGACCCGCCGCTCCAGCTCGATCGCGCTGGCCAGGTCGTGGCCGAACGGCTTCTCGATCACCACCCGGCTCCAGGCGTCCTTGGTGTCGCGCTTGGCCAGCCCGTGCTTGGACAGCATCGAGACCACCTGGTCGAACGCCTTCGGCGGGATCGACAGGTAGAAGGCGTGGTTGCCGCCAGTGCCCTGGCTCTCGTCGAGCTCCTTCAGGGTCTCCTTCAGCAGCAGGAACGACTCGTCGCTGTCGAAGGTGCCCGAGACGAAGCGGATGCCCTCCAGGAGCTGCTTCCAGACCTCTTCGCGGAACGGCGTCCGGGCCCGCTCCTTGACGGAGTCGTGGACGATCTTGGCGAAGTCCTCGCCGTCCCAGTCACGACGGGCGAAGCCGATCAGGCCGAAGCCGGGCGGCAACAGGCCACGGTTGGCCAGATCATAGACCGCCGGCATCAGCTTCTTGCGAGCCAGGTCGCCGGTCACCCCGAACAGCACCAGGGCACAAGGCCCGGCGATGCGGGGCAACCGGCGATCCTGCGGATCGCGAAGGGGATTGGCGGACGTTGTCGGTTCGCTCACCGGCCCATCGTGGCGCGAATCACTTGACGGAGGCAATTGCCTTCTCGACCGATGCGACGAGTTCGTGCCAGGAAACGATGAACTTCTCCACGCCTTCGTCTTCCAACACCTGGTAGACGTCGTCGAGGTCGACACCGGCGGCGGTGACCTCGTCGAGGACGGCCTGGCCGGCGGCGGCCTGGCCGACGATCGAGGCGCCGAGCTCGCCGTGGTCGCCGAAGGCGTCCATGGTCTTCTCGGGCATGGTGTTGACCACGCCGTCGGCGATCAGGTTGGTGACGTAGAGGGTGTCGGGCAGGTTCGGGTCCTTGGTGCCGGTGGAGGCCCACAACGGCCGCTGCACATTGGCTCCCTTGGCCTGCAACGCCTTGAACCGGTCGGAGCCGAACACCTCTTCGAAGGCGCCGTAGGCGACCAGAGCGTTGGCGATCGCGGTCTTGGACTGCAGATCGGCACGGCCGGCGGCAGCCAGCCGCTTGTCGACCTCGGCGTCCACCCGGGACACGAAGAACGACGCCACCGAATGAATCTTGGACAGATCCTTGCCGGCCTCGGCGGCTTGCTCCAGGCCGGACAGGTAGGCGTCCATCACCTCGCGGTAGCGGGCCTCGGAGAAGATCAGCGTCACGTTGACCGAGATACCGGCCGCGATGGAGGCCTGGATCGCGGGCAGACCCGGCTTGGTGGCCGGAATCTTGATCAGCACGTTCTCCCGACCCACCAGGTCGTGCAACTCGGCAGCCTGGGCGATGGTGCCGTCGGTGTCGTTGGCCAACGTCGGCGCGACCTCGATCGAGACCCGGCCGTCGTAGCCGTTCGAAGCGGCGTACACGTCGGCGAACAGATCGCAGGCGTTACGCACATCGGTGGAACACAGCTGCTTGATCGCGGTGTCGGTGTCGACTTCACCCAGCGAGCGCAACTGCTCGGCGTAGTCGGCGCCGTTGGTCAAAGCGGCGGCAAAGATCGTCGGGTTGGTGGTCACGCCGGACACGGAATCATCGGCGATCTTCTGCGCCAGATTCCCGCTGGTCAGCCGTGCCCGCGAGAGGTCGTCGAGCCAGATGCTCACCCCCGCGTCCGCCAAAGCCTTCAGACGATCATTCATTGTCGATCAACTCCTGTTCGTAGGGTTGTCCCCGGATGCGGTGACGGTTCAGGGGCACTCTAGTCGTGGCCGTGTTCCTGCATGGCGGGGAAGGGCTAGACTGCTCGCGATCCGAGCGAGGAGGAGACGACGGGGATGCACTCATCGGCGCCGACGGTTACAGCCACGGCTTCGGGCTCCCTGCGGGCCTATGTCGCGCTCACCAAACCACGGATCATCGAGCTACTGCTGGTCACCACAGTACCCGCCATGTTCCTGGCCGCAGGCGGTGTGCCGGAATGGCAGAAGGTGGTCTGGACTCTGGTCGGCGGCACTTTGGCTGCCGGTTCCGCGAACGTCTTCAACTCGGTGCTGGACGCCGACATCGATTCGGAGATGCGGCGTACCCGGCGGCGTCCGATGGCGTTGCACAGCGTGCCCCCGGCGCGCGCCTACGTCTTCGGTGCGGTGCTGGGCGTGCTGGCCGCCGTGACGCTCGGGTTCGGAGCGAACTGGCTGTCGGCGTCCCTGGCCATGACGGCCAACGCCTACTACGTGTTCGTCTACACGATGGGCCTGAAGCGGCGCACCTCGCAGAACATCGTCTGGGGCGGGATCGCCGGCTGCTTCCCTCCGTTGATCGGCTGGACGGCGGTGACCGGCAGCATCGACTGGCCGCCGCTGGTGCTGTTCGCGATCGTTTTCTTCTGGACGCCGCCGCACACCTGGGCGCTCGCTTTCCGCTACCAGGAGGACTACCGGCAGGCGCATGTGCCGATGCTGCCGGTGGTGATGGCGCCGCCGGCAGTGGCCTGGCGCATCCTGGTCTACACGGTGATCACCGTGGCCGTCAGCCTGGTGCTCTGGCCCGTGGCGCACACCGGTTGGCTGTACCCGACGGTGGCGCTGATCGGCGGCGTGCTGATGATCATCGAGTCGATCCAGCTACTGCGCCGGGCGCGAGCCGGCATGACGGAGGCCGCGTTGAAGCCGATGCGGCTGTTCCACCTGTCGAACTCCTACCTGGCCATCGTCTTCCTGGCTGCCGCGGTCGATCCGCTGTTCTTCTAGGGGTTATACCCACCCACTCGACGTCACCGTCATCCCGGGCTTGGCCCCGGGACCTCTTCGGCGCGCTCGGTATCATCGTCATCCCGGGCTTGCCTCGGGATCTCCGCAGAGCGCACTCGGTCGGGACGGAGATCCCAGCGTTCGCCGGGATGACGAATTCGGCTCGCCGGAACCCCGGGTCATCCGGTCTCGACAAGCTCGACCAACGGTTCTCGGGTCTCGACCGAGGGGGCGGACTCAACCGGCGGAACTCAGCGAAGCTCTGGCTCCGAGGTGGCGGAGAGCCACAGGTGGCTGATCGCCACCGTGTACAGCGTGGTGCCGATCATGTGGGCGAACACGACGCCCATCGGTAGGTGGTTGAAGTACTGGGTGTAGCCGATGATCGCCTGCAGCACGGCGGTGCCGATCACCCCGAGGGCAGCCCGCTGGAGCCTCCTGACGCCGCGCGCGGCGTAGGCCAGCCAGAGCGTGATCGCCAGGGTGATCCACATCGTCACCGAGTGCAGGCGGGCCACCTCGCTCAGGTCGAAGCCGTTGCGCTGGGCCGCGCCGTCGCCGGAATGCGGTCCGGCGCCGGTGACCACGGTGCCCAGGTACATCATCGCCAGGGACAGCCAGAACACCGCCTGGGTGGGAAGCCGCAACCGCGGGACGGAGACCGGGCGCAGCTCGAAGGCATCGTGCACGACGGTCACGCAGGCCACGATCAGGCCGACCGAGAGCACCATGTGCAACCCGACCACCCATGGGTTGAGTTCGGTGAGCACGGTGATTCCGCCGATCACGCCCTGGAATCCGATGCCCAGGCCGATCACGATTGTCAGCACCCTGATCCGCCGTTCCCTGACCGTGCGGAACGCGGTGATCGCGGTGCCGAGCGCGATGATGATCAGCACGAAGGTGAGGGTCCGGTTGCCGAACTCGATGAACGCGTGCCATTCGGCCTCGGGCTGCGGCACGTACGAGCCGGCGTCGCACTCGGGCCAGGTCGAGCAGCCCAGCCCCGACTTGGTCAGCCGGACCAGCGCGCCCGTCCAGACGATCACCATGTTGGCGATCAGGTTGGCCACCGCCCAACGACGCAGACTCCGCCAGCCGGTCAGGAGGTCCATCGGAACACCTTTCGTGCGATCAGGGTGAGTGCTGCCGCCCAGACGGCCAGGGCCAGCAGTGCGAGCGGGGCGAGGGCGCCCTCGGACGCCGCACGCAGGGCGGTGCCCAGCGCCGCGGTCGGCAACCAGGGTGGCTGGTCGACGATCAGTCCGCCGAGCGCCAGCCCGGCCAGATAGACCAGGTTGGCCAAGGCCAGGGTGACCTCGGCCTTGAGCGTGCCGGCCAGCAGCAACCCGAGCCCGGCGAAGGCGGCGATGGCGAGCACGGTGGCCAGCACCGCGCTCAGCGTGCCGGCCGCCGTCCAGACCGGACGCCAGCCGCAGGCCACCGCGACGACCACCAGCAGTGCTGCCTGGATAGCGACCAGCGCGATGGCTGCCAGCGACTTGCCGGCGATCAGGTCGGCGCGGGTGAGCGGGGTGGCGACCAGCCGTTCCAGGACGCCGTAGCGGCGCTCGAAGCCGGTGGCGACCGCAAGCGACGTGAACGCCGTCGACCAGGTGGCGACCGCCACCACCGAGGCCGGGAACACACCGGCGTCGAGGCCGAAACCACGGCCCCAGGCCAGCCCGCCGAGCAGCAGGCCCAGCGGAATGGCGAAGGCCAGCAGCAGTTGTTCGCCGTTGCGCAGCAGCATCCGCAGCTCCATCGCCGCATGGCGCAGCACCCGGGTCGGGTTCACACTGCACCCCCGGTGTGGCGCAGGAAAACATCCTCCAGGGACGCCTCGGCGGTGAGTTCGGCGACGGTGCCCGAGATGGTGACGCGGCCGGCGTCCATGATCCAGACCCGGTCGGCCAGCCGGGCCGCCTCGTTCATGTCGTGGGTGGTGAGCAGCACCGAGACGCCGCGCTCACGCAGGCCGGCGATGACCTCCCAGGTGCGCCGCCGGGCATGCGGATCCATGCCGGATGTCGGTTCGTCCAGCAGCACCAGGTCGGGGCGTCCGACCAGTGCGCCGGCCAGGTTCACCGCCTGTTGTTCGCCGCCGGAGAGTCGTCGGTACGGACGGTTCAGCAGCGACCCGAGGGCGAGCGCCTCGATGAGTTCGTCCACCGGCACCGGATCGGGGTAGAGGCCGGCCAGGTAGCGCAGCAGTTCGCCGGGCCGCACCGCGGACCAGGCGCCGACCGACTGCGGCATCAGACCCAGCCGTTCGTTGGCGCCGCCGGGCGGCCCGCCCAGCACCCGGACGCGGCCGGCGTCCGGGCGCAGCATGCCGGTGAGACATCGCAGGGTGGTGGTCTTGCCGGCCCCGTTGGGGCCCAGCAGGGCGGTCACCTCGTCGGTCGCCGCCGTCCAGCTCAGCGCGTCGAGCACCCGCCGTCCGCCCAAGCTGACGGTGACCCCGTCCAGCTCCAGGGCGTACGAGGGGATCACCGGGTCAGCATATGCCGCCACGCCGACCGCTACCGCCCGGTTCCCAGCTAGTAGTTGTCGCGTTCGATGCCGACCATCACCGCATGTGAGCCGAGGTTCCGGCCGGAGTCGAGCGCGGCCGGGAGATCGTCGGCGGAAACGCCGTCGACCTCGGGTTCCGCGCCGTCCGGCTGGGCGAGCTCGGCGGCGGTCGGCAGTTCGCGGTCGATCAGCATGGCGTAGAACGACCGCCAGACCATGACGCACAGCGCGACGAAGAAGACCGCGGCCAGCGTCCAGGTGAGCGCCTGGTAGCCCTGGGCGTTCAGGCTGACCGCCAACTCGACGGCCAGCAGACCGAACAGCGTGGTGAATTTGATCACCGGGTTGAGCGCCACCGACGAGGTGTCCTTGTACGGGTCGCCCACCGTGTCGCCAATCACGGACGCGTCATGCAGGGCGGTGCCCTTGGCGGCCAGGTCGGTCTCGACGATCTTCTTGGCGTTGTCCCAGGCGCCGCCGGCGTTGGCCATGAAGATCGCCTGGTACAGCCCGAACAGGGCGATCGAGACCAGGTAGCCGATGAAGAAGTACGGCTCGACGAAGGCGAACGCCAGCGCGGCGAAGAAGATGCCCAGGAAGATGTTCAGCATGCCCTTCTGGGCGTACTGGGTGCAGATCTCGACGACCTTGCGCGAATCGTCCACCGAGGCCTGTGAGGCGCCGTCCAGCTTGATCGTGTCCTTGATGAACTCGACGGCCCGGAACGCGCCGGTGGTGACGGCCTGGATGGACGCCCCGGTGAACCAGTAGATGACCGCGCCGCCGGTGATCAGGCCGAGCAGGAAGGGTGCGTGCAGCAGCGACAACTTGTCCAGGTTGGCGGTCATGCCGTGGGTCAGGCCCATGATGATCGAGAAGATCATGGTGGTCGCGCCGACCACCGCGGTGCCGATCAGCACCGGCTTGGCGGTCGCCTTGAAGGTGTTGCCGGCGCTGTCATTGGCCTCTAGCAGTGCCTTGGCGCGGCCCCAGTGGGGGGTGAAGCCGTGGTCGGCGCGGATCTCATCGGCCGCTCCGGGGCGTTCCTCGATCACGCTGAGTTCGTAGACCGACTGGGCGTTGTCGGTGACCGGGCCGTAGGAGTCGACCGCGATGGTGACCGGGCCCATGCCGAGGAAGCCGAAGGCGACCAGGCCGAACGCGAACACCGCGGGAGCCACCATCAGCGCGCCGATGCCCAGCCCGGAGATCAGGAAAGCCACCGTCATCAGCGCGATGATCGCGATCCCGAGCCAGTAGGCCGAGAAGTTGCCGGCGACCAGCCCGGACAGGATGGTCAACGAGGCGCCGCCCTGGTGCGAACTCTTCACCACCTCTTCGGTGTGCACCGAGTTGGTGGAGGTGAACACCTTGACCAGTTCGGGGATCAGCGCGCCGGCCAGGGTGCCGCACGAGACGATGCTGGCCAGCTTCCACCACAGGGTGCCGTCGCCGAGGTCGGCGATCAGCAGGTACGAGGTCAGGTAGGTGGCGGCGATGGAGGCCACCGAGGTGATCCAGACCAGGTTGGTCAGCGGACGCTCGAAGTCCATCGTGCGCAGATGCCGGTACTTCGCGGTGGTGATCACCGCGTTCACCTCGTACGACGCCGCGGACGCCAACACCATGATCGCCCGGACGAAGAACACCCAGCAGAGCAGCTGCACCTGCACCAGCGGTTCGTGCACCGCCAGCAGGATGAAGGTGACCAGGGCGACGCCGGTGACGCCGTAGGTCTCGAACCCGTCGGCGGACGGACCGACCGAGTCGCCGGCGTTGTCACCGGCACAGTCGGCGATCACGCCCGGGTTGCGGGCGTCGTCCTCTTTGATCCGGAAGACGATCTTCATCAGGTCCGAGCCGACGTCGGCGATCTTGGTGAAGATGCCGCCGGCGATCCGCAGCGCGGAGGCGCCCAGCGACTCGCCGATGGCGAAGCCGATGAAGCACGAGCCGGCGATCTCGCGGGGCAGGAACAGCATGATCGCGAGCATCATGAACAGCTCCACGCTGATCAGCACCATGCCGATGCTCATCCCGGCCTTCATCGGGATCTGATGCAGCGGCAGCGGACGTCCGCGCAGCGCGGCGAACGCCGTCCGGCTGTTGGCGTAGGTGTTCAGCCGGATGCCGAACCAGGCGATGCCGTAGGAACCGGCCATGCCGACGATGCTGAACGCCAGCACGATCGCCACCCGGCCCCAGCTCAGGTCGGCCAGGAACTTGAAGTAGGCCAGGATCACAGCGCCGATGAAGGCCCACAGCACCAGCAGGAATTTGCCCTGCTGGATCAGGTAGGCCTTGCAGGTCTCGTAGATGAGTTCCGAAACCTCGCGCATCGCGGTGTGCACCGGCAGCCGCCGCACCTGGACGAACCGGACGAGGCCGAAGGCCAGGCCGGCCAGCGCGATCAGCAGGCCCAGGCCGAGCAGTTGCTTGCCGGTGATCAGGCCGAGGAAGGTGGCCTGGTCGAGGTCGGGCAGGCTCAGGTTGGCTTCACCGCCGCCTGCCGGCGGGGGAGGCGCGGTGGCGCTGCCGGAGCAGCCGGCCAGGGCCAGGCCGAGCAGTGCGCTGAGCGAGAGCAGAGCGGCGCGCGTCCGCTCGGAAACAGGGTGCGAAGCCGCGGTCACGAGAGATCCTCACGAGATGTCACGGGCGGCCGGCGTTGGCCGTCTACCCGATTCAAACTACTACCGTGCGTCGTAGACGTCCGGGGCTTCGCCGGAAGGGTCACAGGGCGGTCAACGACGTCTCACCGGCCGGGCCTCAACACAGCCCGAGTTCCAGAGCCTTGATGGCCAGGGTCACCCGGTTGGTCGCGCCGAGCTTCTCCATCAGCGCGGCGACGTGATACTTCACCGTCGACGGCGACAGATACACCTCGCGGGCGATCTGCTCGGTGGTGCGGCCCTCGCGGATCAGCAGCAGAATCGTCCGCTCGGTGGGGCTGAGAAGTTCGGCCAGGTCGGTACTGGGCCGCCGGTCCACCAGGCCGGCACCGGCCCCACCGAGCACGGCCAGCCCGTGCCTCGCCGACTGCACCGCGTGGATGATCGCCTCCGGCGCCAGATCCTTGGGCAGGAAGCCGAGGGCTCCGGCGTTGAGCATCGCCGCGGCGGCCTGCGGATCGGTCAATGAGGTGAGCGCCAGCACCTGGGTGCGCGGGGACGCCGCGCGCAGCAGCCGGGTGGTCTCAGGCCCGTCCGGGTCGGGCATGATGATGTCGACCAGTGCGACGTGCGGCTGATCGACGGGCACAGCGGCGACCGCGTCGGTTCCCGACCCATAGGAGCCGCGGACGACCAGGCCGGGTGCCGCGTCCAGGCAGTTGGTCAGCATGGTGCGCACCAGCGGGTCGTCGTCGACCAGGATGACCCGGGTCATGTCCGGCCCGCGATCGGGATCATCACCCGGGTGATCCAGTGGGTGCCTTCCTGGCGGGCCTCCAGTTGGCCGCCGACCAGCGCCAACCGTTCCGCGGCACCGAGCAGTCCCAGCGGACGCGCTGAGCCGTCCGGGCTGCCCGACTCGCGCACCTCATTGATGAACGCGAGATCGACCGCGGTGTCGTCGATGCAGACGGTCAGCACGCACGGCCGGTCGGTCGCACCGTGCCGCTCGACGTTGGCCGTCGCCTCCTGCACGATCTCGCCGAGCACCCGGCCCGGTTCCGGGGGCACGGCGTCCAGGCTGCCGTCGATCGACGTGCTCACCTGGAAGCCATGCGATTGCAGGTGCGCCACGCTGTCGCGAACGGTGCCGGCCAGGGAACTCTGCGCGCCGGTCAGCAGCTCGGCCTCGGAATCGGAGTCGCGTAGGGCGCCGAGCATCCATCGGAGTTGCCCGGCGGTCTCGCTGACCTGGTCGGCGACCGACCGGAGCTGGGTCGGGTCACCCGAGGCCGCCGCCTGATGGATCTGCCGGGAGACCCGGGCGAGGCTGCGGGCCACCGTGTCGTGGAGTTCGCGGGCCAGCACGAGGCGCTGCTGCGCCAGTGCGGCGAGCCGGGCCTGCTCCTGAGCCTTGTCGAACGCCGCGATCGCACTTCCGATCAGCCACATGACCGCGAAGAGGGCAGCCCAGGCCAGGCTGCTCAGGAACGGCTGCACGCCGGTCTGGTAGAGCTGGAACTGCCGAATGACAAGGATCGTCAGGTAGCCGGCGGTGAGCATCGCCCGGGTGCGCCGCTGGCTGCGGATGCCGGTGCCGAGCACCACGATGAGGGCGGCATAGTCGCCCATCTCGGTGAAATCGTACGGCGCTACCAGATAGGTCGTCAGGACCACGCCGAGCGCGGCGCCGGCGACCCGCGGCCAGCGCAGGGTCAGCGCGGCAGCCACGCAGGCCGCCAGATCGACCACCAGGCTCAGCGGATTGCGGGAGTTCAGCCCGATCAACACCGTCAAGACGGCCAGGATGCCCAGCAACGCGAGGTCGAGAGTTCCACCGAGGAGCAGTCGATGTGTTCGCGTGGGCCGCATGTGCCATATCAAACCCTGTCTGTCGGCTCGGGCCAAGCGCGAGGAGAGCGGTGCCCGCCGTCGGACCTTGGTCTGATGGGGTTCCAATCGCTTCGGACAAAAGGTCAGTCGTCGTCTATTTGGACGGCGTGTCGCAGATGGCGGGTGTCATCGTCGGACATGCCAAGAACACCGCTGCGTCACCCCCGCAGCCGCCGCGTGCTTGTCCCACACGTCGTCGCGGCCGTGCTGGTGGCAACGGTGGTGGTGGGATTCGCGTCGAGCCAGTCCACTGATGTGGGCTGGTGCGAGGTCTTCCCGCATTGGCCGGGCTGCCCGCTGGCTAGCCCGGCCAGGCAGTAACGAAGTCGCGATGGCGCCACCAGCGGCATCGGTCGTCCAGGAGGGAAGATGACTGACGCCTGGTTTCTGGCCGGCGCCATCGCGCTCGGCCTCGTCCTGCTGCTGGTCAAAGCAGCGCGTTGCGCACGCTCCGGAGCATTCACGGCGTCCGCACGCTCGTCCGGCATCGCACACCACCCCACGACGCGGACGGGCCGGCGCCGAGGCTGACCCGATGGTCACGCCCGGCGAGGGGCTCGACAGGCTCGACGGCGACGGCTGGCCAGGCTCAACCAAGGGCCCCGTATCACCGTGCGGGACGCGAAACCAGCCCTGCCGCCGTGGCCAGGGTTAGGCGATCCTAAGAAGTTTGACCCTGGCGCGGATTCGACAAGAATGTTCTTGTGAAAAAGGAAGCGGTCACCAAATCCGGCGTTCCGACGCCGGTGGCCGAGTCCGACGCGTCCACCCGGGCTCGCGTCGCCCGGTCCATCCTGCAGCACGGCCCGTCGACGGCGTCCGAACTGGCCCAGCGGCTGCATCTCACTCCCGCGGCCGTCCGGCGGCACCTGTCGGTGCTGATCGGTGTCGGCCACCTGAGTTCCCGCCAGCAGCGGGTCTATGGTGCCCGCGGCCGGGGCCGTCCGGCCATGGTGTTCGAACTCACCGATGCCGGGCGGGCCGAGTTCCCGCACGCCTACGACACGCTGGCCATCGATGCGCTCAACTTCGTCCGCGACTCTCTCGGCCCGGACGGCGTCCAGCGGTTCGCCGAAGAGTTCGTCACCGGCATCGAGACCAGATTCAACGAGCTGCGTGGGGAATACGACAATCCCACCGACGCGTTGGTGAAGGCGTTGAACGATGCCGGCTACGTGGCCTCGGCTCATCCCGTGGCCAGCGGCAAACAGCTGTGCCAGCATCACTGTCCGGTCGCCCTGGTGGCGGCCGAGTTCCCCGAGTTGTGCGAGGCCGAGACCCGTGTCTTCGCCCAACTCCTGGATAGCCATGTCCAGCGGCTGGCGACCATCGCCCACGGCGACGGGGTGTGCACCACCCACGTGCCGCGGCCGGTGAAGCCGTCCGACCATCCGAATAGAAAGGCCGCCTCATGACGACCACTGCACCGCAGGCCCCCGGCCTGGGGGCAACCCAGGAAGAGCACCTGCAGGCGCTCGGCAACTACCAGTGGGGCTGGCACGACTCCGACGTCGCCGGCGCCGCCGCGCAGCGCGGGCTCAACGAAGCCGTCGTGCGCAACATCTCCGCGCTGAAGAACGAGCCCGAGTGGATGCTGAACACCCGGCTGCGCGGGCTGAAGTTGTTCGACCGCAAGCCGATGCCCACCTGGGGTGCCGACCTGAACGAGATCGACTTCGAGAACATCAAGTACTTCGTCCGGTCGACCGAGAAGCAGGCCCAGACCTGGGACGACCTGCCGTCCGACATCAAGGACACCTACGACCGGCTCGGGATTCCCGAGGCCGAGAAGGCCAGGCTGGTGGCCGGCGTGGCCGCTCAGTACGAGTCCGAGGTGGTCTACCACAAGATCAACGAAGAGCTCGAGCGTCAGGGCGTCATCTTCCTCGACACCGACACCGGCCTGAAGGAGTACCCGGAGCTGTTCCAGGAGTACTTCGCCACGGTCATTCCGGTGGGAGACAACAAATTCGCCTCGCTGAACACCGCGGTGTGGTCGGGCGGCTCGTTCGTCTACGTGCCGAAGGGCGTCCACGTCACCATTCCGCTGCAGGCCTACTTCCGGATCAACACCGAGAACATGGGCCAGTTCGAGCGGACGCTGATCATCGCCGACGAGGGCTCCTACGTGCATTACGTCGAGGGCTGCACCGCGCCGATCTACTCCTCGGATTCGCTGCATTCCGCGGTGGTCGAGATCATCGTCAAGAAGAACGCCCGGGTGCGTTACACGACCATTCAGAACTGGTCGAACAACGTGTACAACCTGGTCACCAAGCGCGCCACCTGCGAAGAGGGCGCGACCATGGAGTGGATCGACGGCAACATCGGTTCCAAGGTCACCATGAAGTACCCGGCCGTCTACCTGATGGGCGAGCACTCCCGCGGCGAGACTCTGTCCATCGCCTTCGCCGGCGAGGGTCAGCACCAGGACGCCGGCTCGAAGATGGTGCACTGCGCACCGCACACTTCGAGCTCGATCATCTCCAAGTCGGTGGCCCGCGGCGGCGGACGCTCGTCCTACCGCGGCCTGCTGCAGGTGCAGGAGGGCGCCCACCACTCGGCGTCCTCGGTGAAGTGTGACGCGCTGCTGGTCGACACCATCAGCCGCTCCGACACCTACCCCTACGTCGACGTCCGCGAGGACGACGTGTCGCTGGCCCATGAGGCCACCGTGTCCAAGGTGAGCGACGACCAGCTGTTCTACCTGATGCAGCGCGGGATGGGCGAGGACGAGGCGATGGCGATGATCGTCCGTGGCTTCGTCGAGCCGATCGCCCGCGAGCTGCCGATGGAATACGCGCTGGAACTGAACCGCCTGATCGAACTGCAGATGGAAGGAGCCGTCGGCTGATGGCCGCACCCGTGATGGAGGCCGTGGAGGCCCTGGAATCTCACCTCCACCCGACCCCGTCGTTCACGATCGAGGATCACCCCTACCCGAAGGGTCAGGAGGAGATCTGGCGGTTCAGCCCGCTGCGTGCACTCAAGCCGCTGCTGACCGACGAGCCCAGCGACGCCCACCTGCAGTGGGACGAGTCTCTGCCGGCCGGCTCCAGCAGCCGGACGGTGAGCACCGACGAAGCCCGCGCGCTGGTCGCCGAGGCCCCGATCGACCGGGTCTCGGTGTTGGCCGCGGCCCGTTCCGGCGGTGCCCAGCTGATCGAGATCGCTCCCGGCGCCGAGCTGACCGAGCCGGTCAGCATCACCCTGACCGGCACCGGACAGCACGTCTGGGGCCATCTCGTCTTCAAGGTGGGCGCCCACGCCAAGGGCACCATCCTGCTGCGCCACGAGGGTTCGGCCAGCTACGCGACCAAGGTGGACGTCCTGGTCGGTGACGGCGCGAAGATCAACTTCGTGTCCATCCAGGACTGGGCCGATGACGCCGTGCACGGCGGTCACCACAGCGTCCTGGTCGGCCGGGACGCCGAGGTGCGCACCGTGACCGTCAGCCTGGGCGGCAAGGTCGTCCGGCTCGCCGAGACCGCGCGGTTCGCCGGCCCCGGCGGTTCGCTGGAGCAGTTCGGGCTGTACTTCGTCGACGCCGGGCAGCACATCGAGCACCGGCTGTTCGTCGACCACAACGCCCCGCACACCCACTCCAACGTGGACTACCGCGGTGCGCTGCAGGGTGAGGGTGCCCGCTCGGTCTGGATCGGCGACGTGCTGATCCGCAAGGTGGCCGAAGGCATCTCCACCTACGAGTCGAACAAGAACCTGGTGCTCACCGACGGCTGCCGCGCCGACTCGGTGCCGAACCTGGAGATCGAGACCGGCGAGATCGAGGGTGCCGGGCACTCCTCGACCACCGGTCGGTTCGACGACGAGCAGCTGTTCTACCTGCGCTCGCGCGGCATTCCCGAGGCCGAGGCCCGCCGGCTGGTGGTGCGCGGCTTCTTCGCCGACATCGTCCGCCGGATCGGCGTGCCCGAGGTCGAAGAGCACATGATGGCGGCCGTGGAGCGCGAGCTCTCGGTCACCATGGGGGCCTACGCATGACCTTTCGGCATGCCGCCACCATCGACGAGATCCCTGTCGGTTCCGCCATCGCGGTCGACCTCGGCGGCGACGCCGAGGTGGCCGTGGTGAACACCGACGAGGGCGTCTTCGCGATCCAGGACGTCTGCAGTCATGCCGAGGTCCCGCTCAGCGAGGGTGACGTCGACGGCTGCACGCTGGAGTGCTATATGCACGGTTCCCGCTTCGATCTGCGCACCGGCGTCCCGCTGGAGCTGCCTGCCACCGCACCCGTGCCCGTCTATCCCGTGCGGCTGGACGGCACCGACATCTACGTCGACATCGACAACCCGATCAATCAGGAGAACTGAAACCGAATGTCCACTCTGTCCATCACCGATTTGCGCGTCGACGTCCAGACCGAGTCCGGCCCCAAGGAGATCCTCAAGGGGGTCAACCTCACCGTTCGCTCCGGTGAGGTGCACGCCATCATGGGCCCCAACGGCTCCGGCAAGTCGACCCTGGCCTACGCCATCGCGGGTCACCCGAAGTACACCATCACCGGCGGTTCGGTGAAGCTCGACGACGTCGAGCTGACCGAGCTCACCGTCGACGAGCGGGCCCGCGCCGGCCTGTTCCTGGCCATGCAGTACCCGATCGAGGTGCCCGGCGTCTCGGTGACCAACTTCCTGCGCACCGCCAAGACCGCCCTGGACGGCGAGGCGCCCAAGGTGCGCACCTGGGTCAAGGACGTCAACGCCGCGCTCGACCGGCTCGGCCTCGACCAGACCTTCGCGGCCCGTTCGCTCAACGAGGGCTTCTCCGGTGGCGAGAAGAAGCGCAACGAGATCGTCCAGCTGGAGCTGCTCAACCCCGGCTTCGCGATCCTCGACGAGACCGACTCCGGCCTCGACATCGACGCGCTGCGGATCGTCTCCGAGGGGGTCAACCGGTACCACGCCCAGGGCGACCGCGGCGTGCTGCTGATCACCCACTACACGCGGATCCTGAACTACATCAAGCCCGACTTCGTGCACGTCTTCGTGGACGGCCGGATCGCCGAGGAGGGCGGCCCCGAGCTGGCCGAGAACCTCGAGGTCGAGGGCTACGAGCGGTTCGTCAAGGCCGCGGCCGCCGCCAACTGAGGCGGCTCGGCGTAGCGCCGAGACAGGAGAGAGTCGTGAGCTACGACGTCGAACTGATTCGCGGAGACTTCCCCATCCTGGACCGTCGGGTGGGGGAGTACCCGCTGGCCTACCTCGACTCGGCCAACACCTCGCAGAAACCGCAGGTGGTGATCGACGCGCTGGTCGATCACTACGAGCGGCACAACGCGAACGTGGCCCGGGCCATGCACGTGCTGGGCGCCGAGGCGTCCGCCGCGTACGAGGGCGGCCGCGAGAAGGTGGCCGCGTTCATCGGTGCCGCCCGCGCCGAGGAGGTGGTGTTCACCAAGAACGCCTCCGAGGCGCTCAACCTGGCCGCCCACTCGCTGGGCGCCGGGTTGAAGCCCGGTGACGAGGTGGTCATCTCGGTGATGGAGCACCACTCCAACATCGTGCCCTGGCAGCTGCTCTGCGCCCGCACCGGGGCGACGCTGCGCTGGTTCGACATCACCGACGACGGACGGCTCGACCTGGCCAAGGCGTCCGCCGAGAACCTGATCAACGGCAACACCAGGATCGTCTCGCTGACCTGGGCCTCGAACGTGCTGGGCACCATCAACCCGATCAGCCAGATCGCCGCGCAGGCGCACGCAGTCGGTGCGGTGATGGTGGTGGACGGCTCGCAGGCCGTGCCGCAGCTCACCACGTCGGTGGCGGAACTGGGTGCCGACCTGGTCGCCTTCACCGGGCACAAGATGGTCGGGCCGACCGGCATCGGCGCGCTGTGGGGCCGCTACGACCTGCTCGCCGAGATGCCGCCGTTCCTCGGCGGCGGCGAGATGATCGAGATCGTGAAGATGACCGGCTCGACCTACGCCCCGCCGCCGTACCGGTTCGAGGCCGGCACCCCGCCGATCGCCGAAGCGGTGGCGCTCGGCGTCGCGGCCGACTACCTGCACGAGTTGGGCATGGCCGACGTCGCCGCGCACGAGCGCGACATCACCGGTTACGCGCTGGAGTCGCTGGGCCAGATTGAAGGGGTCCGCATTCTCGGCACCACCTCCATCGGTCCGGAGGGACGTGGCGGAGCGGTCTCGTTCACGCTGCGCACCGCCGACGGGCTGGACATCCATCCGCACGACGTGATGACGTTCCTCGACTCGCGCGGCGTCGCCGTCCGGGGCGGTCATCATTGCGCCCGTCCGCTGCACGAGCGGCTGGGAATAACCGCCTCCACCCGGGCGTCGTTCTACCTGTACACCCTGCGGTCCGAGATCGATCAGCTGGTCGACGCGCTGGACTACACCAGGGACTTCTTCGGGAGGGTGGCGTGAGCGTCGAGGCGATGTACCAGGAGATCATCCTGGACCACTACCGCGAGAAGCATCACAGCGGCCTGCGCGAGCCGTACGGGGCGCAGGTGACGCACGTGAACCCGTCCTGCGGCGACGAGGTGATGATGCGGGTCGCGCTGGACGGCGACCGGATCACCGACGTCTCCTACGAGGGCGTCGGCTGCTCGATCTCGCAGGCGTCCACCTCGGTGATGTCCGACCTGGTGATCGGCCGCACGGTCGACGAGGCCCTGGCGTTGCACGAGGACTTCACCGAGATGATGCACAGCCGCGGCGAGATGGAGCCGGACGAGGACCGTCTCGAGGACGCGATCGCGTTCATCGGGGTGGCCAAATTCCCGGCCCGGGTGAAATGTGCCCTGCTGGGCTGGTCGGCGTTCAAGGACGCCGCCGCTCAGGCGTTGGCGAACGAAAAGGAGTCATGATGACCGAAATGCGTCCGTCCGACCTGGTGGACGACACCTTCCCGGACAGCACCGCGCCCCCGTCGGCCAGCCCGACTCTGGAGGACCTCACCGAGGCGATGCGCGATGTGGTCGACCCCGAGCTGATGGTGAACGTGGTCGATCTGGGGCTGGTGTACGGCATCCACCTCGACGACGACAACAACTGCACCATCGACATGACGCTCACCTCGCCCACCTGCCCGCTCACCGACCGGCTCGAGTTCGATACCGAGATGGCGCTCGACGGCCTGGTCAACTCGGTGGCGATCAACTGGGTGTGGCTGCCGCCGTGGACCCTGGAGAACATCACCGAAGAGGGACGCGAGCAGCTGCGCGCGATCGGTTACAACGTCTGAGTATCAACCCTGGCCCTCCGACCCTCTAATCTGATATCAATTAGATATCGGATTAGAGGAGGTGTCGGCGATGCGTGAATATGACGAAGACCCGATGATGGGCAGGGGTGAACAGGCGGCTCCGGACGTCGAGCCCGCCGGAGTGCCGGTCGGGCATGCCGGGGCACGGGTCGATGTGGCTGAGCGACGGGCCTGGTCGGTCAGCGGGCTGATCGGGCTGGCCGTGGTGCTGGCCCTGGCCCTGGCCGGTGCGTTCTCTGCGATGACCGTCGGCTGGGCACTGGCCGAGGAGCGGGAGAACCCGGCTGGGGTGGTCCTCGCCGTTGTGCTCTGGTTCCTCGCCGCGGTGCTCGGCAGCGCGCTCACGGTCGTCGGGCCGGGCGAGACCCGGGTGGTGCAGCTCTTCGGACGCTACATCGGCACCCTGCGCTCCGACGGCCTGCAGATGACGCTTCCGCTGGTCACCCGGCGCAAGGTGTCGGTGAAGGTGCGCAACTTCGAGACCAACGAACTCAAGGTCAACGACGCCGACGGCAACCCGGTCAACATCGCCGGAATCATCGTCTGGCAGGTGGCGGACACGGCCAAGGCGGTCTTCGCGGTCGAGGAGTTCACCGCCTTCGTCGCCGTCCAGTCCGAGGCTGCGCTGCGGCACGTGGCCAGCAGCCACCCCTACGACAACGCCGCACCCGGCGAGGAGTCGCTGCGCGGCTCCACCGACGTGGTCGCCAAGGAACTTGCCGAAGAGGTGGCGGCGCGGATCGCGATCGCCGGCCTCGAGGTCGTCGAGGCCCGGATCTCCAGCCTGGCCTACGCCCCGGAGATCGCCCACGCGATGCTGCAGCGGCAGCAGGCGGCGGCGGTGGTCGCGGCCCGCGAGCAGATCGTCGAGGGCGCGGTCAGCATGGTCCAGGGCGCACTGCGGCAGCTGGAGATGCAGGACGTCGTGGTGCTGGACGAGGAGCGCAAGGCGGCGATGGTGTCCAACCTGCTGGTGGTGCTGTGCGGCTCCAGTTCGGCCACCCCCGTGGTGAATGCCGGATCGCTGTATACCTGAGGCGATGTCCGAGCCGATCGACGAGACCGCGTCAGCGGGCGGCCGCGGCAGGCGGGCGGAGCGAAAGCCCGTCCTGCTGCGGCTGGACCCTGCCGTCCACGAGGCGCTCGCCCGGTGGGCGGCCGACGATCTGCGCTCGCTGAACGCTCACGTCGAGATGCTGCTCCGCGAGGCGTTGAAGCGGAGCGGACGGCTGCCCCGCGACGCCGGGCCGCTGCCGCGCCGAGGGCGTCCGGTCAAGGAGGACTGAGCCTGCCTGATCAGCCCGGTGACCGGGATGGCTCTGGGGGAGGAAGGGTCCGGTGGCCTACGATCTCGGCTGTGGATGATGTGCGTTGGCTGTCCCAGGATGAGCAAGCCCTGTGGCAGAACTTCATCCTGGCCCAGCAGGACCTCGACCGGGTGATCTCGGCCGACCTCGCCGGTTGCGCCCTCTCGCATGCCGACTACGCGGTGCTGGTCGGCCTGAGCGGCGGTGACGGCAGCGGTGTCCGGGTCGGCAGGCTGCGGGAGTGGATCGGCTGGGAGAGCAGCCGGCTGGCGCACCAGTTGCGCCGGATGGAGAGCCGCGGACTGGTCACCCGAAGCCCGGCCGCCGACGACGGACGCGGCACCCTGGTGGCGATCACCGAAGAGGGGATGGCCCGCATCCGCGAGGCTGCCCCCGGCCACGTCCGCACCGTCCGCGCCAACTTCCTCGACCTGATGACCGCCGACGAGCAGGCCGTGCTGCGCACCGTGTTCGAAAGGGTCACGCGGACAATCACCCCGGACCGTCCGCCGCTGTCCGGCCTCTCCTGAACCCGGCTCGAACTCGTCAGCCCGGCTCTTCCGTCATCCCGGCGAACGCCGGGATCTCTGCAGTCGTGCGGCACTCGGAGATCCCGGGGCGAGCCCGGGATGACGAAAAGTCGCGCCCCGGATGACGAAGAACCGCTGCGCAATTGTGCGTAGGGCCCGGCCGAAGTGAACCGTTGACCCGGGACACAGCGGGCACACAGGATGACCACGGGGCCTGGAGGAGGCTCAGCGGGCGGCCGGCGTGACGTGGGGGACTTCGCCGCCGCGCGTCCGATTCGGCCCGGGTCAGCCGGGCACAAAGGGGGAAGCATGCGCACCCGTACGTTCGTGATGGCCGTCGGCGGTGTGTCGGCGAGTCTGCTGCTGGTGGTTCCGGGCGTCGCGACCGCCGGACCTGAGCCCGCCGCGAAGCCGGTGATCAAATCGTCGGCGCTGGCCGCGCCGTTCAACCTGGACATCCGGGGGCACACCGTCCGGGTCGCGGACGGCGGTCTCAACCTGGTCGGACGGCTGAAGAAGGACGGCTCGATCGCCACCATCGCCGCCAAACAGCCGGGGGCGTCCGGCGTCGCCACCTCTCGGAACGGCCGATGGCTCGCCTTCACCACCACGGTGACCAACGAGGAGACCTTCGAGAACACCGCGAGCGGCCTGCATCTGTGGGGGCCGATGGGCACCCGGATCTACGCCAACACCCACGCCTACGAGGCCAAATACAACCCGGACAAGGTCTATCAGTACGGGGTGAAGAACCCGAGCAAGTGCGTCTCGGACACCCTCAAGGCCATGCAGTTCCCGGTCAGCTACAAGGGTGAGGTCGACTCCCACGCCTACTCGGTCGCCGCGTTGAAGAACCACTGGGTAGTCGCCGACGCCGGCGCCAACGCGGTGTTCTCGGTGTCCTCGAAAGGCAAGGTCAGCACCCTGGCGGTCTTGCCGCCGCAGCCGTTCACCTTCGACAAGGCCAGCGCCGCGGCGCTGGGCCTGCCGGACTGCTTCCTGGGCGTCACCTACGCGTTCGAGTCGGTGCCGACCGATGTCGAGGTCGGCCGGGACGGCTACCTCTACGTCACCACCCTGCCGGGCGGCCCGGAAACCCCGGCGCTCGGTGCCCGGGGCAAGGTGTATCGGGTCAATCCGCGCACCGGCAGGGCGACCGTGGTCGCGTCCGGCTTCCTGGGCGCCACCAACCTGGCGATCGGCAAGCGCGGTGAGCTGTATGTCGCGGAGTTCTTCGGTGGCAAGATCACCAAGATCAGCCACGGCAAGCGCTCCACGCTGGTCTCGTTGCCCGGTGTCGTCGCCGTCGAGACCGGACCGGGCGGCAGCGTCTGGGCCGCCACGATGGGAGACCCGGACTCGCACGCACCCGGCACGATCGTGAAGATCGTCAAGGGCAAGGCGCAGCAGCAGTCCCGCGTGTAGCGTCCACCGCTGGTTGAGCTTGTCGAAACCGGTCGTTGGTTGGGCTTGTCGAAACCCCTTGTCAGCAACCGCGAATCTGGGGTCTCGACAAGCTCGACCAGCGAAGTCTGTGATTCCGTGAGTCGCGACCCCGCCCGGTAGAGTGGTCCCTCGTGCTAGTTGCGAGGGAAGTCGAAGTCCGGGCGGGCGCCAGGCTGCTGTTGGCGCCGTCGTCGTTCCAGGTCTCAGCCGGCGACAAAGTCGGGCTGGTCGGCCGCAACGGTGCCGGCAAGACCACGCTGACCAAGATCCTGGCCGGCGAAGCACTGCCCGCGGCGGGCCAGATCACCCGGTCGGGACAGATCGGCTACCTGCCGCAGGATCCGCGCACCGGTGACCTGGACACTCTCGCCAAGGACCGCATCCTGTCTGCACGGGGGCTCGACTCGGTGCTGGCCCGGCTGGCTCGCTATTCGATGGAGATGGCCACCGAGACCGGCGAGGCCCAGGACGCCGCCATGCGGTCGTACACCCGGGCCGAGGCGGAGCTGGCTGCCGCGGGCGGCTATGCAGCCGAGTCCGAGGCGGCCCGGATCGCCGCCAACCTGGGGCTGCCCGACCGGGTCCTCGGCCAACCGCTGCGCACCCTCTCCGGCGGTCAGCGGCGACGCGTCGAACTGGCCCGGATCCTGTTCTCGGGCGCCGACAACCTGCTGCTCGACGAGCCGACCAACCACCTGGACGCCGACTCGATCGTCTGGCTGCGTGACTATCTGAAGGCCTACCCCGGCGGGGTGATCCTGATTTCCCACGATGTCGGATTGCTCGAGGCGATCGTCACCAAGGTGTTCCACCTGGACGCCAACCGCGCCGAACTCGACCAGTACGCGATGGACTGGAAGCGCTACCTGCTGCAGCGCGAGACCGACGAGAAGCGCCGCAAGCGGGAACGGCTCAATGCCGAACGGAAGGCCGAGCAGCTGCTGGCCCAGGCCGACAAGATGCGGGCCAAGGCCACCAAGGCGGTCGCCGCGCAGAACATGGCCAAGCGGGCGCAGAAACTACTGGCGTCCGTGGAGGGCGAACGGGCGTCCGATCGGGTGGCGAAGATCCGCTTCCCGACCCCGGCGCCGTGCGGCAAGGTGCCGCTGCGCGGTGAGGAGCTGTCCAAGAGCTATGGGTCGCTGGAGGTGTTCACCGACGTCAACCTGGCCATCGACAAGGGCTCTCGGGTGGTCATCCTGGGCTTGAACGGTGCCGGCAAGACCACGCTGCTGCGCATCCTGGCCGGCATGGAGCCGTCCGACACCGGCGAGGTGCAGCCGGGTCACGGGCTGCGGTTGGGCTACTACGCGCAGGAGCACGAGACCCTGGACGTCTCGCGCAGCGTGCTGGAGAACATGATGACCGCGGCGCCCGAGGACATGACGCCGACCGATGCCCGCAAGATTCTCGGCTCGTTCCTGTTCACCGGCGACGACGTCGACAAGCCGGCCCGGGTGCTCTCGGGCGGTGAGAAGACCCGGCTGGCGCTGGCCATGCTGGTGGTCTCGGCGGCCAACGTGCTGCTGCTCGACGAGCCGACCAACAACCTCGACCCGGCATCCCGCGCCGAGGTGCTGGCCGCGATCCACTCCTTCGCCGGCGCCATCGTCCTGGTCACCCACGACGAGGGCGCCGTCGAGGCCCTCGAACCCGACCGGGTGGTGCTGCTGCCCGACGGCGACGAAGACCTCTGGAACCCCGACTACGCCGACCTGATCTCGCTGGCCTAACCCGGTGAACCCCTCCCTAACTAGTTCTGCCCTCCCGTCGACGGGAGGGCAGAACTAGTTAGGCAGGGCTCTACGGGTGCCGGGTGGTCGTCGGGTCAGAGGGCGCCGGCCAGGCGGGCGCCGGCGAGGTAGCCGGAGGCCAGGGCGATCGCCACGGTGCGGATGGTGTCCTCGTCGGGCAGGTAGCGGGCGTGGTGCAGGCCGGTGTCGTGCCGCGTGCCGGAATCCTCGCCGGTGCCGACGAACATCATGACGATCGGCACGTGCTGGCCGAAGTGGCTGAAGTCGTCGGCGCCGAGCGAACGGAACGGGTCGGCAGCCACCTGCAGGCCGGCGGCGTGCAGGACAGGGTCGAGGGTCTTCACCAGGTCGTGGTCGTTGGCCAGCACCGGGTCGCCGCGCAGCAGGGTCACCTCGGCGGTAGTTCCGCGGGCTGCGGCGGTGTGCTCGGCGAACCGGCGTATCTCGGCGTGCAGCACCCGGCGGTCGGCTTCGTGCATGGTGCGGATGATGCCCTGCAGCTTCGCCGAGTCCGGAATGATGTTGTGCGTCGCGCCGGCCTCGATCCGGCCGATGCTGATCAGTGCCGCGTGGGTCGGGTCGATCAGCCGTCCGACAAGCTCATACAGCCCGGACGCGATGTTGGCCAGCACCGGCACCGGATCGATGGTGACGTGCGGGTAGGCGCCGTGTCCACCGTGGCCGCGGACGATGATGTCGAAGGCGTCCGCGGCCGCGTTGACGCCGCCGATCCCGGTGCTCACCAGCCCTTCCGGCACGCGCGGCTGGACGTGGGCGCCGACCACCGAGCGGACGTCCTGGTCGTCGAGCAGGCCGGTCTTCAGCACGTCCGGCGCCCCGGAGGGGTTGCACTCCTCGCGGGGCTGGTAGATGCCGAGCAGGCCGACCGGCAGGTCCATCTTCTCCGCGGCCTTGATCACCGACCACACCGCAGCCATGTGGACGTCGTGTCCGCAGGCGTGCATCGCACCGTTTGTGGAGGCCCAGTCGACGCCGGTGTCCTCGGTGAGCGGCAGGGCGTCCAGCTCACTGCGCACTGCCACGGACGGGCCGTCCGGACCCAGCCTGGTCCAGAAGCCGGTGTCGGCCACCGGCGTGGTGGGCCGGGTGAGTGCCGAGCGCAGCAGATCGGCGGTGGGCTGCTCGGCGCCCCCGATGTACGGGTCGGAGTGGATGGCGCGACGCAGCGCCTTGGCCTGGGGGAGAACCTCGTCGATCCCGGCGATGAACTGGCGGACCAGGGAGCGGGTACGGGAATCGGGCCAGGCAGACGTCACGGAGCGGCAGTTTACGGCCTCCGCAACCGTTTGCCGGGAGGCGGTCAGGAACGCGGCCCTCTTATCCGCTCGCCGAACTATTGAGAACTCGCTGAGTTCAGCGAGCGCTAGGTAGTTCGGCGAGCGGTTGGGGTCAGCGGAGTCGGAACACGGTGAGTTGGACGGCGAGCTGAACCTGCTGGTCGGCGTCCGGGAGGCGCGGGGCGTGGTGGGCGTTCGGGCCCATCCGGACCAGGTCGGCCAGCACATCGGCGGGCAAGGCGGTGGATACACGCAGGCCGAGCGTCCGCTCATGGGCCAGATGTTCGCCGAGTCGGGCCAACAGCCGGTCGTGCTTCTCGTCCTCAAGACCCAGCAGCCCGTACGCCTGCCGCAGCTCGCGCAGGTGCTCGGGTGCCGGGGTGACCACGATCACCCGGCCGTCCGGACGCAGCACCCGGGCGAACTCCACCGGGTTGCGGGGAGCGAAGATGCACAGCAGCACGTCGATCGTGTCGTCGAGCAGCGGCAGCCCGCGCCACACGTCGGCGACCACGGAAGCCACCCGATGGTGTGCCTTTGCCGCTCGCCGCGCCGCCGTCCGGGAGACGTCGAGGGCCAGCCCGCGGGCCGGTGGCCGGTCCTCGACGAGCCGAGCCAGGTAGTGCCCGGTGCCGGCACCGACCTCCAGCACGGTCTGCACGCCGGTGAGCGGCACCACCTCGTCCAGCCCACGGCTGACGAAGTCGAACACCCCCGCCGACTGCACCCGCGTCCGGGCATCCAGCATCTCGACGGTGTCGGCGTTGGCCGGTTCGGGTCCGTTCGACAGGTTCAGGTAGCCCTGGCGGGCCACATCGAAGGAGTGCCCGGACGGGCAGACCCAGCGCCGCTCCAGGGGCGTCAACGCCTGGCCGCAGTGTGGGCAGGCGAGCAGATCGTGCGCGACGTGCAGGTTCACAGCGCCCGCAGTGCGCCGCCGTCGACGGGAATCACCGAGCCGGTGACATAGGAGGCTGCCGGCGACAACAGGAACGCCGCCACCCTGCCGAACTCGGCCGGATCACCCAGCCGCCGCAACGGAATGAGGGCCTCGGCGTCCTTGCGGGCCGCCGCAGGATCGTCGCTGCGGCCGTGCAGGAAGCGGATCCGTTCGGTGAGCACCGTCCCCGGCATCAGCCCGAACACCCGGTGGCCGTCCGGCCCGACCTCGTCCGCCAGCTGCTTGATCAGCATCGCCAGGCCCGGCCGCAACCCGTTCGAGATGGCCAGGCCCGGAATCGGCACCTTCACCGAAGTGGACAACACCACTCCGATCGACGCCGGGCCGGACGCCGCAGCGAGCACCGCGCGAACCGTGCGCAGGGCAGCGAGGAAGACCGAATCGAAGGCGGCCAGCCACTGCTCGTCGGAGTTGGCCAGGGCGGTGCCGGGCGGGGGACCGCCGACGCTGATCAGCGCGCCGTCCAACCGTCCGAACGTGCGGATCGCCAGCTGCGCGGCGGCCTGCGCCGTCCCCGGATCGGCCAGATCGGACGCCAGCGCGACCGCGTTCGCGCTGCCCAGGTCGGCGACGACATCGTCGAGGACGTCTGCCCGCCGGGCCACCAGCACCACTCGGGCACCCTCGGCCACCAGCTGTTCGGCACTCGCCCGCCCCAGGCCGGCGCTGGCCGCGGTCACCAGGAACACCCGGTCGGTCAGTCCCAGATCCATGCCGGCAGCCTAGAGCTTTGATCGTCCGGTTGGTGCCGGAGGAATAGCTACCCACCGATCTCCATTTGACGAGAACGATTCTCAGTATCTATCGTGGTTTGGCGGCCCGACGGGCGCCGGGGTCGGAACGGCGTGCCGGCGGCGGGCCGCACCATCCGTCCCCCTGCGAGGAGTTTCACCCGATGGCCAAGAAGAGCAAGATCGCCAAGGACGCCCAGCGCCGGCGGATCGTCGCCCGCTACGCGGAACGTCGCGCCGACCTCAAGCGGCGCAGCGTCGACTTCTCGCTGCCCGACGCGGAGCGCGAAGCGGCGATGGCCGCCCTGCATGCGCTGCCGCGCGACGCCAGCCCCGTCCGGCTGCGCAATCGCGACGCGATCGACGGACGTCCGCGCGGCCACCTGCGCCAGTTCGGGCTGTCCCGGATCCGGCTGCGCGAACTCGCCCATCGCGGTGAACTGCCCGGCGTCACCAAGTCGAGCTGGTGACCGAACCAAGAGCGGGAGGAATCCGATGAAGGTCCGTGCTTCGCTTCGCGCGCTGAAGCTGAAGGAGGGCTCCATGGTGGTGCGCCGCCGAGGAAAGACCTATGTGATCAACAAGCGCAATCCGCGCTGGAAGGCGAGGCAGGGCTGATGGCCGTCCCCAAGCGCAAGAAGTCCCGCAGCCGGACCCGCTCGCGTCGGGCTCAGTGGAAGGCGGAGGCGGTCGACCTGGTGCCGATCCGTGTGGAAGGCGCGACGGTCAAGGTGCCGCGCCGGCTCGTACGCGCCGTCCAGCGTGGGCTGATTCAGCCCTGAGCAGGCGGCCTGTTCAGGCGTCTGTGCGGGTGGCGTCCGGTGTCGGCGCCGGCGTGGACGCCGCAGCCTTGGCTGCCCGGCGCCGATCGCGCAGATCGGAGCGGATCAGCACCACCAACCCGACGCCGGCGATGATCGCGAACGAGAACCACTGCAGCGCGTAGGAGAAGTGGTTGCCCTCGGTGAGCTCCGGCGGGTCGACCGGCACCAGGCCGTCAGTGGCCGGCGGGGTCAGCTCGGTGGCGCCGATGTAGCCGTTGACCAGGGGGTAGGGCAGCGTGCTGGCGACCGCGTCGGAGTTGATCAGCCGCATCTGGCCGTCCGCCGGCGTGATCGCCTCGGTGTTGCCCTGCTCGTTGCGCCGGACGTAACCCACCACGGCCACCTCGCCGGCAGGTGGCGGGGGCGCGACCCGCGGGAAATCCTGGTTGGCCGGACGCGCCGCGAAACCGCGGCTGATCAGCACATTGCCGTCCGGCGTGCGCAGGGGGGTGACGATCTCCCAGCCGGTCTGGTTGTCGTTGGAGCGGTAGCGGACGACGTAGGAATGCTCGGCGTCGAAGGTGCCCCGCACCTGCACCCGCTGCCACTGATCGGCATCGGTGATCGGGTGGTTGAAGATCGTCCGCCAGTCGACGATCGGGGCATTCTCATGTGCCACGACCACGCCGTTGTTGTCCCGCCGTTGCTGCAGCCGGTCGAGCTGCCAGCGGCCGAGGTTGACGAAGGCCACCGCGAGGCAGACCACCGCGATGCCCATCACCACCCAGCGCAGCCACAGCCGTCGACCTTGGGGGGCCTGGCCCATCGTGCCCAGCTTCGGCACGTCAGCGGTCCTCCGCCGGGTCGTCCTCGACCGAGCCGGGCACCACGGTGTCCGGGGCCAGTTCTTTGAGTTCGGCCGGGGCGTCGTCGGCGACATCGGGGGTGCGGCGCAGATCGACGGCGTTGGCCAGCGCCACCGCGATGGGCGGAATCACCGCCGCGCCGACGAACAGCACCCAATTCCACGGAGTGGGCGACAGCACCCCGCCCAGGAAGCAGGCGACGCGCAGCGCCATCGTCCACAGGTAGCGCTTGTTGCGCTCATTGGCGTCCAGCGAACGGGCGGGACGGGCACTGGTGATGAGGGCCGGCCGGCCCTGTGCGTGTGCCCGAGTATTCACCCGGCCACTCTAGTCCGGACGGCCCGCCCCGGACCGCCTCGGTCGGCATGCCGGTCGCTGCGTGGTCACCCGCCCGCGCCGCGACGACATGCTGGTGGAAAGTTCACTAATCTCCGGCTGCATGGAACGTCGAACCGCTCTGATCACCGGCGCGACCCGCGGACTGGGGCTCGCCATCGCCGAGGCGCTCGCCGCTGACTACGACCTGCTCATCGGTGGACGCGACCCCGCCACCACGCAGCAGATTGCGGACGGCTTCGGCTCGGCGCGTCCGTTCGCCTGCGACCTGTCCGACCCGGCCGCCACCGAGCAGGCCGTCGCACAGCTCGACTCGGTGGACATCGTCGTCCACTCGGCCGGCGTCACCAACCGTGACCGGGTCGAGGACCTGACGGCGCAGGAGTGGTTCCGGGTCCTCAACGTGAACCTGGTCGGCGTGGCGGAACTCACCCGGCTGTTGTTGCCGCGGCTGCGGGCGAACCGTGGTCATGTGATCACGATCAACGGCGGCCTCGGTCTGCATTCGGGCGCGGGCTGGGCGGTGTATGCGGCATCCAAATTCGGGCTGCGGGCGTTCACCGACGCCCTGCGCGAAGAGGAGCGCGGCGCGATCAAGGTGACCTCCATCCATCCCGGCCGGATCGACACCGAGATGCAGCGGCAGATCTACCAGGCGGACGGACGCGCGTACGACCCGTCCGATCACCTCGCCCCGGTCTCGGTCGCGAGAGCCGTCAAGTACGCGTTGGAGGCCGGCGACGAGGCGATGGTCGAGATGCTGCAGATCCGCCCGCTCGGCTGACAGATCGGCCCCGGCGACAGCGGGTCGGGGCGGCGCCGTCCGGACGCCTGCACTAGGTTGTCCACCGTGACGGATACGGAACGCGTGGACGGCCGCAGCGCCGTCGTCACCGGCGGGAACAAGGGCATCGGCGCCGCCATCGTCGCCGCGCTGCTGGAACAGGGTCACCGGGTGGCCAGCTTCTCCCGGGGCGGGGACGCCCCCGAGGGCGCGCTCGGCATCGCCTGCGACGTGACCGACCCCGCCCAGGTCGACGCCGCGTTCAAGCAGGCCGAGGAGGCCCACGGCCCGACCGAGATCCTGGTGGCCAACTCCGGGGTGACCCGCGACACCCTGGTGCTGCGGATGAGCGAGGACGACTTCGACCTGGTGCTGGAGACCAACCTCAAGGGCGCCTTCCGCTGCGCCAAGCGGGCCAGCCGTTCCATGCTGCGCCGGCGCTGGGGCCGGATCATCTTCACCGGCTCGGTGGTCGGCCTGTACGGCTCGCCCGGCCAGGTGAACTATTCGGCGTCCAAGGCGGCGCTGGTCGGGGTGGCGCGCTCGTTGACCCGCGAGATCGGCGCCCGCGGCATCACCGCGAACGTGGTCGCGCCCGGCTTCATCGAGACCGACATGACCGCCACGCTGCCCGACGACGTGGTGGCCGGCTACAAGGCGTCCATTCCGGCGGCCCGGCTGGGCGCCACCAGTGAGGTGGCCGCCACGGTCGCCTTCCTGGCCAGTGAGGGCGCCGGCTACATCTCCGGCGCGGTGATCCCGGTCGACGGCGGCCTGGGCATGGGCCACTGAGCACCAGCACCGCGCATCAGGCACTGAGGAAGGAAACGGAATTGGGAATCCTGGAAGGCAAGAACATCCTGGTCGCGGGCGTGACCATGAACACCTCGATCGCTTATCGAGTGGCCGAGATCGCGCAGCGTGAGGGCGCCACCGTCCTGGTGTCGAACTTCGGCCGGGCACTCAGCCTCACCCGGCGGATCATCAAGCGACTCGACCCCGAGCCGCCGCTGCTCGAGTTGGACGTCACCAACGAGGAGCACCTGGCCGGCCTGGCCGATCAGGTCCGCCAGCATGTCGATCATCTGGACGGCGTGGTGCATTCGATCGCCTTCGCCAACCCCGAGACCGCGCTGGGCGGCAAATTCCTCACCACGCCCGCCGAGGACGTGAAGACGGCGATCCATGTGTCGGCGTATTCGCTGGCCAGCCTGACCATGGCCTGCAAGCCGCTGATGAGCAGCGGCGGTTCGGTGGTCGGCATGACCTTCGACGCCCGGCAGTCCTGGCCGACCTACGACTGGATGGGTGTGGCCAAGTCGGCGCTGGAGAGCACGTCGCGCTACCTGGCCCGTTACCTGGGACCGGACGGCATCCGCTGCAACGTGGTCGCAGCCGGCCCGCTGTCGACGATCGCCAAGAAGGCCATTCCCGGCGCCGACACCTTCGACGAGATCTGGGCCGAGCGGGCTCCGCTGGGCTGGGATCCGAAGGACCTCGACCCGACCGCCCGCGCCGTAGTGGCGCTGCTGTCGGACTGGTTCCCGGCCACCACCGGCGAGATGGTGCACGTGGACGGCGGACTGCACTCGACCGGCGCCTGAGTCAGGGCCGGGACGCCGCGCGTCCCGGCTCATCGCGCCGCCGTCAGCCGGTAGGTTGGCACCCATGGCGGCTGTTGTTGAGTTGACCGACGTGTCGATCGTGCGTGGCGAGGCCATCCTGCTCGACCGGGTGAACTGGCGGATCGAAGAATCCGAGCGTTGGGTGATCATCGGTCCGAACGGGGCCGGCAAAACCACGATGCTGCAGATCCTGGCCGCCCAGCTGCACCCGTCGTCCGGGACGGCCGAGATTCTCGGCGAGCGCCTGGGACGGGTGGACGTCTTCGAGTTGCGTCCCCGGATCGGTGTCGCCTCGGCCGCGCTGGCCGACCGGATCCCGCGCCACGAACGGGTCGCCGACGTGGTGGTGTCCGCCGCGTACGCGGTGATGGGCCGCTGGCGCGAGAGCTACGAGCAGGCCGACTTCGAACGTGCCGTGTCGCTGATGGCGCAGCTGCATGTCGGGCATCTCGCGTACCGCACCTTCGGCACGCTCAGCGAGGGCGAGCGCAAGCGGGTGCAGATCGCCCGGGCCCTGATGACCGATCCGGAGTTGCTGCTGCTCGACGAACCGGCCGCCGGTCTCGACCTGGCCGGACGCGAGGGCCTGGTCAGCACCCTCAGTGAACTCTGTGCCGACGAGTTCGCGCCGGCCACCGTGCTGGTCACCCATCACGTCGAGGAGATCCCGACCGGGATCACCCACGCCCTGCTGCTGAAAAAGGGCGCGATCCTGGCCGCCGGGCCGGTCGACGAGGTGCTGACCGACGAGCGGCTCAGCGAGACTTTCGACTTCGCCCTTGAAGTCACCCATACGAACGGACGATGGAGCGCCCGCGCCCGGGCATGATGGATGCATGTGGGAGTGGCTGAGTGACAACTGGTGGGCGGCCTGGCTGGTCGCCGCCGCATTGTTGGCGCTCACCGAATCGCTCACACTCGATTTCACCCTGCTGATGCTGGCCGCCGGCGCCCTTGCCGGCGCGGGGGTCGCACTGCTCTTCCCGGGCATGATCCTGGTTCAGGTGATCGTGGCGGTCGCGGTGGCGTTCGCGCTGCTCTTCCTGCTGCGGCCCACGCTGCTCGAGAAGGTGCGCTCCGCGCCCGGCTACCGCTCGGCGTTGCAGCGCATGGTCGGCAGCACCGGCCAGGCGACGACCGCGATCACCGGCAATTCCGGCGAGGTCAAGGTGAACGGCGAAGTGTGGCGGGCCCGCAGTTTCGGAGATGTCGAGATCGAGGCCGGTGCCTCGGTGGAGGTCTTCGAGGTCGACGGGATCACCGTCGTTGTCTACCCCAAGGAGCCGTGACAGGCATGGAATTCATCGCCCCCATCGTCATCCTGGTGCTGGCGGTCGCATTGCTGACCCAAGCCCTGAAGGTGGTCCGGCAGCAACAGGTGGGGATCGTCGAGCGGCTGGGCAAGTTCCGCCGCACCCTCGATCCCGGTCCGCACCTGCTGGTGCCGCTGATCGACAACGTCCGCTACACGATGGACATGCGTGAGGCGGTCGTCCCGTTCCCGCCCCAGGGCGTGATCACCGAGGACAACCTGATGGTGAGCATCGACTCGGTGATCTACTTCCAGGTCGTCGACCCGGTCCGGGCCGCCTACGAGGCCCAGAACTACATTCAGGCCATCGAGCAGCTCACCATGACCACGCTGCGCAACATCATCGGCGGGCTCGACCTGGAGCAGACGCTGACCTCGCGCGAAGAGATCAACGCCAAGCTGCGCGCCGTCCTTGATGAGGCCACCGGCAAGTGGGGCATCAAGGTCAACCGGGTCGAGCTGCGCTCGATCGAACCGCCGGCCACCATCCGCGACGCGATGGAGAAGGGCGCCCGGGCCGAGCGCGACAAGCGCGCCGCGATCCTGCTGGCCGAGGGCCAGCGGCAGTCCCAGATCCTGTCGGCGTCCGGTGACCGGGAGGCGTCCATCCTCCGCGCGCAGGGCGAGCGGGAGTCGGCGGTGCTGCGGGCGCAGGCCGACCGGCAGGCGCAGATGCTGCGGGCCGAGGGCGAGGCGCAGGCGATCACCACGGTGTTCGGCGCGATCCATGCCGGCAAGCCCGACCAGTCGCTGCTGGCCTACCAGTACCTGCAGATGCTGCCGAACCTGGCCAAGGGCGACGCCAACAAGGTGTGGGTGGTGCCGTCCGAACTCAACGATGCGCTGAAGGGCCTCGGACGGGCGGCCGGCAACATGCTGTCCGGCTACGGCGAGGCTGAGGCCGGTGAGTTCGAAGCGCCGGAGAAGATCGACGTGTTCGCCGAGATCGCCCAGCAGAAGGTCGAGGCCGAGGGCGAAGCCGGACGTGCCGTCGAGCAGGCGATCGCCGAGGCGCAGCAGATGGAGAACAGCCGCGCCGCGCGCCGGGCCAGCATCAACACCCCGCCGGCCGAGCTGAACCCGGGGACCCCGGACGTCGCCGCGTCCGCGCCGCAGGAAGTCCCCGAACCGCAGGCCGAACCGGAGCAGTAGGCCCGACCTCTCGCCGACAAAGGGTTTCGACAAGCTCAACCAGCGGTGGTGCTGACCGCCGCTGGTCGAGCTTATCGAGGCCCTTCTGGCTACTTCGCACATCCGGGGACGGTTCTTTCACGTTCGAAAATCGCACGTGAAAGAACCGTCCCCCGATGTTCGTTGGTCGAGCTTGTCGAGACCGCTCAGTGCGGGGGGCCTAGTCGAGCTGCTTGGCGTAGCGGGCGGCCAGCGATCCGCAGGCCATCAACTGGGCCTGGTGGAACAGCATCAGCGGCAACACCAGCAGGCCGATCGGCGAACCCGCGAACAGCACGTTCGCCATCGGCAGGCCGGTGGCCAGGGACTTCTTGGTGCCGCAGAACTGGATGGCGATGACGTCCGCGCGGTTGAAGCCGAGCCGCTGCGCGAGCCAACGGCTGAACCAGAGCATCGCCGCGAGCAGCACCAGGCAGACGGCGAGCAGGGTGATCAGGTCGGTGGCGTTGACCTGCTGCCACATGTGCTCGCGCATGCCGGCCGAGAACGCGGAATAGACCACCAGCACCACCACACCCTGGTCGAACAGCTTCAGCCGCGGGTGAGCGGCGACCCAGTCCGCCGTCCAGCGCCGGGACAGCTGGCCGAGCACGAACGGCACCAGCAACTGCCCGATGATGTCGAGAATCGATGACGGGTCGATCGTGATGCCGCCCGAGGTGGTCATCAGCGCCCAGCACAGCAGCGGGGTCAGGAACACTCCGAGCATGTTGGACGCGGACGCGCTGACGATCGCGCCGGCAACGTTTCCCTTCGCGATCGAGGTGAAGTTGATCGAGCTCTGCACCGTGGAGGGCAGCAGCGTCAGATAGAGGACGCCGGCGTACAGCGCGGGACTGAGCGGCCATGGCGACAGCACCTGCAGTGCCCAGCCGATCAGCGGGAACAGCAGATAGGTCAGCGACAGGATGGTCAGGTGCAGCCGCCAGTGGGTCAGGCCCGCGAGCGCCTGCTCGGGCTTGAGCCGGACGCCGTAGACGAAGAACAGCACAGCGACCGCGACCTTGGTCGCCCAGTCCACGACGGTGACTGCGGCACCCTGAGCGGGCAGCACGCTGGCGATCAGCGCGGCACCGACGATGGCCAGCAGGAACCGATCGATCCGCTTCAGCCAGCCCATGATGAAAACCCTAGTGCCTGGCGCACCGCCGAATGGTTCATGGGCGAAGGCGCAGTGCCGGCAACCAGACGACGGCATCACTGCCCGCACGCCCACCGGCGTACGTGCGGCGGTCAGGGATGCGTCAGACTGTGGCGGTGCCCGATCCGATCGACATCGACGACCCGAACGATCCCCGGCTGGCCGACTATGTGGCGCTGCGGGATTCGTCGTTGCGCCGTCACCTGGAGAGTGAGCAGGGGCTGTTCATCGCCGAGGGCGAGAAGGTGATCCGGCGGGCGCTCGAGGCCGGGTATCGGCCGCGGTCGTTCATGCTGGCGGATCGCTGGTTGCCCTCGCTGCGGGACGTGATCGGCGACGCTCCCGTCTACCGGGTGAGCGAGCAGACCGCCGAACTGGTCAGCGGCTTCCACGTCCACCGGGGCGCGCTGGCGTCGCTGCACCGGGAGACCCGGCACACCATGGCCGACCTGCTCACCGCCCGGCGGCTGATGGTCTGTGAGGACATCGTCGACCACACCAATGTGGGCGCCATTCTGCGCAACGCCGCCGGTCTGGGCTGGGACGGGGTGCTGCTCGCCCCGCGCTGCGCCGATCCGCTGTACCGGCGGGCGATCAAGACCTCGATGGGTGCGGTGTTCTCGCTGCCCTGGGCCAGGGTCGACGACTGGGGGAGCGCGGTGCCGGCGCTGCAGGCGTCCGGCTTCACCGTGATCGCGCTGGCGCTCAGCGACGACGCCGTCGAACTGGACGCCGCCGCCGCGGCACTGCCCTCGGACGCCCGGGTCGCGGTGCTGCTCGGAACCGAGGGTGCCGGATTGTCCGCACGCTGGGTCGAGCAGGCGGACGTGGTGGCGACGATCCCGATGCGCGCCGGCATCGACTCGCTCAACGTCGCAGCCGCCAGCGCCATCGCCGGCTACGTGCTGCGCTGACGTCCCCCGGGCCCCACGGGCCAGCCCGACGTTGCCCCACTTTCAGGTCATTGCACCGGTTCAAACAGGGGCAATGACGCCAAAGGGGTGCGACGTCGGCCAGCGGTGACCGGTCGGACGGCGGGGCCCGAGTACGGTCGGGCCATGACGTGGAGTGCTGACCTGGTCGACCAGCTGGACTTCTACTGGAACGTGCATTTCCGGCCGCGGCTGGCCGGTCTCACCGACGAGGAGTACCTGTGGGAGCCGGTGCCGGGCATGTGGAGTGTCCGCCCGGACCCCGCCGGCCGGGTGCGGGTCGACTTCCTGGCGCCCGAGCCGCCGATACCGCCGGTGACGACGATCGCCTGGCGGCTCGATCACGTCACCCGCGAGGTGCTCGGCAAACGGGCCCGGGCGCTGTTCGGCGGCTCACCGGCCGGGGACGCCGACGACATCGACATGTACGACGACCGGCACTGGCCCGAACCGGTTCCCGGCACCGCGGCGGATGCGCTGACCGACCTCGATCTCGCCTATGGACTATGGCGCGACGGTGTGACTGCCCGTGACGATGCCGCCATGGGGCGGCCGCTGGGACCCCGCGGGGCTGCGTACGCCACCGACTCACTGGCACAGCTCGTGCTGCACATCAACCGCGAGGTGATGGCGCACGGCGCCGAGATCTGCCTGCTGCGCGACCTCTACTGGGCCGATCAGCAGGTACGTGATCCGCTGGTCGCCGCCGCCCTGCGTGGGGATGCCGAGGCGGTGCGAAGCTTCGATGTGAGCGCAGCGCGTCCGACACTGGCTGCCGAGGCGGCCGGGTTGCGGCACTGGGAGGCGGTCCGGGCGCTCGTCGAGGGCGGTGCGCCGATCGAGGGGGCGCTGCACTACGCGGCAGGAGCCGGGGCCCGCGAGATTGCCGAGTGGCTGGTCGAGCACGGCGCCGACGTGGACGCCGTCGACGACCGGTTCGGGCTGACCCCGGCCGGCTGGGCCGGCTACTTCGGTCACTCCGAGCTGGCCGCCTGGCTCAAGGACAAGCAGCGACACTAGGTTGGCGGCATGACGATGCCACGCAGCACGCCCGCGTCCGAAGGTGTCGACGGACGGCGTCTGCTCGGCCTGCTGGACGCCATGGAGACCGACGGTCACGGCTTCCACTCGCTGATGATCGCTCGGCACGGACGGGTGATCGCCGAGGGCTGGTGGGCGCCGTACGCCCGGGACCGGATGCATCTGGGCTATTCGCTGACCAAGAGCTTCACCGCGACGGTGCTGGGTGACCTGGTCGGCCGCGGGCTGATCGACCTGGACGCGCCGGTGCTGTCGTATCTCGGGGCGTGGGAGTCCGCCTCGCCGAAATGGCGGCGAGTCACCGTCCGGCACTGCATCACGATGACCGTGGGTCACACCGCCGACGCCTGGGAGTGGCGCGGCGATGCGACACCGGCGGTGCCGGCCACCGACGGCGACCCGCTGCTGGCGCTCATCCTGGCTCGCGACCCGGACGGCGAACCCGGCGAGGTGTGGGCCTACAACCAGGTGGCCACCTACCTGGTCGCCCAGGCGATCGCCGCGGCCAGCGGTGAACCGCTGTCGACACACCTGCGGCGGCTGCTGCTCGACCCGTTCGGCGGCGGCGCCGCGGCCGTCCAGCGCACCCCGCAGGGACGCGACCTGGGGTTCAGCGGGCTGCAGCTGACCACACCGACGATCCTGGCGTTGGCGCAGACCTGGCTGGACGGCGGCGTCTGGCAGGGAACCCGGCTGGTGTCCGCCGACTACGCGCAATGGGCGCCGCAGCCCACCCCGGCGTCGCTGACAGCCGAGGGTGACGGCGACTGGGGGTGCGGCTACGGCGGTTCGTTCTGGGGTGCCCGGCACGGGTATCGCGGCGACGGTGCCTTCGGCCAGTTCGCAGTGGTGCTGCCCGAGCAGAACGTGGCGGTCGCAATCACCTCCGAGGTGGAAGTGATGCAGGACGTGCTCGACCGACTCTGGGAGCATCTGCTGCCGGCGATCGACGGCGAACCGGACGCGCACGCCGACGAGCAACTGGCCCACCGGCTGGCGGAACTGGCGCATCGGCCCTTGTCGGGGCCGGAGCGTCGAGAACCGGTGCGAGCCGTCCGGGACGAGTCGTCCCAACTGCCCCCGAGCTACCGGGCGGTGCACCTGACGGACACCCCGGGCGGCCATCACCTGCTGACCATCGACCACCCCGGCGGCGAGTTGGTCACCGTGGTGGGCGACGGTCAGTGGCTGGAGTCACGCTGGGCGACCCCGTCCGGCCCGGAACTCGCGATCATGGCGAGCGGTGCGTGGCAACACGGGGTCTTCCGCGCGCAGCTGCGGCTGGTCGAGACCCCGCACATGATCCTGTTGGAACTCGACCCGGAGGCGGGCACCGTCCGGATGGACTGGCGGTTGGTGACTCTCAGTGGGGCCGATCCGCTGGCCCTGGCGGCCTTTCCGATCTGAGCGGGTCTCGACAAGCTCGACCAGAGGGCGGCAGGTCCGACCGACAAGCCCTACTCTTCCCCGGCGTTGAACCAGTCCTTCGACTCGGGGAACTGCTCGGTCAGGTACTCGTACATCTGGCCGGAGGTGCCGACCATGCAGCGCACCTGCTGGCGCAGGAAGTCGTCGTTCACCCCGGTCTCGATGTCGATCACCAGGTCGCCGAAGACACCGAGGTGCTCCTCGCCGCGCACCACGCTCGCCTTGGGCCAGAAGTGGTCGCGGTTCCAGCTGTTCACCGCCTCCAGCACGAAGTCGTAGGCGGTGACCGGGGGACGGACGTCCCACATCGAGCGCATCGCCATCAGATCGTTGTTGTTGCCCTCGACCAGGAACCACAGCCGCATGGTCTCCCAGTCGGCGAACCGGTCGCCGTCGTCGTCCTGGCCGAATTTGATCTCCAGGCTGTTCAGCACGGCGTCCCAGCGTTCCCGGTTGAACGGTTGCGGCCCCTGCGGTTCGTTCGGCGGCTGGGTGGGACCCCAGTTGAACATGGTCATCGGCTGTCCTTTCGAGTGGCCTGCGCCGGTTCGTAGCCTCCACCCAACCAGGCTCGGGTGGGCATCACAAACCCTACGTGCTGAACTGGATCGACCGGCCAGGATGGGTCTCGCCAAGCTCGACCAACGGTGGTCAGGATTGCGAGGGCCGAAGCGTACGCAGCACGTCCACGGTCGCCGACCACGGCCGGTTCGCCGCCTGAGCGACGGACGCCTGCAGCACCTCGGCGTCCGAACCCGCGGCCGCCCGGCGTTTGAGCGACCGGGCCCGGTCGTCGAGCGGACGGCCCGGGGAGCCCAGCGGCACGATCACCGTCGCGGACGCGGTCTCGCCATCGGGGTAGTGGACGACGACCTCGGTCCACCGATCACGGCCCGCCGACGGCGGCGACGCCGGCACCTCCTCGCGAACCACCTGCTGGGCCAGCGCGACGGCGTCCGGACGGGCCGGCCCGGTGCCGAGGGTGCTCAGGTCGAGCGGGGCGTCGAGCAGGGTCAACGCCACCAGGTACTCCAGGCTGAACCGGCCCTGCTCGCCGGTCGCCGGCACCCGGTGGATGAGTGCCATATCGGCCCCCGGACGCAGCCGGACCACCACCCGCTCGGGGACTCCGCGGCCGGGACTGACAAGCCGCCGGGCCGCCTGCACCGGAGCCATCGCCGCCGAGCAGTACGGCCCATCCTTGACCCACAGGCCGTCGGTCAGCAGCGACCATGACTCGCCGAAGCCGTCCAGCAGAATGGCGCCGGCGGTATCGCGGTCGGCGCGGTGCACCGCCAGCCAGCCGGCCGGTCCGGCCAACACATCGGACGCGGCGCTCAACCCGGCAGTTGCCCAGCGGACGGCGTCCACCGCGCTGCGAGCCGCCAGGCCGGCGGCCAGCGGCTTGGCCTCGGTGCCGAACTGGACGCGCAATGCGGCCGACGACTGGGCCGCGATCGCCATGGCCCGGGCCGTGGTAGGCGCGTCCGCCCTTGCCAGCCGGGCACCGGCCAGGGCAGCGGCCAG
>NZ_JASGEN010000125.1:0-4375 GCF_047606365.1 Micropruina sp. | reverse complement strand
GAAGATAAAATCAGTGGCACAGTGTCACAGTGGCACAGTGGCACAGTGGCACAGTGGCACAGTGGCACAGTGGCACAGTGGCACAGTGGCAAACAGGCCAGTGCTAATAAAACGACTCAAGGCCATTAATGAGGGGAACGAACAGCTTTGATACATGCAGCCCTATGGTGCGTATCTTACGATGTTGCAGTATGCACTTTGTACAAGAAATTTCCGGCGGGCGGAAAATAACAGTTTACAGGCAGGCGTATCATTAAATGACTGCCTGCTGGTATTGAAAACTAACAAGTGAAGACTAAGACTCAAGCCACATATCAGCTTCTTCAAACATCTCCTGCACAACCCGGCTTATCTGTTCCTTCTCATGCTTGCTCGCATCAGTGTTGATCGCTGGCAGCGTCATCATCGGTTTAACGCGAACTTCTGCATCCGGGAAAACGCGGCCAATCCTCTTTGTTAACTCATCCAGAATGATGTTTTTTGCACCTGGCAGGCCTTCGAAATTGCGTTTGTCATAAACGAGTTCTACGAACATTACCTTTCCTTAGATTGTGAAATTAGTCTTAGCGTGAACTTGGTTTTAAAAATACAGCTGTATATGTATACAGCCAATGGGTGGGTGAGGGTGTAACTCATGCAACGTCCTTACGAGATAAGGGCTGCATTCGTTGAGGCCATACAACTCAATCAGACTATTGCAATGTCAGCACTGACAGCTTCCTTGCCAGACTGCGGTGACAAGACCACTGACGACAGCGAAAACCGCTACTGGATCCTTAGTAACATGGGGAGGGTAGTCTTATGTGATTTTGTCAAAGCTAAGTTCAAATTTCTGGGGTGGGGAAAAGCTGAAATGTTCGCTCTGTGCCAGAAGCGGACGTTTCAGAAGCCAGTTCTTTTTAAAAGCTGATGCATTATCGAACCGGATACTCATGTTTTTCAACACCCCCTCTCCGGCTCGGATGGTAGCACCCCATTTTCGCGGGTTATTTCTGTTGTAGCCAGCGCTGAACGCCCGTTAATGCAGAGTCAATTGCGCCTGCCAGATAGCCCGAGAACTGCGGTGACCATTCACTGGCGACACCTGTTATCTCGCCGGACCATTCTCCCCTGGCGGGAAGTTGCTCAGGCATTGCGTGCCCGACTTCCTGCAGGAGATCAAATTCCGTTGCAGTAAACGGATCGGCCGCCCAGTCTTTTATATACTCAGCTTCGGGCTCTGCCGCATCCTGCCCAAATAAGCGTACGACCTGCTCCCGGCAAAGGCTTTTGAGAACAGCTTCGCTGACAGTCCATCTCGATTTTGCCGGTACGCCAATAAAACCAAAAATCGCCGTTTTACCTGAATCTGGCTCGGATACATCGTGGATCTCAACCATTGGCCCAACACGGCTTCCTGCATTCCCTGAAAGTTGTCGTGCATGGAATAAGTCCGTTTTATATACAGCGACATATTTCGCATGGGGGGCCATCCATGTCGGGGTTTTCCGCCAGTTTGACAGCACCTGTTCCGGCATCGCCGGTCTGAAATCTATTTTAGCTGCCAGGGCAGGAGGCAGAGCGAGGAATACATGCTCACCTGAAAACACAGCTTTTTTACTGCCTTCGGACCGGGTATGGACCAGCACTTCCTTGCCGGCCCGGGAAACAGTCACCACCTGATGACCTGTTTTAATCCTATCAACCGGGATCTGACTTTTGAGCGCCGCCATCAGCGCCTGCATTCCTCCCTTCAGCCTGAAAGACGCCGGAGAACTCTCCCATGCTGGGTAGCGTTCGGGGGGCGAATTCAGCTGGCGTTCGTAGAGCATGTCACCCGGACGGCCATGTGCGATTACCGGAAGGTTAAGCCGCTCGATAAGTTGCGCGAAGTCCGGTTGAATATCGGGCCAGAACCAAGCTGCCCCCATATCTACATGAATGCCAGAGGAAGTGCCCGCCAGTTCCAGGCCTGACAGCACGCGCCCGCCCGTTCTGTCCCGAGCCTCAAGGATCACATAATCCACCCCCGCTTTTTCAAGCAGCGTGGCGGCATAAAGGCCGCTTATGCCCGCACCAATGATAACAACGCTCTGCTTCATAATGTTGCTCCGGTCAGGGTTATCTGGCTGAGATGCCCTGTTTTCAGATAAAAAAGTGCGCCAGAGGCGGTGGCCATCAGAGCAGGCATATCACCCGGTGGAAACCGCAGCCAGCTTCCTGCTTCATAGCAACCGTCGGGCGCCCCGAGTTGCCCTTTCAGAAGAAGGAGTTCTCCACCGCCAACAAGTGGCGCACAGAAGATCCGCTCGCCCGGAGCAAGCTTCTGAAGCAGAACGGTTTCCAGGGTGCCGGAAAATAACGGGCAGATTTGTCTTTGCGGCTGACCGTGCCAGTTAGCTGCCGCCTGGGTATTTATTCTCACCGGCCGGCGTTCATCAGCAGACATCTGGCGCAGCTTGACGAAAATGGTTGTGCCGTCGTGACTTGAGGGCTGGTGAGAAGAACCGTCCGGGCTGCGCAGGTACCAGCCGGCAGGGTGATCGACACCGTTTTCGGTAAAAGTCCCCTCGAGCACCAGAATCTCCTCTCCGCCGGGATGGCTGTGTGCGGGAAATTCGGATCCGGGCGCATACCTGACAAGGCTGGTTGCACGGGCTTGCTCGTGACCAATCCGGTCCAGCATTACGCGCTCAACGCCGGGCTGAGGAGAAGGGATCCACAGATAATCATCCGGGGTGACGATCGCGCGCTGCGAAAAATCAGAATTCAGTAACATCATAGCTAATGATTAGACGGCCCTGGAGGGGGCCGTCTTCAGGCCTATTTGTTCGGCAGATTATCGTAAACATCCAGGGCTCGCGCGGTATACGTCAGCGCTGCGCCGGTGTTTAGATTAATGGCAACGGCCAGCGCTTCAGCGATCTCTTCGCGCGTGGCACCGTGCTTAACCGCAGCGTCCACATGTACGGCCAGGCAACCGTCACAGCGGGTGGTTACGGCCACGGCCAGTGCAATCAGTTCATGGGTTTTGGGATCGAGGTGCTTGTTTTCTGACGCCCCTTTATCCATCTGTTGAAAGCCTTTCATAAACTCTGGCTGCAGTTTGGCAAATTTGCCGATGGTGGCGAGCAGGCCACTGCGATATTCATTCCAGTTTAAGAACATTGAAAACTCCGGTTATTTTTTGTTTCAGAAAAGTCATTACATGACGTCGAAAATACGTACATCAGGCGCGCTGTTTAAATAGGGTTTTAATCCTGCAACGACATCCTGCATGAACAGCGGACTGCTAAGGTATGCCTGCGCCTGCGCCACGGTCGTAAAACCGTGCAGCACCTGGACATCCTCATCACGGACAAGCAACTCTTTAGAGGTGGCACCCTCGATGGTGGTCAGAAACGGGGTTTTGTATTTCTGGTATACCCCCGCGGCTGCCGCGCGATTTTCATTACTGATATCCAGGGTGATTTGCAGATAAGCCATCGTTCTCTCCTTCGCTCGGGGTTGAAGTAACACACCCGGTAAAAAAACCGGTCTGTATCACCTTTCGTTGAGGGCGATTATCAGAAAGCGAGACAGCTTCAACAAATCAGATAATCTTGCGGAGCAGAGAAGAAATTCTATGTCGCGGTTTGTCGTGGGAAAAGCATTACGCGCCCGGCGTGATTGCCGGGGTAGCGTAATGCCTGAGGGGACAGTTTATGAACGATCTGAGACGACATCCTGAAGAAGCCAGTCATGGAAAACTTTTACTTCATCACGCATAACTTTTTGTTGCGGGGTGACCAGATAATAGGACCATTTGAGTGGCCACCGATGGTCGGGATGCAGCTGAACCAGCTGCCCTGTTTCTATAAGCTTTTTCACCAGAGCGTACCGGGCAATAGCCACGCCCCTGCCGCTCAGGGCCGACAGGATCACTGCTGAGGTGGAGTTAATATGAAGCCCGCTTTCCAGCGCATCGGGTGCACCGACTGCCATAAGTACATCATTCCATGACGGAAAATCCGCCCCGGGATGGGGGGTGTCATCGTGGATGAGTTTCTGCATGGCGAGCCATTCACTGCAGGCCATTTTGCCGGGCGGCACCAGGCGCGGACTGCAGATCATCACCGCTTCTTCATCCATCAGCCATGTTTTATTCACGCCTGGCCAGTCGCCCTGTCCGCAGCGAATACCTATATCCGCCTCGCCGTGCGACACATCCATCAGCTTTTCAGTAACGTTAAGCCGCAGATCGATATTTTCGTGCGTTTCCGAAAACCGGTTCAGGCGATCCATCAGCCAGTTCATCATCAGCACCTGCGATGCCGTCACAACCACTACTGAGCGCGACCGGCGACCACGAAGCTTGTTTAATCCGGTTTCGAGTTTGTCGAGCCCCAGCGTAATG
>NZ_JASGEN010000124.1:0-15035 GCF_047606365.1 Micropruina sp. | reverse complement strand
GACGGAGCCGCGCAGCCGGCCAGCAGCACGGTCAGTACGCATACGACGGACAGGAATCGGGAGCGGGTCACCGGACCAGTGAACGCCTTCCGGAGCGGGATTCCCAGCCGACGCGCGAGCCGATGCACCGGACGCCGCGGGTGGCGGCGCAGGGACCGCCGGACGCCCACGCTCAGAGCAGGTCGGGACGCCGTTCCCGGGTCCGCTCCACGGCCTGCTCGCGGCGCCATGCGGCCACCTGGCCGTGATGGCCCGACAGCAGTACGTCGGGCACGTTCAGCCCGCGCCAGCTCTCCGGCTTGGTGTAGGTCGGGTATTCCAGCAGGTTGTCGTGGCCGGGTGCGTGCGATTCCTCGATCAGCGACGCCGGGTTGCCCAGCACGCCCGGCAGCAGCCGGACCACCGCCTCGATGATCGCCAGCGCGGCGACCTCTCCCCCGTTCAGCACGTAGTCGCCGAGGCTGACCTCGGCCGTCCGCATCCGGGTCGCGGCGTGTTCGACGACCCGGGCGTCGATGCCCTCGTAGCGTCCGCAGGCGAAGATCAGCCGCTTCTCGGCGGCCCATTCGTGGGCGATCTGCTGGGTGAACGGCGCCCCGGACGGCGTGGGCACGATCAGCACCGGCTCGTCCGCCTCGTGGCCGGGCAGGGCCAGCAGTTCGTCCAGCGCCTCGCCCCACGGCTCGGGTTTCATCACCATGCCGGCGCCGCCGCCGTAGGGGGTGTCGTCGACGGTGCGGTGCCGATCGTGGGTCCAGCGGCGCAGGTCGTGCACGGCGACGTCCAGCGTGCCGGCGCGGATCGCCTTGCCGACCAGCGACAACTGCAGCGGTGCGAAGTACTCGGGAAAGATGCTGACGATATCGAGCCTCATCGGCCCTCCTGGCTCGGTGCGGGTTCGAACAGTCCGGGCAGGTCGACCACCTCGACGACTCCCGTCGCCAGGTCGACCACCGGCACCAGTTCGGTGACGAACGGCACCAGATGCTCATCGGCCTCGGAACGGACGACGAGCAGATCCTGCCCGGGGTTGTGCACGATCGAGGCTATCCGGCCCCGCACCACGCCCCCGGAGCGCACCTCGAGGCCGACCAGCGCCGCGTCATGGAACTCCCCCGGATCGGACTCACCGACCTCGACCTGCGCCCACAGTTCAGTGCCGCGCAGCGTCTCGGCACGCGACCGATCGGTGTAACCGTGGAAGGTGACCACCAGCAGGTCCCCCTGCCAGCGACTGGCCTTCACTTCCAGCCGCTCACCGGTGACGGTGCCGGCACGCAGCACCGCGCCCGGCGCGAAGCGCTCCTCGGGGAAGTCGCTGGACAGCCGGATCGTCACCTCGCCGCGCAGGCCGTGCGCGCGTCCGACGGTGCCGACCACCACGTCCACGGTGTGCGCCATCATTCCTCCTGAAAGTCCACGAGGACGCCCCCGAGCAGGCTCGAGGGCGTCCGATGTGTTGGGAAGGTCAGCGGCGGCGCTGGCGTTGCCGGCGGTCGACGTCGACGAAATCGACCCGCACCGTCTCGCGGCCGGCCAGGGCACCGACGACGGTGCGCAGCGCGCCCGCCGTGCGGCCCTGGCGTCCGATCACCTTGCCGATGTCCTCGGGATGGACCCGGACCTCCAGGGTGCGCGGACGACGCCGGTCGGAATCGGTGACCCGTACGTCGTCCGGGTTGGCGACCAGGCCGCGCACCAGGTGCTCCAGGGCATCGGCGAGCACGATCAGGCCTCGTCGGCGGCGTCAGCCGCGTCCGACTCGGCGGCCTTCTTCTTACCGGTGCTGATGGCGCCGCTCGCGGGAGCGTCGTCGGCCTCGGCCAGCGCGGCGTTGAACCGGGCGACCTTGTCGGCCTTCTCTGGCTGCGGGGCGATGCCCGACTCCGAGGTTTCGCCGGTGAACTTCTGCCAGTCACCGCTGCGCTTCAGGATGGTGACGACCGCCTCGGTGGGCTGCGCGCCCACGCCGAGCCAGTACTGCGCACGCTCGGAGTCGATCTTGATCACCGAAGGGTCGTTCTTCGGTTGGTAGAGACCGATCTCCTCGATCGCCCGGCCGTCGCGCTTGGTGCGCGAGTCCATGACGACGATGCGGTAGTGCGGCGAGCGGATCTTGCCGAGCCGCTTCAAACGAATCTTGACAGCCACGTGTGTGGTTTCTCCTGTGGGAAAGCCTGAGCAACGTCTGCCAGGCTGGACGGGTGAGGCCGGCCCCCATCGTGGGGAATGGGTGCGAGTCTCGGGTGGACCGTTCGAACCGGCGATGAGAGGGCACCGGCGCGGACGACGCGCCCAACATTGTGCCAGATCGCTCCCTGAAACCGCGAACCGGCCGCCCAGCGTCCGAGGACGGCGCCCTCGACGTCCGGGGACGGTTCTTCCACCTTCGAAATTCGCATCTGCGGGGACGGTTCTTCGGCGTTCGAAATTCGCACCTCCAAGAACCGTCCCCCGGGATGCGAAACTTTCACTTTGAAGAACCGTCCCCCGACGTGCGAGCTTTGCCCGGGCGAGGGTTCCGCTCGGATATCTTGTGGCCGATCGGCGAAGGGTGAGGCCATGGCGCAATGGGACGCGTTCATCTCCTACGCGCGTTCGGCGTCCACCCTCGAGGCGGTCAGCCTGCAGACCGCCATCCAGACCTTCGCCAAGCCGTGGCACCGGCTGCGGGCCGTCCGGATCTTCCGAGACGACTCGTCGATGTCGGCCAATCCGGCGCTGTGGTCGACCATCGAAGAGGGGCTGCGGGACGCCCGGTGGCTGGTGGTGCTGCTCAGCCCGGCAGCAGCGGCGTCGGAGTACGTCGCCAATGAGATCCGCTGGTGGCTGCAGCACAAGGACGCCGACCACATCCTGCTGGTCCACGACGAGGGCACGCTCTCCTGGGACCGGTTGCGCAACGACTTCTCGGACGCCAGCGACTGCGTCCCGGCGCCGCTGCGCGGAGCGTTCCGCGAGGAGCCGCGGTGGGGCGACCTGAGCTGGTTCGACGCGCCCGGCTCGTCCGGGACCGCCGATCCGCGCTTCCGAGAGCGGGTCGCCGACCTGGCGGCCGCGATCCGCGAGGTGCCGCGGGATCAACTGCTCGGCGAGGACGTCGCCCAGCACCGCCGCAGCTGGCGACTGGCGAAGCTGGCGATCAGTGGGCTCAGCCTGCTGCTGATCGCCTCGATCGTGGCCTCGATCGTCGCGGTGCTGCAGCGCAACGAGGTGCTCCGGCAGGCGAACAGCCTGCTCGCCCGGCAACTCGCCGCCACCTCGGATTCGCTGCTCGACCGCGACCTGCGCCGGGCGCAACTGCTGGCCGTCCAGGCCTACCGGACCGACCCGACCTCGCTGACCCGGGCGGCGCTGCTCCGCGCCAGCCTGGCCAGTCCGGCACTGCGTCGGGTTCTTCCGTTCGCGGCCCGGATCAGCGTGATCGAGCCGTCCAAGGACGGCCGGTTCGTCGGCGTCGGACTGGAGACCGGCGAGGTGTTCAGCTGGGACGTGGCCGCCGCGGCACCGGTGGCACGGCTGAAAGTGGACCAGCGGGTCAGCGCGGTGGGGATCAGTGACGACGGCATCACCGTCGCGGCGGTGGACGGCCGCTCGGTCCTGGTGGCGACGGCGTCAGGGCCGGCCACCATCGCGCTGCCGGCCGGGCAACAGCCTCGCGCTGTTGCGGTGGCGCCGTCCGGGCAAGGCATCGTGGTGGGCTCCGACGACGGTAGCCAGCAGCGGCTGACCCTGGTGGACCGCACCGGCGGGACCCAGAACACCATCGGCGACCCGCTCGCCGTCAACGGGCCGGGCACCGCCGACCTGCGATTCCTGGACAACGAACGGGTGCTGCTCGAGGGCGGCACCATCGAGGTACGCCGCTTCCCGTCGTTCACCCGGATCAGCCGCGGCGAGTTCGTCTACGGCGCCCGCGAAATGCGCGGACGGATCTCGGGCGACGGCCGTTTCACCACGGCCACCAGCGGAAACTCTGAGGTTCCGGTCTGGCCGGTGGACGGTGACCAGAACCGGCCGACCCGGCAGGCGTCCGTGCCGATGATCAACGAGGCCGCCTCGACCCTCAACCACGACGCCAGCCTGATCGCCGTCGCCGATGCCGGCGGCATCCACCTGGCGCAGGTGCGTCCGATCCGGGCCTCCGGCAGCACCGACCAGCCACAGACATTGACCGGTCTCAGCCAGGTGAACAACCGCGGCCTGGTCTTCCTCGGCACCAGCCGGCGGCTGGTCGCGGCATCCGGCTCGGAGCTGAGCCTGTGGGATCCGGATTCGGCAGGCCGGACGGCGTCCACCTCGGAGATCGATCTGCCGTTCTCGTGCACCGCATGCCGTCCGCCGATCGTCGCGCTGTCCTCCGACGGTGTCAGCATGGCCGTCCGGGACGGCACCGCCGCAACGACTGCGGTCGCCAACGTGCCCGGTGAGGGCGGCGGGTCGGTCGGCCGCTACTCCCCGACCTCACCGGTCGGTGGCCTGGCGCCGCCGGTCTGGCTGGCCGACGGCACGGTGCTGCAGCTGGCGTCCGGCAGTCAAACCCTGGGCGGCACGCTGGAGGGTCCGCTGCCCGGGCTCCCGGAGGGCTTCGCGGGCTGGGCGATCGGGCGTCCGGACGCCGAAATCGTCGCCGTCCGGCAGTCCTCGGACGACTCGACCCTGGCGGTGGTCACCGCCGACGGCTGGATCGGACGCTATGAGACGCGCACCGGACGCCTGCTCGGCCAGGCACAACCCAGCGGTCTGGGCTCGGTGGGACGAGCCGCGATCAGCCCCGACCTGACCTCCGTCGCCCTCAGGCTGCAGGAAAGCGCGGAGCTCGTCGTGCTGGACGCCGCGACCGGCAGCGAGCGATTCCGGTTGGGCAACAAGATCGACGGCGTCGACGAGGCGGCTTTCGGAGCGGAATCGCTGTGGGTGCGCTACTTCGGCGGCACGCTGGGCGAACACGATCCGGCGACCGGGGAACTCCGAAAGCGATTCCCCGAGCGGTTCTTCGGCTACGGCGCTCCGGTGGTCACCGACACGATGCTGGCGGTCCCGACCGATGTGGGCGTCACCCTCTACGACCTCACCGACGGTTCACGGCTGGGCGGTGTGGACTTCCCCGCGGACAGGCGGGCCGACCGTCATGGCATCGATATCAGCAGCGACGGCTCGCGGCTGGTGACGGTCTTCGAGGCCCCGGACGACGCCGCGTCCGGGCTGGTGGTGAGCACGGTGCTGGATCCGGAGCGGCTGGTCGCGATGGCCTGCCGGACCTCCGGCGCCAGCCTCACCGTCGACGATTGGCAGGCCCTGGTCGGTGGGACTCCACCGGCCGACCTGACCTGCCGGTGAACACCCGTTGGTCGCCTACTCCTCGGCGATCTCCAGGCCGAGCCAGTCGGCCAGAGCCCTGATCTCCGCCTGGACAGCCTCGGCGGTGCCGGGCGCCCAGTCGCCGTCGGCGTGGATGCGGAACACCCGCAACAGTCCCGCCTTGCGGTCGGCCTTCGCATCCAGTTTTCCGATCAGGGTGTCGCCGTGCAGGATCGGCAGCGCGAAGTAACCCCAGCGGCGCTTCGCGGCCGGCTTGTACATCTCCAAGACGTACTCGAAGCCGAACAGCGCCTCGGCCCGGGCCCGGTCGAACACCAGCCGGTCGAACGGCGAGAGCAGAGCCGTCCGACCGTCGAAGCGGCGCCCCAGGTCGTCCAGTCCGATGGGATCGACGCGCCACTCGCCCGGCACGTCCGCCACGACGGCGGGCTCCCCCGCCTGCCCGACGTCCATCCGCTCCAGCGGCACCTCAGTCTGCTTGGCGCGGGCGATGCCGAGGGACTGCAGCCGGCGCTCATCGCGGCGGGCATCCACGTCGGCGTCGGGCACCCCCTGTTGGTCGCCCGGGTACCAGCGCTCGGCCAGGTCCCAGCGGCGTTCCCGCCCCTCGCGTCCGGCGATCGCGACCTCGCCGAGGCGGACCAGCAGTTCGAGCATCTGGGTGACGTTGCGGTTGTTGGTCCAGCCGGTCGAACCCCAGGATTGCTGCGCGGTGTCGGGAATCTCACCGGTGAGCAGCGGCCCGCGTTCACCTAACAACGCCAGGATGTCGCGGTGGAAGCGGTCATTGGCCGCCACCCAGTCGGCGGTCTTGGCGTAGCGCAGCGGACGCCGCATCAGCGCCCGGTACAACGGCAGGTCGGCGACCGAGCGGTACATGCCGTCGTACTCGAAGACGGTTTTGTCGGTCTCGACCGCCTCCTGCAGGTGCGCGTGCTCATAGCCGCCGCCCAACCGGGTCCACAGAATATGGTCTTCGCTAGGGGCGATGGCATTGGTCGGGTCGATATTGAGCACCGTCAGCTCATCGACGACCTCGGCGACCAAGGACGGGCGGTCGGCGTCCAGCAGTTGCGCGCGGATCGCGATCCGCCGGGCGTCCTGTCGGCTCAGCCGATGCGGTTCCATGCCCGGACAGTAGTCCCGGACGGCGCACGCGACAGCCCACCCGGCCGTCCACATGGAGATCCCGGGTCAGGCCCGGGATGACGGAACAAGCCTGTCTCGCATCCCGACGTCCGGGCAACCCAACGCATTTCCTGGCGAACCCTCACACCGTCCCGGCACTCACGTCATCCCGGCGAACGCCGGGATCTCAGGCCGCCGCGGACCCACCCACCACGCGGCCGTTGAGGATGATCAGCGTCGGCTCGCGCACCACCGAGATGTTCACCCGCGGATCCTCGGCGAACACCACGATGTCGGCCGGCGCGCCGTCCTCGATACCGGGATGCCCGAGCCAGCGTCGTGCGTTCCAGGACGCCGCACCGAGCGCGAAGTCGTTGCCGCCGACCTGAGCCAGCAGTTCGATCTCGGACGCGATCAGCCCGTGTCCGTGGACGCCGCCGGCGTCGGTGCCGGCATAGACCGGGACGCCGGCGTCCACCGCCTTGCCGATGGTCTCGAACCGCCGGGCGTGCAGCGCCCGGATGTGGGCGGCATAGTGCGGGAATTTGGCCTCCCCCGCCGCCGCGAACTTCGGGAAGTTCTCCAGGTTCACCATGGTGGGCACCAGTGAGACCTGGCGTTCGGCCATGGCGGCGATGGTGTCGTCGTCGAGGCCGGTGCCGTGCTCGATGCCGTCGATTCCGGCGTCCACCAGTTCGGCGACCGAGCGTTCGTCGAAGCAGTGAGCGGTGACCCGGGCGCCATGCTCATGGGCCGCCTCGATGGCTTCCTTCGCGACCTCCTTGGGCCACAGCGGGGTCAGGTCGCCGGCGTCCCGGTCGATCCAGTCGCCGACGATCTTGACCCAGCCGTCGCCGCGTTCGGCCTGGGTGACCACCTCGTCGACGAGTTCGTCGGGCTCGACCTCCTCGGCGAAGTTGCGGGAGTAACGCTTCGGGCGGGCGATGTGCCGTCCGGCCCGGATGATCTTCGGCAGGTCCTCACGGTCCTGCAAGAACCGGGTGTCCAGCGGCGAACCGGCGTCACGCAGCAGCAGAGCACCCGCCTCACGATCGGTGATCGCGTGCTCCTCGGCGCGCTCCTCACTGACCGCCCCGTGTGATTCCAGACCGACATGGCAGTGGGCGTCGACCAGGCCCGGCATGATCCAGCCCTCGGTGACAATGGTGATCGCGTCCGCCACCGGTTCGAAGCTGATCACCCCGTCATGCAGCCACAGATCGCGCTCATCCCCCTCAGGAAGGACGACGCCGCGCAGATGCAGCCGTTGCGGTGGTCCGACCGGAACCTCGCTGCGGACGTGGGTGTGGGTGTGCCCGTCGTGGGTGTGCGTCAGCGAAGTCAGCGGCCCCAAACCGGGCGGCATGTCATGACTGTGGGTCATGATCCGATCCTGTCACCACTGCCACGTCGGCGATGGAAGTTCAGCCAGTCCACCAACTGACTGACGACATCGCGCGCCACTGGCGCTCTGCAAAGCGGCAGTGACTCGCGAAGGTGTCAGTCAGCTCGTCTCGACAAGCTCGACCACCGGGTGGGGACGGTTCTTCCGGTCCACAATCGGCACGTTGACCACCGGCGAGCCAGGCATGGAGGCGTACGGGCCACCCGTCCGCCATTCGCAGAGCCGGCTGGAATAGAGTCCCCGAATGGACCGTGCTCGCCTCGCCTGGGCATCACGCCTGCGAGTTCCCCCGGACGCCTTCACTCATCCGGGCATCGTGGTTGTCGAGCGGGCCGAGCTCGACAGCGTGGTGTCGGTCACGTTCTCGGACGCCTGCGTCGTCCTGACCCCACCGAATCTGGTGGAACCGGTCGGACGCCTCGACCTGAACACCCTGACGGACGCGGCTGCACTCACCAGAGCTCTTGCCCCGGATGCACGATGCGCTCCGATCGGCACAGCGGAGTTGTGGTTCACCGACGTCTCCCCTCCTACCGGCTGTGCGGCCACCGAGGTCGCCACCGAGCCGGACCTTGTTGCCCTGCGTACCGATTGCACCAAGCAGGAATGGGACGAAGCAGGTCTGGACGACATGCCCTGGCGGTGGGTCGGCCATACCGATTCGGGAGCGACAGCGGCCGTTGCCGGCTACGAGCAGTGGGGCGAACTCGCCCAGTTGGGTGTGCTGGCCGTTCCCGCGCACCGTGGCCGGGGCTTCGCCTACGCCGCGGCGGCTCGAACTGTGATTGAGGCGATCGGCGCCGGACGGCTTGCGCAGTGGCGCTGCCGGGTGGAGAACGACGCTTCGGCCAGGCTGGCCCATCGGCTCGGCTTCGTCAGGGCGGGCGTCCAGGCTGCAGTCAGTGTGAGCCCCGACGGCTGACGCCACATGCCTGCGGTGGAACGAAAAGAACCGTCCCTCCGTACCGGCCGCCCGGGCCGGGCAACTGACTGACGACATCGCGCGCCACTGGCGCTCTGCAAAGCGGCAGTGACTCGCGAAGGCGTCAGTCAGTTGAAAGGGGTCTCGACAAGCTCGACCACCGGGTGGGCGAGGGTCAGCGGGGGCCCTGGTTCTTCTGGTTGAACATCTTCTGCAGATCGGGGGGCAGCTGGAAGTCGCCCAGCGCCTTCGCCAACTCGGCATCGGACGGCTTGCCGCCGCTGCCCACGCCGAAGGCGTCCGCGGGGTTCCACTCGGGCTGCTGCTGTGCGGCGGGGAGCGCGGCCGGGCCCGCGGCGCGCTTGGCCGGGTTGCCGGAGACACCCTTGCCACGCTTCGGCTTGGCGGCCTGGCGCTGCGGCTGGCGGCGTCCGCCACCGGGCAGACCGGGCATGCCGCCCATCTGACCACCCAGCTGCTGCATCATCTTGCGGGCGTCGAAGAACCGGTTGACCAGGCTGTTCACGTCGGTGACCGTGGTGCCGGAGCCCTTCGCGATCCGGGTGCGGCGGGAGCCGTCCAGGATCTTCGGGTTGGCCCGCTCGGCCGGGGTCATCGACTTGATGATCGCCTCGAGCCGGTCGATCTCGCGCTCGTCGATGTTGTTGATCTGGTCCTTCATCTGGCCCATCCCGGGCATCATGCCCAGGATCTTGCTCAGCGGACCCATCCGGCGCACCGCCTGCATCTGCTGCAGGAAGTCGTCCAGGCCGAACTCGCCCTTCCCGCCCAGCAGCTTCTCGGCCGCCTTCTGGGTCTGCTCGGCGTCGAAGGTCTTCTCGGCCTGCTCGATCAGGGTCAGCACATCGCCCATGCCGAGGATGCGGGAGGCCATCCGGTCGGGGTGGAAGGCGTCGAAGTCCTTCAAACCCTCGCCGTTGGAGGCGAACATGATTGGCTTGCCGATCACCTTGGCGATCGAGAGCGCGGCACCACCACGGGCGTCGCCGTCCAGCTTGGTCAGCACGACACCGTCGAAACCGACGCCCTCAGCGAACGCGTTGGCGGTGTTCACCGCGTCCTGGCCGATCATCGCGTCGACCACGAACAGCACTTCGGTCGGGTTCACCGCGCTGCGAATATCGGACGCCTGCTGCATCAGCTCAGCGTCGATGCCCAACCGGCCCGCGGTGTCGACGATGACCACGTCGTAGAGCTTGCTCATCGCGTGCAGGATCGACGTCCTGGCCACCTGCACCGGGTCGCCGACACCGTTGCCCGGCTCGGGCGCATACACATGCACCCCGGCCCGCTCGCCCACCACCTGCAACTGGTTGACCGCGTTCGGACGCTGCAGGTCGGCGGCCACCAGCAGCGGTGAATGGCCCTGGCCCTTGAGCCACAGGCCGAGCTTGCCGGCCAGGGTCGTCTTACCGGAACCCTGCAGACCGGCCAGCATGATCACCGTCGGCGGACGCTTCGCGAACCGCAGCGGCCGGGCCTCACCACCGAGGATCGCGACAAGCTCCTCGTTGACCAGCTTGATGATCTGCTGGCTGGGGTTGAGCGCCTTGTGCACCTCGGCACCCAGCGCGCGCGACTTCAGGTTGGCGATGAACTCCTTGACGACGCCCAGGTTGACGTCGGCCTCGAGCAGCGCCAGCCGGATCTCGCGCGCAGTGGCGTCGATGTCGGCCTCGGACAGCCGGCTCTTGCCGCGCAGGTTCTTGAAGACCTCGGAAAGGCGGTCTTGCAGGGTGTCGAACAACGGACTTCCTCACGCAGTCGGATATCCCGGACATCCTACCGGCTCGATCGTGGACGACCTCCGCCACGTCTAGCCCTGCCCACCCGGTCGACGGGAAAGTCGCAAGGCCCGCGCCTCTTTAGACTGACCGGACGCGAAGGAGGCCCTCCATGTCCCAACCGATGCCGCCCGACGGTCCGCGACGCTGGGATGCCCAGCCGGAGGGCACACCCCGCCCCGGCGATCCCGGCGCACAGCCCTACGGCTACGGCCAGGGCGTCGGTGGGCCGTCCGACTACACCTACCCTGGCTACGGCGATCCCCAGCTGGGTCAGCCCAATCCCGAGCCCTCCGGCTACCACTACAGCGAGCCGTATCCCCCGACCGGACAGTCCAGCGGGCCGGTCGGGCAGGCTCCTCAGCAGTACGGCCAGGGCTACGGGCAGCCGCCGCAAGGTTACGGGCAGCCGTCCCAGCCGTACGGTCAGGCACCCCAATACGGCCAGCCCTCGCAGTATGGCCAGGCTCCGCAATACGGGCAGACCCCGCAATACGGGCAGCCCGCACCCTACGGCCAGGGTGGCTGGGTGCCGCAGCCCAAGCCGCGCCGTCCGGTGTGGAAGAGCGTGGTGGGCTGGATCCTCGCCGGCCTGGCGGGCCTGTTCGCCCTGAGCGCGATGAGCCAGTTCGCCAACGGAGGGCTCAGCTTCGGCCGAAGCGCGGCCTACAACCTCGGATACCTGATCGGCATCCTGGTGATGATCGTGCTGCCCGCCGTGATCGCCTGGCTGCTGCTACGCCGCAAGCCCTGATCCTGCTCGGACGTGGCTCACTCGCTGAGCAGCGCATCCACGAACGCCTCGGCCTCGAAGGGCACCAGGTCGTCGACTCCCTCGCCGAGACCGATCAGCTTCACCGGAACGCCGAGTTCGCGCTGCACCTGGACGACGATGCCACCCTTGGCGGAGCCGTCCAGCTTGCTCAGCACGATGCCGGTGATCTGCACCACCTCGGCGAACACCCGGGCCTGGATCAGACCGTTCTGCCCGGTGGTGGCGTCGAGCAGTAGCAGCACCTCGGTGACCGGGGCCAGCTTCTCGATGACCCGCTTGATCTTGCCCAGCTCGTCCATCAGGCCGGTCTTGGTGTGCAGGCGTCCGGCGGTGTCGACGATCACCACGTCGGCACCCTCGTCGATGCCGCGCTGGACGGCCTGGTAGGCCACCGCGGCCGGGTCACCGCCCTCAGGACCTCGCACGGTGGGGACCCCGACCCGATCGCCCCAGGTCTGCAGCTGCTCGGCGGCAGCGGCCCGGAAGGTGTCGGCGGCGCCCAGCACCACCGACTTGTCCTCGGCCACCAGCACCCGGGAGAGCTTGCCGATCGTGGTGGTCTTGCCGGTGCCGTTGACGCCCACCACCAGCACCACGGCGGGCTTGCCGTCCTCGCCCTGCAGGTTGAGCGAACGGTCCGTGTTCGGGCCGACCAGGTTCAGCAGTTCGTGCCGCAGCACGGCTTTGGCGTGGGCCGGGTCGCCGACCCCGTCCACCACCAACTCGCGGCGCAGCGCCTCGGTCAGCTCCTGGGTGGGGCCGACGCCGAGGTCGGAAGTGATCAGCGTGGCTTCGAAGTCGTCCCAGACGTCGGCGTCCAGCCGGTCGGAGGACAGGATCGACAGCAGGCCCCGGGCCAGCGGGTTGTTGCTGCCGGCCAGCCGACGGCGCAGCCGGGCCATCCGGGTGGACGGCGCCTCGGGCCGCTCCAGGGTGGCGGTGCCGGTCGCGCTCTCCTGCCCACCCTCGGCTGCCGGTCCGGGTTCGGCGCGGGCCTCGGGTTCGGTGGTCGGCAGCGCCGGGGTTTTCGGGGCCGGCGGCAGCGCCCGTCGGCGCGCCAGGAACATGGTGCCGGCGACGACGACCGCGAAGGCCAGCACGCCGACGATGAGCCAGGTGATCAAATCCACCGGCTCATGCTACGGGTGGTCGGGGACAAGGTGAGCGCCGTTCTCGCGGCGGCACTCGCTTATCCGGCCGCTTCCGCCCGCCGCCGGTACTCCGGAAAGAGCTCCGTCCAGCGCTCATCCCAGTCCGGTACCGACCCGCCGGCCAGTTCGGCCGCCAAGGCGTCGGCGTAGGCGTGCCAGCCGGCGCCGTAACCGGCAGCCATCGGTTCGGACAGCCCGCAGTGCCGTAGCAGTAGCTCGCAGCCGGATTGCGTGTCGGTCAGGGTGGCCGTGACCGTGGAGACGCCGGCGTCCTGGATCTCCCAGGTGAGCGCCAGCAGCAGCGGCGGGTCGCACTCGGTGATGGTTCCGTTCACCTGTTGAGCAGCGTCGTCGGCGTCGAAGTCGACGCGAAACCGTCCACCGCTACTGAGGTCGCCGCTGACCGGGGCTAACCAGCGGGCGAGCCGCTCTGGGGTGACCAGGGCGTCCCACACGTCCACGGCTGGCGATGGAAAGCTGCGACGCAACTCGACGTCGATACCCGGCCCCCGGCGCAGCAACTCTGCGAAATCGTCGGACATCTGTCAGGCTCCCTTCTCCTGCAGGGTGGATGCCTTGCCCTGACGGGCACCGCGGCGAAGCTCGGTGTCCAGCGCGTCCAGCCGCTGCGACCAGAACACCCGGTACGACGACAGCCAGTGGTCGAGTTCGGCCAGCGGCGCAGCATCCAGTGCGTAGATGCGGCGTTGAGCCTCTTCCCGGACCGATACCAAGCCGGCTTCCCTCAGCACCCGCAGGTGTCGGGACACCGCGGGACGGCTGATCGCGAACCGGGCCGCCAGGTCACCGGCCGTCCGTTCTCCGCCTGCGAGCAGCGAAACAATCTCGCGCCGGGTGTCGTCGGCGAGCGCCTCCAGGGTATGTCGCACGTCGGTTACTTAACCACTATGTTACATAAGAGGTCAAGAGTGGCCACGGAAGGCGCTGAGCGGACGGGGCGCTACTTGGCGGAGCTTGCCGACTTGGCGGGGGCCGCAGCCTCCACCGAGTTCGCAGAGTCGGGCGAAGTGGCCGAACGGGGCGAGGCGACAGAACCGGGCGAGGTGGCCGAGCTGGCTGAACCACGTCGGGACGGGATCTCTTCGAAGAACTCGACCAGACCCTGCGGCGGCTCGGCGTCCCCGTTGAGATGCCGGGCGGTCTCGGCCATCACATTGGCGAGCTCGGGGGCCTTCTCACGGCCCGCACCCTGCATACCCATGGCCACAATCGCGACGACGGCGATAGCGATGGCAAGGATCACCACCATCACCAGCAGTGCGACAGCCACGTTGAGAACCTTCCGACGGGATGGCTCCAGTATGCAACATCGCGGCCGTCACTCCCGCATCGGGTTCCATGGACGGCCGTCACCTCGACGTTGCCCCCATTCGGGGTGATTGCGCCTGTTTGAACCGGTGCGATCACACCAAAGAGGGGCAACGTGGGGAAGCCGACCGACGGACCGGGCGACCTGACGCAGGGGTTCAGTCGCGCAGGCGCTGGCTGATCACGGCGGAGACGCCGTCGGAGCGCATGGTGACGCCGTACAGGGCGTCGGCGATCTCCATGGTGCGTTTCTGGTGGGTGATCACCAGGAGCTGTGAGTTCTCGCGCAGCTCCTCGTAGATCTCCAGCAGCCGGCCGAGGTTGGTGTCGTCCAGGGCGGCTTCGACCTCGTCGAGGATGTAGAACGGGCTGGGCCGGGCCTTGAACAGCGCGACCAGGAAGGCCACCGCCACCAGGGAGCGTTCGCCGCCGGACAGCAGCGACAGTCGCTTCACCTTCTTGCCGGCCGGACGCGCTTCGACATCGACGCCGGTGGTCAGCCACTCCCCCGGCTCGGTCAGCACCAGGCGTCCCTCACCACCGGGGAACAGCCGCGAGAAGGCGTGTTCGAAGGCCTTCTCGACGTCGGCGTAGGCGGCGGCGAAGACTTCCTGCACCCGGGCGTCCACCTGGTCGATGATGTCGGCCAGGTCGGCCCGGGTCTTGCGCAGGTCGTCCAGTTGCTCGGCCAGGAAGGCGTGCCGTTCCTGCAGCGCGTCGAACTCCTCCAGCGCCAGCGGGTTCACCTTGCCCAGGACGCCAAGATTGCGTTCCGCGGCCCGCAGCCGCTTCTCCTGCTCGGCGCGGACGAACGGCACCGGCTCCGGACGCTCGTCCTCGGGCCCCAGCGCGGAACCGTCCGCCCTGGTCAGCACCGGAATCAGCTGGTCGGGACCATATTCGGCGACCAGCACGTCAACGTCCAGACCCAGCTCGACCAGCGCCCGCTCGGCCAGCGCCTCGACCCGCAGCCGCTGCTCGGCGCGGGCCAGTTCGTCGCGATGGACATGGGCGACCAGGTCCTCGAACTCCTTGGCCAGCTCACGGCCGCGGCGTCGCGCTTCGGTCAGCGCGGTCTCGGCGGCCTGCCGGGCGGCTTCGGCCGCCGTCCGCTCGGCGGCGGCCAGCTGCTGGGAGGCCTCGATCCGGCTCAGCAGCCAGGTGGCCGCCTGCGCCACGGCGCGGGCGTCGGCCGCCT
>NZ_JASGEN010000123.1:0-11196 GCF_047606365.1 Micropruina sp. | reverse complement strand
GGGGCAACGCACCCACGGCGCCCGGTTCGCGGCCGAGGCCGTCCGGCGCGGCGCGGTGGCGGTGCTCACCGATGCCGCCGGCGCCGAACTGGTCGGGGCGAGCGTCCCGGTCGTCGTGGTGGACGACCCGCGCGCCACCCTGGCCGAGGTGGCCGCCGCCGTGCACGGCCATCCGGCCCGGGCGATGCGGATGTTCGGGATCACCGGCACCAACGGCAAGACCAGCACGCTGTTTCTGCTCGAGGCCGCTTTGACCGCCCTCGGCGAACGCGTCGGCACCGTGGGCACCATCGGTTTCCGGCTGGCCGGGGCGGCCATCGACCGTAGTCGCAGCACGATCACCACCCCTGAGTCGCCCGACCTGCAGGAGTTGCTCGCCCAGCTGCGGGACGCCGGTGCCAGCAGCGTCGCGATGGAGGTCTCCTCGCACGCCCTCGCGCTGCGCCGGGTCGGCGGGATGGTCTTCGACGTCGCCGGCTTCACCCAGCTGGGCCGTGATCACCTCGACTTCCACGGCGACATGGAGAGCTACTTCGCGACCAAGACCGAACTATTCCTGGACGGCCGGGCGCGGGCCTGCGTAGTCAACGTCGACGGCGACTGGGGACGCCGGCTGGCCGACCTGATCCGTGCCCAGGGCACTCCGCTGTTCACCACCGGACGGGCGGACGAGGCCGACTTCCGGCTGCTCTCGGCCGAACCGGACGTCGCGGGCCGTGCGGCGGTGCGGATCGCGTCCCCGGCCGGCACCCTCGATTTCAGCGTCGGCATGCCGGGCGCCTTCAACGTGGCCAACGCGATCACCGCGGCGGCCATGGTGCACGCCGCCGGCCTGGACGTGGCGGCGGCCGTCCCGGCGTTCGCCACCGCGGCCGTCCCGGGCCGGATGCAGCGGGTCGAGCTGGGGCCGGGCGCACCGTCGGTCGTCGTCGACTTCGCGCACACCCCGGAGGCGGTGGCAGCGGCATTGGCGGCCCTGCCGGCGCCTAGGATCGCGGTGCTCGGCGCCGGCGGCGACCGGGATCCGAGTAAGAGGGGTCCGATGGGTGCCGCGGCGGCTGCCAACGCCGAACTGGTCGTGGTGACCGACGACAACCCGCGTTCGGAGGATCCGGCGACGATCCGGGCCGCCGTCCGGGCGGGTGCCGAACGGGCGGAGGCCGCCGAAGTGGTCGACGGCGGTGACCGGCGGGCCGCGATCGGGCTCGCCCTGCGCCGCTCCGCAGGCCGTGGTTGGGTGGCCGTATTGGGTAAGGGGCATGAGACCGGTCAGGATGTGGCCGGCGTGATCAGCCCGTTCGACGACGTCGCGGTGCTCCGCGAAGAATGGCAACGACTGGTGGGGGAGAGCAGCGAAGGTGCGTGAACGGACGATTCGAGAAGTCGCGGCGCTGGCGGGTGCCGCGCCGATCGACAGCGACCGCCCGGCCGGCCCGGACGTGGTGATCGACTCCCGGCTGGCGACACCCGGCGCGGTCTTCGTGGCACTGCCCGGCGAACACGTCGACGGCCACGACTACCTCGCCGCCGCGGCCGAGCGCGGCGCGGTGGCGGCGGTGTGTACCCGGGCCACGGACGCGCCGCTGGCCCACCTGTTGGTCGATGACGCCGAGCGCGGGCTGAGCGACCTGGCCCGTGGCGTGGTGGCGCAGGCGGCGGCGTCCGGGCTGGTCTGCCTGGCGATCACCGGATCGTCGGGGAAGACCAGCACCAAGGACCTGCTCGGCCAGGTGCTGGCCGCGGCGGGGCCGACGGTGAGCCCCGAGGGCTCCTTCAACAACGAGATCGGCGTGCCGCTGACCGCCCTGCGGATCGGCGAGGACACCCGCTATCTGGTCAGCGAGATGGGTGCCCGCGGCGACGGCCACATCGCCTGGCTGTGCGGCATCGTGCCGCCGCGGATCGGGGTGGTGCTCAACGTCGGCCACGCCCACCTGGGCGAGTTCGGCTCGGTCGCCGGCATCGCGCGGGCCAAGGGCGAACTGGTGGAGGCACTGCCGGCCGACGGCTGGGCGGTGCTGAACGCCGACGATCCGCTGGTGCTCGGCATGGCCTCCCGGACCGTGGCACGGTTGGCCACCTTCTCGCTGGCCGGTGAACCGGCCACCGGGGAGTTGCGGGTCTGGGCCGCCGACAGTGCGCCGGACGACCTGCAGCGCTACGCGTTCACCCTGCGCGCCGCGGGCGCGGTCGAGGCCTCGGTGCCGGTGCGCCTGCAGGGTTCCGGACGGCACCAGGTCGCCAACGCGCTGGCCGCGGCCACCGCCGGCCTGGCTGCTGGCCTGCCGGCGGCGCTGATCGCCGAGGCGTTGAGCGGCGCCACCGCCCGCTCCCGGTGGCGGATGCAGCTCAGCCCGCGCCAGGACGGCGTGCTGATCGTCAACGACTCCTACAACGCCAACCCCGACTCGATGCGGGCTGCGCTGACCACGGTGGCCGCGATGCGGCGTCCGGGCGGCCGGCTGATCGCCGTGCTGGGCGACATGCTCGAACTCGGCCCGGACGCCGCCGACGAGCACCGCCGGCTGGGCGAGCTGGCCGCCGGTCTCGGCTTCGAAGTGGTGGCCCTGGGCGAGTTCGCCGACGACATCGCTGCCGGCGCGCGGGCGGCGTCCGGGACGGTGCAGGTGGTCGCCGACCGGGCCGCCGCGGTTGCGGTGGCGGGGGCTGATCTGCAACCGTCCGATGTCGTGGTGGTGAAGGCATCCCGGGGACTGGCCCTGGACGTGGTGGCGGACGCGCTGGCGTCCGGCGCCCAGCACGAGGCGGGGAGGACGGCGTGAGGAGCATCCTGCTCGCAGGCGGGCTGGGCCTGCTCGGCACCCTGATCGGTACCCGGTTCGCGATCCGGGTACTGGTCAAGAACGGCTACGGCCAGTTCATCCGCGACGACGGACCGACCGCGCACCACACCAAGCGCGGCACGCCGACCATGGGCGGCATCGTCATCATCGGATCGGTCATCTTCGCCTACGCGGTGTCCCATCTGATCACCTGGTCGCCGCCGACGGCGTCCGGGATCCTGGTGCTGTATCTGGTCACCGGGCTGGGCCTGGTCGGCTTCGCCGACGACTGGATCAAGATCTCCAAGGCCCGCTCGCTGGGCCTGAGCAGCCGGGCCAAGCTGGCCGGGCAGTCGCTGGTCGCGATCTCGTTCGCGATCCTGTCCTTCCAGTTCCCCGACGATCAGGGCATCACCCCGGCCAGCAACGCCATCTCGTTCCTGCGCGACATCAGCTGGCTGCAGTTGCCGATCTGGGCGGCGGTGATCTGGATCGTGCTGGTGATCGCCTCCTGGTCGAACGCGGCCAACCTGACCGACGGCCTGGACGGCCTGGCCACCGGCGCGGCGACCATGGTGTTCGCCGCCTACGCGCTGGTGAACATCTGGCAGAACAACCAGTCCTGCTCGACGCTGTCCACCTCGGGCCCGCAGTGCTACTGGGTGCGCGATCCGCGTGACCTGGCGCTGGTGGCGCTGTCCCTGGCCGGTGCCTGCTTCGGCTTCCTGTGGTGGAACGCCAGCCCGGCCAAGATCTTCATGGGCGACACCGGCTCGCTGGCGATCGGCGGCGGCCTGGCCGCGCTGTCGGTGTTCACCCGCACCGAGCTGCTGATGCTGATCGTCGCCGGGTTGTTCCTGATCATCACCTTGTCGGTGGTGCTGCAGGTCGGCTACTTCAAGGCCACCAAGGGCAAACGGTTGTTCAAGATGGCCCCGCTGCAGCACCACTTCGAGTTGCTGGGCTGGGCCGAGATCACCATCGTGATCCGGTTCTGGATCATCTGCGGGCTGTGCGTCGCGCTCGGCCTGGGCATCTTCTACGCCGAATGGACGGTGGGCCTGCCGTGATCGACTGGTTGCCGGACGCCACCCGGCTGTCGCCGTGGGGGCAGGCCACCGTCGTGGTGGCCGGGCTGGCCGCGTCCGGGTACGCGGCCGCCGACGGCCTGCTCGAGCTGGGTGCGAAGGTGCTGGTGCTCGACGACGCCGACACCGCGGCCAACGCCGAGAAGGCCAAGATCCTGGAAATCCTCGGCGCCCAGGTGCGGCTCGGCCCCGGGTCGACCGCGACGCTGCCCGAGCAGGCCGACCTGCTGGTCGTCTCGCCGGGCTGGACGCCGCGCGCCCCGCTGATCGCGCAGGCCCGCCGTCGCGGGGTACCGGTCTGGGGCGAGGTGGAGCTGGCCTGGCGGATGATGCAGCCCGACCGGGTGGTGCCCTGGCTGGCGGTCACCGGCACCAACGGCAAGACCACCACCGTCAACATGCTCGAGTCGATGCTGACCGCGGCCGGCCTGACCACCAGTGCGGTCGGCAACGTGGGCCGTCCGATCGTCGAGGCGATCCTCGACGAGGTCAGCTACGACGTGCTGGCGGTGGAGCTGTCCAGCTTCCAGCTGCATTCCACGAACTCACTCGCCCTGCATTCGGCGGCCGTGCTCAACCTGCACCCCGATCACCTGGAGTGGTACGCCGACCCGGCGTCCTGGGACAGCGAGGCAGCGGACGCGATGGCCGCCTACGCCGCCGACAAGGCCAGGATCTACCAACGGGTCACCCACAGTTGCGTCTACAACGTGGCCGACGAGGCGACCCTGCGCATGGTCGAGGAGGCCGAGGTCACCGAGGGTGCCCGGGCGATCGGCTTCACCCTCGGCATCCCGACCATCGGTCAGCTCGGTGTGGTCGACGACCTGCTGGTCGACCGGGCGTTCATCGCGCAGCGCCGCGACTCGGCGATGGAGCTCGGCAAGCTGTCCGACGTCCGGCCCTACGCCCCGCACAACGTCGAGAACGCCCTGGCGGCCGCGGCGCTGGCCCGGTCGTTCGGGGTGCCGGCGACCGCCGTCCGGGACGGGCTGCGGAACCTGGAACTCGGCGACCACCGGATCCAGACCGTCGCCGAGGCCGACGGCGTGCGCTGGGTGGATGACTCCAAGGCCACCAACCCGCACGCGGCCGCGTCGTCGCTGCGGGCCTTCGACTCGATCGTCTGGATCGCCGGCGGCCAGGCCAAGGGCACCAGTTTCGACGAGCTGGTCCGGGCCTACGGCGAGAAGCTGCGCGCCGCGGTGCTGCTGGGCGTCGATCGCGGGGTGATCGCAGAGGCACTCGCCCGACACGCGCCGCAGATCCCCGTCACCGTCATCGATTCCACCGACACTGGTGCGATGGCGCAGGCGGTTGCCGCCGCGCGCGGGTTCGCCCGGCCGGGCGATGTCGTGCTGCTGGCTCCCGGCTGTGCCAGCAAGGACATGTTCAGCGGTTATGACGCGCGCGGCACGGCGTTCGCCCAGGCGGTCCGAGCGATCACCGGAGTCGAGGAGAAGGGCTGAGGCAAGTGGCGATCCTTTCTTCCCCGCTGGATCGTAAGCAGACCACCGCACGCGCCACCACCCGTCGGCGCAGCCGGCCCAGTGTGATCGGCGAGGCGCTGGCGCATCCCAAGGCCAGCTTCTACCTGGTGCTGGTGCCCACCGTGCTGCTGCTCAGCCTGGGCATGATGATGGTGCTGTCGGCCTCCAGCGTGCTCGGCAGCGTCCGCTTCGGTGACGCCTACTACTTCGTCAAGCGGCAGGTCTTCTTCCTCGCCGTCGGCGGTATCGCCGCCGTGGTGTTGTCCCGGCTGCAGCCGCGGGCGCTGAAGGTGCTCGGCTGGGCGCTGGTGGTCGCTGCACTGCTGCTGCAGATCCTCACCTTCACCCCGCTCGGCTGGGGCGAGGCGAAGGGCAACCAGAACTGGGTGCAGTTCGGCACCTCGTTCTTCCGCATCCAGCCCTCCGAGCTGGGCAAGCTGGCAATCATCATGTGGGGCGCCGATCTGCTGGCCCGCAAGCAGAAGCTGCTCGACCAGCCCAAGCATCTGCTGGTGCCGTTCGTGCCGGTCTCGGCGCTGCTGATCGGCCTGGTGGTGCTGCAGCACGACCTGGGCACCGGGATGATCATGGGCGCCATCGTGGTGGCCATCCTGTGGTACGTCGGCGCCTCCTGGAAAATCCTCGCCTCGATCGGCGTCACGGTCGGGGCCGCCGTCCTCATCCTGGTCGCCACGTCCGGCAACCGGATGGGCCGGATCCTCGGCTTCTTCAACGCCGACCACGACACCATGGGTGTCAACATGCAGCCGCTGCGCGGCGTGTTCGCGCTGGCCTCCGGCGGCTGGTGGGGGCTGGGCCTGGGGGCGTCCCGGCAGAAGTGGGGCTCGCTGGCCGAGGCCCACACCGACTACGTGCTGGCGATCATCGGCGAGGAGCTCGGGCTGGTCGGCACCCTGGTGGTGCTGTCGCTGTTCCTGGTGCTGGGCTATGCCGGCTTCCGCATCGCGCTGCGCTCCGACCTGCCGTTCTGCCGCTACCTGGCCGCGGGGGTGACCTCATGGTTGATGATCCAGGCGCTGGTCAACGTGATGGTGGTGCTGCGGATGATCCCGGTGCTGGGCGTCACGCTGCCGTTGCTCTCCTACGGCGGGTCGGGGTTGATGGCGAACCTCGCCGGCATCGGCCTGTTGCTGGCGTGTGCGAAGCTCGAGCCGGACGCCCGTAGGCTGGCCGAGCGCAAGAAGCGCAAGGGCCGCAAAGCGGTCACCGTGGTCGAATCCCGATAGTGGTGGATCGCGGCCCGCAGCAGCCCATCTGAGAGACCTACCGCGAGGAGGACCATGGCTCACGTCGTGCTGGCCGGTGGAGGGACCGCCGGACACACCTCGCCGCTGATCGCCACCGCCGAACGGATCGCCCGCGCCGACGCGTCGGGCAGTGTGGTCGCGGTCGGCACCCCGAAAGGCCTGGAGACGACCGTGGTGCCGGCCGCCGGGCTGCGCCTGGAGTTGATTCCGCCGGTGCCGCTGCCGCGCTCACTCACCGTCGACCTGCTCAAGGTGCCGTGGCGGCTGGTCGACTCGGTGCGTCAGGCCCGCCGCATCCTCTCCCGGGAGAAGGCCGATGTCGCGGTCGGCTTCGGCGGCTACGTGTCGCTGCCGGTCTACCTGGCGGCGCGCACGATGGGCGTCCCGGTGGTGATCCACGAACAGAACGCGCTGCCCGGCCTGGCCAACAAGGTGGCGGCGCGGTTCGCCCGGCTGGTCGCGGTCTCCTTCCCGGACACCCCGCTGCCGGGGGCGCAGTACCTCGGTCTGCCGCTGCGCAGCAGCATCGCCGAGCTGGACGTCGAGGGCCGCCGCGGCGAGGCCCGGGTCGGGTTCGGCCTGGACGCCGACCGGCCCACCCTGCTGGTCTCCGGCGGCTCCCAGGGCGCACAGAGCATCAACACCGCCACCCTGGGCGCCCGCGCCGAACTGCTCGCCGCCGGCATCCAAATCCTGCACGTCCTGGGCCCGAAGAACATCACCGACGCCGACGTGGTGGTGACCGACGACACGACCGGCGCCCGCTACGTCCCGCTCGGCTACGTGGACGCCATGGAGGACGCCTACGCCGCGGCCGATCTGATGGTCGGCCGCTCCGGCGCGGGCACCGTGATGGAGACCGCGGCGGTCGGCCTGCCGGTGATCTTCGTCCCGCTGCCGCACGGCAACGGTGAGCAGGCCCGCAACGCGACCTTCCTGGTCGACGGCGGTGCTGCGCTGCTGATCGACAACGCCGACTTCGACGCGGTCCGGATGGCTCGCGAGGTGCGGGCCCTGTTCGACGATCCGGAGCGGCTGCCGGCGATGCGCCGGGCGAGCCGTGACCTGGTGCCGCCGGACGCCGCCGGCGCCCTGGCCGAGCGGGTGCTGGCCATCGCCGGGTCGGCGACTGCCGGGTCGACGAGTGCGGGGCGGTCCTGAGATGGCGCTGGTCGAACCCGTGGAACTGCTGCCCACCGACGAACTGGGCGGCGTCCATTTCATCGCCATCGGCGGTGCCGGGATGAGCGGGATCGCCGCCGCGTACGCAGCTCTCGGCGTCGCAGTCTCCGGCAGCGACCAGGCCGATTCGGCCACCCTGCGCGGCCTGGAGCAGGCCGGGATCGCCGTCCACGTCGGGCATGATCCGGCCAACCTGGGCGACGCCCGCACGGTCGTGGTGTCCTCGGCCATTCGGGAGTCGAACGTCGAACTGGCCGAGGCCCGCCGTCGTGGGCTGCGGATCTGGCACCGCAGCGCGGCGCTGGGTGCGCTGATGCTGGGCCGACGCGGCGTCGGGATCACCGGCACCCACGGCAAGACCACCACCACCGGCATGACCGCCGAGATGCTGACCGCGCTCGGCGCCGACCCGTCGTACGTGATCGGGTCGCCCCTGGCCAGCACTGGCAGCAGTTCCCGGCTGGGCGCGGGGGAGGCGTTCGTGGTCGAGGCTGACGAATCGGACGGCTCCTTCCTGCAGTACCCGGCCGAGGTGGTGGCGATCACCAACATCGAGGCCGACCACCTGGACAACTGGGGCACGCCCGAGCGCTACTTCGACGGCTTCGTGGCGCTGGCGACCAGGCCTGGCGTGGCCACCGTGGTGCTGTCCGCCGACGACCCGGGCACCCGGGCGCTGCGGTCGCGCATCGAGGGCGGCGGACGCCGGGTGCTCACCTTCGGCGAATCGGCTGAGGCCGACGTCCGGCTGAGCGACCTGGTCACCGACACCCCGACCGCGTCCGCGACGCTCACCGCGGACGGCGACGCCGGGCCGCTGCGGCTGGCCGTCCCGGGCCGGTACAACCTGGCCAATGCGGCCGCCGCCTACGCGATCGGCCGTGCCCTCGGGCTGGACGGAGCGGTGCTGCGCGAGGCCGTCGGTGCGTTCCGCGGCACCCACCGCCGGTTCAGCTACGTCGGCGAGGTGGGCGGCGCCCGCGTCTACGACGACTACGCCCACCACCCGACCGAGGTGCGGGCACTGCTCACCGCGGCCCGGCCGCTGGCCGGGGAGGGCCGGCTGGTGGTCTGCTTCCAGCCCCACCTGTTCAGCCGCACCCGCGACTTCGCCGCCGACTTCGGCGCTGCCCTGGCGGCGGCCGACGAAGTGGTCGTGCTCGACGTCTACCCGGCGCGGGAAGATCCGATCCCCGGTGTCACCGGCGAGTTGGTTGCTGAGGCCGCCCGTGCCGCCGGCGCCGCGGCGGTGACCTACGTGGCCGACAAACAGCGCGCTCCCGAGGTGCTGGCCGCCCTGCTGCGGCCCGGCGACCTGGCGCTCACGGTGGGCGCCGGCGACGTCACCGCGGTCGGTCCCGCGGCCGTGGGGGCCGCCCGATGACGGTGACCGGGGTCAGTGACGCGACCGAGCGGCTCGACCTGCGCCGGCGCCGTGGACGCCGCCGCCGGGTGCTGCTGATCGCGATCGCCGCAGCGGTGGTCGTCGTGCTCGGCGTACTGGCCTGGCTGGTGTTCGGCTCGTCCGTGCTCGGCGTCAAGGACGTCGAGGTGCAGGGCGCCAAGCTGGTCGCCGCGGCCGAGGTCGAGCGGGTCGCCGACGTGCCGGCCGGGCAGCCGCTGGCCCGGGTCGACCTGGACGCCGTCGCGACCCGGGTCTCCGGGCTGCCCGCCGTGGCCCGGGTCTCGGTGGCCAGGCAATGGCCGAACACGATCCGGATCACCCTCACCGAGCGGACGCCGGCCTTCGCCATCGAAACCCCCGGCGGCTACTGGATCGCCGACGATCAGGGCATCATCTTCGATTCGGCGGCGCAGCCGCCGCGAGGGGTGCTGGCCGCCCGGGTGCCCTCGGGCGATGCCCGGCTGATCCGCGACCTGGGCACCGTGCTGCGCAGCCTGCCGTCCGAGGTGCGCGGCAAGATCCGGACGCTGTCGGCCGAGACTCCCGACAGCATCACCCTGGAGTTGCCCGGCGGGGTCACGGTGATCTGGGGCAGCGCGGAACAATCCGAACTGAAGGCGCAGGTGCTGAGCGTGCTGATGGCCCAGCAGCACCGGGTCTACGACGTCTCGGCGCCGTCCAACCCGGTCACTCGATGAGGTTGAGACAACCCTGAAGTAGTACTTGAGGGACTCGCCGATGAGCCACCTCGCGTTGGACGGGGGTGTTGGCGGCTGCGTAGCCTTGCTCTCGACGTCACCGAGTTGCCTTCCCCGTGTGGTCTGCACCGCAACTTGAGACTTTTTTCGGCAACGCATACAGCGCTATTGAGGTGGGAATCTTCGTGGGCAGTGCATCCCAGAACTACTTGGCGGTCATCAAGGTCGTCGGCGTCGGTGGCGGTGGCGTCAACGCCGTCAACCGGATGATCGAATCGGGCCTGCGTGGCGTCGAGTTCATCGCCGTCAATACCGACGCGCAGGCGTTGCTGATGAGCGACGCCGACGTGAAGCTCGACATCGGCCGCGACCTGACCCGCGGGCTCGGCGCCGGCGCCGATCCCGACAAGGGCCGGCAGGCCGCCGAGGATCACGCCGAAGAGATCGAAGAGGTGCTGAAGGGCGCCGACATGGTCTTCGTCACCGCAGGCGAGGGTGGCGGCACCGGCACCGGCGGGGCACCCGTGGTGGCCCGGATCGCCCGTTCGCTCGGCGCGCTGACCATCGGTGTGGTCACCCGTCCGTTCTCGTTCGAGGGCAAGCGTCGCGCCACCCAGGCCGACAACGGGATCAGCAACCTCCGCGAAGAGGTCGACACCCTGATCGTCATCCCCAACGACAAGCTGTTGGAGATGACCGACCACCAGGTGGCGATCCTGGACGCCTTCAAGCAGGCCGACCAGGTGCTGATGCAGGGCGTCTCGGGCATCACCGACCTGATCACCACCCCGGGCCTGATCAACCTCGACTTCGCCGACGTCAAGGCTGTTATGAGCAACGCCGGCTCGGCGCTGATGGGCATCGGCTCGGCCCGCGGTGAGGACCGTGCCCGGGCCGCCGCCGAGATGGCGGTCAGCTCTCCGCTGCTCGAGGCCAGCATCGACGGTGCGCACGGTGTGCTGCTGTCCATCGCGGGCGGCTCCGACCTGGGCCTGTTCGAGGTGTCGGCCGCGGCCAACCTGATCGAGGAGGCGGCCCATGAGGACGCCAACATCATCTTCGGCACGGTGATCGACGACGCGCTCGGCGACGAGGTGCGGGTCACCGTGATCGCGGCCGGCTTCGACGGCGGCCAGCCGCCGCGGCGCCAGCCTGGCATCACCCGGTCACCCGACCTGCGCCAGGGCCGTCCCGGCGCCGCGCCGGTGAGCCGTCCGGAGCCGACGTTCACCCGTCCGGCCCCGCAGGTGCAGCCCACCGCGCCGGCCCAGCCCGCCGAGCC
>NZ_JASGEN010000122.1:0-4472 GCF_047606365.1 Micropruina sp. | reverse complement strand
TCAAGGTCGAGAACGACGCCAATGTGGCTGCCCTGGCCGAGCGCCGCTTCGCCGGCGCACCCGGCGATCTGGTCCGGATCCAGTTCTCCCGCGGCGTCGGTGCCGGCCTGCTGGTCGGCGGCCGACTGGTGCACGGCGCGGCCAGCGACGCCGGTGAGATCGGTCACGTCACGATCGGCGAGAACGGCCCGCTGTGCGGGTGCGGAAAGACCGGCTGCCTGGAGGCGTGGGCGTCGGTTCCCGTGCTGCGCACCCAGATGGACGCCGATCCCGGGCGTGCCGACGACGTTCTGGGCCGGGCCGGACGCCGGCTCGGTCTGGCGCTGGCGCCGGTGGTCGGCATGCTCGGCCTCCAGCACATCGTGGTCGGCGGGCCGGCCGACATCGTCACCCCCGCGCTGCTCGACGCCGCCCGCTCCTGCATCGTCGAACGCACCCGATCCCAGTTCCGGCCGCAACTCGAACTCGTCGCCAGCTCCCTCGGCCAGGACGCCGTCCTACTGGGGGCCGGAGCCCTGGTCACGCTCACCGAACTCGGGGTCACCTGACCCCACCAAGCACAGCCCGTCAATCCGCACGACCGAAAGGAACGCAATGAACAAGAAGCTGTCGGCGCTCACCCTGGTGACCGCCTCGGCCCTGGCCCTGGGCGCCTGCTCGTCCGGAACAGCCAGCAGCCCGTCCGCCGCCGTGTCGGCCGGGCCGCAGAACATCACGCTATGGCTCGCCGGCGGTGACACCCCGGACGCCCTGCGCGACTACCTGAAGACCACCTACCAGGCGAAGAACGGCGGCACGCTCACCATCGAGGAGCAGGCCTGGCCCGATCTGGTCACCAAGCTGACCACCGCGTTGCCGGACGAGAACAACACCCCGGACGTGGTCGAGATCGGCAACACCCAGTCGCCCACCTTCACCAACGTCGGAGCCTTCTCGGACATCTCCGATCTGTACCCCGAACTGGGCGGTGACAAGCTGCTGCAGTCGTTCGTCGAGGTCGGCAAGGTGGACGGCAAGAACTACACGCTGCCGTACTACTTCGGCTCGCGCTACATGTTCTACCGCAAGGACATCTACTCGGCGGCCGGGGTGAGCGTGCCGAAGACGCTGGACGAGTTCAACGCCACGGTGAAGACGATCACCAGCAAGAACCCCAAGAACATCAAGGATTTCTCCGGCTTCTTCATCGGCGGCCAGGACTGGCGCAACGGCATCTCGTGGGTCTTCGCCAACGGCGGCGAACTGGCCAAGAACGAGGGTGGCCAGTGGACCTCGACGCTGTCCGATCCGAACACCATCAAAGGCCTGACCCAGCTGCAGGGCATCTTCGCGGACGCCTCGAAGGCGCCGAAGACCGCCAAGGATCAGTCGCCGTGGCTCTACATCAACGACTCCGACGTGATCAAGGACGACGCCGACAACCCCAAGAAGGTGACCGGCAAGACCAGCCTGGCCGCCGCCACGATCATGGCGCCGGGCTGGGCGCACTGGTCGATCGGTGACCTGAAGAACGACAAGCGGGTCTGGAACGACGACAAATTCGGTGTCTTCGTGCTGCCCGGCAACGACGGCAAGCCCGCCCCGGTGTTCGCCGGCGGTTCGAACATCGGCATCTCGGCCAAGTCGAAGAACCAGGCCGGCTCGCGGGATCTGATGAAGATCATCTTCTCCCCGGAGTACCAGCAGATGCTCGGCAAGAACGGCCTCGGCCCGGCCAACTCCGACTACGTGTCCAGCCTCGGCACCGACCAGTTCGCCAAGGCGCTGATCGAGTCGGCGTCCAACTCGAAACTGACCCCGGCCGCACCGGGCTGGGCGACGGTCGAGACCTCCGGCAAGCTCGAGGAGCTCTTCGCCAAGATCGCCGAGGGCGGCGACGTCACCGCCCTGGCCAAGGAGTACGACGCCCTGCTCACACCGATGCTGAACGGCAAGTGAGCAACACCGAAGATGGTTCGCTGATCGGATGAGCCCGGAGATCCCGGGGCAGGCCCGGGATGACGAAGGTCTCACGTCATCCCGGCGGACACCGGGATCTCCGAACCTCGAACATCGGGGGACGGTTGACGAAGCTCACGTCATCCCGGCGAACGCCGGGATCTCCGCACCTCGAACATCGGGGGACGGTTCTTGAAAGTGCGAATTTCGAACGAAGAAGAACCGTCCCCAAACATTCGAAGGGACGCCGGGTCGTCATCCCGGGGCAAGCCGGGATGACGAAAACACCACCAGAGAGGAATCCGATGCCAGCCGTGAGCGCACCACCGGACGCCGGGCGCGCGCCGTCCGCGCAACCGCGGCGCCGGCGGTTCAACGTCGCGCCGTACCTGCTGCTGATCCCGGCGATCGCCGCACTGCTGGTCGCCCTGGGCTATCCGCTGGTCTGGCAGTTCGTCACCTCGCTGCAGAAGTTCGGGCTGGCCCAGCAGTTCGGCAAGCCGCCGGAGTTCGTCGGGCTGGCCAACTACGTCCAGCTGTTCGGCGATCGGCAGACCTGGGCGGTGGTCGTCCGGTCGATCGTGTTCTGCCTGGCCAACGCGGCGATCACCGTGGTGCTCGGGGTGCTGGTGGCGTTGCTGATGAACGCCGTCGGCAAGGCGGCCCGGCTGATCCTGCAGGTCGCGATGCTGCTGGCCTGGGCGATGCCGGTGATCGCCGCGATGACGATCTGGATCTGGGTGTTCGACTGGCGTCGCGGCATCGTCAACTGGGCGCTGACCCAACTCGGCCTGGACTTCACCAACCACAACTGGCTCGAGCAGCCGCTCAGCTTCTACTTCGTCGCCACCGTGATCGTGGTCTGGATGTCGGTGCCGTTCGTAGCCTTCTCGGTCTACGCCGGCCTCACCCAGATCTCCGACGAGGTGATGGAAGCCGCCGCCTTGGACGGAGCGTCGGCCCGGCAACGATTCTTCGCGATCACACTGCCGATGATCCGGCCGGTGCTGATGATCGTGGCGCTGCTGCAGGTGATTTGGGACCTTCGGGTGTTCGCCCAGATCAAGATGTTGCAGGACGCCGGCGCACCGATCGCCGAGACCGATCTGCTCGGCACCTACATCTACCGGCTGGGTGTCGGCTCCTCCGATTTCGCGATGGCATCGGCGTTGTCGATCTTCGTTCTGCTGCTGACCGTCGCGCTCAGCTTCTTCTACGTGATGCACCTGATGAAGGAGGACCAGTGAGCAGCGTCGCGCTCCCCCGCCGCCGGCGGATCCGGCCGGCCCGGGTGATCACCACTGTGGTCGCCCTGCTGGTCGCCCTGATCTGGGTCTTCCCGGTCTACTGGATGCTGAACTCGTCGCTGCTGCCCAATACGGTGCTGACCTCGACCACGCCGCAGTTCCTGCCCTGGGGCGGGTCGCTGGCGAACTTCGCCGCCATCTTCACCCAGGGCACGTTCTGGCCGGCGCTGGGCATGAGCGTCGCGATCACCCTGACCACCGTCGTGTTCTGCCTGCTCTTCGCGTTCCTGGCGGCGCTGGCGATCAGCCGGTTCCGGTTCCGTGGCCGGGCCTCGTTCGTGCTGGCCGTGCTGTTCATCCAGATGCTGCCGGCAGAAGGCCTGTTCATCGCGCAGTACAAGCTGATGGCCTCGCTGAACCTGCTGAACAACGTGATCGGGGTGTCCATCCTGTACATCGCCGCCGTGGTGCCGTTCACCATCTGGATGCTGCGCGGTTTCGTCGCCGGCGTCCCGATCGAACTGGAGGAGGCGGCGATGGTCGACGGGCTGTCCCGCACCCAGGCCTTCTTCCGGATCACCTTCCCGCTGCTCGCGCCGGGGCTGGTGGCGTCCGGGGTGTACGCGTTCCTGCAGGCCTGGAACGAGTTCACCGTGGCGCTGGTCATCCTGCAGGCCCAGGAGTATCAGACCCTGCCGCTGTGGCTGCGCGGCTTCGTCCAGGCCAGCGCCACCCGGGAGACCGACTGGGGCCAGGTGATGGCGGCGTCCACCCTGGTCGCGGTGCCGGTGATCGTCTTCTTCCTGATCGTGCAGGGCAAACTCACCTCCGGCCTGGTGGCCGGCTCGGTCAAGGGCTGAGGTGGACGGCCAGCTGCGCCGGGCGGTCAACGCCACCCTGATGCCCGGCTTTCCCGGCCCGGACCTGCCCGACTGGTTGTCAGCCGAATTGGCGGACGGCCTGGGCGCCGTCTGCCTGTTCGGCAGCAACATCGTCACCCCCGGTCAGGTCCAGGGGTTGACCGACGCCATCCATGCCGCCAATCCGGACGCCGTGGTCGCCACCGACGAAGAGGGCGGCGACGTCACCCGGCTGCATCACCGGGACGGCTCGCCCTACCCGTCGATGGCCTACCTGGGCCGGCTGGACGACGAGGCCTTGACCAGCGCCGTCGGGGCCGGGATCGGGGCGGAGTTGCGGGCGGCCGGGATCGACCAGAACCTGGCCCCGGTCGCCGACGTCAACTCCGACCCACGCAACCCAGTGATCGGGGTGCGCAGCTTCGGG
>NZ_JASGEN010000121.1:0-7095 GCF_047606365.1 Micropruina sp. | reverse complement strand
GGCGCCGGGGGGGGGGGCCCGCGTGCGGTGCTCGCGAGCCCCGCCCGCGAAAACTGTCAGTGGGGCCGTGTTGACTCATGGGTATCGATCGAACGATCGGGAACAACAGTACGAATAAGGGTTGCGCCCACGTCGATCGCGGGTAAGAATGACCATCGAACGTATGTTCGAGGAAGGGAGTGCGAGATGAGTGCGGTACTGGTTGAGGAGATGGTGATCACCCCGACGACCGCCCGGCCGCGGTGGCGGCATGTCCCGCAGACGCGGGGGCCGATCGCGCGTCCGAACCATCCCGGAGCGCCGGGCGGTCGCCCGTCCGGCGGGGTTGCGCCGCTGGTGCGCGCCCGGGTGTCCGAGCCGGTGGCGATCGCCGTCGGGCAGGGCCTTCAGCTCACCCGGCGCGGCTTGGCCGTGGTGATGACGGTGTTCCTCGGTGCGGTCGCGGCGGGGGTGTTCACGCTGGTCGCGGGTTTCCTGGCAGTGCCGAATGAGCCCGGTCTCCCGCAGGCGCCGGCAGTGAGCCAGCTGGGCTGAAGTCGGGCCCACATCGAGGTTCCCGGGTTGGGTGTCCGCCGGGCGCCGCGGGCGTCTTCTGGGTGGCGGAGTGCCGCCTGAAATCGTCTCGATCGAACCGATATGCGTGGGCGCCGGCCTCCGTTGACTCGCAAGACGACGGGTCTTGAGCCATCTCCGGACGACACGCCGCGCATGGTTGCGTTGTGGTGACGAGCGACATATCGTCTATATGTAGTAGTTACAGGGCTGTGCTTTGTCCACAGATTGTGGTCTCATCCACAGGGTTCTCCACAGTCAGTACACACAACGCTCCACAGGGCGGTTCATCGCTGAAGACGAAGGGGGTCGATGCTCGTGCATTGCCCGTACTGCCGCCACACCGATTCGCGAGTCCTCGACTCGCGGGTTGCCGAAGACGGTGCGGCGATTCGTCGCAGGCGCCAATGCCCGTCCTGCGAGCGTCGGTTCACCACTCTTGAGCAGATGCAGCTCGTGGTCGTGAAGCGCTCCGGCGTGGTCGAGCCCTTCTCACGCGAGAAGGTGGTGACCGGCGTCCGGAAGGCCTGCAAGGGCAGGCCGGTCTCGGAGGCAGATCTGGCTCGGCTCGGCCAGCAGGTCGAAGAGGCACTACGGGCCAGCGGGCAGGCCGAGATCCCGGCCGACGACGTCGGCCTGGCGATCCTCGGCCCGCTACGCACCCTGGACGCCGTGGCATACCTCCGCTTCGCGTCGGTCTACAAGCACTACAACTCGGTCGACGACTTCGCCGCCGAGATCGAGAACCTCCGCGGCCAGTTGGTCGCGCCCCGCTGACAGTCACCCCCACTGCTGGCAGAACCAGCGATCCACACCCGAGAGAAGGCACCACAGATGACCGAAACTGCTCGCGCCGGAAGCCGTCGATCCGCGAAGCGACCGGGGCTCACCATCGAGCGCGTGTTCACCACCGACGGCGTGCATCCCTACGACCAGGTGACCTGGGAGGCGCGCGACGTCGTCCAGACCAACTGGAAGACCGGGGAGACCGTCTTCGAGCAGCGGGGTGCCGAGTTTCCCGATTTCTGGAGCGTCAACGCCTCGACCATCGTCACCACCAAGTACTTCCGTGGTGCACTGAACACGCCGGCCCGCGAGACCAGCCTGCGGCAGCTGATCGACCGGGTGGTGACCACCTACCGGCGCGCCGGCGAGGACAACGGGTACTTCGCCACGCCGGCCGACGCCGAGATCTTCGAGCACGAGCTGACCTGGATGCTGCTGCGGCAGTACTTCAGCTTCAACTCGCCGGTGTGGTTCAACGTGGGCACCAAGTCCCCGCAGCAGGTCAGCGCCTGCTTCATCCTCAGCGTCGACGACTCGATGGACTCGATCCTGAACTGGTACAAGGAAGAGGGCTTCATCTTCAAGGGCGGTTCGGGTGCCGGCCTGAACCTCTCCCGGATCCGCTCCAGCAAGGAACTGCTCTCTTCGGGCGGGACGGCCTCCGGCCCGGTCAGCTTCATGCGCGGCGCCGACGCGTCGGCGGGCACCATCAAGTCGGGTGGCGCGACGCGGCGGGCCGCGAAGATGGTCGTGCTCGACGTCGACCACCCCGACATCGAGGAGTTCATCGAGACCAAGGCGCGCGAAGAGGACAAGATCCGCGCGCTGCGCGACGCCGGCTTCGACATGGACCTGGGCGGCAAGGACATCGTCAGCGTCCAGTACCAGAACGCGAACAACTCCGTCCGGGTCAGCGACGAGTTCATGCGCGCGGTCGAAGACGGCGCCGAGTTCGGGCTGCGGGCCCGGATGAGCGGTGAGGTGATCGAGACCGTCGACGCGCGCCAGCTGTTCGACAAGATGGCCAAGGCCGCCTGGGAGTGCGCCGACCCCGGCATTCAGTACGACGACACCATCAATGCCTGGCACACCAACCCCGAGACCGGCCGGATCACGGCGTCCAACCCGTGCTCGGAGTACATGAGCCTGGACAACAGCTCCTGCAACCTGGCCAGCCTCAACCTGCTGAAGTTCCTGCGCGACGACGACACCTTCGACGCGGCGACCTTCGTGAAGGCCGTCGAACTGGTCATCACCGCGATGGACATCTCGATCTGCTTCGCCGACTTCCCGACCGAGGCGATCGGCACGACCACCCGCGACTACCGTCAGCTCGGCATCGGCTACGCCAACCTGGGCGCGCTGCTGATGGCCGTCGGTCGCGGCTACGACTCCGAGGGCGGCCGGGCGCTGGCGGCGTCCATCACCTCGCTGATGACCGCCACCAGTTACCGGCGCTCGGCCGAACTGGCCGCGATCGTCGGTCCGTACGCCGGCTACGCGCGCAACGCGTCCGCTCACCAGAAGGTGATGCGCAAGCACCAGGCGGCCAATGACGAGGTGCGCACCCTCACCGACCTCGATTCGACCGTGCACGACGTGGCCACCGACGAGTGGGCGAAGGTCGTCACCCTCGGTGCGGCCAACGGTTTCCGCAACGCCCAGGCGTCCGTGCTGGCACCCACCGGCACCATCGGCTTCATGATGGACTGCGACACCACCGGCATCGAGCCGGACTTCTCGCTGGTCAAGTTCAAGAAGCTGGTCGGCGGCGGGTCGATGCAGATCGTCAACCAGACCATTCCGCGTGCGCTGCACGGCCTGGGCTACACCGAAGAGACCGTCGAGGCGATCGTCGAGTACATCGCCGAGCACGGCCACGTGGTGAATGCCCCGGGCCTGAAGACCGAGCACTACGAGGTCTTCGACACCGCCATGGGTGAACGGGCGATCAAGCCGATGGGTCACGTGCGGATGATGGCCGCGGCCCAGCCGTTCCTGTCCGGCGCCATCTCCAAGACGGTCAACCTGCCCGAGACGGCCACGGTCGAAGAGATCGCCGAGGTGTACCTGCAGGGCTGGAAGCTCGGCCTGAAGGCGCTGGCGGTCTACCGCGACAACTGCAAGGTCGGCCAGCCGCTGTCCGACGCCAAGAAGAAGGAAGCGCCGGCGGCGGGCGAGGTCAAGGCCGAGCCCGAGGTGCGGGTCGAGTACCGTCCGCGCCGGCAGCGGCTGCCGAAGGCGCGGGCCAGCCGGACGACGTCGTTCTCCGTCGGTGGCGCCGAGGGCTACATGACCGCGGGCGCCTACGACGACGGACGCCTCGGCGAGGTCTTCCTCAAGCTCGGCAAGCAGGGCTCGACCCTGGCCGGCGTGATGGACGCCTTCTCGATCGCGATCTCGATCGCCCTGCAGTACGGCGTGCCGCTGGAGAGCTACGTGCAGAAGTTCACCAACATGAAGTTCGAGCCGGCCGGCATGACCGACGACGCCGACATCCGGATGGCGCAGTCGATCATCGACTACATCTTCCGCCGCCTCGCGCTCGACTACCTGTCCTTCGACGAGCGTGCCGAGCTGGGCATCTACACCTCGGCCGAGCGTGCCCGCTACGTCGAGACCGGCTCGTACATCTCCGAAGAGGACGAGGCCAACCTGATCGATTCCGAGTCGCTGAAGAACGACGCCGGTGACGATGTGAAGGTCCACGAGGAGGGCCCGCTGCAGCCGGCCCTGGTCGAGGCCCGGCCGCACTCGACCGCCGAGGTGCTGGAGAGGATCTCCGGCATGGCGATCGACGCTCCGCTGTGCCTCACCTGCGGTACCAAGATGCGACGCAGCGGCAGCTGCTACATCTGCGAGGGCTGCGGCAGCACCAGCGGCTGCAGCTGAACCGATGGCCGAGCACACCACCGCCTGGATCGCCCACGCCGGGCGATCCGGGACGGCGGCCTTCACCGCCGAACGCCTACCGGTTCCCGAGTTGCGCCCCCACGACCTGCTGGTCCGGGTCCGCGCAGTCTCGGTCAACCCGGTCGACACCAAGGTGCTCAAACGCCTCGGCGACGGTGAGAGCACGCAGCTGGGCTACGACGCGGCCGGCGTCGTCGAAGCGGTCGGCGCGCAGGCGTCCGGTTTCGCGGTCGGCGACGAGGTCTACTACGCCGGTGACGTCAGCCGTCCGGGCAGCAACGCCGAGTTGCATGCGGTCGACGCTCGGATCGTCGCGCACAAACCCCGGAACCTGGACTGGGCCGAAGCGGCCGCACTGCCGCTGACCACGATCACCGCCTGGGAATCGCTGTTCGACAAGTTCCGGCTCAACGCCGAGAGCCGCGGTGCGTTGCTGGTCGTCGGCGGCGCCGGGGGAGTGGGCAGCGTGTTGATCCAGCTGGCCAAGGCGCTCACCGGCGTGACGGTGATCGCCACCGCGAGTCGTGACGAAAGCCGGGCCTGGGTGCGCGACCTGGGCGCCGATGCGGTGGTCGGGCACCGCAACCTGCGCGACGAGGTGGCTGCGGTCGCTCCGGACGGCGTCCGCTGGATCTTCTCCTCGTTCACCGCCGGCAACCTCGACGACTATCAGCACCTGCTGCAGCCGTTCGGCGAGATCGTCGCGATCGACGACGATCCCGGTCCACTCGGTGCGCTGAAGACCAAGGCGATCAGCTTCCACTGGGAGTACATGTTCGCCCGGATCATCCACGAGACCCCGGACGTCGCCGAACAGGGACGCCTGCTCGCCCGCACCGCGGAACTCGTCGAGCAGGGCCGGATCCGCACCACGCTGACCCGAACACTGGCCGGTCTCAGCCCGGACACCCTGGCCGAGGCGCACGAAGTCCTGCGCTCCGGCAGCGCTGTCGGCAAGTTGGCGATCACCCTCGACTAGCGCTGGTCGAAGCTCGTCGGAACCTCCGGAGCCCGCCGTCCACGCCGCTCCACTGCCGCGCCATCCCGGCGAACGCCGGGATCTCCGCACCGCTGCCATGACGAACGCCGGGCTCAATCCGGTCGCGCGGCGATCGACGCGGGCTTCGCAGAGGTTGAGATCGCGGCCACCGCGCCGGCGATCAGCGGCACGGCCACCACGAACAGGCCCGCGGTCGGCCAGGGCAGGGCCACCACCGGTTCCTCCCCGCTCCAACTGGTCGAGATGATGCCGATCGGGGCGCCGACCGCCATCCCGAGCAGCGCTCCCAGGCCGGACGCCAGCAACCCCAGCACGGCGGCCTGCGCGATCGCCAGCCGGCGAGTCAGCGTCGGCGGCGCACCGACCGCGGTGAAGGTCGCCAGGAACGGCCGCAGTTCAGCCGCGGCCAGGATCGTCGACATCGCCGCGCCGATCACCGCCAGCAGGGCAAGGGTGCCGGCGATCAGCCAGAGCACGGGCTGCGGTTCCGGCGTGAAGCCGCGTTCGACCTGGATCTGGATACCTGGTGTGGCCAGTGCTTCACGGAGCGCCGTCTCGGTCTCGGGGCTGATCGGGCCCTTCGGGTCGTCCACCAGCAGTTGCCAGCCTGCTGCCGACCAGCCGAGGGCAGCGACGGTGGAGGTGCTGGCCAGTACCGAGTAGCGGGAGGGTGGTGCGCCGCGGCTGATCACCTCGCTGGTGATCGCGACGGCAGGTATCCACTCGGTGTGTGGCTTCGTGCCTTCCTCGTAGTCGAGGTAGGCGACGTGCAGCCGTCCCCGGTCCAACTCGTTCACCGAGGTGCCCTCGAAGCCGGGCACCGGCTCGGTGTTCACCAGCAGCTTGCCGTGTGCCAACGCGTCGGCCTGGGTCGCGTCCAACCCGAACAGCCGCACCAGGTCGTCGGTCGTGCCGACCAGAACACCGGTCCCGGTGTATGCGCTCATCGAGCGGCAGCGGGCGGTGGGCTGGCCCTGTTCGTCGAACAGATCAGCAGCGGTGCAACCCTTTCGTAGCGCCGCGATGTCGAGCGATTCTCCGCTCTCGGCTCCGGGCTTGGGTGCCAGGACGCCCGCGACCGCGGTGGTGCGCAGCAGTGGGTCGACGGAGTGGATGGTTGTCGCGAGGCCGGCCAACCCCGATTCACTCTGTACCCCTTCGATGACGACCCGGCCGGCGAGGGTGAGCGGGATGTAGCGCCGCGCCTGGTCAGCCTCAGTGCTGCCCATCGCCGTCCAGACGGCGGTGAGGATGAGCACCCCGCCGGCCACCGAGGCGACGATCGCAGTCGCCCGGCCACGGTGCCGGGCCAGGTCGCGCAGCGCCATCCGGAGCGCGACCGGAGCGCCGGCGCCCAGCCGAGCCAGGACCCGCAACAACCCGGGAGTGCCCAGCAGAAGGCCGGCCAATGCAGCCAGGCCACCGGCGAGAGTGACCCAGGGAATCAGCGAGTTCCCGTCGCGGGGCAGGGTGATCGACCACCAGGTCGCGGCCACGCCGGCGGCCAGCAGCAGGACGCCGGCGAGCGGCGCGCCGCGTCCGGGTGGAGCCGAACGGGTGGTGTCGTTCAGCGCTGCGACCAGCGACAGCCGGGACAGGCCGCGGGTGGTCACCAGCGCCGAGCCGAGCGCGGTCAGCACGCCCAAGGCGAAGAGCAGCGCCAAGGCCCCGATGGGCACGTCCAGCGGCCCTTGAGCCTCGAACGAGCCGGACGACACCACCGGCCACAGCGCGATGCCCGCTCCCGCGCCGACCAGGGTGCCGGTGAGCGCCGCCGTCGAACCGAGCAGCAGGGCCTGTCCGAGCGCCACCCGCCTCAGCTGCCGCGGATCGGCACCGTTGAG
>NZ_JASGEN010000120.1:0-6946 GCF_047606365.1 Micropruina sp. | reverse complement strand
GTCACCGACCTCACGCCGGACGCCGCCACCGTGGCGGCGTCCGGCGCCACCGCCGACAAGCCGGCCGGCCGGCCGCCGCGCTCGCGTCCCGGATCGTCCGGACGGGTCAGCGGGCTGACCCTCGGCGTGGTCGTCAGCTGGCTCAGCCTGATCGTGCTGCTGCCGCTCGCGGCGCTCACCGTGGCCTCGTTCGGCGACGGATGGGGCGGCTTCTGGGCGGCCGTCACCGCACCGGTCGCGCTCGCCGCGCTGGGCACGACCATCCTGGTGTCGGCGGTGGTGGCCCTGATCAACGTGGTGGTCGGCACGCTGATCGCCTGGGTGCTGGTCCGCGACGAGTTCTGGGGCAAGCGTTTCGTCGACGCACTGATCGATCTGCCGTTCGCCCTGCCGACCATCGTGGCCAGCATCGTGCTGCTGTCGCTGTACGGCCCGAACAGCCCGATCGGGGTGGAGCTCAACGCCACCCGCTGGGGACTGATCGTTGCACTCGCCTTCGTCACCCTGCCGTTCGTGGTGCGCTCGGTGCAGCCGGTGCTGATCGAGGTCGACCGCGACGTCGAACAGGCTGCCGCCTCACTGGGTGCCGGCAACTGGACGACGTTCCGGCGGGTGGTGCTGCCCACCCTGGCACCGGCGATCATCTCCGGCGGGGGACTGGCCTTCGCCCGGGCCATCGGCGAATACGGCTCGGTGGTGCTGATCGGCGGCAACATCCCGCGGGAAACCCAGGTGGCCTCGCAGTACATCCAGCAGCAGATCGAGATCGACCGTCCGGTGAACGCCGCGGCCGTCTCGGTGGCATTGCTGGCGATCTCGTTCGCCACCCTGCTGGTGCTGCGCTTCTTCGCCTCGCGGGGCCAGGAACGTGAGGAGCGAGCGACATGAAGGTCTCCACGCCCACCCGGATCGCGCTGCGCAGTGTCGCCCTGCTGTACCTGACCGTGCTGCTCGCGGTGCCCATCGTCACCATTCTGTGGCGCACCTTCGAGCCCGGCTTCGGCGCCTTCTGGGCCTCGATCCGGACGCCGGCGGCGATCTCGGCGTTCAACCTGTCGCTGCTGATCGTGGCCATCACGGTGCCGATCAACGTGATCTTCGGTGTGGTGACGGCGCTGGCCCTGGTCCGCGGCCGATTCCCCGGCCGGCGGCTGCTGTCCGGCGTGGTCGACCTGCCGTTCGCGGTGTCGCCGATCGTGGTCGGCGTCTCGCTGATCATGCTCTGGGGTGTCCACGGCTGGTTCGGCGGGATCGAGAACCTGGGCATCCAGGTGATCTTCGGGCTGCCCGGCATGGTGATCGCGACCATCTTCGTGACCCTGCCGTTCGTCGTCCGCGAGGTCGAACCGGTGCTGCACGAGATCGGCACCGACCAGGAGCAGGCGGCCGCCACTCTGGGCGCGTCCCGCTGGCAGACCTTCGCCCGGATCACCCTGCCGGCCATCCGCTGGGGGCTCACCTACGGCATCGTGCTGACCGTGGCGCGGGCGCTGGGCGAGTTCGGCGCGGTGATCATGGTGAGCTCCGGGTTCCCCGGCGTCTCCCAGACGCTCACCCTGCTGGTGCACAGCCGCTACATCGACGACCACAACACCCACGGCGCCTACGCCGCGGCCACGCTGCTGATGTTCCTCGCACTGGTCACGCTGCTGCTGATGACCGTGCTCGATCGCAAGAGGCCGACCGCCCACGCCGCGATCCCCGCCACACAACCGGACGGCGCCGCCCCGGTCGCCGAGCCCGCCGAGGCGTCCGTCTCCGTCACCGCCGCCAAAGAGAACGCAAGGAGCCAGTCATGATCTCCGTCACCGACGCCCGCAAGGCGTACGGCACCTTCCAGGCGCTCGACAACGTCTCGCTCGAGATCCCGTCGGGCACCCTGACCGCGCTGCTCGGGCCGTCCGGATCGGGCAAATCGACCCTGCTGCGGGCGATCGCCGGGCTGGAGGATCTCGACTCCGGCGCGGTGGTGATCGCCGGCCAGGACGTCACCAGGCTGCCGCCGCAACGGCGGGGGATCGGTTTCGTCTTCCAGCACTACGCCGCCTTCAAGCACATGACGGTGCGCGACAACGTCGCCTTCGGGTTGAGCATCCGCAAGCGGCCCAAGGCCGAGATCGCCAAGCGGGTGGACGAGCTGCTCGAGGTGGTCGGCCTGGCCGGATTCCAGCACCGCTACCCGGCCCAGCTCTCCGGCGGGCAGCGGCAGCGGATGGCGCTGGCCCGGGCGCTCGCGGTCGATCCGCAGGTGCTGCTGCTCGACGAGCCGTTCGGTGCGCTGGACGCCAAGGTGCGCGACGACCTGCGGCGCTGGCTGCGCCGGTTGCACGACGAGGTTCACGTCACCACCGTGCTGGTCACCCACGACCAGGAGGAGGCGCTCGACGTCGCCGACCGGATCGCGGTGCTCAACCAGGGCCGGATCGAACAGGTCGGCAGCCCCGACGAGCTGTACGAGAGCCCGGCCAACCCGTTCGTGATGTCCTTCCTCGGCTCGGTGTCCCGGCTCAACGGCCAGGTCGCCCGCCCGCACGACCTGCGCTTGGAACGGGACGCCCGGCGCGCCGAAGAGGTGGCCGCCGTCACCGGCGTCCGGGTCACCGAGGCCGAGGTCGAGCGGCTGGTCCGGCTCGGCTTCGAGGTGCGGGTCGAACTGCGGCACACCCACACTGGGGAACGGTTCTTCGCCCAGCTGACCCGCGCCGAGGCGTCCGCGCTGCAGCTGGAGGTGGGCCACCTGGTCTGGGTGGTGCCGACCCGGACGTTGCCGAGCGAAGAGGAGTTCCCCGCACTGGCGGTGTGAACGGGTCACAATGAGGTCCGTGGAGATCACCGCCAAGACCGAGTACGCCGTCCGGGCGATGCTGCAGTTGGCCGAGGCCGACGAGCCCGACCTACCGATCTCGGTCGACGCACTCGCCCAGGCGCAGGAACTGCCACGCAAATTCCTGGAGTCGATCCTGGCCGACCTGCGGCGCGCCGAGCTGGTGATCAGCACCAAGGGGGCGCGCGGCGGCTACCGGCTGGCGCGGGCGGCGTCCGAGATCCCGGTCGGTGCGGTGTTCCGCGCGGTCGACGGCCCGCTCGCCGAGGTCCGCGGACGCCGTCCGCACCAGACCTCGTACGAGGGGGTGGCCGAACACCTGCCGGTGCTCTGGGTCGCCGTCCGGTCCAGCCTGCGGCAGGTCCTGGACGAGACCTCGCTGGAGCAGCTGCGCACCGGCAGCCTGCCCACGCACGTCCGGCGACTCGCCGACGAGCCGGACGCCTGGGTCAGCCGCTGACGCCGGCCCGCGAACCCGCCCGCCGCTAAACCCCTCCCTAACTATCTCTGCCCTCCCACATGCGGGAGGGCAGAGATAGTTAGGGAGGGCCCTACGGTCCGGGCCCGGCCGGGGGTGTCCGGAACGGGGCGGAAATCCTCGCCGGATCGGGAATAGGCCTCGATAGGCGCCGGTTGTCGCCGAGTGGAAAGGACGGATCTGCATGCCGCTGTTGTGGAGTTGCCGGGTGGTCGACCACCGCCTGGACGCCAGCTGCCTGTGTTGATGCGCGGTTGAGCGGACGTTCCCGCGCGCCCCCCGTCCTGAATCCCCGAAACCCGAAAGGCTTCATCAACCATGTCCTCATCCGCATCGGCGGCCGCTCCGGCACGCCCCAAATTCCCGTTCTGGGCCCAGGTCCTGACCGGCCTCGCCGCCGGCATCCTGCTGGGTTTCCTGGCCCGGAGCTTCAGCCTCGACTGGCTGACCGAAACGATGGCCACGGTCGGCACCATCTTCGTCCAGCTGCTCCGCGTGCTGGTCGTGCCGCTGGTCCTGACCGCGCTCATCGTCTCGATCACCCAGCTCCGCAAGGTCACCAACGCCGCCCGGCTCGCCGTCCAGACGCTGCTCTGGTTCGCCATCACCGCACTCGTCTCGGTGCTGATCGGCATCACGCTCGGACTGCTCACCAACCCGGGCGCGAACGCCTCCATCAACACCTCCGGCGCCGAGGCCGTCGCGACCCAGGGCAGCTGGCTCGACTTCCTCAAGTCCCTGGTGCCCGGCAACATCCTCGGCCTCGAGGTCAGCAGCAAGGCCACCGAAGCCGCCGGCAGCATCGCGGTCACCAGCTCGCTGTCGTTCAATGTGCTGCAGCTGGTGGTCATCGGCATCGCACTGGGCGCTGCCGCGCTGGCCGCGGGTGAGAAGGCAGCCCCGTTCATTGGCTTCGCCGAGAGTGTGCTCGCGGTATCGCAGAAGCTGGTCTGGTGGGTGATCAAGCTGGCGCCGATCGGTTCGGCCGCCCTGATCGGCAAAGCCGTCGCCAGCTACGGCTGGGACCTGCTCGCCCCGCTCGCGGTCTTCACCGTGGACGTGTACGTGGGCTGCGCCCTGGTGCTGTTCGGCCTGTACCCGCTGCTGCTCAAACTGAACGGCCTGCGCGTCCGGCGGTTCTTCGCCGGTGCCTGGGAGGCGATCGTCTTCGCCTTCGTCTCGCGCTCCTCGATCGGCACCCTGCCGCTCACCCAGAGCGCGGTGACCGACAAGCTCGGGGTGTCGCGTGAGTACGCGTCCTTCGCCGTCCCGCTGGGCGCCACCACCAAGATGGACGGCTGCGCCGCCATCTATCCGGCGCTGGCCGCGATCACCGTCGCACAGCTGTTCGGCGTGCCGCTCGACCTCACCGACTACCTGCTGATCGCCTTCGTCGCCGTGGTCGGCTCGGCCGCCACCGCGGGTCTCACCGGCGCCGTGGTGATGCTCACCCTGACCCTGTCCACGCTCGGACTGCCGCTGGAGGGCGTCGGCCTGCTGCTGGCCATCGACCCGATCCTCGACATGGCCCGGACGGCGACCAACGTGGCCGGACAGGCGCTGGTGCCGACCATCGTCGCCAAGCGCAACGGCATCCTCGACCGGGATCGCTACGACGGAGTCCAGACCTCGACGCCGGTCCGCGCGTCCGAGCCGGAGCCGGCGACGGTCTGATCCCTACCCACCGCTGGTTGAGCTTGTCGAAACCCTCTTCCTGCCTGCGCGGTGACCAAGAGAACCGTCCCCGGTGACCAAAAGAACCGTCCCTTTGGTCACCGGGGACGGTTACTACGGTCACTTCGAGGTCTCGACAAGCTCGACCAACGAGGTTGGTCAGCTCGGCGGGATCGTGTCGAGCAGGGCCCCGAGCGCCCGATCCACCACCGCGTAGACATCCGCTTCCCGCAGGGCCTGTTCGAAGTGCTCGTTGAGGCCGCCCGGGGTGGCGTGGTGCCGGACGAGCGCGGCGAAATCGCTGTTCGTCGCGAACTCGGCGGTGGCGCCGGCGAACACGGACGCGATCAAACGCTGCGCGTCGGGCAGTTCGACTCCCTGCCCGGCCAGCCAGGACGAGACCGTCTGCAGGTAGGCGAGGTGGGCGGCGACCGTGGCGCTGGCCACCGACACCGCGTCCAGCAGCCGTTCGGATTCCAGCACCATCGAGCCGCCCAGATCGTCGAACAGCCGCTGCGCCGCACCGGCCGGCGGGAACACCGGGGTGAAGCCGTTCCGGGAGGCGACCGCGATGCCGGGGATGGCTCGCGAGATCTCGGCCACCGGCCCCACCAGTTCGGCGACCTCGGCCGCCGAGACCGAGGCCATCACGCTGATCACCCGCTGCTCGGAGGTGAGCCGCAGCGACGAGAGGGTCTCGCCCGCGTCCTGCGGGCGCAGGCAGAGCAGCACCGTGCCCGCGGCGGACGCCGCGGCCTGATTGTCGGCCGCGACCCGGACGGTGGGGTAGCGGGCGGCCAGCCGCGCCGTCCGTTTCCGGCTGCGCGGTGCCAGCACCACCGACGGCGGAGCCGGGGCCTCGCACAGCCCGGTCACGATCGCTTCCGCGATCGACCCGACACCGATCACCGCATAGTCTGCGGTGAGATCGTCCTCAGCCATGGCATCCTCCTGATCGTTCACCTCGGAGCCTCGCATATCGGCCCCGATCGTGTCCCGGAACAGGAAGTTCTGCTGAGCCGAATGAAATTGACCCGTTTCGCGCCCGCTCGGTAGTCTGGTGGAGCATCGCAATCTGTGGGCCTACAGACCTAGCAGGTACCGCGCGCCCCATGGATGAAGTTCTCGGGATTCCCCGGCGAAGCGATTCTGAAGGAGCAGGGTTGCGGCGCGCCCACGACGTCCCATCATCAATCGGAGCCCTACTACATGACCTCCTCTCCCGAGGCAGCCCAGATCGCTATCGACGACCTGGGTTCCCCCGAAGCCTTCCTGGCTGCGGTGGATGCAACCATCAAATACTTCAATGACGGCGATATCGTCACCGGAACCGTCGTCAAGGTCGATCGGGACGAGGTCCTGCTCGACATCGGCTACAAGACCGAAGGCGTGATCCCCTCCAAGGAACTCTCCATCAAGCATGACGTCGACCCCTTCGAGGTCGTCGCCGTCGGTGATGAGATCGAGGCCCTGGTCCAGCAGAAAGAGGACAAGGAAGGTCGCCTGATCCTGTCCAAGAAGCGGGCTCAGTACGAGCGCGCCTGGGGCACGATCGAGAAGGTCAAGGAGTCCGACGGCGTCGTCACCGGCAAGGTGATCGAGGTGGTCAAGGGCGGCCTGATCATCGACATCGGTCTGCGTGGCTTCCTGCCCGCGTCGCTGGTCGAAATGCGCCGGGTGCGCGACCTGCAGCCGTACGTCGGGATGGAGCTCGAGGCCAAGATCATCGAGCTGGACAAGAACCGCAACAACGTGGTGCTGTCCCGTCGTGCCTGGCTGGAGCAGACCCAGTCCGAGGTGCGTCACACCTTCCTCAACCAGCTCGCCAAGGGCCAGATCCGCAAGGGCGTCGTCTCCTCGATCGTCAACTTCGGTGCGTTCGTCGACCTGGGTGGCGTGGACGGCCTGGTGCACGTCTCCGAGCTGTCCTGGAAGCACATCGATCACCCGTCCGAGGTGGTCACCGTCGG
>NZ_JASGEN010000119.1:0-3444 GCF_047606365.1 Micropruina sp. | reverse complement strand
GGTGCCGGTAAAGATAAGATTGAAGACGTGGACTACACCACGGCTCAGCGCGATCTCGATCACATCTTCCTGATGAGCTATGACTTCTTTGGCGGCTGGAGCAACACTGATCTGGGCCATCAGGCAGCATTGCGTGCGCCAGCATGGCGTCCGGATACCAACTACACCACCGAAAACGGCGTGAATGCGCTGCTGGCACAGGGTGTTCAGCCTGGTAAGATCGTTGTCGGCGCAGGCATGTATGGCCGCGGATGGACAGGTGTGCATGGTTACACCGGCGACAACCCATTCACCGGCACTGCAACCGGCATGGTGAAGGGGACTTGGGAGCCGGGCGTGGTTGACTATCGTCAGATCGTTAACGAATACAAAGGCAAGCCAGGCTGGGAATCCGGTTACGACGCAACGGCTGAAGCGCCATACGTCTTCAACAAATCAACGGGTGACCTGATCTCTTATGAAGATGCGCGTTCTACTACCGCAAAAGGTAAATACGTGCAGGCGAATAACCTGGGTGGTCTGTTTGCCTGGTCTATCGATTCCGATACCGGCGACATCCTGAACGCGATGAACGAAAGCCTGCTGGGGGGTTCTGCTCCGGTTGATCCGGTGGTGACCAACCATGCACCGATTGCGACGGCGACCGATCAGACTGTGACCGGCCCGGCTACCGTGAATCTCGACGGTTCAGCATCCACTGACCCGGATGGTGATGCTATTACCTACAAATGGACCCAGATTTCTGGCCCAACGGTGACCATTACTAACAGCACCAAAGCGAAAGCCTCTTTCAATGTGGCTGCCGTGACCGCTAACCAGTCGCTGGCATTCCGTCTGACCGTGACTGATGCTAAAGGGCTGAGCAATTCTGTTGACGTGCAGGTTGTCAACAAGGCACCAAAAGCCAACCGGGCGCCAGTCGTGAATGCGATGGAAGCCGTCACTCTCCAGGCGGGTGAAACCTATGCTCTGCATGCGCAGGCAGTGGATCCTGATGGTGATGCACTGACCTATTCCTGGAGCGTACCAGCAGATATGCATGCGACCGGTACTGACACCGCCAACGTGAATATCACTGCACCGGAAGTGGCTTCTGAGTCCAGCTACACCCTTAGCGTTGTCGTCAGCGATGGTAAAACCAGCGTTCAATCCAACGTCCAGGTGGTGGTTACACCAAAACCAGCAGACGTGACGCCTCCAGCGGATGATGTCACGCCACCGGCTGACGAGGTTACCCCGCCAGCAGACGACGTGACTCCACCTGCGACCGGTAGCTGTGATACCCCGGTTGATGTTAACGCCAGCAAATATGCAGCATGGTCTTCCAGTAAGGTCTACAACACTGGCGATACCGTCAGCAACGACAACCTGGTCTGGAAAGCGAAGTACTGGACTCAGGGCAATAAACCTGGCTTTGACGCTGATGCCTGGGAACTGGTTAGCCAGGTGAAAATGAACTGGCGCTCAGATGTCGTTTATAACGGCGGTGAAACCACGACTTATCAGGGTTCTGTATACCGTGCGAAATGGTGGACCCGTGGTGATAACCCAGCGAATAGCGATGTATGGGTGAAAGAAGGCGCATCAGCTGACTGCAAATAATCTTCTTAACCTGAAATTGCAGGATTGATATCACCCTGCAATGCGTTGGCCACACCCCACTTCGGGTGTGGTCAACAACTTAAAATATAATAGAGATGTGCGCAAAGAGAGGGACGTAATTCGATAAACAGGTAAAGAGATGAAACGCTTCATATTGTTATTACTTATCTTTAGCCAAAGTGTATTTGCAAATTGCTGGGACAGGGCCGCGCATTATTATCATGTCGATCCTTATCTGTTATTCGCAATTGCTAAAGTGGAATCAGGCATGAACCCGTATGCCGTGGGCTGGAACCACGACGGTTCAAGAGATGTCGGTTTAATGCAAATTAACAGTACGCATTTTAGTGAATTACAGCGGAAGGGGATTGATGAGTATCGACTTATTGCCGAGCCCTGTACATCCATTATGGTCGGTGCATCTATTTTGTCGAGTATGATCAAAGTCTATGGCTATAACTGGGAAGCGGTTGGTGCCTATAACGCTGGGTTAAAAAAAGAGAATTATCAGCAGCGAATGATTTATGCCCATAAGGTTTGGACGAAGTACCAGGAAATAAAGCCAAAAACAAAAAATGCATATTGATCTTTTATTTTTTGAAGAGTACCGGATGGTGTTCTTCAAAAAATGAAAAGAACCGCACTCTCAGGTTTATTTATTAATGGAATAATACATAAGCCGGGAATGCATAAACCATTGTTGCTTAAATACAGGATTATATTGAAATGACTAAAAGGACATTACTGAGCGTTCTCGTTGCAGGTGCATGTATTGCACCGTTTATGGCTCAGGCTGCAACGCTGCAGGCTACCAGCAGCGAACCGTACACCATGAAAGCCAGCGACCTGGCGAAAAAGGAAAAAGAGCTCACTGATTTCCCGCTGATGGCTTCGGTGAAAGACACCATTGCGACTCTGGACAACAGCCTTGTTGAGCAGATTGAGCCAGGCCGCGCGGCTAACCCGGACAACGTGAAACGCGTTGAAGGGATCGTTAAGGCAAGTGACTGGGAATATCTGTTCCCGATGCGCGCTCAGTCTTATACCTACAGTAACTTCCTGAAAGCAGTGGGTAAATTCCCGGCACTGTGTAAGACCTATAACGACGGTCGCGACAGTGATGCCATCTGCCGTAAAGAGCTGGCAACGATGTTTGCCCACTTTGCGCAGGAAACCGGTGGTCATGAAAGCTGGCGTCCGGAAGCTGAATGGCGTCAGGCGCTGGTTCACGTTCGCGAAATGGGCTGGACCGAGGGTCAGAAAGGCGGCTATAACGGCGAATGTAATCCTGAGATCTGGCAGGGGCAGACTTGGCCATGCGGTAAAGACAAAGACGGCGATTTCGTGAGCTACTTTGGCCGCGGGGCTAAACAGTTGTCTTACAACTACAACTACGGTCCGTTCTCTGAAGCGATGTTCGGTACTGTCCGCACCCTGCTGGACAAACCTGAGCTGGTAGCGGATACCTGGCTGAACCTGGCTTCTGCTATCTTCTTCTTCGCCTACCCACAGCCACCAAAACCAAGCATGTTGCAGGTGATTGACGGCACCTGGCAGCCAAACGATCACGACAAAGCGAACGGTCTGGTACCGGGCTTCGGGGTGACCACGCAGATCATTAACGGCGGCGTAGAGTGCGGCGGCCCGACTGAAATTGCTCAGTCTGAAAACCGTATCAAGTACTACAAAGAGTTCGCGAACTACCTGAAAGTGCCTGTTCCGGCCAACGAAGTGCTGGGCTGCGCTAACATGAAGCAGTTCGATGAAGGCGGCTCTGGTGCGCTGAAGATCTACTGGGAACAGGACTGGGGATGGAGTGCAGATACGCCAGACGGTAAGACT
>NZ_JASGEN010000118.1:0-29746 GCF_047606365.1 Micropruina sp. | reverse complement strand
GGGGCACGGCGAAGTGTTCCGGCCGTCGTTGCGCACGCCCGAAGACGGCGGCGAAGCCACTCCGCCCCCTCGTCGCCGGCCCGGCGACCCGGCCGATCCACCCGATCCGCCCGAGCCCCCGGATCCCGTCGACCCGCGTCCGCACCCTCATCCGCCGCGGCGCGACTCGCAGGCCGCCGCACTGTTCCGCCAGGTGGCCGGCACGCATCTCACCGCGTTCCTGGACGAGCGCCCGCATCATCCACCGCACCACGGCACGGTCACGGTCGGATCGCTGGTCGCGGAGGCGAAGCAACTCGTCGCACCCGTCCGCACCTTCGCGGCGGCGGTCGGCTCGCTGTTCAGCAGCCCAATCCCGGCGCAGCCCGGATCGGAGGCGCCGGTGCCCAACCTCCGCTTCGTGCCCCGCTTCGCGACGCCGATGGCGCAAGCCCTGGTCGAACTCGGCCAGCATTGGCTGCTGCCCGGCTTGGACGGCGTCCCCGCCAACACAGCGGTCGCGCTGCGCACCAACGGAGCATTCGTCGAGGCCTTCCTGGTCGGGCTGAACCACGAGTTCGGCCGGGAGCTGCTGTGGCGCGAGTTCCCGACACCGCTGACCGGCACCTTCTTCGACCAGTTCTGGGACGCCGCGGTCGCACCCGCGGAACCGCCCGACATTCCACCGTTGGACCAGTGGGCCGACCGGGCGCTGGGTGCCCCCACGTTGCGTGCGGAGCGGTTCGTGCTGCTGCTGCGCAGCGAACTGATCCGCCGCTTCCCGGACGCCGTCGTCACCGCTTCCCACCCGGGCGCCAACCCGCCGCGGACCCTGCTGCCGGTGTTCCGCGGCTCGCTCGACCCCGACGTCAGCTACTTCGGCTTCAGCATTCCGCTGGCGCAGGCCGACCAGTACGCGATCAGCATCGCCGAGCAGCCGAGCGCGCCCCGGTTCGGCTTCGAGGTTGGCGAGGCACCCCCGGGCGTGACCCATGCCCCGGCCACCGACGCGACCGCGGCGGCCCTGGCCGGACGGCTGCGTCAACTCCCGGCCCGGATCACCATTCCGATCACCGTGCTGATGCGGGAGCCCGAACCATGACCGATCCGCTGAACCTGGCCCCGCTGACCGCGGACGCGCTGATCGCCGACCCGCGGCTGACCGGCGTGCTGGCGGATGCCGAGCAACCGTTGGCGTTGCTGCCGGTGCGGCTGGAAACCCGGTACGCCGAGGGTGAGTTGCTGGTCCGGATCTACCCTGATCAGCTCCATGTGGACGCCCACGATCCACGGCTGTCCGAGGCCGAACAGGCCGCTGGCCAGGAGTTTTGGCGGGGCCAGTGGCGCACCGGCACGAACACCGCGCGGCAGCAGCGGTTGTGGGCGGCACTGGCTGAGCGGTTCGGCCCCGGACGCGCGGGCTGGGTGGCGCGGGCCACCCGTCCGACCAATCCGGCGGCCCGGCCGAACGCCGAGGTGGCCGACGGCGAGCCGTTGAGCGCCGAACCGACGTTCCCCGCCCTCCAGGTGACCGACGATCGACGCACGCCGGTGGCGCGGCTGCTGCCGCAGCAGTGGACGGTGACCGCCTACTCCGGCGGGCAGCTGCTGGCGGCCGTCACCGGTGCGCCGATCACCCTCGACCCGGCGGTCGGACCCGATCTGGCCGCGCCGCTGGTCGCCGACGCCGACGATCAGGAGGTCGCCGCGGTCGATACCGGAATGAACTGGCTGATCGACTTCGCAGCGGCCGAACAGCTGGGCATGGCGGTGCGGCTGCCGGTGACCGGTCCGGTCGACCTGCTGGTGGCCTGCGGCGTCCGCTCCGGTGACGCTGCGACCGGTGCCGCCGAGGTGGCCGCTCTGCTGGAGGCGCAGCGATATTCGGCAGGGCTGGGGTTCCTGGCGCCGGAGGCGACCACGAACAATGCCGAGGCGGCGCCGTCCGGCTGGTCGAGCACCGATCCGGGCGGCTGGTCACCGGTAGCCACCACTCCGCAGCCGGGCACGTTCGGGGCGACGGCGTCGGGACTGCTGGGTGTGGGCAGGGACCTTTTCGCCGGCCTGTCGCATGCCGATCAGGACGAGCCGCGGGTGGCGTCCGCGATGAACCGGGCACTGTGGCCCGCCACCTGGGGGTACTGGCTCACCCAGTTCATCGGGGTGGACGCCGCGACGAACGGCTGGGCGCGTGACTTCGCCGGTCGCTTCGTTCGCCCGGACGGCCCGCTGCCGGCGCTGCGGATCGGCAAGCAGCCGTACGGGGTGCTGCCGGTGACCTCGCTGGGCCGGTTCGGGGGCGATGACGAGCGGTTGACCCGGCTGGCCCAGGTGCTGGGCGGGCTGCGCGAGCAGGGCTGGCGTCCGGCGGTCGGGTTGGCGCCGCGGATCGGACGCGGTGACGTCACCGCCGATCTGGTCGACGTGCTGCGGATCGAGGGACGCTCCGACGACCTGACCCTGCGGCGCAGCATGGGGGCCCGGTTCGCCGACAACCTGGTCCGCTTCCTCGCCCTGGAGTTGACCGACATCGGTTTCTGGAACGCCGCGCGGGACCGGAATCTGCCGATCGCCCGTGCCGCCGGCCTTGGGTTGGTGCCGGGGGCATTGGTCGTCCACGAATCCGGTGAGCGGCCGGTCACTCTGCCGCTGGTCCGCGCCGAGGGTGAGGCCGAGGCGTTGCGGGCCCTGCTGGCCGCCGACCCGGACGCGCTGGCCACCGCGTCCGATCCGCCGGGCTCGGTGCTCGAGGCGCTGCTGCGGCACGGGTTGCTGCGCGAACATGCCGACGCGGCGTCCGGGTTGTTGGGGCTGCCCGCCCAGGACGCCGAGTTCTACGGCTTCGGTGACGATGCCACCGGTTGGTCTGCGCGCAGGGCTACTGTGTTGCCGGACGGTGGCACGGTGCGCGACCGGCTCGCCGACCAGTCGCCGACGGGTCCGCTCGCCGGGTTCCGGGCCGCCGTCGAAGCATTGGCGGACTCCTCCGCGGCTGCCTTGGAGCGGCAACTGGTGGGCGTCCTCGATGCCGCCAGCTACCGGCTGGACGCCTGGGTGACCGCGTTGGCGTCGGCACGGTTGGCACAGCTGCGTGACGCTGCGCCGTCCGGGCTGTTGGGCGGCGGCTACGGCTGGGTGGAGGGCCTGCAGCCGTCGACGGCCGCCCCGGTCCCGCAGAATCAGCTGCCAGTTGGTGAGCCGGCGCCGCTGGTGTTCGCCGATGACGATCCGGGGTTCATCCATGCCCCGTCGGTGCATCAGGCGCAGGTGGCTGCCATGTTGCGCAACGCCCACTTGGCGCACGGCGGCGGCGAGCAGGACCCGTTCGCGATCAGCCTGACCTCGGAGCGGATCCGGATGGCCCGCTGGGTCTTCGACGGCGTCCGGGCCGGGAGGACGATGGGCGCAGTGCTCGGCTATCTGGTGGAGCGCGACCTGCATGAGCGCCACCTGGATTTCGCGATCAACGATGCCCGCGAGGCGGCGCCGCTGCCCGGCCAGTGGGAGCTGCCGGTCGAGGCGCGCCGGTTGGACGGCCTGGCGCTGCACGAGTTGTGGTTGGGCAGCGAGGACCATGCCGTCGACCACCTGGTGTCGATGGGCCGGACGCCGACCGACGACGAGCGCAAACGGGCTATCGCCGTGCTGCGGGCGCTCAACGCCGCCGTCGACGCCTGCGCCGACGCGCTGCAGGCCGAGCAGGCCCACCAGTTCGCCCGCGGCGACCTGACCCGTGCGGTGAGCAGCGTCGGTGATGTGGACCGTGGCCTCACTCCTCCCCCTGATCTCGACTTCCTGACCACCCCGCGCACCGGCGCCGCAGTCACCCACCGGGTGGTGTTGCTGTTCGACCCGGACGCCCCGCCCACCCCCGGCTGGGCGGCCCCCAGTCATCCCGGGCTCCGCCCCGGGATCTCCGCCCGTGCCGCCGCCGAACCGGCCCTGGACGCCTGGCTAGGGTCGATGCTCGGACCCGCCACCACACGGAGCGTCACACTGGCCGGCGAACCCGCGACCTCAGTGCCATGGACAGACCTGCAACTGACGGCGTCCGACTTCGTCCACCTGGCCAGCACCGAGGGCGGCCTGCGCGAACTGGCCGCCCGGGCCGCTCTGGCGTCCGGTGCCGCGGTGGCGACCGCGCAACTCCTGCCGGACGCCGACCTGCTGGCGCTCCTCGAACTCGGCGGGTCGCTGGCGGCGCTGATCACCGCCGCCAAGCCGTTGGACGGCGCCGCACTGCAACCGCCGCACGCCGACCCGATCGGGGGCACCGATGTCGTCGAGTTGAGCGCCAGAGTGACCGCCGCCCGGCAACGGGTCACCGAGGTGGCCGCCGCCCTTGACGAGGCCCTGGCCGCCGATTCCGAGGACGACCTGCGGGATGCGGTCGTGGCGTCCTGGACGTTCGGCGTCGGTGAGGCCGGGCTGCCGTCCGCACAATCGGGTTGGGACGCCGCGGCCGCTCGGGTGCGGGCCGATCTGGCGGGACGCCTGGCCTCCCAGGCTGCGCCGTCCGACGATGTCGATGGACTGCTGGCGGAGGCACGCACCCTGCTCGGGCCGGGGTTTGTGGCGGTCCCCCGATTCGTGCCGACCGGAATCGATCAGCTAGTGGCGTCTCGTGACGATCCGGCGCTGACCGGAAACGATCCGCTGGCCGCTGAGGTTTGGCTGACCCGGATGGAACGGGTCCGGGAGCCGCTGGCCCGAGCCGGGATCGCGCTGCGTGAGGCCGAAGCGTTCGGCGGACAGCCGCTGCGACTCACGGTGGCACAGCTGCCGTACGCCCCCGGTGATACCTGGAATGCCCTGCCGGCAAGCAATTATGTGGACGGTGCGAGTTCGCTGCTGCTGATCGACGGTGAACTGCTGGCGCCTGGGCGAACCCTGTCCGGTCTGCTCCTCGACGAGTGGGCGGAGGTGGTGCCGTCCGACACCCAGACCACCGGTGTGGCGTTCCGCTACGACCCGCCCGAGTCGATGGCGCCGCAGGCGATCCTGCTCGCTGTGCCGCCGGTGCCCGGCGAGCCGTGGACGGTCGGCAGCCTCAATCAGGTGCTGATCGAGACCCTCGAACTGGCCCACCTGCGCGCGGTTCCGCCCGAAGCGCTCGGCGCGGTCCGGCAGTACCTGCCGGCGTCCGTGCTCGCCTTCAACACCGAGGCGGACGTGCCGTCGACCAACCCGCACGTGTTCGATCCGGCAGGAGGCTGAGATGGCGTCGATCACCAGCTACTCCCGACTCGAACCCGATCCGCTGCGCGCGGACGTCACGGTCGGCGCGACCGCACCCGTGCACGATCCGCTGTGGCTGCTGGCCCGGCAGTGGCAGCTCGGCGAGTTCGCCGGCCAGGACGGCGGCACCCCGGTGGTGGCCCGCTGGCGTGGCGTCGCGGCGGAACCGACCCGATTCGTCGCCGGCCCGATCCCGCCGAACACCGCCATGCAGGCACCCACTTTCGCCGCGCTCGCCGCCCCGCTGGAAACGCTGATCGAGAAGGCCGGCGCGCCGTTGCCGTCGGCGGCCGAGACCTTGGCCGGGTTGCGGCTCGGGGTGGATACCGGACGGCTGTTCCTGCGTCTGCTGGCCGGCCAGACGGTGTCTCGTGACTACGCGCCGGCGCTGCTGCGCGCGTTCGCCGTCCCGGTCTACGGCGACGACGTGCTGGCCGACGCGGACGCCGCCACCGCCGGCTATGCCCGCCTGCACGGTGGCCGAAGCCTGGACGGACGCCGGTTGCGCGCCGAACTGGCCGGCCGTCCGCAACCCCGGATCGACGAAACCGTGGCCCCCGGCGACGTGGCCGAACTGCGGGCCGCCTGCGCCGACTGGCTGCACCTAGTTGCCGACCTGTTCGACGACGTGGACCCGGCCGCCGAATGCTGGCAGCCGACGCGGTTCGAGCACACGGCATCCATGGCGGCCCGTCTCGGCGACAGCCCGTTCGACGAGACCACACTCACCGCGCACCGCTACGACAGCGACGTGCTCGACTGGTACGAGTTCGACGTCAACGGGGAGGTGAACCTGGGCACCAAGCCGAGCGAGGCCGGACCCGCCGTCGTCCGGACGGTGATGCCCGCCCCGGTCACCGCACCCGGGCTGCCCGCGCGCCGGTTCTGGGAGTTCGAGGACGGCAACCTCAATCTGGCCGCGCTGCAGCCCGCGGAGACCGATCTGGCCCAGGTACTGCTCATCGAAACCCTCTCCGGCTACGGCAATGACTGGTTCGTGATCGGCGTCGACCTACCGGTCGGCGCCCTGGTGCGGACGTCGTCGCTGGTGGTCACCGACACGTTCGGCGTCCGGACCCTGCTGCGGCACGTCGGCGACCCGAACGCGACCTCGGCCCGCGGCTGGAGTGTGTTCCAGCACGCCATGCCGTTCGACGCGAACGAACCCGAGGGCGCAACCATCCGCAACCTGCTGTATGTCGCGCCCCGACTGGCGAAACCCCTGGTCGGACCGGTGGTGGAAGAGGTGCTGCTGGCCCGCGACGAGCAGGCGAACCTCGGCTGGGCGATCGAGCAGACCGTCGAATCGCCGCTGCAGACCGGCCTGCCGCTGAGTTCGACGCGACCACCCGATCCGCCCGGCGATCCCGATCCGGCACCCGACTATCACCTTGCCCAGGCCCCACCGCCGCACTGGATTCCCCTCATCCCAGTACGCCCCGGCCCCACTGAACAGGTGGTCCTCGCCCGCGGCTCCGTCCTCGACATCGACGGACGCCGCCTCGTCCACAGCGTCACCGATCTCCTCGGCGGCGGCCCCGACGGCGCCCTCCTCATCCCCGAGGAGGAGGTGCCCACCGGCGGTCTCCTCGTCCAACGCAGCTACCAGGCCGCCCGCTGGATCGACGGCACCCTGCACGTCTGGGCCGCCCACCGCACCAAGGTGAGCCCCACCGTCCCACCCAGCGGCGTCCGCTACGACTACCTCATCGAATGACGGGGGACGGTTCTTCCGCATGCGAATTCCGAACCTCCGGGGACGGTTCTTCGACGTGCGAATTTCGAACCAGAAAGAACCGTCCCCCGGCATGCGAGATTCGCACCGCAGGGGACGGTTCTTTCGGTCCACGCTGGCTCGGTGGTGCGCTCTCGCTCATCAGGCGCCGGTTCCGGTCGATGCGCGTCGGTCTTACAGTTGTCCCGTGACGGACGAACACCCGCCCCGTACCCTCTCGCAAACCGTGCTGATGACGCCGGAGACGGCCAATTTCGCCGGCAACGTGCACGGCGGGCATCTGCTCAAAGTGCTCGACCAGGTCGCCTACTCGTGCGCCAGCCGGTTCGCCCGGCGCTACTGCGTGACCGCCGCCGTCGACGGGGTGTGGTTTCGCCGTGCCGTGCATGTCGGCGAACTCGTCACCTTCCTGGCCTCGGTCAACTACACCGGACGGACGTCGATCGAGGTCGGCATCCGGGTCGAGGCCGAAGACATCCTCAGCGGCGTCCGGCGGCACACCACCAGCTGCTACTTCGTGATGGTGGCCCTCGACGACAACGGCAAGGCGATGCCGGTCCCGCAGTTCGAGCCGGTCACCGACCTCGACAAGGCCCGGTGGGCGAAGGCCGAACAGCGCCGGACACAACGACTGGCCGGACGCGATCAAAGCGATTGAGCATGTCGACTCAGGACCCTTCGCCATGACCATTCACCGTCTCGCTCCGTCCGTCCGAAGAGTGATGCCGGTGGTGACCGGCCTGCTGTCGGTGACTGTGCTTCTTAGTTGCGCGGCCTGCACCACATCCGACCCCTCGCCGACGAACACGCCCTCCGCGACCAGCCCACCCAGATTCTTCGGCTGTCCGGACGGCCACCAGGGATCTGCGTCCCCTTCGGACGGACGGGGTGCCTTCGGCGTTGTCCTGACGGGCACCAAGGGTGCCGCTCCGACTCCACTACCTCCCGCGGACGGCGCAGGCGTGAAGACTGAGGTTCTGCCCACTGCGCTCTTCTGGAAGGCGCCCCTGGCCGTGTCCAGCCCGGCGGACATCGTGCTCACGATCAAACCTCCGCACTACCTGGCATACGTACCGGGGACCGTGTGGGCCAACTCGCCAGGTGGAGTGAAAATCGACCCCTGGGTGACGAGAGAACTCCACATCAGTCCGTGCCCCGACGGTGCCCCGCAGTCCTACCTGGGCGGCCTACTGGTCGACCCCGCGCAACCGTGCATCGACATCGAGATTGAGGCGACGCGCGACGGCCATGCTCGACGTTCTGCGTTGCGGCTCGGGCCGACAACCTGCTGACACCTCGTCCGCAATCATGAGCGGACGATCAGAGCATCCAGGCCACCCACGGCTCGCACATCCTCTGCGGTATCGCCCAGCGGGTCCTCCAGCCGCAACCGTCGACGTCCCTGTCGCGTTCGCAGCAGGATCCACGACCAGTCGATGCCCAGCACCTCGGACGTCCGCTCGGTTACCAGCCGACCGCGCAGATAGGCCCGGGTGTCCTCGGGCGGTTCGGTAACGGCGCGCTCGACCTCGTCGTCCGTGGTGAGCCGAGGCATCCGTCCGGCTCGCACCAGCGCGGCATAGGGGCTGGCCCGCCCGTCCAGGTCGGCCCAGGCCAGATCCAGCTGTGCCAAACGTGGATGATCCCAGCCGAGATCATCACGGCGGCGGAAGCTCTCCATCAGAGCGAGCTTGGCCACCCAATCCAGCTCGGTGCAGGTCATCGGATCGTCGGCCAAGCGGTCGAGGATCCGCGCCCACAAGGCGTTCACCTCGGTGTCGCCGCAGCCCGCGGCCGACACCTGGGCGTGATACTCCCGCTGGATCTCGATCGCGGTCAGCCGGCGTCCATCCATCAGCTCCAGCGGTGTCTCGCAGGCCAGATCACGGCTGACGAGCCGGACGGCACCGAGCGGATCGGCCAGCAGCAGTGGACGAAACACACCGGCATCAATGGCGGCAGCGACCGCGGACGCCGTCCCAAGTTTGAGCAGGGTGGACGTCTCGGAACGGTTGGTATCCCCGGCGATGACGTGCAGCCGACGCCAGCGGCGGGCATCCGCGTGCGGCTCGTCCCGGGTGTTCACCAGCGGACGCCGCACCGTGGTCTCCAGGCCGGTGATGGTCTCGAAGAAGTCGGCACGCTGGGACAACTGGAATCCGGGAGCGTCGCTGGCCTGCCCGAGGCCGACCCGTCCGGCGCCGGTGAACACCAACCGGGTCACCAGGAACGCCAACATGCCCTCGACGATCCGGTCCCACGGCGTCGCGCGGTCGAACAGATAGTTCTCGTGGTAGCCGTACGAGGCACCCTTGCCGTCGGTGTTGTTCTTGAACACCCGCACCGGAGTCCCCAACCGTTCGCCGGCCCTGACGGCAGCCCGCGCGACGATCGCGTCACCGGCCAGGTCGGCCAGCAGCGCGGCGCGTGGCGAGGTCACCTCAGGCGTGGAGTACTCCGGGTGTGCATGGTCGACGTAGAGCCGCGCGCCGTTGCCGAGGAACCGGTTGTGGGCGTCCTCGATCGGGATCGGGTCGTCCGGATCCACCCGGGACAGCGTGGCGGAGCCGGCATGCGCGTCGACCACGGCGGCGGAGAGCACCGTCGGATGCAGGTCCGGACGCCCCGGCGCGAGGATGCCGTACTCGGTCTCGGTTCCCAGCAGCGGCATGTCCTCATCGTAGGGTTGGTGTCATGAAGTGGTGGACGACGCTCGGCATTGATCTGCTTGTGGTGCTGGTATTCGCCACTGTCGGACGGCTGTCGCACGCCGAGGGCGCGGCGCTCCTCGGCGTCGTCGTGACGGCGTGGCCGTTCGTCGTCGCGCTGGCCGCCGCCACGATCGCGCTGCTCGCCATGCACCGCCCCGCCTACACGCTGCGCAACGGTGTGTTCGTCTGGCTCGGCACCCTGGTCGTCGGCATGCTGCTCCGGGTCGGCACCGGCGGCGGCGTCCAACCGAGTTTCGTGGTCGTCGCGGGAATCTTCCTCGCCCTCACCATGCTGGGTTGGCGACTGCTGGCCCGACGGCGAATCGCCCGGACGGCCTGAAGCGGTTCCGCTAAACGTCGAAGCCCGCCTCCACCAGGTAGCGGCTGAGGCTATCCAGGTAGCGCGCCGGTAGATCACTGGAGCCGGCCGCAGGGGTGGCGGCGATCGCTGTCGCCAGGTGCCCACGGCTGAGCCGGACTTCCATCGCGCAGGAAGCTCGAAAGCTCGACCAACTCGGCCGACGGTGGAACGAAAAGAACCGTCCCCGCGTGCCGCTGGTGATTGTGGGGCGGCTCAGTAACGGCCGAACCGCCGGCGCTCCTCCAGCGCTTTCCGCTGCCATTCGGCGCGCTCTTCGTCGATCCGCAGCCGCTCCTCCTCTTCCCGGGTGAGCGGGCGCCGCGGCTTGCCCTGACGTCCGGTCAAGCGTTGCCAGATTCCCACAACCACACCTCCTCGTCCGGTCGACGGATCAGCTGCCGTCAAGGCTAGTCGCGCGTCCCCGCTACGGGTTCACCTGGCGGGCACCGCGCAGAGTGCGCATGAAGGTGATCCGTTCGCCCTTGCGGCCGGAGATCCGCGCCCAGTCGTCGGGGTTGGTGGTGTTCGGCAGGTCCTCGTTCTCGGCGACCTCGTCGGCGCAGGCTCCGAGCAGATGCTCCAGCCGGACGCCGTCCGGACCGCCGGCGAGCACCTCCTTGATCGCGGACTTCTTGGCCCGTCCGACGATGTTGGCCAGCATCGCGCCGGAGACGAAGTCCTTGACGTAGAGCACTTCGCGATCGCCGGAGGCGTAGGTGACCTCCAGGAATCGGTTCTCGTCGGTCGTTGCGTAGAGCGCCTCGACGGTGGCTTCGATCAGTTGCCGGCGGTACTGCGTGGGGGTGAGATCCCGGCGTTCGCCGGGATGACGGAGATCGGGCTCGCCGGGGTCGGCTTCGCCGGGGCCGCCGAGGCTGCGTTCGCCGGGATGACGGAGGTCGGGCTCACTGTGGCGACCAGGGTCGGGATCACCCGGAGTCCGCAGCGGAACCTCAGCGGTGAGGTACTTGCCGAGGATCTCGGCGGCGGAGGCGGCGTCCGGGCGGTCGAGTTTGATCTTCACGTCCAACCGGCCGGGACGCAGGATGGCGGGGTCGATCAGGTCCTCGCGGTTGGTGGCGCCGATGATGATCACGTTGGACAGGCCCTCGACGCCGTCGATCTCGCTGAGCAACTGGGGCACCACGGTGGACTCCATGTCGGAGCTGACGCCGCTGCCGCGGGTGCGGAACAGCGAGTCCATCTCGTCGAAGAACACGATCACCGGACGCCCGTCGGCGGCATGTTCACGGGCGGTGGCGAAGATCACCCGGATCTGCCGCTCGGTCTCACCGACGTATTTGTTCAGCAGTTCGGGGCCTTTGATGTTCAGGAAGTGGCTGCCCACTCCCCCGCCGACCTGTTCGGCCAGCGAGTTGGCCACCGCCTTGGCGATCATCGTCTTGCCGCAGCCGGGTGGCCCGTAGAGCAGGACGCCCTTGGGCGCCGGCAACTGGTAGCGGGCGTACAGGTCGCGGTGCAGGAACGGCAGCTCGACGGCGTCCCGGATCTGTTCGATCTGGCCGCCCAAACCACCGATGTCGGCGTAGTCGACGTCCGGCACCTCGTCGAGCAGCAGGTCGTTGACTTCGGTCCGCTCCACCACCCACAGTGCGATGCCGGCACGGCGGTCGGCGGCCACGCTCTGTCCGGGTTGCGCGCTGGACGCCTCAGGTGCGGCGGTCAGCAGATGTTCGTCGTCGCCACCCCCGGAGACCAGCAGCCGGCCGTCGGCGAGCACGTCCTTGACCAGCACGACGTCCAGCTGCGCGGCCTCCGGCGCCAGCCCGACCAGCATCATCGCCTCGTTCAGCAGCACGGGCGCACCGGGTTGCAGTCCGTCACCCGACACCTCGGGCACGACCGCGACCCGCAGCACCCGTCCGCCGACCGACACATCGGCCAGGCCCTCCCCGGGGACACCCACCACCATACCGTGCGCCTGCGGCGGGTTGGACAACGCCTCCAGCTGCTCCCGCAAACCGACCAGCGACCCGCGTGCCTCGCGCAGGGTCGCGTTCAGCTTCTCGTTGGCCTGAGCCAGCGAGCGGGCATCGGCACGGGCGTTGGCCAGCCGCCGCTCGGCCAGCTCGACGGCCCGGCCACGGGCCTCGGCCAGCTCCCGAGCTTCGGCGAGCGGGTCACCCGGCACACTCACGCCGGCGCCTCTTCCACCCCGACACCGGGCGGACGCGGTCCGCTGTAGTCGGGTCCGTACGCCCCAGGTGCCGGACGCCGCCGGCGCAACGGCGCGGACACCCCGGGCGCCAACCGGCGGGTGAAGATCAGGAAGCCGGTGTGCCCGGTGGTGGCGTGCCCGGGCCGGATCGCCAGACCCTCGGCGTGCCACTGCCGCACCGACAGCTCGCTGCCCGCCGGCTCGGTGAACCCGCCGTGGGCACGCAGGGTGTCCATGGTGCGTCCGAGCTGGGTGGCGGTGGCGACGTAACAGCACAGGATGCCGCCGGCGGCCAGCACGTTCGCGACCGCGTCGATGCACTCCCACGGCGCCAGCATGTCGAGGATCGCCCGGTCGACCTCCTCGGGACCGATCGCCTCGACCAGGTCGCCGACCCGCACCTCCCAGGCCGGATGCGGAGCCCCGAAGAAGCCCTCCACGTTGCGTTGCGCGATGGCCGCGAAGTCGGCCCGACGCTCATAGGAGTACAGCCGCCCGGACGGCCCGATAGTGCGCAGCAGGTGCATGCTCAGCGAACCGGAGCCCACGCCCGCCTCGAGCACCCGGGCGCCGGGGAAGATGTCTGTCTGCACCAGGATCTGGGCGGCGTCCTTGGGGTAGATGACGGCGGCGCCCCGCGGCATGGTGACGGTGAATTCCTCCAGCAGCGGCCGGAATGCCACGTAGGCGATGCCACCGGCAGAAGTCACCACGTTGCCGTCCGGCCCGCCGATCAGCGCGTCATGGCTGATCCCGCCCTTGCTGGTGTGGAAGGTGCCGCCCTCGGCCAGCAGCACCGAGTGCCGGCGTCCCTTCGGGTCGGTGAGGGTCACTCGCTCACCGGCCTGCAAAGGTCCGGTCCGTACCCCGTTCAGTTCCGCCATCGTGCTCCCCACAACGCCAATTGCCATCCTGGTCCGAACGCTTCGCCGACCAGGTCCACCCGCTGCCGCAGGAACAGCACCCCGTCGGTCTCGGCGATCGGGACGACGGTGGCGTCCGCCGCCGCCTGTTTCTGAATCTCGACCAGCGCCGGCTGCTGCACATCCTCGCGGCTCGACGACCGGATCCGCTCCTCCAGGTTGGAGAGCTTGCCGGCGCTACCGGGCAGCGGGTTCTTCAGGTAGTCCTGCAGCCAGCCGACGGCGGTGTTCACCATCGGGGCGCTGTCGCGCAGTTCGAGGTCGGCCCGTTCCGACTCGGTGACCAGCTGCACGGTGATGCCCAGCTTCTGCTGCAGCGTGTCGCGTACGTGGTTGGCGAGATCCTCCATCGCCGGCGACGAGTCGGTGAAGCGCAGGGCGAGCGCGATGCCGGGCTCGAGTTTGGGCATCTTCGGCTCTCCGCCGAGCGCGAAGGTGTCGGTGTGCCCGTCGATCATGCTGGGCAGGATCGAGCTGGCGGTGCGGTCCTCCTGCAGCGCGAGCGCCACCGCGTTACGCAGCGACGCGTTGGAACGGTACGGGCTGCGAGACAGCCAAACCAGTCGCTGCAGAACCACCCGGGGCAGGCCCCAACGGAAGTAGCCGGCCGGCTGACCTTCGTCCTGGTCCTGCACGATGCGGTTCTGCAGCCGGTCGATGGCGGCCGGGCTCAAGGTGCGCCAGACGATCTCGGCCTTGGCTTCGGTGAGCGCCTCTTCGGCGGTCGGGGAATCCGACCAGGCGATCCGGATGCGGGGCATGTCGGTGCCCAGCGGCCCGCGATACCGGGCGTAGCGGGTGATGGTCAGGCCTTTGGGGTCCCACGAGTCGAGTTGGTAGGGGCCGGTGCCGATCGGCGCCTGTTCGACCGGGCGCAGTTTGTCGGAGTCGTAGGCGACGTGGTCGACGATGGACGCCGCCGGCACCGCGAGGCCGAAGCCGAACTGGTTGTCGGGGTACTTCAGCCGGAACCTGACCGTGGTGTCGTCGGGGGTTTCGATGCTGCGCAGCGCCCCCAGCATGGACATCTTCTGCGGGGCCAGCCGGACCGCGCGCAGGATGCTGAATTTGACGTCGGCGCTGGTCAGGCTGCGTCCGCTGGTGAACACCACGTCTTTGGGCAGCGTGCATTCGTAGACCTGCGCGGCGGTGAACAGGCATTCCTTGGCCAGGTCGGGCTTGAGCAACTGGGTGCTCGGCTGCACCAGCATGAGCCGTTGGAACAGGTCCAGGGTGACCATGGCGTCCGAATCGTTGCGGCCGCCTGCCGGGTCGGTGGTGCTCGCCCGCTGCTCGGTGAGCACCGTGAACGGACGCGGCGGCGCGCTGCTGCTGGCCGAACCGGACGGCAGCGGCGCGGGTGTCCGCACACACCCCGCGGCACCGATCACCACACACGACGCGGTCACGGCGGACAGCACAGCGCGGACGATCGAAGGCACGCCCCAAGGGTAGGGCCTGCGAGCCACCAGCCGGCACGGAGCCACGGCGCGTGCGGAAAGGTGCCCAAACACCTACCCGGACGGTAATCGCCGGCCACGGACGGGCTACGGCCCGACGCGGTGGCAGGCGTACAGTTGGCTGATGCTGCAGCCGTCGACGTCCGCTCCGACGTCCGGCGATCGGACGCCTCCCCTTTCCGTGCGAGGCGTGCAGCCATCGAGACCGGGCCCGTCAGGGCCGTCCGCCGCGACACGAGGCAAGGAAGGATTGCACACGCTGTGAGCTCCGATACTTTGACACCGCCTCAGCCGCGAATGGCGTCCGGCGATCTGCGACCCGACGCCACCGACACGCTGCGGAGGGCGCTGGCCACCCGGCTGCACTTCCTGGACGGCGCGATGGGCACGGTCATCCAGCGGTTCAAGCTGAGCGAGGCCGACTATCGCGGCGAACGGTTCGCCGACTGGCCCAGCGACGTCAAGGGCAACAACGACCTGCTGTCGCTCACCCAGCCCGAGATCATCGCGTCCATCCACCGCGACTATCTGGACGCCGGCGCCGATTTCGTCGAGACCAACACCTTCAACGCCCAGCGCATCTCGATGGCCGACTACGGCATGGAGGCGCTGGCCTACGAGCTCAACCTGGCCTCGGCGCGGCTGGCGCGCACCGAGTGTGACGCCGCCACGGCCGCCGATCCGAGCCGTCCGCGCTACGTGGTGGGTGCCCTCGGCCCGACCAACCGGACGGCGTCCATCTCGCCGGACGTCAACGATCCGGGTGCCCGCAACGTCAGCTACGCCGAACTGGTCGAGGCCTACCTGGAGCAGGCCGACGGGCTGGTCGACGGCGGCGCCGACATTCTGCTGATCGAGACCGTCTTCGACACCCTCAACGCGAAGGCGGCGATCTTCGCGCTGGAGACGCTGTTCGAGCAGCGCGGACGCCGCTGGCCGGTGATCATCTCCGGCACCATCACCGACGCCTCCGGACGCACCCTGTCCGGCCAGGTCACAGAGGCGTTCTTCACCAGCATCCGGCATGCCCGGCCGTTGGCGGTCGGGCTGAACTGCGCCCTGGGCGCGGCCGAGATGCGGCCCTATGTCGCGGAACTGTCCCGGATCGCCGACTGTTACGTGTCGTGCTACCCCAACGCCGGCCTGCCGAACGCGTTCGGCGAATACGACCAGACCCCGCAGGAGATGGCGGCCATCGTGGCGGGCTTCGCGGCGGAGGGCCTGGTCAACATCCTGGGCGGCTGCTGCGGCACCACCCCGGAACACGTCGAGGCGATCGTCCGCGCCACCCGAAGCGCCACGCCGCGGACGCCGGCGACCCCCGTCCCCGCCTTGCGGCTGGCCGGTCTGGAGCCGCTCATCGTCACCCCGGATTCGCTGTTCGTCAACGTCGGCGAGCGCACCAACATCACCGGTTCGGCCCGGTTCCGCCGGCTGATCCGTGAGGGCGACTACACCACCGCGCTCGACGTGGCCCGGCAGCAGGTCGAGAACGGCGCCCAGGTCATCGACATCAACATGGACGAGGGCATGATCGACGGCGTTGCCGCCATGGATCGGTTCTGCAAGCTGATCAGCTCCGAGCCGGACATCTGCCGGGTGCCGGTGATGGTCGACTCGTCGAAGTGGGAGGTGATCGAGGCCGGGCTGCGTTGCCTGCAGGGCAAGCCGATCGTCAATTCGATCTCGATGAAGGAGGGCGTCGAGCCGTTCATCGCGCACGCCAGGCTGTGCCGCAAGTACGGTGCCGCGATCGTGGTGATGGCCTTCGACAGCGACGGCCAGGCCGACACGCTGGAGCGCCGCAAGGAGGTCTGTGCCGAGGCGTACCGGATCCTCGTCGACGAGGTCGGCTTCCCGGCGCACGACATCATCTTCGACCCGAACGTGTTCGCTATCGGCACCGGCATCGAGGAGCACGCCAACTACGGCGTCGACTTCATCGAGGCGACGCGGTGGATCAAGCAGAACTTGCCCGGCGCCCTGATCTCGGGCGGCGTGTCGAACGTGTCGTTCTCGTTCCGCGGCAACAACCCGGTGCGCGAGGCGATCCACGCCGTGTTCCTCTATTACGCGATCGCGGCCGGCATGGACATGGGCATCGTCAACGCCGGTGCGCTGGTGGTTTACGACCAGATCGATCCGCGGCTGCGGGAACGCATCGAGGACGTGGTGTTGAACCGGCGCCCGGACGCCACCGAACGGCTGCTGGAGATCGCCGCCGAGTTCAACGTGGCCAGCGCTGCCGTCGAGGAGACCGTCCAGGAATGGCGCTCGCTGCCGGCCCGGGAGCGCATCACGCACGCCCTGGTGAAGGGCATCGACGAGCACATCGTGGCCGATACCGAAGAGATGCGGGTCGAGTTGGCGGCCTCGGGCGGCCGTCCGCTGGACGTCATCGAGGGTCCGCTGATGGACGGCATGGGCGTGGTCGGCGACCTGTTCGGGGCCGGCCGGATGTTCCTGCCGCAGGTGGTGAAGTCGGCCCGGGTGATGAAGAAGGCCGTCGCCCATCTGATTCCGTTCATCGAGGCCGAGAAGAAGCCCGGTGACGCCGCCTACACCAAGGGCCGGATCGTGATGGCCACGGTGAAGGGCGATGTGCACGACATCGGCAAGAACATCGTCGGCGTGGTGCTGCAGTGCAACAACTACGAGGTGGTCGACCTCGGCGTGATGGTGCCGGCACAGAAGATCCTGACCACCGCCGAAGAGGTGGGCGCCGACATGATCGGGCTGTCCGGGCTGATCACCCCGTCACTGGACGAGATGTCGAACTTCGCCGCCGAACTGCAGCGGCTCGGGTTGAAGCTGCCGCTGCTGATCGGCGGGGCGACCACCTCGCGTGCTCATACCGCGGTGAAGATCGCGCCGCGTTACGAGGGTCCGGTGGTGTGGGTGAAGGACGCTTCCCGCTCGGTGCCGACCGCGGCCGCGCTGCTGTCGGACGAGAAGCGTCCCGACTTCATGGCCGAGGTGTTCCGCGACTACGAGTCGATCCGGGAACGGCATGCCGCCAAGCGCAACGAACGGCCGCTGATCCCCTATGCCGAAGCGCTCACCGAGCGGACACCGATCGACTGGAGCGGGTATCTGTCGCCCCGTCCGGCGATGCTGGATGACGGACCGATCCGGGAGTTCATCGACTACCCGCTGGCCGAGTTGCGCAACTACATCGACTGGCAGCCGTTCTTCAACGCCTGGGAACTGAAGGGCCGCTACCCCGACATCCTCAACAACCCGGCCTCGGGTGAGGCGGCCCGCAAGCTGTGGGCGGACGCCCAGGCCATGCTCGACACGGTGGTTGCCGAGGGCTGGTTGAAGGCGAACGGCGTGATCGGCTTCTTTCCGGCGTCCGCGGTGGACGACGATCTGGAGCTGTACACCGACGAATCCCGTAGTGACGTGCGGTTGCGGCTGCACCATCTGCGGCAGCAGGGCCATCACCGTGAGGGCGTCCCGAACCGGTCGCTGGCCGACTACGTGGCACCGAAGTCGACCGGTTTGGCCGACTGGGTGGGCGCGTTCGCGGTGACGGGCGGCCTCGGCGCGCCGGAGCGGGTCAAGGCGTTCCGCGAGGCGTTGGACGACTACAGCGGAATCCTGTTGGAGTCGATCGCCGACCGGCTGGCCGAGGCGTTCGCGGAACGGCTGCACGAGCGGGTCCGGCGCGAGTTCTGGGGCTACGTGCCTGACGAGGCTTTGGACAATGACGCGTTGATCGCCGAGCGGTACCGCGGCATCCGTCCTGCCCCCGGCTACCCGGCCTGCCCCGACCACACCGAGAAGCAGACGCTGTGGAACCTGCTGGACGTCGAACGCCGCACCGGCATCCAGCTGACCGAGTCGATGGCCATGTGGCCCGGCGCCGCTGTCTCCGGCTGGTACTTCTCGCACCCGGACAGCCGCTACTTCGTGGTCGGACGCCTCGCCCGCGACCAGGTGGAGAGCTACGCCGAACGCAAGGGCTGGAGTCTCGCCAAGACCGAGCGCTGGCTGTCCGCGAACCTCGGGTACGACCCCGAGGAGTGAAGTGAGGCGGAGGCTGATCAACCCAGCCACCGCTGGTTGAGCTTGTCGAAACCCCTTGCCAGCGATCGCATGCCGAGGTCTCGACAAGCTCGACCAACGAAATCAACGCGTCACTTAGGGATGCGCTGATCCATTCACGTCGTCCCGGGACCTCAGTCGGGAGAGATCCCGGAGCAAGTCCGGGATGACGATCGAGCGGCTTTGATCAGCGCCTCCTCAGGGCAGCAGGATCACCTTTCCGCGGGCATGGCCGGAGCGGAGATAGTCGTGTGCCGCGCCCGCTTGGGCCAACGGGTAGCTGCGGTCGACGGTGACGGTGAGCTTCCCGGCTCCGGCAAGCGCCGCCAGTTCGGCCCTGGCGGTGTTCCGGAGTTCGGTGCCGGGGTCGGAGCCCGGACCGCCACCGATCAGGGTGATCCCATCTCTGGCGCGTCCGAACGCTGCGATGCTGACCACCCGGTCGGCGGCCACCAGTGCCAGCGAGGTGTCGATGGCCTCGTCGGTGCCGATCAGGTCGAGTGCCGCCGCGTAGCCCCCGGGTGCGGCCGATCGAGCGCGGTCCAGCAGACCCTCGCCGTAGGTGATCGGCGTCGCCCCCAACTCGCGGAGCAGATTCTGGTTGGCCGGGCCGGCCGTCGCCACCACGCTGATCCCCCACAATCGCGCCAACTGCAACACCATCTGTCCCACACCGCCGGCGCCGCCATGGACCAGCACCGTGTCGCCCTCGTGGGCACCGGACGCAACCAGCGCATGCCAGGCGGTTGCGCCGGTCAGCATCAGTCCGGCGGCCTCCGGCCAGCCGAGCGTGGCCGGCTTCGGGGTGAGTGCCGACTCGGGTACCAGCAGATCGGTCGTGTACGCCCCGGAAGCCCGGTACGCGATCACTTCGTCACCCACCGTCACAGCGGTGACGCCGTCGCCCACCGCGTCCACCACACCGGACGCCTCCGAGCCGAGCCGGATCGGCAACCGTGCCGGATCGGCACTCATCGCGCCGCTGTAGGTCTTGTGATCGACCGGGTTGACCCCGATCGCGCGCACCTTCACCCGGACCTGCCCGGGCCCCGGTTCGGGCAGCCGCTCCGTCGTGATCGTCAATACCTCGGAGCCGCCATAGCCTGCGGCCAGCACTGTCGTGGTCATGCCCGGACAACCTCTGCCGACCGCCGCCCATTCCCTCAGACGCCTCACAGACGGGGCCAGTCCGCTCGCGGCGAAACCGTGCCTGACCTCGCCGTTGAGTCTTCGGTTGGCCCCGTAGCGGGATGAGTAGCATGGCCGCTATGGCTCAGGTGAAGTCGCTGAAGAACCTCCGACGGCCGGCTGTGGTGGCCGCCTTCGGGGGGTGGAGCGACGCCGGCGACGCCGCGAGCGGGGTGATTGATCACCTCGCAGAGATCACCTCGGCGAAGCTGTCGTTCGCGATGGACCCCGACGACTATTACGACTTCCAGGTCAACCGGCCGACGGTCGCCACCACGTCCGGTGGTGAACGGACGCTGCAATGGCCGACCACCGAGGTGCTGGTGGCGCCGCTGCCGGAACGCGATCTGGTGCTGATCGGCGGTCCCGAACCCAACTTCCACTGGCGGGAATTCTCGTCCGCGCTGGTGTCGGCGATTCGGACTGTGGCACCCGAGATCGTGGTGTTCCTGGGTGCGATGCTCACCGACGCTCCGCATTCGCGTCCGGTTCCGGTGAACGCCTCGGCGACCACCGAGGAGGTGGCGGCAGAACTCGGCTTGGAGATGTCCACCTACGAGGGCCCGACCGGCATCTTCGGAGTGATCTCCGCCGACTGCACCGTACTCGGCATCCCGTCCGCCTCGCTGTGGGCGTCCGTGCCGCACTATGTGGCGGAGCCGCCGAACCCGAAGGCGACCTTGGCGCTGCTCGATCGCCTCGAGGATCTGCTGGACACCCCGCTCGACACCGGCGAACTGCCCGAGCAGGCCGCCCTGTGGGAGAGCCAGGTCAACGAGTTGGCCTCCGAGGACAGCGACATCTCGGCCTACATCACCGCCCTTGAGGAGCGGCGTGACGAGAATCAGCCGGAACCGCAGGGCGAGGCGATCGCCGCCGAGATCCAGCGGTATCTGCGGCGGCGCCGCAATCCCCCGGCCTCCGGCCTGCGCTGAGGTCCGTAGGGATCTGGCGGTAACGACGCCGAGAAGGCAGGATGCCCGCATGGGCACGATCGACGACTACCTCGATGAACTCGACCCCGCCGATCGGGCCGTGGTGGAGCATGTCTACGACGTGGTGCAAGCGACCGTTCCCGACCTCGAGCAGGGCAAGAGCTACGGCATGCCCGCCCTGCTGTATCGAGGCAAGGCGTTGATCTCGGTGATACGCACCAGGAAGCACTTCGGCGTCTACCCCTACAGCGGCCGCGTGCCGGCGATCGTCGCCGAGTCTGTCGACGACCTGGACTACGACAAGGGCACGATCCGCTTCCAGCCGGAGCGCCCGCTGTCGGACGACACCATTCGCGCGATCGTCGCGGCACGGGTTGCCGAGATCGACGATCCGTCGCTACGACGCCGGACGCAACCCGGTTAGGGATGCGCTGACCAAAGCCACTCCTCGTCATCCCGGACTTGATCCGGGATCTCTCCCTGTGATCGAGCCCGGGATGACGTGAATGATCAGCGCTTCGTTGGTCAGTCAGTGGCCAGCCATCGGTTGCCGCCCCGCAACTGCCCGAGAGGGTGCTCAGGATGCCGGGTTGGCGAATCCGGTGATCTCGGAACTCCCCCACAACGAGCGGTAGGTCGCTACCCGCTTGCCGGTCACCGGGTCCACTCGTCCAACGAGCGAGTCTGACTTCTTGGTCGCGACCGCGAGCAGGTCATCGTGGTCGGACGCCGTCCGCACCAGACCGATGCCGTAGCCGACGACGCCTTCGGACTCGACAGCACCTCCGAACGCGCTGCCGTCGTACGACCGCGCAGGGCATTTGCTTCCCGACCCCAGCGGCACGACGGTCACCAGGCCGGCATTGTTCTTCTTCCCGACCTTCTCGATCGGGGTGCCGATCGCCAGCGAGGCCCCGGCACCACAGCGCAGGACCAGCAGATGCTCCCCGAAATGGTCGATTCGTTCGTTCGCTCCGGGGACACCCGGCGAGTTCTGATGAATGGAAGCTCCGGGCTTCGGCTTCAACGATCCGGCCTGATAGCGGAATAGCTGAACGGCTCCGGTCTCCTGGACCTTTCCGACCGTCTCCCATGGTGCGGAGGCCGCGATCCAACCCCGATCGATTGCCACTGAGAAACCGAATTGATCGTGGCTCTCGGCCGCCCCAGGAACGCCGGAGGAATTCTGGGAGATGCCGACGCCCTTGAAACCGACAGCACCCTTCCGTTCCAGCACCGTGATTGTTCCCGCGTCCACGAGCTTGCCCACGTTCTCATAGGGAGTTCCCACCACGAGGGTCGAGCCGCTGGCCGCAATGCTGTAGCCGAACTCGTCGCCGGCCTCACTGACACCCGGAATGCCGCTGCTGTTCTCGGTCACGGTAGTCCGCTTGCCCGGGACGCCGGAGTCGTCCACCGGCCATACCGCGAGAGCGCCCGCCCGCTTGTGTCCGCTGACTGTCAGGCCGGGAGCGCTCGCGACGATGAGGGTGGGCGAGCCGACCATCACGGCCACTGACCACCCCAACGCATCGCTGTATGAAGTACTTGCGCTGAGCCGCCGAACGTTGTCCGTGCGCAGGCCACGTTCGCTGCCATAGAGAATGAAGACCGCACCCGGCGTCTTTCCGCCCACGGTGTGATTCGGCGAGCCGACGACCAGATCCGTGTAGCCGTCGCCGTTGAGGTCATGCGCCGCCATCGACTGACCCAGGCTGCCGACCTCCGTGGCGGAGAAGCTGCGCCAGCCGATCCAGACGCTGGTCCCTGTGCCGTAGGCCACATCGATCTGGTCGTAAGCACCCGACGCGACGTCAATCAGGCCGTCGCCGTCGAAGTCGACGCTCGGCTTCGGTGCAGCCGCGGAAGGCGGCGCGGAAAGAGCGGTCATCGCCAGACCGATCAGAAATAATGAACAAATCAGTCGCCGCAACACACGCACTTCTTCTCCCACACAGAACAGATCTCGCCGAACTTTACGGCGGAGTCGTGTGTAGACCAAAACGATGCGTCAGCAGCGACCCGCGGTCCATCCTCCACGTTCGGCAGTTCTCCAGGCCTTGCGATCATGACGTTGACCCTTTTGGCGTCATAGCAACCGTTCAAACAGGTGCAATGACCGCGAAAGGGTGCGACGTGGTTGGGCGCCGTCCCCAGCTGGCCCGATCAGCGCAGATCTGGCCACTCGTCTTTCGCCAGTTGCCGGGCGGCTGCGAGACCCACCCTCAGATCGACCGCAAGCTCATCCACCGTTGCACCTGCGGCGAGATGTGCCTGGCAGCGGGCTGCCACCAAACCACGGACCGTGCGTGCGGCGTCCGGGGAATCGGTGAGCAAAGAGGCCGCGTACAGCAGTTCGTCGTGAGCGACCGCGATGCCACCGAAACCGCTCCAATCGGTGACCCGGCGGTGCCAGTCGACGTCCACCGCGAGTTCCCGTCCGTCGAGCCGTCGCACCGGGCACACGCCACGGATCGAGGACGCCAGCCAGACACCGTCGGCGGTGAACAGGTCATCGGTCGGAATGAGTTCGTAGCGGGTCTCGACGCCCTCGGCCGACGCCCCGGCGAACAACTGCCGGACGGTGATCGAGTCCAGAATGCCGGTCGCACCGGGCGGGGTGGTGATCAGGGCACCGTCGCGCAGCACGATCACCGCGGCGGTGGGCGCCTCGAGGGCGTAGCCGTCCGCACTGACGAAGAGCGCATCGTCGTCGCCGTGCCGTCCGGCCTCGCGCTTGGCGGCGGCGTTCACGGCGTAGGACAACAGCTTCGCCCCGCCCAACAGCCACGGGGCGTCGGTGAAGGTGTCGCTGGCGTAGCCACGGTTCATCGTGCGGACGGTCAGGCCGATCGTCCGTGCCCGGTGCATCGCCGGTAGATCCAGTTCGGTGATGGTCAGGAAGCCGGTCGGCACGCCGGGGGTCGACTCTGGCCCCCTGGTCAGCACTAGTTTGAGCACCGCCTCGGGCGCGGACTTCCAGGCAGCGACGGCGTCGGCGATCAGGGCGCGCCAGGCGTCGGCATCGAACGGCAGGTCGAGGGTGGCTGCCGACGCGGCGAAGCGGATGAGGTGATCGTCCAGGTTTTCGACCTCGGCGTCCGGGCCGCCGCCGAGCACCCGCATCGCGTCGAAGCAGCCGTCACCTCTGACCAGGCCGACATCGTCTGCGGTCGCGATCGGGTCGGCCGTCGGCACCACGCCGCGGCCGAGGACCGCGACCAGTTGCCTGGTCAATGCGCGCAGGCGGCGATCGCCTGCTCGCGCAGCGCGATGACCATGGCGTCGGGATCGTCGGCGCTGTACACCGCGGAGCCGGCGACGAAGGTGTCGGCGCCCGCCTCGGCGCAGCGTTCGATGGTGTCCACCGACACGCCGCCGTCGACCTGCAGCCAGATCTCACCGCCGCGGGCCTCGATCAGCTCGCGAGTGCGGCGGATCTTCGGCAGTACCAGGTCGAGGAACTTCTGACCGCCGAAGCCCGGCTCGACGGTCATCAGCAACACCATGTCGAGTTCACCCAGCATGTCGGCGTACGGCTCGATCGGGGTCGCCGGGCGCAGCGCCATCGACGCCCGGGCGCCCAGCGAACGCAGCTCACGGGCCAGCTTGATCGGTGCGTTGGACGACTCGGCATGGAAGGTCACCGATTCGCAGCCCGCATCGGCGAAGGCCGGCGCCCAGCGGTCGACCTCGGCGATCATCAGATGGATGTCGAGGAAGGCGGTGGTGTTGGCCCGGATGCACTCCACCACCGGCAGCCCGAACGTCATGTTGGGCACGAAGTGGTTGTCCATCACGTCGACGTGCACGCCGTCGGCACTGGGAATCCGGGCGATCTCACCGGCCAGGTTGGCGAGGTTGGCGTTCAGAATGCTCGGTGTGATCCGCATCGTCATGCCTGGAACTTTATCCTCGATCCGCCGAGCTGCGGCTACTGCGCGGCTCCAGCTGGACGCACTGGCTGCGCCGCCCCTCGGGGATCGAGGCTTATCGGGTTTACCTGATCTTGCGCAGCAACGCGAGGAACATGGCATCGGTGCCGTGGCGATGCGGCCACAGCTGTAGGTAGGGCCCGCGCGCGGCGTCCGGGATGTCGGGTAGGACGGCGGACGCATCCAGCACCTCGACACCTGACGCCGCCTCGACGATCTCGCTGGTTTCGCGGCGGTGCGGCGAGCAGGTGGCGTAGGCGATCACACCGCCCGGTGCGGCGGCCCTGATCGCTGAGGCAAGGAGTTCGTGCTGCAGCGGCACCAAGGTGTCCAGGTCGGCGGGCTTGCGACGCCACCGGGCCTCCGGACGCCGACGCAGCGCGCCAAGACCGGTGCAGGGCGCGTCCAGCAGGACCCGGGCGAAGCTGTTCTCGGGCCAGGCCGGACGGGTTCCGTCGGCAGCGATGACGAGCGGTGTGGGCTCTGGGTAAGCGGCCAGCGCACGGGCGACCAGGGCCGCACGATGGGGTTGCAGTTCGCTGGCGAGCAGGCGTTCGCCCTTGTCGCGGGCCAATCCGGCGAGTAGCGCTGCCTTACCGCCCGGTCCGGCGCACAGGTCGAGCCAGGGTCCGCCGGGCGCTTCGACGCGGGCGAGCGCCCAGGCGACCAGCTGCGATCCTTCGTCCTGGACGCCGGCGCGGCCCTCCGCTACCGGCGGCAGCTCGGCCGGGTTGCCGGACGCCTCAACGCCGAACGGGGACCAGCGCAGCGGCCGTCCGCCCAGTTCGGTGACTTCGGCCAGGCCGGGCCGAATCACCAGGTGCGGTACCGGCGGCTCGTTGTTGGCGGCCAGCGCGGCGGGGAGTTCCTCTGCGGGGAGCAGGTCGGCGTAGGCGTCGATGATCCACTGCGGATGGCGGGCCAGCAGCGCTTCGGCGTCGGCGTTCTCGCTTCGCAGTCGGCCGGCCCAGCCGTCGGCGTCCAGGGCGGCGACCTTGCGCAGGATCGCGTTGACGACGCCCGTCACCCGTTGGGAGAGGACCTCGCGGGCCAGTTCGACGGTGGCGGCGACCGCGGCGTGGCTGGGCACCCGCAACTCCAGCAGCTGATGGGTGCCGAGCCGGAGCAGGTCGACCACGGCCGGTTGCAGGCTGCGCAGCGGGCGTCCGGCGGCCGAGGCGATGATCGCGTCGTAGAGGCCGAGCGCACGGCAGGTGCCGGCGACCAGTTCGGTGGCGAAAGCGGCATCGCGGCTGGAAAGGCCGGTGGTCTGCTCGGCCAGAGCCAGGTTGGCGTAGGCGTCGTCGGCGGTGATGGCGCGCAGCGTGCGGTAGGCGGCGATCCGGGCCGGGTCAGAGCTGGTCCTACGGCCCTTGCCGCCCGACCGCGGGGAAGACCGGCGAGAACGATCGGGATTGGGCACCTTAGTCCGTGCCCGATCCCGATGCCTGTTGCCGCTCACTCGAAAGATCCCGGGTCAACACCCAAGCCACGACCCCAATCGGCGGCAGCCATCGGTCGCTTTCCCGCAGGCTGTACCTGCAGGAGCTCCAGGACACCACGACCGGTGCCGACGTTCACCGTGCGGCGTCCGGCATTGATCGCACCGGGTGCCAGGATGGTGCCGGCCTGAGCGCGTCCGAGGTGCACCTTGAATCGTTCACCACGGTGGGTCGTCCAGGAGACGGGGTTGGGGTTGCAGGCCCGGATCAGCCGATCGATCTCGATCGCGGGACGGGTCCAGTCGATCTGAGCGTCGGCAACGGTCAGTTTGGGCGCCACGGTGATGCCCGCACTGGGCTGAGGCATCGCGGTCGCAGTGCCCGCTTCGATCGTGTCGAGGACATCGACCAAAAGTTGGGCGCCGCGATCCGCCAATCGGGTCAGCACCTCGCCTGATGTCTCGGTGTCGCCCAGCGGAGACGGCTCCTGCAGGTAGATGTCGCCCGCGTCGAGCGCCGGAACCAGGTCGAAGATCGTGATTCCGGTCTCGGCGTCACCCGCGAGAATGCCGCGCTGGACGGGGGCTGCGCCACGCCAGGCCGGAAGCAGCGAGAAGTGCACGTTCACCCACCCGTGGGTTGGAATGGCCAGCACATCTGCGGGGATCAGCGCGCCATAGGCGACGACCGGGCAGCAGTCGGGAGCAAGTTCGCGCAGCCGTTGCCCGAACTCGGGTTCGCGGGGGGTGACCGGCTTCAGCGTCTCGATGCCCTGCGCGTCCGCCCAGACGGCAACCGGACTGGGCACGAGCCGCTTGCTGCGCCCCTGACGGGCGTCCGGACGGGTGACGACAGCCACCAATTCGTGTCTCGAGGCGGCGACCGCCTCCAGAGCGGGCAGGGCAACCTCCGGGGTTCCGGCGAAGACGACACGCACCGCGACAGCCTAGCGGCCGACCCTGGATGGTCGAGCCCCACCCGCACTGCCCACCGTTGGTCGAGCTTGTCGAGACTCTGGACTCCGGCGGTGCTGGTACGGGATTTCGACAGGCTCAACCAGTTGTGAGTGCCTCACGCACCCCTAGGATGCGCTGATCAAAGCCCCTCCAGCGTCATCCCGGACTTGATCCGGGATCTTTCCCGTCGGAGAGCCCGGGATGATGGAACGATCAGCACTTCCCTATCGGTTCAACGCAACCAGTTCCCCGATCGGGATGCTGGCCGACGCCTCGTTGTACGCCGGCAGGACACCAGAGAATCCTGCGACCGACCAGGTCACATCCCAATCGGCGACGGCACGAACCTGATATTTGCCCTTCGGCAGCGACGGCTTCGAATAGGCGTAGCCACAGTTCGGGGACGGCGTCCCCGGCTTGACCGAGGATGAGTACTTCTCCATCGAGGTGCACGTCACGGTGTTTCCGTCACCCATGTGGAAGGCGGTCGACTTCCATCGAGCGGTCATCTGGAAAGTGAATCCGCTCGCCGAGGCGGACGTGGACATCGTCGTCGGACCCTCGGTCCACAGCCAGATCGGGAATCCGACCGCCAGCATCTTCCACTCGTTGTTGTTCGGGTTCGGCCCGAAGTTCGGCGTTGGAGTCGGGAGCCGCAACTCGGTCACCAGGCTCACGGCCATAGCACGCGCCAGCGATCCGGTTAGCATTCCCGAATTCGCCATATCGTCGATCATGAAGAGACAGGACGTGTCCCCCGTCAAGTTGAAGCACTCGCGCATATACCGCTCACGTTCAGCGGCGTCGATCTTCTGCTGGCTTGTCGTCGATCCCTTCCAAGACTTCGACCTATTACCTACACCTCGCGACTGATTCTCAAACGCGTTGAAATTTCCTTTGGCGCCACCTGGTTCCGTGGTTACTTCGGCACTTTCTCTAGTCGTCGGCTTGGGTGTCGGTTTTGCTGCGATCTCAGCGTTCGCCGAACTGTGAGGGACAAATGAAATTGCCAGACCGATAGACCATGTCAAAGCGAGCAAGGCGACCATTGACATGCGGTCTGGCCGACTTAACCACCTGCGCATGTGTCCACACTCCCCGATCGAGCAGACCACAGCACCAGTTTGCCATCGATCCGACGTGTAATCACGCGCTCAAAGAACATGCCTCCATCCCGAATGTGCTTCCCGTTGCGGAAGAAGCTCAGCGAGCGAGAGTCAAGGCAGGCTTTTATCGAAACCTCATCAAGGTTCTTGGACGGCTCACCATCTGGCCCTATGGTGACTATTTTGACCTCCCCCTTAAGCGCCCGCACCCGTGCTGCCTTGATGTCCTGGAAGATGCCAAGAACGCTACCTCTGAAATCTCCAGCAGTTATTTCCAGCATTTCCTTGGTTGGCTTGTCCGTCCCGCCAGCCCGATACAACCTCGTGCTCTCCTTGGTCCACCGGCGATACAGAGCGATCGCCTCTTCGGTGAGGCGGTTCTGCTCCTCGGTCTTCTGAAACTCCTCGGGCGAACAGGCCCGGGGTGTGCCTCCCATAGGCGAACAGGTCGGACTCGCGCTCGGGCTGGACGGCATCGACGGGGAGGTAGGCGGACCTATCGCCGACGAACTGGGCGAGGGCGTCACTGGTTGAGTACAGCCAACGAGCACGACCAACAACAAACCAACCAGGTACCTCATCCGGTCTCCTCCCAGGGATCGGTGCGCCGAGTCTTGCATGAACCGAATGCCCGTGGAGAGTTATCCACAGCCTGACTAGAATTTGCTCCTGATCCGGAGGGTCTCCACAAGCTCGACCAGCCGAGCAGCCAATCAGTGGGTCGCGACAGGCGCGGCAAACGGCGGGGCGCCCATCAGGATCTCGGCGAGGATCGTGACAAGCTGGCGCGGCGAGGCACCACGGCTCAGCCGAAGGCGACAGTCCGAGACCTACAACACTGCCGGATCGACCCGGACCCGCAGCAGCCCCTCCTCTTTGTGCGCCGTCCGTCGCACTTGTACCGCCTTAGCAGCAGAGACCAAGGACTTCCCCGAGGCCAGCGGTGTCCGGAGCAGCGCCCGCACCTCTCCGTCCGCGACAGGCACCGGTCCCAGCGGTACCGCCCCGGTGTCTGCATGCATTGCGCGCGCGGCGTCCTCGACAACCTGGACGCTGCCCTCGAGGCTGACCAGCCGGGTCACCGGCGGAAAGCCGGTTTCGGCGCGGTCGGCCAATTCGCGCTCTGCGAAACCCACTGGATCAAGCCGCACCAGCCCCTGAATTGCCCGTGCGGACGCCGGACCGGCGATCACCACACTCCCGCCGTCTGCCCCGCCACGGACCAGCGCCACCGCGGCAAGCCAGCGGCGCAACGCTTCTTCGGCCGCCCGCAGGTCGGCCCGGGCCAGCAGCAATTCGGCGTCCAGGAGCACTGCAGCCGCATACCCGCCGGCGGCGATCGGTTCGACACCAGGAGTTGCCAGGACCAGCGCCGGCTCGGCACCCACCTCGGACACCGGATGATCGCCACTCGACTGGACGACCGGCGTCTGAGGGAAGGCCCGTCCGAGCTCTTCCGCGGTGCGCACCACACCCACCCGGGGCGCCCGCAACTCGACGCTGCCGCACTCGCCGCAACGCCAATCTGGCCGGACGCCGCAGGCCCGG